>NZ_JAUMKC010000017.1 GCF_030519355.1 Mucilaginibacter sp. L3T2-6
AACGGCCCTGAGTTTAACAGCAGGGAATTCAAAGATTGGTGTGAGAGCAAAGGCATTACCCTGCAATTCACCCAGCCTGGCAAGCCTATGCAGAACGGCTATATCGAACGCTTTAACAGAACCTTTAGGGAGAACATATTGGACGCTTACTTATTCGAAGACATTAACCAGGTACAGCTTTTAGCTGATGAATGGATGGAAGACTACAATTACAGCAGGCCGCATGAAGCATTGGGGGGTATAACGCCCGACCTGTACAAGCGGCTTAACTGTGGGGATATTGAAAACTCTACCGAGTTTCCAACATCCCCACAGTTACAACAACAATAAAACTATTTTTGAAATTAATAAGTCTATAAAAGACCAGTCCGAACTAAGGGTGGGTTACAAAACTACTTGTATGGCTCATTACGCAAATCTTAACGGATTATGGCTTCTTATTTTAAAAGAGAACTATGCTATATTAGAACTTATCATAGAATCTCGAAAGGTGCCCTTATAAAGTAAAGTGTGAGAATAGAACCAACTGCTATCACTAACTAATCCTAGTTAGTCTCGATCAGCTTCCAACAATTTCTTAAAGTTTGTAATCTCCTATACAAGAACGAAGTTTTATACAAAACTGGAAAGTAGGAAATCTCAATTCAGGATTTAAATAACCTCTATAAAGTATAATATTTCAATATCTTTGAATTGAAACATACCATAATCTAAACATACAATAATGACAACAACCTACTTCGGCATTCTCGCCGATGGCAACACAATTGAGAAGCATACCCTTTCAGAGGTTAACGATGTATCGGAAGTAGAATATAGGTTAAAATGTGTAAAGAGCGATGCCTGGGCTAATCCACCAACCTTTACGATTATTGATGTGAAGGGTTCTTATTTGAGGTTTCGTATAGGGAATTTCGAGGTCGTTAATATTGAAGAGGAATCGCCCGGCTCCCTTGGCGGGAGCAAGAATGTACTTATTAAAGAATTGAATACTGGCAAGACACATAGTACACAATTGGAGACGCGTGGGATTGAATTTTTTAACAGAGAACTTCTACCTCTACTTCACAAATTAAATGAAATTGGTAGTTGGACAATGTATGAAAAGCTCGAGGAACTTGATCGCGCAAATAAAGAGATTGTACGATTAAAGAAAGCGTTAGCAGATTGCCAATCTAAATGACCTAGGTACTAATTCAGGATTTGAGTAGCCTCTATAAACATTAAAAAATAAGAATCCCAGAATTGAAACACTCGTTACAAAGCAACTTCGTCGCCTATGTACATATAACATGGCTTACTATTATTTACAGAAATTGGCTGTCCTGGTTCCACAATTGAAGCCATGGCAGGATGATTTCTGAATAATTCTAGGTTGTAGTCGCCATCAATAGGCAAGTCATCTTGAATTAGGTCGACGTCTTTGCTGAAGGCGTCATTTATTCTCTTCTCTAAATTATATGCTCGTAGTCTTCATAATCCGATTCTAGCATACTCTCATATGTCGTTGAAATTAATTTGCCAGCACGCTTTCCATTTGGTAATGTAGATATTCTAATTCATACATGTCCATATTGTTAATATAGAAAATCTCTTGACAATTACCCTACGAAGGAATTATCCGTCATCTATAATGTAAGATTTTTCAATATTCTTGAATTGACATCTTGGCAATTGTATATTTGATTATGAGTGAAACTAATATATTTCAGATATGGGATTCAATAGGCAGGAAAACACCTTTTGCGGTTAGACGAGACAATTGGGGCAAGGAGTTTTATGCTGTTGTTGACCGAGTCGAATGTGAACAACTTCCATATGGGAAAGCGTTTGGATATTCCGCCGCAAATGGTCAGCCAAACAATCATTTCGAGTATTTTAAGAAGTGGAAAGAAGAAAGACTAATACCTAATTGCGGCAGCTATCAATGGACATTAGCCGACGATGTAGTTATCCCTTAATTCAAGAGTTTCGCGTCCTCTATAAACTAAGAAATCTTCGATATTCTGAATTGGAAGAGAAGAGTGAGAAATGAATTACTGAGCAAAGTTACGCTTATAGCTGCTGTAGCGTGCAAGAGCTTCCCGCATAAACGCTCTAGTGTCCATACACAACCTATTTATTCGTTTGCCATCTTGCACTTGATTGCGATAAGCGTGTTGAGGCTCCATAACTCATTTATTCACTTTAACAAAATTTCATATGAGCAAATCGTCGACTAAAGCGCAGCATGACACCTCTTGAACCTGTCTCTTTTAAGTTCAGATATACTTTTTATATTTGCACTATGTTTGTGTACTACTTTGTGTACTACCATTACAAAATACGTTAATTAAATACAATCGTTTAATCAGTCAATAGCTGGCTTTACGCGCTGTAAATCAACAATTAATGTAAGATTTTGGAACAAACGGGATGTAGCGTAGCCCGGTATCGCGCCAGCATGGGGTGCTGGAGGTCGGAAGTTCGAATCTTCTCATCCCGACAGGAGAAGTCAAAAAGCCTTAAGTCAAAAATCTTGAGGCTTTTTGCATTTAGCAGCAATGTATACGGTTTTGTATACGGTGACTCATTCGATGGTTAGCTTAAAATCGTCATAACTACAACCAATAGTCCTAAACACAACCTACAAATTAAATAACAGCGAATATGCTGTTGCTCTTCGAGTAACTCACAATAGACGGCAAACATACTTTGCCATGGTTACTCTATTCACAAATCAAAGTCTCCTTTGCCGTGTCACAGAAGCAGCCTGTCATATTGTTTGAGAGCACAAAGTGGTCACTCACATTCGCTTTCTCTGTATTTTAATCAGTTTCACTTATGCTGCGCTCTCACTTGGTCTTTCGGCCAGGTGAAGCTTGCCGCACAACAAATTAAAATCCAAACGCTCATCTTGCTTTGCTCGCCTACGCCGACGAAAAACGCTGCTCGATTGTCATGTTCATTGCATTTACAATGCTCTCGCATTGTGCAATGCCAACGCCAATCGTTTGTCGCAGATACTCAGCAGCCGGCTAGCGCCTCTCCCTGCTGAGACGTTTTTCGTTGCTCGCACCAACTTCGTATTAGCTACGTTGGTTTGTTAGGCTCGGGAAAGTCTGCTATCCATAAGTCTTTCCCACTCCTTTATGGTACTTAAGAAGTTAACAAATCGTGCGTACCTATCCGAAGAATAATAAGTAGGATACCAATGAAACAATTTAATGTAGGCTCTTACATAATTTTTTAGAGAAGTCACATCTTGGGAAGATATATATACCACACTAGCACCAAATTGGAATATAGGTACTATTCTTAAACTTAGGTCTGCCGCATGTTCAAAACCTTGCAATCCCAGATTCTCATACATAGACCCTACAAACATCTCACATGATTCATCTTCAGATGCGGCAATACGAGTTAAATCGTTTAAAGCATCAACAATTTCCCTATAAAAGGTTATACGAACTTTAAAATGTGGTACGGGTGAATAGTCTTCAAATTGTTGTCTGAACGACTCTATAATGAAGTATAACCCTCTAAAAACATGGCCTCTTTCGAAGTTTTTCCTTAAGAATATATTGGGAGATCCTACAATAGATGTGTCAGTTGCATTCATGATTATGTCGGAATGTTGAATTTAAAGTTACAATAAATACTAACATCTATGGCTTAAGCTAGTCAACACTCTAATAAACGGTCAAGCAAACCTCCATACAAACTCCAACCGCGATAGCCTCTTATCGGGGAAGGCACTCAACTCGCACAAACTTCGTTTCTCTGCGTTGGCTTTGGACGGCTCGGGTGCACAAATAATATGGCGAAATTCTTATTGGGCGAAAGGTAGTGGGTTAAGTTCTGAAAATATATTTGGGTAATCGAAAGATAACGGTAACTTAGTTGGAATGAAACAAATAACCTTATCACAGATCGAAAATGCTTTTCTACCATCACGCGAAATTACAAGTGCTGACCGCTTTTCTGGAAGAAAAGAACATGTTCTTGCTGCGTACCTTTCTCTATTAGCAGATGGTGCCAATATTGCCATTCTTGGAAATAGAGGTATAGGTAAAAGTTCCTTAGCAAGACAAATTTTAAATATTAGCAACGGTGACAATTCTTTATTAGACAACCTTTCTATAGGTTATGACTCTAAAATGGACTTCCTTTCAATTTACTTTGCATGTGGTAACAACATTGACAGCGTAAGTACATTGTTAACACGACTATTGACAACACAAGATTGTTTGTATAACTGGCTTTATGACATACCTTCGGCGACGAAAGAGGTGGCTAAGATTAGCGGTGGACTTAACCTTGGCATTATAAGCGGTGGTGGTGAAGGAACTACGGAAACAACATCTAATAGCTCTATTTCACAACATACCATTGAAACTGTTTTTAATAATGTGTTGTTTGAGTTGACTAAGGCTGCCTTGGCAAAGAACGGTATCTTAATTGTTATCGATGAGTTTGATCAGATTAAGGATACGAATGGTTTTGCCGCGTTACTTAAGTCTCTTGCAACTAATAATCCAAGCATCAAGTTTTGTATCGTTGGAGTTGCTCATGATATACAAAATCTAATGAAAGAACATGAATCGTCGGACAGATTATTTGCAGGTGGAGTCGTAAGCTTACCCCGCATGAATGAAGATGAACTTAAAGATATAATTGCTAAGGCAGAATCATCGATTGATAGATTTATCACATTTGACAATGGTGCCATAAAGAAACTTTTGCAATTGGCTCAAGGGCACCCTTATATGATACATTTACTTGGCAAATATAGCCTACGTGAGGCTTACCAAAATGGATATCATACAATTACAGAAGAACATGTCAACCAAACCGTACAATCAATTGCAGAGAAAGGGACCGATCCAGTGCTTGAAGGTCGCTATAAAAAAGCTGTTGCATCTTCGCCACAACGTGAGGCCGTTTTAAAGTCTTTCGCAACATCTATAAGAGAAGATGGCGAGATTCCGACTTCAGATGCGTATAAGTTGACAGTTGATTTCGATGTTGAAAACCCGAGCCAATATGTAGGTCAGCTCGTTACAGAGGATTATGGAAGTGAACTTGTAAAAGTTAGAGAAAGGTATTACAGGTTTCGAGATTCTTTGTTTGTGGCTTATATTAATGCTCGTCCTTGGATATTTCCTAGTGCAAACAAATTTAACAATGACGGTAAATGAGCACAACAACCGATTGGATTCAGGCTATAGCCGCAGCATTATCATTCTTTGTTACCGGCATCGGAACTCTATTTGTTGTTAAGACATTAAGACTTCAACAAAAGACCATTGAGATCAAAGGCGAATGTTACAACTCGCCATTGACGAAGAAGTTACGCTTATAGCTGCTGTAGCGTGCAAGAGCTTCCCGCATAAACGCTCACGTGTCCAAGCTCAACCTATTTATTCGTTTTCCTTCTTGCACTTGATTGCTATAAGCGTGTTTAGGCTCCATAACTCAATCATTCACTTAAATCAATACTATGACGTGTAAAAAGATTAACAGATTTTAATTGAAACACCCTGCCTTTAAAAGGGTAATTAGTACTGTATACGGTTAAAAGGCTGAAACCATTATTACAGCGTTTATTTACATATTATCAATCATTTAAGACGATATGCGGCAATCATGGGATGCTGGAGGTCGGAAGTTCGAATCTTCTCATCCCGACAGGAGAAGCCAAAAAGCCTTAAGTCAAAAATCTTGAGGCTTTTTGCATTTAACCCATTCCTTCATTTTAATTGTTGATATCTTAACAATTTAAACGTTTTGGTGTTAAGCTGATGTTAATGTAAGTACTTTAAATACGCATCTTGATGTACCCTGCCCATACTGCCATGAAAATAAATAAGCGCGCCATGCCTGTTAACGCGTTTTTTCTTTTGCAAATCCTGATAACTGTATTCTTTGCAGGAAATGTTTTTGGCCAGGATGTAAAGACCGAAGAACAACCCAAAACGCCTGCACAAACCAAAACTACCACACAAGTAAAGGTACAGGCGGCTCAGGTGAACAACTTTATCCAGCGGTTTGATGACAAGTTTTTAATTAACCTGGCCTTAAAACGCAATGATACCGAAACCAAAGAAATGCTGTTTTTATCCAATTCGCTGCCGTATGTTTCCTACGGCATACCGGTAGGTTTAATGGTTGGCGGTATTATACGGAATGATAGCCAAATGCGCCAGAACGCTTTATATGTAGGCAGCAGCGCTGCCATTACCCTGGGTGCTACGTTACTGATCAAGGCAATATTTAAGCGCCGGAGGCCGTTTGTACAAAACTTAAAAATCGTAGCAGTTTACAACGCCGGCAGCACCTCGTTCCCTTCCGGGCATACTTCAACAAGCTTCTCGGTGGCAACTGCATTGTCAAGGGCTTATCCAAAATGGTATGTAATAGCGCCTTCGTATTTGTGGGCAGGCGCAGTAGGCTACTCCCGCATGTATTTAGGCGTACACTACCCGAGCGATGTTTTTGGCGGGGCTGTATTGGGCACCACTACATCGTGGCTATTAAGGCCTGCTTTTAAATAAGCACAAAAGCCAGGACGCTCGCTAGCCGATAATAATAACCTATGGCATTGAATCTAAAGCGTCAAGTCCTGCCTTCTGATCGCATTCCAAACTATGCCGGTAAGCCGGATGGCGATTCTCTCACTCAGCGAAGGAAAGTCAAATAGCGCTTCTGTGGCCGGTACACCAAAACATTAAAATTTGCTACTTTAGAACCGGCTCTTCCGCATCAACTTATGGAGAAAAAAAAAGCTGGCATACCTTATTATACCGAAATCAACGATTTCCTGGCATCTATACCCTGGCCGGCCCGCACGGATGACCCGGACTTTTACTGTTTGCGGTTAGAACAGCTGGATCAGGATGTGCAGGTCTACCGGCCGCCCTTTAAAAGGTCTTTTTATTTTTTTGCGTTGCTCATCAATTCCGGGAATATAGAAGTTAGCTATGGCGATCATACCATTAACAACCCCGACTCGTACCTCGTATTTCATTCGCCGAACCTGGTGTACAGCTTTTCGCATAACAACGCGCTCAAAGGATATGTTGTTTATTTTAAGCCGGGGTGTTTTTCATTTTTTAAACCCGATTTCCATCAGCAGTTCCCCCTGTTTGACCGTTTGCATACCAACCTTTTTAAATTTGACCGCTCCACATTCGAACAGTTAACACCGCATTTTGAAGCAGTGTTTACAGCTTATGAACGATCAGCAAGGGCGCAGCATATAGAGGCAAGATTAAAATTGCTCGGACTGTTGTACCACCTGCATGATTTTGACCTGCAAAGGAATATAAGCCCGGTTAACCCGCAACAAAGCTTACTGCGCAGATTTATCCAGCTGATAGATAATCATTATATAGATAAACGTACCGTACAGGAATACGCCGATATGCTTTCTGTTTCCGCTAATTATCTCTCCCAGTGTGTTAAACAGGTCTCCGGGAAAAACGCGCTTACTTTTATTACCGGTCGCCTGGCTAATGAAGCCAGGGCGCTTATTCAGTACACCGACCTGGAAATTGCACAGATAGCTTACCAGCTTAATTTTTCGGATCCTGCTAATTTTGGCAAATTCTTTAAAAAACAAATCGGCTTGTCGCCTTCTGAGTTCAGGAGAGCGCGCAGGTAATCAAATTCACCTGCTTATCCAAGTTTTTGACCAGACCTCCCGCCCCAAACTACTTTTATTTGTTCATTGAATTTAATTGTAACCTATCAATCAAAAGCATTAAATGACAACTAAAGTATTTATTAATCTCCCGGTAAAAAACCTGGCGAAATCTAAGGAGTTCTTTCAAAATCTTGGCTTTTCATTCAATCCGCAGTTTACAGACGAAAAGGCTGGCTGTATGATAGTAAGCGACAGCATTTTTGTAATGCTGCTTACCGAAAACTATTTCAAATCTTTCATCGATACAGAAGTGTGCGATGCGCATCGCTCAACAGAAGTGCTTATTGCGCTCGATACCGCATCGGCAGATGAAGTAAAAATGTTTATCAACAAAGCCGAATCACTGGGCGGCACTATTTATGCCACGCCAAAAGACCACGGTTTTATGTACCAGCACAGCTTTGCCGACCTGGATGGGCATAAATGGGAGATGGCCTACGTGGACATGAGTAATTTTCCTCAATCGTAACGATAAACAATTATGAGCCACAACCCAGTAATTGACAACTACATTGCCAATGCGGAAGATTTTGCAAAGCCGATTTTGACACATTGGCGCAAACTTATTCACGAAAGCGGCCCGGACATAACAGAAGCTATAAAATGGGCCCTGCCGCATTTTGAATATAAAAACGACAACCTTTGCGTAATGGCATCCTATAAAAACCATTGCTCTTTCTCGTTCTTAAAAGACAGCCTGATGACTGATTCGCGGCTAAAGGCAAACAAGGATTTAAAACCCATCCAAAGATTTTTGGGAAAGGTGAGCAAAATGAGCGATTTGCCGCCCGACGAAGAATTCATCGCCATGCTTAAAGAAGCCCGGAAGCTAAATGAGCAGGGCATAAAAGTTAAAAGAGAAAAACCCGAAACAGAAAACCCCAAAATAGTGGAAACGCCCGATTACCTATTGGCGGCATTGGCGGATAACCCTAAGGCAAAGGAGGTTTTTGAAAGTAAATCTAATTCCTTCCGCAAGGAATATATTATCTGGATTACGGATGCCAAAACAGATGAAACGCGGCAAAAAAGAATAAGTGAAGCATTGGAATGGATAGCCGAAGGGAAAGGGCGGTTTTGGAAACACCAAAAATAGCGGCTCCAATCCCGGGTTCACATTAATGTATGTTCAGTCAAAAGCCTCGAGCCGAAAGTCTTGAGGCTTTGCTGTTTACATCGCTTCGGTAGCTTTGATTAAAACAACCGGCCATAAATCTTTAATTTAGCAAACACATTAATCGTCTATGGTTGATATTGCTCTGCCGGTAGGTTTTTTAATTATCGCTGTCCTTATTTTCGCAGGGATTAATAAAGGATTGAATTTACTGTTCCGAATGCTGCCTGACTCATCTTTTCGGTCATTTATGGTATCAACATCCGGCAGCGTTTTGACTGTTTTTGTATCGCTCTTGCTGCTTTTCGTGGTAATCGTAGTTGTGGCAATAAACTCAGGCATCCAATGTTGAAGCAGAACGTCGCATTTCAATAAAAACATTCAACAAATATCCCGCCATCCATTCCCGGGCTTAATCCGTATATTCACATATGCTAAACTCCTGCCTGTACAAAGCCCGCGTAATGCACAACCGGTTTGCCCCAAAACAAAACCGGTTTCATTACAACGTGTTTATGTTTTACCTGGATTTAGCTGAGATAGATGCCCTGCATCAACGGCTAAAATTCATGAGCCGCAACCGCTTCAACCTGTTTAATTTTCGGGACAAGGACCATTTACAGCTGCCAAAGGATAATCCGGACAACTCCAAAAACATAAGGCAGCACATAACAAGCTATCTGCTGGCAAACAACGTAAACATTGGCAACGGCCGCATTATGCTGCTGACCAATCTTTGCACACTGGGCTATCAGTTTAACCCGGTTTCATTTTATTTCTGTTACAACGAGGACGATGAGCCTGTATGCTCCGTGGTTGAAGTATGCAATACCTTTTTGGAAATGAAACCATACTTTATTGGCCCAGATGCCAAAACGAGTGACGGCTTCAGGCTGAACACCGGGAAATTTTTTTATGTGTCGCCCTTTATCGGCATGGACACCTGTTTTGATTTCGACCTCCACATACCCGGCAAGAAATTACAGATAAAAATAGACGATTATGATAAAGACGGCAACCGCTTTTTCGTCAGCACGCTTAGCGGGGAACGCCGGCCGCTTACTGATAAAACGCTGCTGCTGTATTTCTTCAGTTTTCCCTTAATTACGCTAAAGGTGATCGGCCTTATACACTGGCAGGCGCTAAAGCTTTGGATTAAAAAAATACCTTACCATAAAAAAGTGGATGATTTACACCTCCAAAAAGATGTCTTCCGCCCCTACAACTAATCAAAATTTTGTAAATTCAAAAAACTTTCAGCTGGTTAGTTTACGTACATGCCGATAAAATAATTCGTTACGCGCAGCATAAATCATGGCCAATACCGTCACACTCATCAGGAAAAGCAATTTTTACCAGGATTTGGTGTTGAGATTCCTTGGCAAAATGCAGAATGGCCTGCTTTTTCTCACCCTGCCGGATGGGCGGCAGGTAAGTATCGGTAACGGCGAAGGCCATATTACAGCCAGCATTGTTGTTAACAGCGATGAGTTTTATAAACGTATTATTCTTTTTGGCGATATTGGTTTTGGTGAAGCTTATGTGGATGGGTTATGGGATACCGATAATATCACTAACGTAATCAAATGGGTACTGTTGAACGTAGATAACGCTCCGGGTGTTTCGGGCAGTAAGGTACAAACGCTGTCGCTTAACTTGTTAAAATTATTCAATAAGCTCTCACATCTTAAGCGGGCCAACACGGTCGAAGGGTCCCGCAAAAATATATCTGAACATTACGACCTTAACAACGATTTCTTCGCCAGCTTTCTCGACCCGACCATGACATATTCTGCGGCGTACTTTTACCGCGACGGACTCAGCTTGCAGGAAGCGCAGCTGGCTAAATATGAACGGCTATGCAGGCAGCTGCATTTGCGGCCCGCAGACCACGTACTTGAAATTGGCAGCGGCTGGGGTGGCAATGCTATTTACATGGCAAAGACCTACGGCTGCAAAGTTACCTCGCTAACCATATCCGAAGAACAGCATAAGTTTGCCCTGGGGCGCGTTGAAGCCGAAGGCTTATCGCACAAGGTCACTATCCTTTTAAAGGACTACCGGGAGATGAATGGCACATTCGATAAGATAGTATCCGTTGAGATGCTGGAGGCTGTGGGAGCAAAATACCTCGATGCGTATTTTAAAAAATGCCACCAGTTGCTCACTAAAGACGGAATACTGGCACTGCAGGTTATCACCTCGCCCGATTCGAGATTCGAAAGCCTCAGAAAAGGTGTGGATTGGATACAAAAACATATCTTCCCCGGTTCCCTGCTGCCATCGGTAGCCGCCATTAACGGCGCAGTTAACCGTACCGGCGATTTAACGATGCTTGATTTAAAGGATATCGGCCTTGATTATGCAAAAACGCTAAAGCTGTGGTACGATTCATTTAATGCGAACCTGACAAAAGTAAAATCACTGGGCTTTGACGATACCTTTATCCGTAAATGGAATTATTATCTCTGCTACTGTGAAGCGGCTTTTGCCATGCGCAATATAAATGTAATGCAGCTGGTATATGCAAGGCCGAATAATATCAACAGGTAGTTGATAGACCATAGTCCATAGACCATAGTAGCTGCATATAAACTTCTTACCATGGTCCATGGACTATGGTCTATCGACTTTTGCTATCATCTATATAGTCCATAGACCACAGTAGCTGCACATGAACTTCTTACCATAGTCCATAGTAGCTGCACATAAACTTCTTACCATAGTCCATAGACCATAGTAGCTGCTGCTGCATATAACTTCTTACCATGGTCCATGGACTATGGTCTATCGACTTTTACTATGATCTATCAACCCGGTTCTCCTTAAATCTTGTAAAAGCTAAACAGGCCAGCAGGCAAAGTGCAAAGCCGCAAATCCCGTTTAAACGCAACCCAAAATCATTGCCTGGGTCTTTACCATAAATGGTGAGGTAGGCAAATAAGGCTATGCCCAGCGTTTGTCCCAGCTTTACAAACAGGTACTTTACAGCAAAGAACATTCCTTCGCGATTATCGCCGGTTTCGCGGGCATCAATTTGTGCTATCTCAGCCAATATAGCGTTCGGTAATATGCCAAGCGCCGCTAATGGGAATGATGCACAAATAACCAGCGTATAAACCTGCACCTTAGGCGGCAATGGTATTTTGCCAAGAAAAAATATTAAAGCGAAAATTAAGCTCAGCAACCCAAATGAAAATATCACAATAGGCTTTTTCCCTATCCGCTTTGAAAGATAGTTGATCAGCGGGTAAAACCATAGCGACACCAATACCATAATACCCATAAGCAAGCCGCCCATCGATTCATTAAGCGGCAGCAGCACCGTGATAAAGTAAAGCAATCCACTGGAGATAATACTCAACGCCATGTAAAACGAAAAGTCTGATATGAGGTAGTATTTAAAATTGTGTTGTTTGAACGTTTTTTTTATTGCCGGGAATAAATGCAGGTGCGACGGTTTGCTTTTTGAGTATTTGCGCTCATCAATGGCAAGCACGGGCACCAGCATGGTAAGACCAGAGAGAATGGCGAGGCCCCAGATGGTATACTGAACGGCGGTGTCGCGGTTGGTCACATTAAAAAAATGCTGAACCAGGTCGGCATAGTTATTTACCAATGCGCCGATAATAATGCCGATTACAAATCCCACCTGCTGAAACGAGGAAAGCTTTACCTTTTCGGCAGCTGTATCTGCAAGCTCGGGGAGCAGGGCGTTATAAGGGATAACGTAAGTAGTAACGCTCATAAAAAACAACACCAGCGTACAACCCAGCCATACTGCATTGCGGATGCTCTCGTGCTGTACCGGCGGGTGAAACGTAATGGCACAGAAAAAGACGGCAGGAACAATAGCCCATTTCATAAACGGAATTCGCCGCCCGTTTTTGTGATTGCTTTTGTCGCTAAGGGAAGCCACAAACGGATCGAACATAGCATCAATAAGACGACCGGCCGGGATGATTACCGACAATAAATTAAATATACCGAATATAAGCAGCTGTGGTACAAAGGGTGTGAGGCCCGCATTTGATGGCGGCAGGTAAAAATAGGGGAGCATAACTATGATGAGATTGGTCATGATGCTCCAGCCTATCATTCCGCAGGCATAGGCAAGTTGTTTTTTAAAGGGCAGTCTTTCGGCTGGCATAGTTATATACAAATATCAGTAATAAATATGGCTGTATCCTAAAATACTGTTCGGGGCTTTATACATTTGGGTGATTTGCTACCTTTAATTTTCCACATCCCTGCAATTATGAAAAAAAGACTATACCTGTTGACGATCCTGCTAACCTTCGCCGCCTGGGTTTACGGGCAGCCCCAAAATGTAAGCGTAGCAACAGAGCTTAAACGCCTGTACGACATCCGGCAATTGCCGCAATATGTAAGCGGCACCCATGTATGGGAAAAGTCATCATACGATACCACGGGCGGTAACGACGATGGCTTTAGCGGAAAATATTCTTTTGCCAGGAAAAATCCGGATGGTACGCTGGTACTTTTTGAGGCAAAAGGCAAAGGCGTGATCGACCGTATCTGGATGCCCACACATAATGATGATACACTCGATTTTTACTTCGACGGCAAAGAAAAACCTGCATTTTCCATTAAATATTACGACCTGTTCTCGGGCAAGATGTATCCATTTATATCTCCCGTTTGCGGCAACCAATTGGGCGGCTATTTTTGCTATATACCCATACCGTTTAATAACGGCTGCAAAATCGTGCTGCGTGCCAAGACTATGCAATTTTACCAGATACAATGCCGCACTTATCCCGGCGGATACAAGGTAAAGACATTTGACATTAACTTCACAGCCACCGAGAGAGCCGAGCTCGAAAAGGTGGTTAAATTATGGAACGGCGAAAATAACAAAGTCAAAAACTTTTATAATGCGGAGACAAAAGTTGCTGAAACGAATGCTCTTCTAAAGCCCGGCAAAACCATCAGCCTATTTAATGCAAACCAGGGCGGGCGGATTGACGGCATTGAAATTAGTCCGGCGAGTGCCTTTACCGGATTAAATAAGCAGGTAGATATTAAGATAACCTGGGATGGTGAAATGCAGCCGGCTGTGTATGCTCCGCTGGCAGATTTTTTCGGATATGCATATGGTAACCCGTCAATGCAAAGCCTGGTGCTTGGCTCAAAGCAGGGCATTAATTATTGTTACATTCCCATGCCATTCGATAAATCAGCAAAAATAGAAGTGATTTACCGCCCTTTGCCGGGAAAAAGTTTGGAAAGGAAAACCATCAACGCCCGGGTGTATTACTCTGCAGATAAACGCAAGCCCGCAACCGAGGGTAAATTTTATGCCAGTTGGTTTAACGATCATCGGCCGGCAAAAGGGACACCCCATGTATTTCTGAATATCAAAAGCAAGGGCCATTATGTTGGCACGTTATTGCAGGCGCAGGGCCTGAACCCGGGCATGACCGAATTTTTTGAAGGCGACGATTCAACCGCTACTGATGGCATCACACGTTTGCATGGGACAGGTTCTGAAGATTATTTTAACGGCGGGTGGTACGCATTGCTCGACCGCTGGGACACTAAAATGAGCCTGCCCCTGCACGGTGCGCTTGATTACTCCCTGCCTTTTGCACGTACCGGCGGCTACCGGCTGTATTTAAATGATAAACTGTCATTCAGCAAGAGCATTTTCCATTCGATAGAACATGGGCCAAAGGGAAATAAAATACCAGTGGACTATACATCGGTAGCGCTGTATTACGCCGACGCACCACCTCAAACTGTTATGAAGCCGGATAATGCACATACCAGGGTTTATGTCCCCGATACCTTAATTATGTACCCCCAGCTGATGCGTTTTGCATTCCTGGATATTAAGGGAATGAAAGAAGCCGACGGCGGGTTTAATTTCACCGCTGAGGATAGGGGCCGTATAAACATCAGCCTGAACGAGCTTCCTGCCGGTCGTTATAAAGTTTATGCCGATATGATAAATGATAAAGAGGGCGCCGAGGTTTCGTTATGGCAGCGCCAAACACAGCTGGGCGAATGGATTTCTGTCAACTCACCCAAAAAAAAGTTAAAACAACACATTTATTTAGGCGATATGTCACTCGGTGAGCTTAAGAGTTCGCTCACCCTCGTCCTTAAAACCAATGGCGACAACAATAAGTTGACACTGACGAGGTTGATATTTGAAAAAAGTAAAGTTCCTTACAGGCCCGAATAATAGTCATACCCCTGCTCAGCCCAGTAATCACGGGGCCGCGTGTTGCTGAAGGTAATAGTACCTATACGTTTTAGATTTTTAATGCCATATTTAACCGGAATGATCAGCCTTAATGGAGCCCCATGGTTTAAGGGCAGCGGTTTTTCATTTACTTCGTAAGCCAGCAGGGTTTGCGGGTGTATAGCGCTGGGCATATCGAGGCCCACATAATAGGCTTTATCGGGAGTTTCCATGCCCACGTAATCCATTTTGGTATAATCATCCAGTTGAAAATGTTTTATGAAATCGATAAACCTAACACCGCCCCAGTGCGATATCTGGTCCCAGCCCTCAACGCATTTAAAATCGTAGATTATCTCTGTCTTAGGCAGGGCCATTATCTCCTGTAATGTTACCTGCAAAATTTCGCCGCCTTTTTTCTGTACCTGTAATTTCCAGCTGGCAGGGTCAAATTTATCTTTAGCCTCCATGCCAATATCACTGTTCACCCTTACATTTTTGGCCGCCATGGATTTGGGGTAAGTTTTAACCAAATGGTTATCGCTGAATACCCGTCTGAAAAAAAGCTCGGTTTTATTAAGTGCTTTTCGCAAAGGCTTGCGGGCTCCTGCCGTTATACCACCTGTCGCTTCGGGGGGTGATTTATAAAGCCAGCGCCAACCTTCGTATGCACCGCCGGCAAGCACGGCAAAAGTAGCGAACGAGATAAAGTTTCGCCTGCTTATCTGTTGTTCAACAGTAAGGGGCTTTTTTACCTTTTTCTTTTTATCAGGGGTGTTCATTATTTCTTTATTTTTTGAACAGCAGGCTTACGTTCGCTATCGATTACCTCAAAACCAGAAATAACCGAACGAAAGTTATTCCAGCCAGCTAAAATTACCTGCACTATATGTATGACAAAAAAGAATACGTAGCCAAGCGTTAAAGCAAAATGCAGTATCCTGGCAAAATGATAGCCGCCGCAAATCCAGGTTAAATAATAAAACTGTACGGGCTTATAAATAGCCAACCCGGTAATAACCGAGCCCAGGCCCATTACAATAATCGCTGTATAAGCTATACGCTGGGCTGCGTTATATTTTTTCTGCGGAGGCGCTATTTTACGGATATGAAGGTCGTGCAGCAGCACCTGCCATGCTTCTTTAAATGAATTTCTTTTGGGCACAAGCTCGCGCCAATCTCCTGAAATTATGGTATATAAAATGTAAAGAACACCATTTATAGCAAAAAACCACATGAACAGAAAATGCCAGGCCATACCTTCGGCTAAACGGAAAGGGATGTTGAGCGTTTTATAAAAGCCATTTGGAAAAAACCTGAAGAATGTGTGACCAAACAGCTTTATAGAATATTCGTCGTTAGCCCAGTAGATCAGCATGCCGCTCCAGATCATGATGGCCAGTACCGGAAAATTTACCCAATGGCACCAGCGCATAGCTAAGGAGTGTTTTTCTTTAATGGTTTTCATGCTGTTTGATCATGATATAAATCTATCTAAAATTATGGAATTATTTACCACTTAATGCAGCTGACGAATTTCCGTCGTTTAAAAAGGATGCCCTTGCAGCACCTGTTACTAATCCGGTTGATTTATTTTGCAAAAAGGCGATTACCTCCCATGTCCTGCTGTTAAATCCGTCCGGTAAGGCTATGTTAACCGCCCCCTCTGTGGCGGGTGACATTACCGCCTGCAATTTTCGCACAATCTGAACATGAGCCAATGTACGCCCGCTGTTTTCCCCGGCAGCTACTTTCGAGTTGGCCGACTTTTCAATTACCGCTACTTGTAATACGTCGTTTTTATCTGTATTGCTGATGTGGTATTTCAGTGTAGCTTGCTTTGCGTTGATATCAGCAGCATACAAGTTAATTTTGGTTGCCGCGCCGTTCTGAAGGCCCACGCTGATAGCTTTGCGCAAAGTCGCTTCTTCTGAGCCGACAAACTCTGTTTTTCCATTCACTACAATTTGCGGTGTGTAAATGCCGTCTGTCTTTAAATAATGCGCATAGTCACGCTGCCGTTTAGAGTAGTCGGCGTTGCTAAACTGGTCTTTCCACCCCAGGTGATTCCAGTAGTCAACGTGATAAGCCAGGATGTAAACAGGTTTGCCCGCACTTTCCCTTTCAATTTTTGCAACCAAGGCATCGGCAGGCGGACAACTGGAGCAGCCCTCAGATGTATACAATTCAACTACGGCGAAGCCCCTGGTTTCAATGGCTGTGCGTTCGGTTAACCTTACATTTATAAAAGCGCTAAGCGCTATAGCCAGTACAATTATTGCAACAGGGCCAAATATTTTTATCGATTTCATGATTATGCTTTTAATTACGGTTTTGTGTTTTGGTCGGATTTGGCTTATAATCCTTACAGCAAAGTTTATTTTTTTTATTTTTATAAACCATACTGAACCAACTTGTATAAACTTGTATGAGAAAAAATCCGGGATAGAGATAATTGGCGACAATTCAGTCTGTAAACTTCTGATGTAAGGTTTGTATTATTTTACCGACAAAGTAATAAAGTCAATAAATACAGGATGTGTCTGCCTGGTAGTTGTGTTTAACTGGGGCTAATGAGTGTTTATATGAATCAACAACTAAAGCCGCATCAATGGGTTGCGGCGCATGCAGATTATTTATACAGTTTTGCAATTGCCCGTTTAAACGACGAAGAGCAGGCCAGGGACCTTGTACAGGAAACATTCCTTGCCGCTTTGCAAAAAGTATCCGCATTTGAGGGAAAGAGTTCTGAGCGAACCTGGCTGACGGCTATTCTGAAAAATAAAATAGTTGACATTTACCGGAAAAAATCGTCGGGATTAAAAACCACCGCTGTACAGGCAGCAGCCGAGCAGGAACAAAACGATTTTTTTGATGAAGCCAATGGCCATTGGACGAAGAGCAGCGGACCAAAAGAATTTGGCATCGAAGACAAAGACCACCTGGTAAGCAAGGAGTTTGAACGGGTTTTGAAAATGTGCCTGCAAAAACTACCTGCGCTATGGATGTCGGTATTTACAATGAAACATATAGATGAGGAGCCGACAGAAACTATTTGTGCAGGGTTAAAGATTTCCTCCGGTAATTTTTGGGTAATTATTCACCGCGCGAAGGTCAGCTTACGGGCGTGCCTGCAAAAAAACTGGATTTAAAACTTGACGTTATGGGCTATTTAAAAAGGGTAATTTACAATTGCAAAAAGGCTACTCTGCTGATAGAAAAACAGGAGATGGCACGCCTTACTTTTAAAGAGGCATTTGAATTGCGCCTCCATTTATTCGGCTGCTCGTTTTGCAGGATATATAAAAAGCAAAGTGCAGTAATTAACCAAATGGTGCGGCAGCTTTTTCATGATTCATCACTAAAAGGAGCAAAGCTTGACGATGCGTTTAAAAAAGATTTGCAGGAGAGAATTGAAAATGAATTGAATAAAAACTAATAGTTTAATGGTTTCTATTAGCTTATTGTAAATTCCAGAGCCGTCATATTATCTAATTCCCGGGGATTGTGTGTCACGATTAAAACTGTTGCCTGCAGCTCCTCAAAAATTCCTTTAAGTTCTTCAATCAATCCTGATTTTGTCGCCGGGTCCAGTGCCGAAAACGGCTCATCCATCAATAAAAATTTTGGCTTAATGGCCAGCGCACGCAAAATGGCCAGTCGCTGCTGCTGTCCTCCCGAAAGATATTCCGGTTTATGGGTCTTAAATGTTTCGAGATTTCCAACGGCTAACAACCTGTTTATCCAGGTGTAATCCCCGGTCGCATATTCAAGGTGCTGTAAAACCGTCATGTTTGGAAACAATGCATAATCCTGGAATACGAAGCCAATGCCCCGTTTCTGGGGTGGAAGGCTGATTTTTTCAGCGGTATCCAGCCAGCTTATACCGTTTACTATGATCTTGCCATTTTCGGGCGTCGTAAACCCGGCAATGGTTTTTAAAAAAGTGGTCTTGCCTGCTCCTGACGGTCCGTAAATTTTAGTAATGCTCCCCTGTGCAATTTCGGTCTTTATCTTTAGCGTGTGTTGCCCTTTATAAGCCTTCAGCTTTTTTTCAATGTCGATGCTTATCATTCCAAAGGGGATTTAAACCTGTATCTATTAAGGACGAATACGCCGGTCACCAAAATAAAGGTTATAGCAAACAGCACCAGTGAATAAAAATTTGCAGCGGAGTAATCCATTTGCTCAACAGATTCATAAACCGCTATTGATGCCACCCGCGTAACGCCGGGAATATTACCGCCAATCATCAGCACTACACCAAATTCACCAAGCGTATGCGCAAAAGTTAAAACGGTTGCCGTTAAAAGCGATGGTTTAATATTAGGCAGTGACACGTTAATAAAGGTTTGCCATTTGCTTTTTCCAATACTGTACGATGCCTGCTCCAAAGATACAGGCAACTGCTGCAGTGCCGACTTAATCGGCCCTATCATAAACGGCATACTGTAAATAACCGAGGCAAGCACCAAGCCTTTGAATGAAAATACAAACTGGATGTTGAACGAGTTATGAAGCCATTTGCCCAGGCCGTGTTGCGGACTAAACGCCAGCAGCAGATAAAAACCAAGTACCGACGGCGGTAAAACCAGCGGCATGGTAACAAGCGCCTCGGCAATAATCTTAAAGAATGAACGCCCGCGCGATAACCACCACGCCAATGGGAGGCCAACCAGCAGCAGCAGCAATGTGGTTATTGCGGCAAGCTTAAGCGTAAGAGTCACGGGGGACAGATCCATCGGTGCTGGTTTATTGTTCTGTTCGGAATAACTGGCGGGTTGTTTTTTTAATCCACTTTATACCCATACTTCTCGAATATAACTTTCGCGGCAGGGCTTAATACATAATTATAAAACTTTTCGGCATTGACGTTGCCTTTGCCATGTTTCAATATCACCATACCCTGCTTAATTGCCGTATATAATTTCGGGTCGATCAATTGCCAGTAAAGCTTCGTTTTGTTGGCCGGGTCGGCAACTAGGGCACGTGTAGTAAAGCCAACGTCTGCAACGCCTGTTGTGATATAGGTATTCACCTGTGAGATACTTTCACCGCGTACTATTTTGTCCGTAATATCATCCAAAATACCGCGATTTTTCAGCGCTTCCTTAGCGGCTTTACCGTAAGGAGCTATAACAGGATTAGCGATAGCAACTTTTTTTATCCTGTCGGTTAGCAGAAGCCTTTCCCAATTCTCAAAACCTATGTTCTGGTTGCTACAGATAATCAGGCTGCCCTGCGCGTATACCACTGGTTTACGGGTTGTAAAACCCTCTTTGAAAAGCATCTCGGGAAATGTCATATCGGCCGATAAAAATACATCAAACGGTGCACCGTTTTTTATTTGGCTGGTCAGATTTCCGGATGCTCCTGCAATAGGCTCAATAGAAATTCCGGTCTTATTTTTAAAGTCTTTGCCAAGTGCTTTGATGACTGGTTGCAGATTTGCTGCAATGGCGATCTGCAGGGTTTGCGCGGACAAGGGTCCTGCAAAAAACAGAAGTAAAGCCGCCAGGAAATTTAACTTTTTTAATTCGGGGGTATAAAAACGGTTCAATTTCATCGGAATTTCTCTATCAGCATATTTACATCCGGACCTTATAAACAGTAAGGTTGAAGATGCAGATAAGTAAATTATCCAAATGTATGCAAAAGGGAAATGAGAAAATACAGCCCGCCAGCTTTTTTATCCGGACGAGCTGCAAACTTTTTCAATAAACATTTTCCGTATAGGTTAAGCCAGCAGGTCAGCTTCGGCGCCGAATGCGTGGTCTATCACGATTTTCCATGTACCATCGGGTTGTCTTTTCATTACTTCAATTCCTTTTGCGCTGATCTTCACCTCTTCACCATCAGTTATACTCCATTCTGAGCGGCCGACAGCTATATCGCCCGTTTGCTGGCAATAAACCGTTTTGATCTCCATTTTGCCTTTAATGGACAGGATAGCTTTGATGGCTTCCTCGAATTTTTCTTTGCCAGACACAGGCTTGCCTGGCTCGGGTACAATGATGCCTGATACATCGTACATGCTCATTACTGTTGCTATGTTACCGGTATTAAAAGCTGCTGCAAGTGTTGAATGGGCGTCCTGCGCCCTGGTTGGTAGGTTCATTTTTGTTTGATTTTGATATGTGAACAGATAAATTTTAAAGAATGGCGGAAAAATTGCGGTTGCTGATAACAGACTTTGCGAGCGCCGCCGCGTGGTTATATACCTTGCTAAAAAGGAATGGGCCCATACTGATACGTTTTACACCGAGTGTTGTCAGTTCGTTAAAACCTGGCAGCCCGGGCATGCACATCACATTAATGGGTAGTTTCGTGGCGTTCACAACCGACCGGATATCGTTGCTATCAGTAATACATGGTACAAAAATGCCATCGATGCCCGTGTTTTTATAAGCATTAATGCGCGTCAGTGTTTCTTCAAGCGCATTAGGCAAACCAAGCAAAAATCCGTCTGTACGCACGTTTAAAAATATCCGGAGGTTATTACGACTGACGTAGTCGGCAATAGACGACAGCATTTTCTGATATTCTTCCGTTAATTGTAAACAGCGCGACGAGCCAGTTACGATAGTGTCTTCCAGGTTAATTCCAGCAACGCCCGCATCATGCAAAAGGTTGATATTTTTGGTAATACCCTCTATAGAGCGACTATAGCCCCCTTCCATATCTACAGTGAAAGGAATAGCAGCTACTTCAGCCACTCGTTTAGCTACCTGCAGTAAAATATCAAATGGTAGTTTTTCACCATCCTCATAACCCCATGCGTTTGCTATTGCGTGACTGGATACGCCAATGGCCTTATAACCTGCGGCCTCAAATAATTTTGCGCTGTTTACGTCCCATATATTTCCCAATAGCAATGGGTCAGCTTGCTGGTGTAATTGTTTAAATGTTTTGAACTTGCTCATTTTGTTATCATTAATAAATAACAAAAGTATTGCGGCTGCAAAAGCATAAATTGTACAAACCGGAACTGTTTGCGGTGACGAATTTATTTGATCCTCACCACCGCGATGCTGCCGGCAGGTATGGTGATCATAAAGGTTCCTTGATTAATTGGATATTCCCCGATGACAGGAGTGAACGTACCATCATCATCTACTGTACTGCGGTGCCATTCGAGCAAAAAAGTCCGGCTCCTTTCCTGTCTGCGTTTGATTAAGGTTGCCTTGCAGCCAGCTGTGAACATATTCGGCTTCCTCTATAGCAGCAGCCGGTTGTTATTAGCCGGGTTCAACCCGATTAGGATAACCTTGCCCCAATCTGCCTTTGTGAAGGAATGACAAAGTTGTTGGGGCATTTTGTTTGACAGTAGTGTACTCATGATCGGTGGCTGGAATAAGCTTTAATTTTTACTTATTAGTTGCAGATTTCTGGTCTAACCCCTAATCACCTAACCTCTAATGTCTAAAATAAATATCCTCTTGTTAAGAAACTAAAAAACTGTATTTTTGCAAACTTAATTTTAGAGGAGAAATGTCAAAAACCCAGGTGAATACCAAAACAACGGCGCCAGAAAAGAATGTTGGGCAAACCGGTAACTTTGTGCGTGATAATCAGAAAAGCTTAATATTTATAATCGGTGCTATTTTAGTGATGGTGATTGCTTATGTTGCCTATCAGAAATTATATATAGCCCCGCTTGAACAAAAAGCCATTAACCAAATGCACGTTGCACAGGATTTTTGGGCAAAAAAAGATTGGGACAAAGCGATAAAAGGCGATGCGGGCTATCCGGGCTTTCAGAAAATAATCGACGACTACGGAAATACCAAATCGGCTAACCTGGCTTATTTTTACCTGGGTACTGCTTACCTTAACAAAGGCGAATTCCAAAAAGCTATTGATAACTTAACCAATTACCGCGGTAATGATAGCATGGTTGCTGCCGAAGCACTTGGCGGAACTGCTGACGCTTACGTTGAATTGAAAGATTACGACAAAGCGGCAACTTACTTTCAAAAGGCAGCAGACAAAGCGAATAACAAGTTTTTAAGCCCGCTTTACTTAAAAAAACTTGGCCTGGTATACGAGGCACAGAATAACTTTAAATCTGCCGGCGATACGTACAAAAAAATTAAAAGCGATTACCCCGAGAGCACTGAAGCGCGGGATATTGACGAGTTTATAGCTCGTGCAGAAGCAAAACAGTAATAAATATTTAATGCGAAAGTCGGAATGCCGATTGCGGAAGTGAAATATCAAAAAGTCAATCCGCAATCGGCATTTCGCATTCAAAAATCAAAATTATGGCTACCCAGCTAAAAAATTTATCAGATTTTTCCGAAACCGAAGTACCGTCGGCAGCGCCGTTCCGCTTTGGCATTGTTGTGGCAGAGTGGAACGCTTCAATTACCAATGCCTTGTACCAGGGCGCTTATGAAAGCCTGATTGAGCATGGCGCATTAGTTGAAAATATTTTAACTTATTCCGTTCCTGGCAGCTTTGAGTTAACGTCAGGCGCCGATTTATTACTTAAAAACAGTAGGCTTGACGCTGTAATTTGCCTGGGTTGTGTTATACAGGGAGAGACCAGGCATTTTGATTTTATTTGTAACGCTGTGGCTAACGGATTAACAAATGTTGCTTTAAAATACTCAAAACCTGTTATATTTGGTGTATTAACCACCGATACCCAGCAGCAGGCCGTTGACAGGGCAGGCGGCAAGCACGGAAATAAAGGCGTAGAAGGCGCGGTAACTGCCATAAAAATGGCTTATCTTGCTGAAACCTTAAATGGTTGATTTTCGTAAAAACCAGCACGAATTAAAACATGAAAAAAGTAATTTATATAGCTCTTATCGCTTTAGTACTTGGCAGCATGGCTTCATGCTCAAATAAACTGTGCCCGGCTTATGGCTCTTATCCTAAAAGCGGCCGTTAACAGTTTAAATGTCATTTTTCACTAATCGCACCAAACCGAACCGTGTTTTGTGTTGTTTTGTATCCGATTTACTTTTTATCCAATAGGAATTTTATGAACTGGACATCGCTGGAGTCGGCTGAGCAGGTTGCTGCTATAAAAAATCAGGAAGGATATAGTTTAATATTCAAGCACAGCACCCGCTGCTCCATCAGTATGATGGTAAAAAAACGTTTTGAACTGGACTGGAACCAGCTTCCGGAGAATATGCCGCTCTACTTTCTCGACCTGATCAAACACCGGGATATCTCCAACCAGGTAGCCTCAGATTTCTTTGTGCATCACGAGTCACCTCAGATGCTCATTATAAAAGATGGTGAATGTATTCTTGATGCTTCGCACGGCGAGGTGTCGGTTGAGGAAGCGCTGTCGGTAATTGCATAATCTGCACGGGGAATGGCAGCAAAATGCCAAAGAGGCGTGCCAAAACGATTAATTATACGCTAATCTGCTAAAGCCCCGCTTTCTGTAATTATTGTAATTCTTTCTTCCCGGCTTCTGACTTTCCCCGACTTTCCGGACTTTTTCTATACTTTTGTTGTATGATTGATTTGCCTGTTGTTCCTGTCAACCAGATGCAGCGTAAGCCCGACTGGCTTCGTGTAAGATTGCCGGTTGGTAAGGAGTATGCGCATGTGCGCGGTTTGGTTGACGAGCATAAACTGCATACCATTTGCGAAAGCGGTAATTGTCCTAATATGGGCGAGTGCTGGGGGGCCGGTACGGCAACTTTTATGATATTGGGCAACATCTGTACCCGTTCATGTTCGTTTTGCGCGGTAGCCACCGGACGCCCGTTGGCGGTAGATACCGATGAGCCGAACAGAGTGGCTAATTCGGTTAAACTAATGCAGGTAAAGCATTGCGTGATCACTTCGGTAGACCGTGACGACCTGAGGGATGGCGGTTCAATCATTTGGGCCGAAACCATAAACGCTATCCGCCGCGAAAGCCCTGAGACTACACTTGAAACCTTACTGCCGGATTTTAAAGGCATTTGGGAAAACCTGGAACGTGTGCTGGAAACACGCCCGGAAGTGGTATCGCACAATATAGAAACGGTACGCCGCTTAACTAAAGAAGTGCGCATACAAGCGAAGTATGATCGCAGCCTTGAGGCGCTGAAACATATTTCGGAAGCCGGGCTTCGTACCAAATCGGGCATTATGCTGGGTTTGGGCGAAACAGAGGATGATGTATTGGAAGCTATGGACGATTTACTGGAAGCGGGTGTTCATATTCTTACGCTGGGGCAGTACTTACAGCCTACGCGCAGCCACCACCCCGTGGTCGATTGGATACATCCCGACCAGTTTGCACGTTATAAAACATTTGGGTTAGATAAGGGTTTCAGGTATGTGGAAAGCGGGCCGCTTGTTCGCTCCTCCTATCATGCAGAAAAACACCTGTTTGATATCTGATTTTTTTTTATATCTTCAACCCACTTGAGCAAAAGAACGAAAATATCGCTATCGGAAGAGGAACTGGTATTGGCGCTGAGGAATCGTGAAAAGATTGCCATAGAAGCGCTTTACGATATGTATTCCTCCTCGTTGTACGGTATCATCTCGCGCATTATAACCGACACCCCTGCCGCAGAAGATGTTCTGCAGGAAACCTTTGTAAAAATCTGGCATTCTTTTTCGGGCTACAGCGCCGAAAAAGGCCGTTTATTCACCTGGATGGCAAATATTGCCCGTAATCTGGCCATTGACAAAATCAGATCTAAGGATTTTAAAAATCAAAGCAAAAACCAGGAGATTGAAAATAACGTAACTTTCATCGATGAACAAAGGAACACAGTTTATAAGCCTGAGTTAATGGGTATTAAAGAACTGGTGGGAACATTAAAGCCCGAGCAAAAGTCGATACTCGACCTGGTTTATTTTAAAGGGTACACACATGTGGAAGCCGCCGAAGAATTAGGCGTACCGCTTGGTACTATTAAAACCAGGCTTAGAATGGCATTGACGCTGCTCAGGAAACATTTTAATTGAAAGAGTGGAAGTGGAAGATATAAAAGCATATATAGAATCAGGCATTTTGGAGCTTTATGTTCTGGGGGATGTAACCCGGGATGAAAGGCTGCAGGTGGAGGCTATGGCTGCTAAACATCCGGCTGTTAAGGCCGAGCTGGAGGAGATTGAGCGCTCGATGGAAGCTTACGCTGAGCATAATGCTGTTGAACCGGCTGAAAGTCTGCGCGGCAGGGTACTCAACAGTGTGCTTACAAATTTAGGGGACGATAGCATATTTGACAAGAGCGGCGAAAGTGATAAAAATAATATAGTCGTTTTGACGCCTGCTAAGCCCGGTAATTTTTACAAATACGCTTTTGCAGCGTGTCTGGCTTTGTTGATTGCCAGTGGTATCGCGCTTATAAACTTGTATAATAAATTACAGGAATCGAAGTCGCAAATAGCCGTTCTTCAAACAGACAGGCAGCATTTTGCCAACCAGGTAAATTTTGTTGAAAGTGAGCTGGGCGTTTTGCGCGATACCACCTATAAATTCCTGAAATTAAATGCAACACCAAAAGCGCCGGCCGGCGCAGCGGTGTCTATTGCGTGGAGCAAACAAAAACATAAGGTGTGGGTAGATATGGCCAGCCTTAAGATGCCTGTTAACGACCAGGCTCACCAATACCAGCTGTGGGCGATAGTGGCGGGCAAACCGGTTGATTTGGGCGTGTTTGATTCAAGCCCCGATTCTACGGGCATGAAGGAAATGAAAACCATCGCCGCCGTTAAAACTGACGCCTTTGCTGTTACCCTGGAGCCCCGCGGCGGCAGTGAAAACCCTACCATGGACCAAATGATGGTGATCGGGAAATTTTAAGCGACGAAAAGAAACCGGCACCATCAATCTGCACATTTAAATAAATGGCCAAGCTAAAAGTTGCATATTTTTGTCAAAGCTGCGGATACGAGGCGGCAAAATGGCTGGGTAAATGCCCTGCCTGTGCCCAGTGGAACACCTTTGTTGAGGAGGTGATTGAAAAACCTAACACGTCTGCGCCCAACTGGAAAGCAGCGGTTTCCACTACGCAGCAGCGCGCCAATAAACCCGTAGCGGTTGAAGACATTGTTTTTACAGAAGAGGCTCGTTTGCTAACGCCTGATTCTGAATTTAACAGGGTACTGGGGGGCGGGATTGTGCCCGGTTCGCTGGTGCTGATTGGCGGTGAGCCCGGGATCGGCAAGTCGACACTGATGCTGCAGCTGGCGCTGAACATGCCCAACCTGAAAGTGCTTTACGTTTCGGGCGAAGAAAGCGGGCACCAGATAAAGATGAGGGCGGAGAGATTGGCTGTAGCAAGCGATAATCAGCAGTTAGCAGCGGGCAGCGGGCCTCCGTCGGCAGAGAACAGCTGTTTCGTGCTGACGGAGACTTCTACACAAAACATTTTCAAACAAATTGAAGAACTGGATCCGGATTTGGTAGTGATAGACTCGATCCAGACGCTGCATTCTTCTCATATTGAATCTACACCGGGAAGTGTGTCGCAGGTGCGGGAATGCACGGCCGAGCTGCTGCGTTTCGCGAAGGAAAGCGCAACGCCGGTATTTCTCATCGGCCATATTACCAAAGATGGCGCCATTGCCGGTCCTAAGATACTGGAGCACATGGTAGATACAGTTTTGCAGTTTGAAGGCGACCGCCACCATGTGTACCGCATGTTGCGCACTATTAAAAACAGGTTTGGTTCTGCCTCTGAACTGGGTATTTACGAAATGCTGGGCGAGGGGCTGCGCGAGGTTTCCAACCCATCCGAAATATTACTGTCACAGCGGGAAGAACCGTTAAGCGGTGTAACCATATCGGCCACGCTCGAGGGCATGCGCCCCATCCTGATCGAAACGCAGGCTTTGGTGAGCACGTCGGCTTACGGGACGCCCCAGCGTACCGCCACCGGTTTTGATACCAAACGAATGAGCATGCTGCTGGCTGTTCTTGAAAAACGATGCGGGTTTAAACTGGCCGCCAAGGATGTATTTCTGAACATTACCGGCGGCATCAGGGTGGAAGACCCCGCGATAGATTTAGGCCTTGCTGCTGCCGTTATATCATCTCACGAAGACATTCCGATATCGGCCAAAACCTGCTTTGCCGGCGAAATTGGGCTTTCGGGAGAGATCCGTGCAGTGAACCGCGTGGAGCAGCGCATTGCCGAAGCTCAAAAATTGGGCTTTGAGCAGATATTCATTTCGAAATACAATATGCCTTCCGCCGCGCACGACAAAAAGAAAATAGACCTGTCGCGATATAAAATAGATGTAAAAATGGTGGGCAATATTGAAGAAGTATTCGGCCTGCTATTTGGTTAAATGCCTAAGCGATAGTTTGCGAGACCCGGCTTAATCTGCTATAACTTAGTGCCGTCTTTATCGAAATACCGCAGGCTGATATCCTTGCCATCAAAAACAGCGTAGCTGCAGACATACACCCATTCGCCGAGATTGATGTACCGGCTTTTATCATTCAGTTTAACGTCGAGCGGTAAATGCCGGTGACCAAAAACAAGGCAGTCAAAAAAATGCTTTTGCAGCACCTGGTTGCTAAAGGTTACCAGCCATTCCTGCTGGCCGGGCTTGGCATCTTCTTTCTTCTCATTGGCCAAACGGCTGTGCGACGACCAGTAGTTAGCCAAACCCACACCAAAATTGGGGTGCAGCCGCGCAAAAAGCCATTGGCATAGTTTACTGCGGAAAAACCCTTTTAAAAACTTATAAAATGTATCGCCGGGGCCAAGGCCGTCGCCATGGTGAAGGTAAAATTTCTTGCCGCTGCGCTCTATTTCAAGCTCGTTACTGATGATGGTTGCGCCGAGTTCGCGCTCAAAGTAATCAAACATCCACATATCATGGTTACCGCGGAAAAACCAAAGCTTAACACCGGCGTCGCTCAGCTCCGCCAGCTTGCCCAGGAAACGAATGTAACCTTTGGGCACCACAGTTTTATATTCAAACCAGAAATCGAACACATCGCCCATCAAAAAAACCTCGGATGCATCTGCCTTTATACTGTCGAGCCAGCGTACCAGCTTGTCTTCGCGGGCTCGGCTGGCGGCATAAGTACCGGTTCCAAGATGAAAGTCGGATGCGAAATAAATTTTACTGCGTGTAGCCATTAAGCAGTAAAAATAGATTAATAATAGGAAGATGAGAAAAAGAGGATAGATTAAAGTAACATCCCCGGCATTTAATGGCCTAATTCTTTAATTAATTCACCGCTTTATTTCCACAGCTCACCGATAACTTTATCGGGTTAACCAACATTGCATTGTGTCGATTTAAATGCTAACTTAGTTTTATGCCGTAATTAAAATTATCACCTAAAATAATTAAGAAAATGGACATGTATCAGAACCCATATATCGCATTTCCGGGAATAACCTCAGAGGAAATGTTTTTTTTACAGCAGGGTACTGCCGGCCTTAACGAAAATCAGAAAAAACAATTTTATATGGTGTATTCCGGCAAGAGAAAATCGGCGCAGGACATACTGATCTTTACCATAATCGGCTTCTTTGGCGTTGCAGGCATCCAGCGCTTTGCATTAAACGAAGTAGTAATGGGCTTGCTTTACCTGTTCACCTTCGGGTTTTGCATGATTGGCACTATCATCGACGTAGTTAACCATAAAACCCTTGCTGACGATTATAATCGCAAAATGGCTTTTGAGAGTCTGCAAATTGCGAAAATGATGCCCGGATTCGACGCCTGATCCGGCGCAGGTTCAAAAATTGAAAGTTCTGCATTTTGATGTATGGAACACGTACATTTACCTTATGCAAAATTTAAAAATTGCCACCGCACAATTTGAGAACCGCAGCGGCGATAAAGAATACAACCTTTCGGTAATTAGTAGGCTGTCGGCGCAGGCCGCTGCACAAGGCGCCGATGTGATCGCCTTTCATGAATGCTCAATTACGGGCTATACCTTTGCCAGGCATTTAAACAAAGAGCAGATGCTGGACTTAGCGGAGGTTGTGCCCGATGGCTCTTCCGTTCGCAAGCTCACGGAATTTGCCCGCGAGCTTAACATCACCATATTAGCCGGCTTGTTTGAAAAGGATGAGGAAGGCCGCCTGTACAAAACGCAGGTATGTGTGGACAGGAATGGCCTTGTGGCCAAATACCACAAGTTGCACCCCTTTATTAATCCGCACCTTACCCCTGGCGACCGTTACGTTATCTTTGATATTAAAGGCTGGAAATGCAGTATACTGATTTGCTACGACAACAATATTATAGAGAACGTGCGGGCGGTTAGATTATTAGGCGCCGACATTGTATTTATGCCGCATGTTACCATGTGCACACCCTCTACCCGGCCGGGCGCGGGATTTGCAGACCCAAAACTCTGGGAAAACCGCCAGGCAGACCCAACCTCGTTGCGGCAGGAGTTCGACGGGCTTAAAGGCCGCGCGTGGCTGATGAAATGGCTGCCGGCACGGGCTTACGACAATGCAATATATGCCATTTTCTCGAACCCTATCGGTATGGACGACGACCAGCTGAAAAACGGCTGCTCCATGATCATTGACCCTTTTGGCGATGTTATTGCAGAATGCCGCAGTTTTGATGATGAAATTACAATAGCTACACTTACCCGGCAAAAACTGACCGATGCAGGCGGCTACCGTTATATTAAAGCACGCCGCCCTGACCTTTACGGCGACATCATAGCACAACCCCACCAATCAGAGCAGAAAGTGGTGTGGCTGAATGAGAAAGAAAAGTAATGTGACATAGCTTCTGTTTTAAGCTAACAAAAGCATTATCTTCGGATATATTTATTCCGATGAAAAATATCTTTACTATACTGATTGTGCTACTGCTGGGTTCGGCTGTTAAGGCGCAGCACCATGAGGCTTACATTCCACCCACAGACCCTGCAGTTAAGCAAAAGCTGAGCCAGTGGCAGGACCTTAAGTTCGGGCTGTTTATGCACTGGGGGCCTTACAGCGAATGGGGCGTAGTTGAAAGCTGGAGCCTTTGCCCGGAAGATGAGGGCTGGACCCAACGCAAAGGACCCTACAGCGCCGATTATTATACCTATAAGAAAGCTTACGAAAACCTGCAAACTACCTTTAACCCCACCCGTTTCGATCCTGATAAATGGGTAAAGGCAGCGAAGGACGCGGGCATGAAATATGTAGTATTTACTACCAAACATCACGATGGCTTTTGCATGTTCGACACTAAGCAAACCGATTACAAAATTACCAGACCTAAGACGCCGTTCTCGGCAAATCCGAAAAGCAATGTGGCTAACGAGATATTCAGCGCATTCCGCAAGGAGAACTTTATGATCGGCGCTTATTTCTCCAAACCGGACTGGCACAGCCCCGATTATTGGTGGCCGTACTTTCCGCCCAAAGACCGCAATGTAAACTACGACCCTGCAAAGCATCCTGATAAATGGCAGAAATTTAAAGATTTTACCTATAACCAAATACAGGAGCTGATGACGGGTTACGGCAAAATAGATATCCTGTGGATGGATGGTGGCTGGGTGCGTCCGTTGAGTACTGTGGATACCACCGTAGACTGGCAGCGGGGCATAAAGGTTAACCAGGACATCGACATGCCGCGCATAGCCAAAATGGCCAGGGCGGCCCAACCCGGGCTAATAATGGTTGACCGTACCGTTACAGGCCCTTATGAGAATTATACTACACCCGAACAGCAGATCCCGGCCGAACCTATTGATCATCCATGGGAAACCTGCATGACGATGGGAAACTCCTGGAGTTATGTTCCCGGCGATAAGTATAAATCGCCGCAGCAAATTGTGCAGCTGCTGGTAAAAATTGTTTCCCGGGGCGGCAACCTGTTAATGAACATTGGCCCCGGCCCTGACGGCGACTGGGACCCCGAAGCCTACAAGCGCCTGGCCGACATTGGGAAATGGATAAAAATAAACGGCGAAGGGATCTATTCTTCTAAATCTGTCGCGCCATATTCCGACGGAAATATATTCTTCACACAATCGGCGGACGGCCGCCGGGAGTATGCATTCGTACTTGCGGGAGAAAACGGTTTGGTATTGCCGCATGTAATTAGCCTGAAAACCGCAAATAGCCAAAAAGTAAAGCAGGTCAGGCTGCTTGGCTCAACCCAAAAACTGAGGTGGAAACAGGATGGCGGCACGGTTGCCGTAACGCTCCCTGCATCGCTGCAAAACGGCAGTGGTCTTCAATATGCGGCTACATTTAAGCTAACCTATTAGTATTTACGGTCATTTCTTCTTGATACTATCTTTGTCGGGGAACTTGTTTAGTTTTCCGGCTTTTTTATGGCTTTGCGGTCATTCCCAATATTTGCCCTGGGAAATTAGCATTCTCTTGCTTCGCTGCAAAGAAACAATCCCGCGATTGCACGACACCCGGCTTAACCAAAAATTAACCGGCAGAAACTATTAAGCATTATATGTAATAATATTGATATGCTTTTTAAATGAATTTAAGAAGTGTGTAAACTTAGCCGCTATTTTTTTCTAAGTTTATCGATTATTTCTTAACCTACTAAACACTAAAAAATCAAGGTACTATGAAGATCAATTTACCATTAAAATTTTGTTGGGTAGCGGGGGCTCTTTCCCTTGGCTGCTGCCTCAACACGTACGCAACTCCCCTACCAAATAATCCCCTGAACAGCAAGACTATTCACATTCAGGCCCCAATTAAGGGTATTGTGAAAGATGCTACCGGCGAACTGCTTGTAGGCGTATCAATTTCTATTAAGGGCACCACAACGGGCACGCAGAGCGATGTGAACGGGGCTTTTACAATTAATGCCAACCCGGGCGATGTACTGGTGTTTACTTACATTGGCTATGCAAAGCAGGAAGTTACAGTTGGTAATGACACCAACATCACAGTAACATTGCAGAATGATTCAAAACAGCTGCAGGAGGTAGTTGTAACTGCACTAGGTATCAGCAGGCAATCAAAAACCCTGACCTACGGCATGCAAACCATCCGCGGCAACCAGGTAACTGATGTTCCAGATGCAAGTTTGGTAAACAGCTTGTCGGGTAAAATTGCCGGCGCACAGATCACCAAAAGTTCTTCAGGCGTAGGCGGTTCAACCAAGGTTATTTTGCGTGGTAATAAATCTATCAACGGCGATAACAACGCTTTATATGTGATAGATGGTATACCGATGCCGCGTAACCTAAGTGGTCAAACAAGCAGCGTTTTCGGCGGTATGGACCGTGGCGACGCTATTGAAAACCTTAACCCGGATGATGTTGAAAGCATTAGCGTATTGCCGGGATCTGCTTCAGCAGCGCTTTACGGCAGCCAGGGTTCAAACGGTGTTATCCTTATAACTACAAAAAAAGGTAAAGCCGGTAAGCCCCTTGTTAGCTTCTCATCAAACACTACTTTTGAGAGCCCTTTCGAAATCCCTAAGTTACAAAGCACCTATGGCGAAACAACTGAAGAAGCAGGTTCGCCGGTAACTAACTCGCCGCAAAGCTGGGGCGCTAAAATTTCGGGCGGTAATTCACTCGATCCGAAGTCATTTTTTAATACCGGTAAAACTTTTATCAATTCGCTTTCATTGCAAACCGGTACTGACAAGAACAACAGCTATTTCTCTTTCGAGAGCACCAATTCAACCGGCATCATTCCGGACAATAAGCTGAATAAATACAATTTTACGGCACGCAACACCAGTAAATACTTTAATGACCGGTTAACACTGGATGTGTCGGCAAATTATATCTCGCAGACGGTAAACAACAGGCCCGCACAGGCGTTTTATTCAAACCCGCTGGTGTCGTTATACCTGTTCCCGCGCGGCGTCGACTTTACCCCATACAAAAACAACTACGAAGTTTATGACCCAAGCCGTGTACTGTTTGCACAGAACTGGCCTTATGCTGTCAGCGATATCGCAACCCAAAACCCTTACTGGATTGTTAACCGCAATACTAACCAGGACCGCCTGAACCGTATTTTAGGAACAGTAAGCCTGAAATGGGACATTGCCAACTGGATTAACATTGCAGGGCGCTTAAAAGTCGACCGTACAGATGATGTTTTTGAGGCTCAGGATTATGCTACCAGCAGCCCAACGCTATTTGGCGCTAAGGGCGCATATACTTACAACCCAAATGGTATCACCCAAACTTACGCTGACGTAATTGCCAACATCAACAAAAAATTTGGCAGCGACTTTACATTGACCGCTAACGTTGGTGCGAGCTTACAAAACAGCCAGACACATGGCTCAAACACCAGCGGCAACCTGCTGAACTTTGCCAACGTCTTCTCGATATCAAATATCGATTACGGCCGGGTTTACCCAACTGAATATGCCGACAGGCAGCAAATCCAATCTGTATTCGGCACCGCTAACTTAGGCTATAAAGATGTTTTATTCTTAGACATAACCGGCCGTAACGATTGGGACTCCAGTCTTGCGTTCACTAACAAAGATTACTATTTCTATCCATCGGTTGGTTTAAACGTGGTATTGAGCAAATTAGCTAAGCTTCCTGACTTTGTAAGCTTTGCAAAAGTTCGTGCTAACTTAACCAACGTTGGTAACGGTGCAAGCTCTATTTTATATGCAACCAATCCAAACTACCCGGTAGTTAATGGCTCTGTAAACTCCATTGGCGCAGCCCCTTTCCGTACCTTAGTTCCGGAAAAAACCCGTTCTTATGAAATTGGTACCGACTGGCGTTTCTTTAACGATAACCTGACATTGACCATCAATGCCTACAAATCATTTACCAGGAACCAGATCTATTCTATCCCGGTTTCGGCAACAACAGGCTTCAGCACCTATTATTTCAACGGTGGTAACTTAGAGAACAAGGGTATTGAGTTAAGCCTTGGCTACAATGCTAAATTCGGCGACTTTACATGGAAGCCAAGCTTCAATATTTCTGCAAACCGGAACAAAGTACTTGATGTGCTGGAATACACCGACCCTGCAACCGGCCAGGCTACCTCACTGCCATACGTAAACCTTTCGGGCGATGTGTTTAACCTGCGTGTGCAGAAAGGCGGCGCTTACGGCGATATGTATGCACAGGCAGCCGAACGCGACGCAAACGGAAACTACATTGTAAATTCAGACGGTGTTCCGGTTAAATCAAGCGACTACACCCGTATAGGTAATGTTAACCCTAACTTTGTTGCAGGCCTGCAAAACGAATTCAACTATAAAAACTTCAGGCTAAGCTTCCTGATTGATGGTAAATTCGGTGGCCAGGTAGTATCATTAACCCAGGCGGTTCTTGACCAGTACGGCGTATCAGCCGCATCAGGTGCAGCACGCGACGCGGGCGGTGTAAACGTTAACGGCAAAATGGTTGACGCAAAAACTTATTATCAAACCATCGGCGGCCGTAGCCCGATTGCTGATTTGTACACCTACAGCGCTACCAACATCCGTTTACGCGAGTTAGTATTTGGCTACACTTTACCAGGCAGCTATCTGGGCAATAAAATAAAAAATGTAGGCATTTCGGTAGTAGCCCGTAACCTTTGGATGATAAAAAACAATGCGCCGTTCGATCCGGACGCTACGCTTTCGCAGGCTAATGGTTTCCAGGGCCTCGATATATTTAACCTGCCAACCATCCGCAGCGTAGGCTTTAAAGTAAGCGCCCAGTTTTAATCAGTAACAAGTAAAAGATATTTGAAATGAAGACAAAATATTTAAACAAAAAATTCGGTATCGCTTTAGCCTTGCTGGGGTTAGGCTTTACCCTTACACAATCGTCCTGTACTAAGGATTTCGAGAAATATAATACCAATAAGTATAATGCTACCGACTCTTTGCTGAAAATTGACGGTGAAGGTTATGGCGCGTTCCTTATCCCTATGCAGTTGGGCGTTGTTAACTCTATCAACTATAATTTCCAGGTGCAGCAAAACCTGAACGCGGATATCTACTCGGGCTTCATGATGTCGGGCGACCCGTTCAATGGCGGCGTTAATAATACCAATTACGGCCTGGTTAGCGGCTGGAACACCGCTGCTTTTGACCTGGGTTATCAGCAGATTATGGCCAACTGGCAGTCGGTTTACAAAAAAGCAGCCACCGCAGCCCCGGATTTCCTGGCAATAGCTTATATATTAAAAGTAGAGGGAATGCATCGTGTAACTGACATTTACGGCCCAATTCCTTACGTCAAGTTCGGCAAAGGCGGCTTCTCAACGCCTTATGATAGCCAGCAAGCTGTTTATAATGAGTTTTTTAAAGAACTGGATATTGCTATAAGTACTTTAAAGGCTTACGTTGCTGCTCACCCGGGCGCAAAACCAATGGCGGCTTACGACTTGATTTATGGCGGCGACTACACCAAATGGATAAAATTTGCTAACTCTTTAAAGCTGCGCCTGGCTATGCGCATCAGCATGGTTGACCCTGCAACTGCCAAAACAGAAGGCGAAGCTGCCATGAAGGATGCAGGTGGCCTGATTACCTCAAATGATGACAATGCTTATGTAAAAGCAGCTAACGGTGTTACCTTTACCAACCCGCTTTGGTCTGTTGATTATGAATACCTGGACATTAACCTTGGTGCACCAATGGAGTGCTACCTGAAAGGCTTTAATGACCCGCGTATCGGCGCTTACTTTAAAGTAAACAGCAAAGGCGAATACCGCGGCATCCGCAATGGGGTGGCAATCAGCTCTACCAGCCAGTATGCTGATGCAAGTAATTTTAACCTGACCAACACCTCGCCAATCAGGTTTATGGCTGCTTCAGAAATTTACTTTCTGAAAGCCGAAGCTGCATTACGTGGCTGGGATACAGGCGGCGGCAGTGCACAAAGTTTCTATGAGCGAGGCGTTCAAACTTCATTCGACCAGGCTGGCGTATCTATCGGCGGGTATTTGAACGATGCTACCAGCACAGAGGCTCCTTATGTGGACTTGTCGAGCGCAACTAATAACGTGCCTGCCGGTTCGCCGTATCTGAGCAAAATCACCGTAAAATGGAACGAAGGCGACACCTACCAAAATAAACTTAACCGCATTATTACCCAAAAATGGCTTGCTTTATGGCCAGACGGTGAAGAGGCATGGGCAGAGTTCCGCAGAACAAATTACCCTGTGCTTATGCCGGTAGTGGTTAACAATAGCGGCGGCACCATCAGCACTACTGGTTTTATTCGCAGGTTGCCATTCTCGCAAAATGAGTACAACAACAACAATGCTGAAGTAACCAAAGCTTTAGCCCTGCTTGGCGGCCCCGACAACGGCGGCACCCGTTTATGGTGGGATGTAGCGGTTAAAAACTAACACATACGCATCTTTTTAAAAAGGGCCCTTCAAAAGAGGGCCTTTTTAATTTTCAAGAGCATTTCAGGAAGAAGGACAATAGCCTTAGCTAAATACCTGCCCTTAAATGCAAATGCTTTTCCTTGCATACGTCTGCTAAAAGCTCACGTCTGCGGGCCTGAATTAACAACACTCACACCATCTCAATCTGACAATAGACCCTTCCATTTTGGAAGGGTTTTTCTTTTTTAAATAGTAATTACCATTCTGTTTTTGCTGTAAAATGCTGATTTACATTGCTTTAATAATGCGCTGCGATAACTGGCACCGGCGTTGCAATTAATGGCAAAACGATATTAGAATGTTAACGATAATCCTGTTTGTGGCCCTCATCTTTTGTTGCTGGCTATTCTTTAAATCCATCGACTGGTTCGAAAAAATCTGACAACTATGCTTGCGCTATTTATCATTTCAATTGCAGTGTTTGCATACATGGTGTATGTGCTGCTTAAACCCGAAAACTTTTAATACGAAACAATGAACTCCGAATTAACAGGAATTTTAGCTTCCTTCATCATCACCCTGCTCATCGGCATCCCGCTGGGCAAGTACCTGGCAAAGATGTTTGCCGGCGAAAAAGTGTGGACTGATATTTTAAAGCCCATCGAAAACGGCATCTATAAGTTATCCGGCATCAACCCTAATGAGCCTATGGACTGGAAGCGATTTTTAAAGGCCATGATGGTTATTAACTCGCTGTGGATAGTTTATGGTTTTTTTGTTTTAATGTACCAGGACAAATTGCCGCTCAACCCCGATGGCAACGCCGGCATGAGCGCCGACCTGGCCTTCAATACCATTTTAAGCTTTGTTGCCAACTGCAACCTGCAGCATTACAGCGGCGAAAGCGGCGTTACCTATTTTACCCAGCATTTTATTTTAATGTTTTTACATTTTACCAGCGCGGCTACAGGTATTGCTGCTGCGGTGGGAGTATTCAAAGCATTCAGGGATAAAACCACTAATGACCTGGGTAACTTCTGGAACTATTTTGTTCGGTCAATAACCCGGCTGTTGCTTCCGTTATCTATAGTTATTGCTTTGATATTAACGTTTAACGGCACTACATCAAGCTATGAGGGTAAAGACCAGTTTATCTCGTTACAGGGCGATACGGTGCATGTTTCGCGCGGCCCGGCGGCGCAAATGATCGCCATTAAACACCTGGGCACAAACGGCGGCGGCTGGTTTGGCGCCAATTCGGCGCATCCGCTCGAGAACCCTAACTATGTTACCAATATGACGGAGATCATCGCGCAGATGATCATTCCTATTGCGATGGTGCTGGCCTTTGGTTATTTTATCCGCAGGAAAAAGCTGGGATGGGTGATATTTGGTGTAATGACCATTGGTATGCTTATGCTAATGATACCGACGATCAGCAGCGAACTCGGCGGAAACCCCGCGATAGCCAGGATGGGTATCTCTCAAACTTCCGGTGCTATGGAAGGGAAGGAAGTGAGGATCGGTCCGGCGGCTACAGCCTATTGGAGCACGTTAACCACCATCGTATCTACCGGATCGGTAAATGGAATGCATGACAGCACCATGGCCTTAACCGGCTTATGGCAATTGCTCGGAATGATGATCAATTCCTTCTTCGGCGGTTGCGGTGTAGGGGTGTTGAACTACGTCATCTATGTAATTATTGCCGTGTTTATATCGGGCCTGATGGTTGGACGTACGCCTGAATTCCTGGGGCACAAGGTTGAGGCCCGGGAGGTAAAAATAGCAGCATTAGTTACTTTGCTTAGCCCATTCCTGATTTTGGCGGGGACGGCTATATCCAGCTATGTTTTCAATCATTACGGCAATGCAGATTGGGCCACCAAGCCGTCCGCATGGCTGAATAACCCCGGTTATCATGGCTTTTCTGAAATGTTGTATGAATATACCTCATCCAACGCCAATAATGGTTCCGGCTTTGAAGGCCTGGGCGATGGCAACATATTCTGGAGCGTGACCACCGGTTTAATTATCATTTTGGGCAGATTTCTCCCAATAATCGGCCCGGTAGCAATAGCAGGTTTACTGGCCCAAAAGAAATTCATCCCCGAATCAGCCGGAACGCTCCGGACCGATACTGTAACATTCGGGGCCATGACGTTCGCTGTAATTATCGTGCTCAATGCATTGTCGTACTTCCCGGCTCTGGCTTTAGGGCCTATAGCCGAATATTTCTCTATGCTTAAATAAAAAGAATAAGACCCACCCAAACCCTTCCCGGGAGGGAGGGCTTTTAAAAAGGAAAAATCAGACTTTTTCAAGTCTCCCCTACCGGGGAGGTTTAGAGGTGGCTTTAACAAAAAGGAACAATGAAAAATACATCAAATAAATTATTTGAACCTGCTTTGGTGCAAACAGCACTTAAGGAGTCGTTCATAAAACTTAATCCCAGGACCATGATGCGCAATCCTGTGATGTTCACGGTGGAGATTGGCACAGCTATCATGCTATACGTATCTGTTTACAGTTATCTGCATGCAGGTCAGGGATCATTTGCATATAATACCGGTATTTTTGTTATCCTGTTGCTTACTGTACTGTTTGCCAACTTTGCTGAGGCTATTGCGGAAGCCCGCGGCAAAGCCCAGGCCGACAGTCTGCGCAAAACCAGGGAAGATACACCGGCAAAGGTGCTGATGGAAGATGGTTCGGTAGTTACACGCTCGTCCAATCAATTGGTAAAGGGTGATGTGTTTGTCTGCGAGGCGGGAGACACCATCCCGACCGATGGCGAGATTATTCAAGGCCTGGCCACTATCGATGAATCTGCTATCACCGGCGAATCAGCCCCGGTTATCCGCGAAGCGGGCGGCGATAAATCGTCAGTAACAGGCGGCACCAAAGTACTTTCGGACAGAATTAAAGTAATTGTCACTACCCAGCCAGGCGAAAGCTTTCTGGATAAGATGATCGCCCTGGTTGAAGGCGCCTCCCGGCAAAAAACGCCTAACGAAATTGCATTGACCATCCTTTTGGCAAGCTTTACGCTGGTGTTCATTATTGTCTGCGTAACGCTGAAACCATTTGCTGATTATGCTAACACCCCAATCACCATAGCGGCATTAATATCACTGTTTGTGTGTTTGATACCGACCACCATCGGTGGCCTGTTATCAGCTATAGGTATTGCCGGTATGGACAGGGCGCTGCGTGCAAATGTGATCACCAAATCGGGCAAAGCGGTTGAAACAGCAGGCGACATTGACGTATTGCTGCTGGATAAAACCGGCACTATCACCATTGGTAACCGTCGCGCAACGCATTTCTGGCCGGCGACAGGTATCTCTCCTGATGCCTTTGTAAAAGCCTGTGTTTTAGGGTCGCTGGCCGATGAAACCCCCGAAGGAAAATCGATAGTGGAATTGGCTCAGCAAGGCAATGTCCGGTTATCGTTAGAACCGCCCCAGGGGTCGGAATTCATTAATTTTTCGGCTGAAACCCGTGCAAGCGGGATCAATACCCCCGATGGCACACGCATCCGTAAAGGCGCTTTCGATGCTATTCGCAATATGGTGATCAACGCCGACAATAAATTCGACGGCGATATAGAAGAAAGGGTAAAGATCATATCATCAAATGGCGCTACGCCATTGGTGGTGGCCGAAAACGAGCAGGTTTTGGGCGTGATAGAGCTGCAGGACATTATCAAGACCGGCATTGCCGAGCGGTTTGAGCGCCTGCGTAAAATGGGCATAAAAACAGTAATGGTTACAGGCGATAATCCGCTAACAGCCAAATTTATTGCCGAAAAAGCCGGTGTGGACGATTTTATTGCCGAGGCTAAACCCGAGGATAAAATGAAATATATTCGCGCTGAGCAGGCCACCGGTAAGCTGGTAGCCATGATGGGCGACGGCACTAATGATGCTCCGGCCCTTGCCCAGGCCGACGTGGGCGTGGCTATGAACAGCGGCACACAGGCTGCCAAGGAGGCCGGCAACATGGTTGACCTGGATAATGACCCAACCAAGCTTATTGAGATAGTAGAGATTGGCAAACAGCTGTTAATTACCCGGGGTACGCTTACCACCTTTTCCATTGCGAACGATGTAGCCAAATATTTTGCCATAGTTCCGGCGTTGTTTATCGCATCCATACCGGCTTTGCAGCACATTAACATTATGCACCTGCACAGTCCCGAAAGCGCTATTTTATCGGCGGTGATCTTTAATGCGATTATTATACCGATGCTGATACCGCTGGCATTAAAGGGCGTGGAATACAAACCAATCGGCGCCAGCGCGCTGCTGCGCCGCAACCTGCTGATCTATGGCCTGGGCGGTGTAATTGCCCCGTTCATCGGCATAAAATTGATCGATTTATTAATTTCTCTAATGCTATAACATCATGAAAACGTTGATTCAATCCATCAGGCTTACATTGGTATTAATTGTCCTGTTGTGTGTTATATATCCGGTTATCATCACCCTTGCAGGCAAGCTTTCCAAAGGCGGCGGCGACGGTGAAAAGATAGCAGTAAACGGAAAAGTCGTCGGCTATGCAGCTATCGGTCAGAAGTTCGATAAGCCTCAATATTTCTGGGGGCGTCCTTCAGCTGTAGGTTACAACGCTGCCGGTTCCGGCGGTTCTAACAAAGGCCCAAGCAATCCCGATTATTTAAAGGATGTTAAAAGCCGTATCGATACACTTTTGAAATATAACCCGGGCTTGCAAAAAAGCGAGATCCCTGCTGACCTGGTTACCGCATCCGGTAGCGGTTTAGACCCGGACATCAGCCCGGAATCCGCTAAAATTCAAATCAAACGTGTCGCGCAAATCCGCAAACTGGATGAAGCGAAAGTGGCCTCATTAGTGAACGCGCATATTGAAGCGCCATTGTTTGGCCCCAAAAAAGTAAATGTCCTGAAATTGAATGTGGCGCTTGATGAATTAAAATAACTCAGCCCTAACGAATTATTTCATTTCGGGCGATAGCGAGAAAATATTACTGACGGGCGTACCATAACACCTGTCCGCATGTTTGGCAACTGGCAAAGGGTGCTCCTGGTTCCTGGTCGAAATGACGTAGTGGGATAAATAATATCAAAATGAAAAAATCTATCATAACAACAATCATACTGGCGCTAACAGCCACTGTGCTTTACGCGCAGGATACCACCAAACATGCCGACCCGCCGTTGTCGATTTACGGGTCGGTAGATACGTACTATAAATACGACTTCTCGGGGCACAGCAACATCCCAACCAGTTTTGCAACAGATAACAACTCTGTATCTATAGGCATGGTTGACATTGGCCTGAAGAAGAAAGCAGGCAAGGCTTCGTTTGTGGGTGAAGTATCGTTCGGTCAGCGTAGCGACCAATCGATACCGGTAGCCAACAACCATATCCAAAACCTGTTTGTGGCTTACGATCTTACCGATAAGCTGAATATCACCGGCGGTTATATGGCTACGTTTTTGGGGTACGAGGTAACGCCGCCAACGGGCAACTTTAATTATTCTACGTCGTACCTGTTTACCAACGGCCCGTTTCAGAACGCAGGCGTGAAGCTTACTTACGCCTTTAGCGATAAGATTAGCCTGATGGCTGGCATTTTTAACGATCTGTGGAATGTGTATACATCGGCGAAACGTGTAAACACCTTTGGTTCGCAACTGATGGTGGCGCCGGTAAAAGGATGGACAGCTTATATTAACCTGTTAACCGGACCGGCATCCGGAACAGAGATTGACTTGACCACATCCTATCAAATTACAAACGCTTTCAAACTTGGCCTGAACGCTGCCGATTTTTCCGCGCCTGATTCATTGAAAGGAGGTTTTGAAGGTATTGCGTTATATCCGCAGGTTTCTGTATCGCCAAACGTGACTTTAGGACTGCGCGGTGAATATTTTAAAACTAAAACAGGCGGTTATACACCGGCAGGTCCAGCTCCGGGCAGCTCGGTTACAGCGCTTACGTTTACGGCAAATATTAAGGGCGGTCCGCTGACATTTATACCGGAAGTAAGACTGGACAATGGCTCGAAAACAATTTTTACAGATAGTAATGGCATAGCCACTAAATCAGCGTCGCAATTTTCGCTTGCGGCGGTGTATGCCTTTTGATTGAAGATTTGGTTTATTTTTAGTTTGAATAAACAACCGGACAGGTGAATGTGCGGTTAAGCCGCTCTCTAAATGGGAAGCGGCTATCTAAGTTAGGATATGCAAGGGCGGTTGCAGGCTATCTGATCGGGTTATATGCGATACGCCATGTCTATTGGCCTAAGGAGATTAATGATAAACATAGTTTCCTTGCGTTGGACGAATGGCTAAGAACGCGTAACCATACGCTTCGGGTAGCCTTACCTAAATCCTCTCCAAGGGAGAGAGGACTTAAGCTGAGATGGTTACCACACAGGGTATTTAAGCCCCTCTCCCTTGGAGAGGGGTTTGGGGTTAGGCAAGAATGAAGCTTATGGTATCTGCTTTTTCCTTAGGTTAACGGATTTGGATGCGATATGCCCCTCCGACATTGATGGATAGATAAAGATGCAAGACAATACGGTAAAGGATTTTATTGACCTGGTAAAAAAGTCGCGCCGGGGAAAGCTCAAGATTTATATTGGGATGAGCGCCGGTGTGGGCAAAACTTACCGGATGCTGCAGGAGGCACACGCCTTGCAAAGGAGCGGCATTGGCATACAGATCGGTTACATAGAAACGCATTACCGGGCTGAAACGCACGCCCTGCTGGAGGGGCTGCCGGTTATACCGCGCCGTAAAATATTTTACAAAGGCAAGGAACTGGAAGAGATGGATGTGCAAGCCATACTTAACCGGCATCCTGAAGTGGTGGTTGTGGATGAGCTGGCCCACAGCAATATTGAGGGGAGTAAAAATACCAAACGCTGGCAGGATGTGGTAGACATATTAGATGCGGGTATCAGTGTAATTACCGCAGTAAATATACAGCACGTTGAAAGCCTGAACGAGGAAATAGAAAAAATAACGGGCATTGCCATTACTGAACGAATACCGGATAAGGTGCTGGAAATGGCCGACGAGATCGTTAATATAGATCTTACGGCTGATGAACTGATAGACAGATTGAAAGGTGGCAAGATATACGACAAAAGTAAGATAGAGCGGGCCCTGCAAAATTTTTTTCAGAATGATAAAATACTGCAGCTGCGCGAGATCGCGCTGAAGGAAGTGGCCCATCACCTGGAAAGAAAAATAGATATTGAAGTACCCAAACAGATAAAGCTGCGGCCCGAGAAATTTTTGGCCTGCATATCATCTAATGCAGAGACCGCAAAAATAGTGATACGGAAAACAGCGAGGCTGGCATCATACTATCGCTCACCCTGGATTGTGCTGTATGTGCAAAGCAGCAGCGAAAGCATGGAGCGTATAAAGCTGGACAAGCAGCGCCATTTAATTAATAACTTTAAACTGGCTACCGAGCTGGGCGCCGAAGTGCTTAAATTAAAAAGCGACGAGATAACCAAGACCATTATGAAGGTGGCTGATGAACGCGAGATAACTACCATTTGCATAGGCAAGCCGCACCTGAACCTGTTCCAGGTAATTTTGCGGACTGCCGTATTTAACGAGCTGCTGAAAAATATAGCAGCTAAAGAGATTGATTTAGTAATACTGTCATGAAAGTAAAAAATAAACTCCGGTTAGGCTTCGGCTTTTTGTTTGTTGTGGTTTTGTTTTTTGGCGCGATGTCGATGTTTTATATCCGGCAGATATCGGGCGACGCCAGTGTAATCCTTAAGGACAACTACGAAACCTTGAGCTACTGCCGCGATATGCGCCGCATTCTGGACGAAAACGCGCTGCCGCTTAACGGCGCTTCGGTAAAGCAGTTCTATGTTCAGCTGGATAAAGAAGCGCGTAATATTACCGAAAAAGGAGAAGCAGGATATGTTAAAGGCCTGCAAGCGTCATTTAAGGCACTGTCGGCCGCTACCGCAGAAAAAGATTTGCAGGAAGCAGAGAAACAGGTGCGCCGCTGCTTGCTTAAAATAGAGGAAGTAAACATGCAGGCAATCGTTAGAAAAAACGATACAGCCCGCAAGTCGGTCGACAAGTCTACGCTGATATTGGGTTTTGCCGCCAGTATCGCCTTTCTTGCATTATTTTCCTTCAGCGTAAATTTCCCCGGCATCATAACCGGTCCGCTAAGCACCTTATTGTCCGGCATCAGAGCAATCGGGCAGAAAAACTACAAGCAGCGTATCCACTTCGACAAAAATGATGAATTCGGTGAAGTGGCCGCCGCCTTTAATGAGATGGCCCGGCAACTGGATGATTGGGAAAACAGCAACCTGTCGACCATTATGTCGGAAAAATTGCGCATCGAGACTATCATCGAACAGATGCACGATGCCATTATTGGGGTAAATGAAAAGCAGGAGATATTGTTTGTTAACACAGCCGCCAGGGCAATCCTTAACCTGGGCCCGGATAGAATAGAGGGAAAACAAGCCGGCGAGATAGCTAAAAGTAACGATCTGTTCCGCACGATCATTGACGATAATACCAGGAAAGCTTTTAAAATAGTTGTAGAAGGGAAAGACTCCCACTTTCAACTCGAAACACGTGAAATAAGCGTGCCTAATTTAAATAATGACCAGGCCGGTCCATTAAATATAGCCAGGAACTCTGCCGGTAAAGTGTATATCCTTCGTAATATTACCGAGTTTAAGGAGCGCGATGAGGCAAAAACCAATTTTATAGCCACCATTTCGCATGAGCTGAAAACGCCTATCTCCTCTATAAAAATGAGCCTGAAGCTAATGAAAGATGAGCGGATAGGCCACGTCAATACCGAGCAGCAACAGCTTTTGGAACACATTAACGACGACAGCGAGCGCCTGTTAAAAATAACCAGTGAGCTGTTGGAGCTATCGCAGGTAGAAACAGGTAACATCCAGCTTAATTTTGTGCCGGCAGACCCGGGCCAGGTGGTAGATTATGCTATTTCATCAGTGAGTTTCCAGGCGGATCAAAAGCACGTAAAGCTTGAGGTTATAAAGGATGCAAAACTGCCGCAAATAAATGCTGACGTAGAAAAAACAGCATGGGTACTGGTAAACTTTTTATCGAATGCGCTGCGTTATAGCTCCGAAAAGTCGAGCGTGGTAATTCGTGTTGCTGCCCGCCAAAACGAAGTTGAATTTTCGGTAAGGGATACCGGAAAAGGGATTGACGAGCAGTACCAGAAACGCCTGTTCGACCGCTATTTCCAGGTACCAACCGACGGCCAAAACCCATCCGGTTCCGGTCTGGGCCTGGCCATTTCCAAAGATTTTATAGAAGCGCAGCAAGGAAAGATCTGGGTGAAAAGCGCAATTGGCGAAGGAAGCACATTCGGGTTTTCACTTCCTGCCGCCGGTTGATGTTTTATTGAATGATGTGGCAGAATGGCGAGCTTTGAGAGACCGCTCGCTCAAATGCGCAATAGATTCCGGGCCGGTCGCCTGACTACTGCCGGCTTTGATACCCGTCTGGCTATATTTGCGCCATTTTACCGGCAGCAAAAGAATTGAGCCGCAGCGGTTTTTAAATGTGTATCTTCTCGTGTTATATTATTTTAAATGGAGATACCTCAAGTTACTTTTCCTTAATAAAAAAACTATTTATTACCTATCAGCAACCAACACACCAGCCATTTACCAATTCTAAACAAAATCCGGGCCTGGTTGTTATTCCATTAAGCAACAGCACAAAACCGGTGGCGCAATCCGTTTGTCAGCATCAAGAAACCCCATTATCCGGTTTATAAAAATTAAAATTTGCTCCGGCCCCAAACAATTTTAATCGCAGCTGCTTTAATACAATCAATATAATTATCTATGGCAGAAGAGGTTATAATACCCGCCTGGAAAAGATGGTTTGAGGGCATCGGCGACCAGGTGGCTTTTTTCTTTAAGTTTTTCAAAAACATCTTTGCAGGTGGTTTTGAGTGGTCGGAGTTTGTCCGGCAATGTTACGAGATCGGCTATAAATCGCTGATGCTGGTGGGCATTACCTCGTTTATTATGGGCGTGGTGCTGATTTTGCAGTTGCGGCCTACGCTGGTGGCTTTTGGCGCGGCAAGTATGCTGCCGCGAACGTTGTCTGTGTCATTTATCCGCGAGATCGGCCCGGTAATTATTGCCATTATCTGTGCGGGCAAGATAGCATCAAGTATAGGTGCGGAATTGGGAAGTATGAAGGTAACAGAGCAACTGGATGCCATGGAGGTATCCGGGGCTAATCCTACCCAATACCTGGTGGTTACCCGCATTTTTGCTACTACGTTTATGGTCCCGCTGTTGTCTGTACTGGGCGACGCAATCGGGCTTTTCGGCGGGTTTCTGGCCCTGAACATCCGCGACAGTATGAGCTTTAAACTCTATTTCACCAAAATAATAGCCGCACTTGATTTTACTGATTTTATACCGGCCCTTATTAAAACCATATTCTTCGGCTTTGCAATAGGTTTTGTGGGATGTTACAAGGGCTTTACCTCTAACAAGGGCACGGAAAGTGTGGGTTTGTCCGCAAACTCGGCTGTTGTTACCGCATCGCTATGGATTTTTGTAATAGATGCGATAGCTGTACAGATTACCAGTTTATTATATTATAACTAGATGGAAATTACGGCAGAAAAAGCAAAAGAACATACAGCGAAGGCCAAAGAAACGGCCGGCCCTGTGATTTCCATCAAGGGATTAAAGAAATCGTTTGGCAGCAAAGAAGTGCTGAAGAACATTAACCTGGAGCTGGAAAAAGGTGAGAATATCGTTATCCTCGGCCGCTCGGGTACCGGTAAATCGGTTACCATACAGTGCATTGTTGGCATGCTTACACCCGATGCGGGTTCAGTAAAGGTATTTGGACAGGAAGTATCGGAACTTTCTGAAAAAGAGCTGAAGGAGCTGCGGATCAGGGTTGGTTTTCTTTTCCAGAGCGGCGCGCTGTACGATTCGATGACCGTACGCGAGAACATGGAGTTCCCGCTAACCAGGGTGCTCAAAATGAACGATCAGGCGGAGATTGACAAAAAGGTAGAGGAAGCCCTGGACAGCGTAGGGTTGCTGGACGCTATAGACAAAATGCCTTCAGATCTTTCGGGCGGTATGCGCAAGCGGGCTGGCCTGGCGCGAACTATTATTGTTGACCCGGAGATTATTTTGTATGATGAGCCAACAACGGGCCTCGACCCCATAACCTCGCGCGAGATCAGCGACCTGATATTAAAAATCCAGAAAAAACAAAAAACATCCTCGATCATTATCACCCACGATATGGAGTGCGCGCGCATAGCCTCGGACCGAGTGGTGATTATGAACGATGGCGAATATGTAGCCGAAGGAACCTTCGACGAGCTGCATCAATCAAAAGACGAAATTGTTAAATCATATTTTGCAGACATACCATGAAAGCAACAGCATCACAAAAAATAAAAATAGGCATATTCACCTTTTTGGGCCTGGTGGTGCTTATCCTCGGCATCTTTTTTATAGGCAATCAAAAAAACCTGTTCAGCTCCACATTTGGAGTGTACGGCACATTTAAAAATGTGAACGGCCTGCAGGTGGGTAACAATGTACGCTTTGCCGGCATTAACATAGGGGTAGTTGAAGATATTACCATAGTTAATGACAGCACCGTACGGGTTGACCTAACCCTGAATAACGATGTAAAAAAATTCATTAAAACTGATTCGAAGCTGAGCATTGGCAGCGATGGCCTGATGGGCGACAAACTGGTAGTGATTGCACCCGGAGGCGTAAAAAGCACTACGCCTGTTCAGGACGGCGGACAGCTTGCATCAGTAAACCCGGTGGACGTTGACCGTATTATTAAAAAGCTGACCAGGGTGGCCGATAATGCGGCCGATATGACGGAGGGCCTGGCATCAATTATCAACAAGGTTAACAATGGCAAAGGCAGCATTGGCCGCCTTCTGAATAATGATAAGCTTTCGCGTGATCTGGAAGGCACTGTAAGGCAGGCTAAAACAACCATTGCAACGGTGCATAAAACCAGTTCAACACTAAACGAGGATTTAAAGGCCGCCCAGCATAACTTTTTATTAAAAGGCTTCTTTAAGAAAAAGAAAAAAGCTCAGCAAGACTCGATTAAAAAAGCCCAGGAGGCGGCTAAAAAAGCGAACGATCAGAAGCAATAACCTACAACTGCTAAACAGCAAAGGCGAACATCAGATGAGAAGATGAATCGCCTTTTGCGTTAAAATCACGATGATTTTTGGTTCCTGATAGATAAAAGCACCTTTTATGCGCTAATATTGTATCAAAAAGCAGCGCGAATGCAAAGTCAGGATACTATACTTATAATCGACGACGAAAAAAAGCTGAATGACCTGTTAACGAGAATCATTTCTCTGGAAGGCTTTACCGTATTGCAGGCATTTACCGGGAAGGAAGGCCTGAAACTGCTGCAACAACATGACGTTCTGCTGGTGCTGAGTGATGTAAAGCTGCCGGACGTAAATGGCGTAGACCTGGTAAAAACTATCAAAGAGAAAAAACCATATGTTGAGGTTATCAATCTGACGGCATACGGCACCATTGCCGATGGCGTTAAAGCCATACAAAACGGCGCATTCAACTACATCACCAAGGGCGATGATAATGACAAGATCATCCCATTGGTTAACCAGGCTATTGAAAAGGGGCGTGCACAATACCGCATTTTTCAGCAGGAGACAAAAGCGGCCTCCAAAATAACGTTTGCGAACATCATCGGTAATTCAAAAGCGATACAGGACGCTATCTCGCTGGCGCGCAAAGTTGCAGCAACCGATACTACTGTTTTGTTGCTGGGTGAAACAGGAACAGGAAAAGAAGTATTTGCATCGGCCATACATTATGAAAGCCAGCGCAGGCAGATGCCCTTTGTAGCAATAAACTGCAGCAGCTTTTCGGCAGAGCTATTGGAAAGCGAACTATTTGGATACAAGGCCGGGGCATTTACCGGAGCCGTAAAAGACAAAAAGGGTTTGTTGGAAGAAGCGCAGCACGGAACCGTTTTTTTGGACGAGATTGGGGAGATGAGCTTAGAGCTGCAGGCCAAACTGTTACGTGTGCTGGAAAGCAAAACCTTTATAAAAATAGGCGACACGCAAACTACCAGGGTCAGCATCCGCATAATAGCGGCAACTAACCGCGACCTGCAAAAGGAAGCCGAGGCGGGCAGATTCAGGCTTGATTTATTTTACAGGCTATCGGTATTTACCATTTCGCTGCCATCGCTTAACGAGCGCAAGCAGGATATTGTGCCACTGGCTAACTATTACCTGGAGGCATTCGCGGCAAAGTCAGGGAAAAAGCAACCAAAGATGAGCGATGAGTTTATTGCGCTGTTAAGCCGGCATAACTGGAAAGGAAATATTCGCGAGCTGAAAAATGTAATGGAGCGGGTTGTGATTCTTGCGGACAATAATGTCTTGACACCCGACCTGCTGCCGCCCGATTTTAAATACGATACCACCAACCCTAATGCAATTGACCTGGCCAGCATAGAACGGCAGCATATTCAGAAAATACTGGCCCGCACTAACGGCAACAAAACGGAAACTGCAAGGTTATTGGGGATAGGACTCACAACGCTTTACAGGAAGCTGGAGGAGTACAGGATAAGTTAACCGGCCCGGTCGATATGAGCAGATTGTAAAATAGAAAATTCATGTGCGATAGGCATGGCGCTTGTTTTCAAAAATGGCCTTTAATCCGCTCAAAACCTCTTTTAAAAAAACACTTTTCTATTCTCAATATAATCCTTACATTTGCGGGCTAATTGTTGCTCATTGAAATCGCTAAGAAATTATTCGATTCCTTTTACCGGCCTTAAACTGGGAAAGCACCAGTTTGAGTATGAGATTGGTGATGCTTTTTTCGACGAGTTTGAATATTCGCTCGTTAAGAAAGCAAACTTAAAGTGCCTGGTGGAGTTAGAAAAGCAGGAGACTATGCTCATCCTGACTTTCGATATAAAAGGCACGATTGACGCAAACTGCGACCGCTGCCTGGCGCAATATCCGCAACAGGTAGATATACACGAGCAGCAGATAGCCAAGTTCAGCGAAGAAGATATGGACGCTGATGAGGAGATCATCATCCTGACAAAAAATGATCATGAGATCAATATTGCAGGGTTGATATATGAATACATAAACGTTGCTTTGCCGTTTATAACTGTATGCGATGACGAGGGGAATACACCCTACTGTGATAAAGAAATGCTGGAAAGCCTGAATAAGCTGTCAGCTAATAATAATAACAACGAGGCTGACCCGCGGTGGGACGCGCTCAAAAACATTAAATAATATAAATACCAGGTTTTATGCCACATCCAAAACGTAAAATATCCAAATCAAGGAGAGATAAACGCAGAACGCATGACAAAGCTGTTGCGCCTACCTTAACTACCTGCAAAACTACAGGTGCAGTACACCTGCCTCACAGGGCTTATACTGTTGACGGTAACGTTTACTACAACGGTAAATTACTGATTGAGAAAGCAGCTGTAGCGTAAGGTTTAATTTTCCGGTATGAAGATTGGCTTAGACATTATGGGCGGTGATTACGCTCCCAAAGCACCCGTTTTAGGAGCAATTGCAGCGCATAATGCGTTATCGGCTGGTCAGGAAGTTGTGCTTATTGGCGACAAAGAGCAAACGGTAAGCCTGTTGAAAGAAAACAACTTCGACCCGGAAAAGTTCAGCTACGTACATACCACCGAGGTGATCGGCATGGGCGAACACCCCACCAAAGCCATTGTTCAAAAGCCTGATTCGAGCATATCGGTTGGGTTTAAAATGCTGAAGGAAGGCTCCATCGATGCTTTCTGCTCAGCCGGAAACAGCGGTGCAATGCTGGTGGGTGCGATGTTCAGCGTAAAAGCGATCCCCGGCGTGGCGCGCCCAGCAATTACAAGCATTATGCCTAAACTTGAAGAAGGTTTGGGCATTTTAGTTGATGTTGGCGCCAATGCCGACTGCAAGCCGGAGTACCTGGTGCAATTTGGCGTGTTCGGCAGTTTGTTTGCACAGTACGTTTATAATATTCCCAATCCAAGGGTCGCCCTGGTAAACATTGGCGAAGAAGAGGAGAAAGGCAACCTGCTTTGCCAGGCAGCTTATCCGCTGATGAAGGAGTCGGGCCAGTTTAACTTTGTGGGCAATGCCGAAGGACGCGATATGTTTAGCGGCATGGCCGATGTATTTGTTACGGATGGCTTTACCGGCAATGTGATGCTGAAATTTGCCGAATCGTTTTACACGATATCGCGCAAGAAAAAAATTAAGGACGACTTCTTCGATAAATTTAACTATGAGCAATACGGCGGCAGCCCTATCCTGGGTGTAAATGCGCCGGTTGTAGTTGGCCACGGCATATCAAACGCCGAAGCCATAAAAAACATGGTGCTGCTTTGCCGCGATATGGTGCAGACAGCGCTGACCGAGAAAATAAAACTGGCTTTCCAGTAAACGATATTTGAATGAATAAAATTCATGCTGCTATTACGGCTGTGAATGGTTATGTCCCCGATTATATACTAACCAATCATGAGCTGGAAACGATAGTTGATACCAGCGACGAGTGGATAGTAACCCGTACCGGTATTAAAGAACGCAGGATACTGAAAGGCGAAGGCCTTGGTACGTCAGACATGGCCGTTCCGGCGGTTAATGGCCTGCTGGAAAAGCGCGGTATTGGCGCTGACGAAATCGACCTGATAATATTCTGTACCACAACTCCCGACCGCGTATTCCCCGCTACGGCAAATATACTGGCTGACAAAATTGGCGCTAAAAACGCCTGGGGCTATGACTTGCAAGCCACTTGCTCCGGCTTTTTGTTTGGCCTGGCTACAGGCTCACAATTTATTGAAAGCGGCAAACATAAAAAGGTCCTGGTAGTGGCCGGTGATAAAATGTCGTCGATGATTGATTACCAGGACAGGCAGACCTGCATTATTTTTGGCGACGGTTGCGGTGCTGTTTTGCTGGAACCTAACTACGAAGGCAACGGCGTTATCGACTCTGTTTTAAAAAGCGATGGCTCAGGTGTTCAGTTCCTGCACCAGAAAGCAGGCGGATCAGTAAAACCAACATCGCACGAAACCATTGATGCGCGCGAGCATTATCTTTACCAGGAAGGCCAGGCTGTGTTTAAATTTGCGGTGACCAACATGGCCGAAGTGTCGGCCGAGGTGATGGAACGCAACAATTTAAAAGCCGATGATATAGCATGGCTGGTTCCGCACCAGGCAAATAAGCGTATTATTGACGCAACCGTTAGCCGAACAGGCATCGACCCTGAAAAAGCAACTATAAATATTGAGCGATACGGAAATACCACTAATGCAACTTTGCCATTGTGTTTGTGGGAATGGGAAAGTAAATTTAAAAAAGGCGATAACCTGATATTGGCTGCCTTTGGCGGCGGCTTTACCTGGGGTGCGCTTTACTTAAAATGGGCTTATTGATATACGGACGTGCGAATAACAGAAAATTTGCATATTTGAATTGCGACAAATAAATAAGTTGATTTTTTCATCCGCACATTATTAATCCGCACATTTGCACATTCGAAAATACTTTACTGTAAGAAAATAGAAATGAGTAAAATTCATGCTGCTATTACAGCTGTACACGGTTACGTTCCCGACTATGTATTAACTAACCAGGAGCTGGAAACAATGGTAGATACCAACGACGAGTGGATAACCACCCGCACCGGTATTAAAGAACGAAGAATATTAAAAGGCGAAGGCCTTGGTACGTCAGACCTGGCCGTTCCGGCAGTTAACGCATTGCTGCAAAAACGCGGCATTACCGCCGATGAACTCGACCTCATTATTTTTTGCACTACTACGCCCGACCGCGTATTCCCTGCTACGGCAAATATACTGGCCGATAAAATAGGCGCAAAAAATGCCTGGGGCTGGGACCTGCAGGCGGCCTGTTCAGGTTTTTTGTTTGGCCTGGCCACCGGCTCGCAATTTATCGAGAGTGGCAAGCATAAAAAAGTATTGGTGATAGGCGGCGATAAGATGTCGTCGATTACTAACTACCAGGACCGCGCTACCTGCATTATCTTTGGCGATGGCTGCGGGGCGGTATTGCTCGAGCCAAACGACGAAGGTAACGGCATCATTGATTCCATACTGCGCAGCGACGGCGTAGGCGTAAACTACCTGCACCAAAAGGCAGGCGGCTCCGTTCGGCCGGCATCACACGAAACCGTTGATAACCGCGAGCATTACGCGTACCAGGAAGGCCAGGCGGTATTTAAATTTGCCGTAACCAATATGGCCGATGTTGCCGCCGAGGTAATGGAAAAAAACAACCTGAAATCAGAAGATATTGCATGGCTGGTTCCGCACCAGGCCAATAAGCGTATTATAGATGCCACTGCTAACCGCACCGGTTTAACCCCCGATAAAGTGATTATCAACATTGAAAAATACGGGAATACAACCAATGGCACCATTCCGCTGTGCTTGTGGGAGTGGGAAGACAAATTTAAAAAAGGCGACAACCTGATTTTAGCAGCCTTTGGCGGCGGCTTTACCTGGGGCTCGATATATTTAAAATGGGCATATTGATTGAAGTCTGAATTTTTTGATGTGCGAATGTGCGGATGAAAAAAACACATCCAGCCGTTATAAGTTTATATATTTGCGCAGCGAACGGAACATTAACAATAACATATTGTTCATTAAATACATTTTAACACCTAATTGAGACATCGGCACATTTGCATATCCGCACATTCGCACATCGGTGGCGCATTTAGGATTGGCATATTTGCATATTAACGTATAACTTTATCTTTATCAAAACCAATTAAACCCGGCATGGATATTAAACAAATTCAGGATCTTATACGCTTCGTTTCTAAATCAGGCGTAAACGAAGTTTCGATAGAGCAGGAAAACTTTAAAATCACCATCAAAACCAACCAGGTTCAAACCGTGGTGAATGCAACTATACCGGACACCGGCTATCTGCCTGCCCCGCAAGCTGCATTGCTTCCTGCTGCCCCTGCACCGGCGGCCGCACCGGCGCCTGCGCCTGCTGCAGCACCGGCAGCTGAACCATCGAACTATGTTACTGTGAAATCACCTATGATCGGTACATTTTACAGGTCGGCAAGTCCTGAAAAGCCATTATTTGTAAACGTTGGCGACGAGATAAAACCAGGCACCGTGCTTTGCATTATCGAAGCAATGAAATTATTCAACGAGATCGAGTCGGAAGTTTCAGGCCGTATTGTAAAAGTACTGGTTGACAACGCATCGCCGGTTGAATACGACCAGCCGTTATTTTTGGTTGAACCGATGTAAATTTTATTGGAAGATGGGTTAATTTGAAGATTTGAAAATGACTTTTTCATCTTCAAATTTTCAAATCGCCAAATTTTCAAATCGAAACTATGTTTAAAAAAATATTAATAGCTAACCGCGGCGAAATTGCCCTGCGAATTATTCGCACCTGTAAAGAGATGGGTATAAAAACCGTAGCTGTATATTCAACTGCCGACCGCGACAGCCTTCACGTACGTTTTGCCGATGAAGCCGTTTGTATTGGTCCGCCTGCCAGCCGCGACTCTTATTTAAATATCCCAAATATTATTTCGGCAGCGGAGCTGACCAACGCCGACGCCATACATCCTGGCTACGGCTTCCTTTCTGAAAATGCTAAGTTTTCAGCCATTTGTGCTGACTACGGTATCAAATTTATTGGCGCCACTGCTGCTCAAATTAATGCCATGGGCGATAAGTCATCGGCTAAAGAAACGATGAAAAAAGCCGGTGTGCCATGTATCCCCGGTTCCGAAGGCTTGTTAAACAGTGTTGCTGAAGGAATCAGTATTGCCAAAAAGATAGGCTATCCTGTTATATTGAAAGCAACTGCCGGTGGCGGTGGCCGCGGCATGCGCATTGTCTGGAAAGACGAAGACTTTGAAAATGCCTGGGACAGCGCGCGTGCCGAGTCGGGCGCAGCCTTTGGCAACGACGGCATGTACCTTGAGAAATACGTGCAAGACCCGCGCCACATAGAAATACAGGTGGTGGGCGATCAGTTTGGCAAGGTTTGCCACCTGAGCGAACGCGACTGCTCTATACAGCGCCGTCACCAGAAGCTGGTGGAAGAATCGCCCTCGCCGTTTATGACCGAAAAGCTGCGCAAAAAAATGGGCGACGCAGCCATAAAAGGCGCTAAAGCCGTTAAATATGAGGGTGCCGGCACCATTGAGTTTTTGGTTGATAAAGACCGCAACTTCTACTTTATGGAGATGAATACCCGAATACAAGTAGAGCACCCGGTTACCGAAGAAGTAATCAACTTCGACTTGATTAAAGAGCAGATAAAGGTTGCCGCAGGTATCCCTATCTCGGGCAAAAACTACGAACCGGTAATGCACGCCGTAGAATGCCGTATCAATGCTGAAGATCCATTCAATAACTTCCGTCCGTCGCCAGGCCGGATCACCAACTTTCATTCGCCGGGTGGCCATGGTGTAAGGGTGGATACGCACGTTTATGCGGGCTACTCCATTCCGCCAAATTACGACTCGATGATCGCTAAGGTGATCACGGTAGCGCAAACCCGCGAGGAGGCGTTAAGCACCATGGAGCGCGCATTAAGTGAATTTGTTATTGAAGGGATAAAAACCACCATACCTTTCCATCTGAAATTACTGAAAGACCCTAACTTTAGGGCCGGTAATTTTACCACGAAGTTTATGGAGACCTTTGAATACTCCGAGTAAACAAAACTGCGTTTTTATAAATACGAAATTACCCCCCGGGCTTTTAAGCCCGGTTTTTAGTTTAAACCATGGGCTTTGGCAAAAAGATAGTACAGGCTATCAAGGATAAAGGAAACAAGCTGGACGGCGAGATGTCGTTCTTTGAGCATTTGGAGGAACTAAGGTGGCATTTAATACGCGCTGCCCTGGCCATTGTGGTATTTGCTGTTGTTGCATTTGTTTATTACGACGATATATTTACTGGTATTATCATGGCCCCAACTCACACATCATTTTGGGCTTACCGGATGATGTGCGGCATGGGCGATTTTTTACAAGGTATATTGCCGTCGCTGTTCAAGGCCAAAGACTTCTGTGTCGACAGTATAAATGTAAAACTGATTAACACGGAAATGGCCGGACAGTTTACGCTGCAAATCAACTCATCATTAATGATCGGCTTGATTTTGGGCATACCTTATTTGTTTTGGGAGCTATGGCGTTTTATTAAGCCCGCGCTGCACGAAAAGGAGCGCAAAGCTGCCAGCGGATTCGTTTTTTATGCTTCCCTGTTATTTTTACTGGGGGTTATGTTTGGTTATTTCATCATCACCCCGCTATCCATCCGGTTTCTTGCGGGATATAAAGTAAGCGATGCCATCCAAAACCTGTTTAGCATCGATTCCTATATTTCATCCGTTGCTACGCTAACCCTTGCTACAGGCGTAGTTTTTCAGCTGCCAATTTTGGTATACATAGTAGCCAGCCTGGGATTTTTGACGCCAAAACTTATGCGCAAAAGCCGCAGGTACGCCATTGTTGTTATTCTGATTATTGCCGCCGTAGTTACACCAACCCCCGATGCGCTTACCATGACGGTAGTTGCAATACCATTGTTCGTTTTATATGAGCTTAGCATAGTGGTAGCCGGTGTAGTTGAAAAACGCCGCGCTAAGAAAGAACTAATGAACATATAATCGCATATGCTTGGCGCAGATGACGCGCTGTTAAAAGCGATGCTGACAGATAAAACAAATCAAAGCACCCTGTAATTGAAAAATTACAGGGCCTTTTTTTAATGGCTCATCATTGTTCACCCGCACTAAGGGTTCTTTCATTCAACATCTGGCCTTTAAATCTGCGCTGTGCTTTCCCACAAAAATTTTACCTTCGCCGCTTACAATAATCATTAGATTTGAACATATGAACAAGGGGCTAAAAATTGCCATCGGCGCCGACCATGCCGGTTTTGATTACAAACAACAATTAATTGAAGCACTTGCCGGAAATGAAGTAAAAGACTTCGGCACTTATTCCGATGCATCGGCAGACTATCCCGATTTCGCCCACCCAGTAGCGCTGGGTGTTGAAAGCGGCGACTTTGATTTTGGCATACTGGTTTGCGGCAGCGGCAACGGCGTGGCTATGAGTGCCAACAAACACCAGGGCATTCGCGCCGCCATCTGCTGGAATGAAGAACTGGCCGAGCGGGCCCGCAGTCATAACGATGCAAATATCGTTTGCATCCCGGCCCGTCATATTTCGATAGAACTGGCAAAACAAATAGTTGAAATATTTCTAAGCACAGCGTTCGAAGGGGGGCGGCATGCCAACAGGGTAAATAAAATAGCCTGTTAGGGATAAGTGAAAGGATAAAAGTGAAGGGCGAAAGGTTTTTGGCCAACCTCAGTTGATAAAAGCCCTAAAGTTGCGACATAATTCAGCACGGTCTTGGGCCTGTGCTATTAGCAGATGACCGATTTATGGTGAAAGCCGCAGGACAATTTCCCGGTACGACTGCAGTAAGCAAAATACCATGAAAGGGTTAAATCCGTCAGCGATGGGTATCGCCCATCGTTAGGAAAGCGACTGGCGCACCACGCATCCGGCCATGAACCATCAGCTAAAAACCAACGATGAAACTGACCAAACATTATGAATAAAACCTTACTAACTCTTGCAGCACTTGGCCTGGTGACAAGCGCCTGTGCACAGCAAAACAAAACTGCCGTAAAGTACGGGCGGATCATCACAGCCGATCTGGCGAAAAAGCACCTGGACATCATCGCGTCCGATGCTTTTGAGGGCCGCGAAACCGGCAAACCGGGCGCCGATAAGGCCGCTCATTACATTGCAGACCAATTTAAAGCTTTAGGGTTGCAGCCGATTGTGAACGGCTCGTATTTTTACGATGTTCCTGTTGTGCAAAATTCTTTTAAGGTGAACTCATTCACCGTTAACGGAACAGCTTTGGTCAGCGGCAAAGACTTTTTTGCCGGTCGTGGCGCGGGTACCCAGACTATTAATGCCAAAGATGTTGTGTTTATAGGGTACGGCATCGGCGCGGACAATTATAACGACCTTAACGGGGTAGACATTACCGGCAAAGTGGTTATGTACCTTAACAGCGGTGAGCCAATGGATAATGGTAAATCGCGCATCAGCGGAACTGAAAAGCTGTCGGACTGGAGCGGACCACGCAGCAGGAAGCGCATGGCGCTTATACAGAGCAAAAAGCCGCTGTTGATTTTGGCGGTAGCAACCAACATGGGCGGCGGAAGAGCCGGCGGCAACCGTGGCGGTGCGCCGAGAAACCTGCCAATGACATTAAAACAGGACGGCCCGGCAGCAGCCGTAACTTATACCATACCGGTAGAGACTGCCGATATGATACTGAAAAACTCAGGTAAAACCATAGCTGATCTGAAAGCCGCTATTGATCAGACAGGAAAACCTGCTTCGCAGACAGTAGCTGCTGATATTGAAACTTCATACGCAACCGAAGAAATTCCGGTTAAGGCCGTTGATGTACTCGGCTTTATGCCTGGCAGCGACCCAAAACTGAAGGATGAAGTGCTGGTTATATCAGCACACTATGACCACATTGGCTTAATGCCCGAAGGCTCGAAAGATATGGTAAACAATGGCGCTGACGACGATGGCTCCGGAACCACAGGTATCATCGAGATAGCCACTGCTTTTTCAAAAGCAAAGAAAGACGGTCATGGCCCCAGGCGCAGCATCCTGTTCCTGGGTAATGTTGGCGAAGAGAAAGGCCTGCTCGGTTCGCAGTATTATACAGACCATCCGGTTATTCCCCTGGAAAAAACGATCACCGATCTTAACATTGATATGATTGGCCGCGTAGGCACTGAATATATTGGCAAGGCAGACTCATCAAACTATGTTTATGTTATTGGGTCGGGCATGTTAAGCACGGATTTGCATAACGTAAATGAAAAGGCCAATAAAACCTATACCCATTTAATACTGGACTATAAATATGATGATTTAAATGACCCGAACAGCTTCTACACCCGTTCAGACCATTATAACTTCGCCAAGCATGGTGTACCGATCATCTTTTACTTTAACGGCGTACATGCAGATTACCACCGCCCCGGCGATGAAGTAAGCAAAATCAATTTCCCGCTGCTGGCCAAACGCGCACAGCTGGTGTTTTATACCGCATGGGATTTGCTCAACGGCGATAAACGCCCGGTGGTTGATGGCAAAAAATAATAAACCCCCACGGATTTACGAATGTGCGAAACTCACCTATAGCGACGGCCTAAGCTGTCGCTACTTTTTTAATCGATTCTTATTCGGTATTTTTCACCCATAATCATTATCAAATGAAGAAAATTGTATTACCATTTATTTTGGCCGGACTGGTAACCGGCGCCATGGCTCAGCAAAATCCGGTCGCAATGAAATACGCGAAGATTGTGAGCCCCGAACTGGCAAAAAAACATCTGAGTATTATAGCATCTGATGAGTATGAAGGCCGTGAAACCGGCAAGCCCGGCGCAGACAAAGCTGCCCATTACATCGCCAACGAATTTAAGTCTGTTGGCCTGCAGCCAATAGTTAACGGTTCGTATTTCTTTGACGTGCCATTGTCTGAAAAAACCTCGAGAGTTTCATTTACAGCAAACGGGCAAACGTTTGAAAGCGGAACAGATTTTTATGCTTACAAAACAAGCGACGAATGGACAGCGGATGCAAGCGAAATAGTTTTTGTAGGCTACGGCACCGAAGCTGAATTAGGTAACACCGACTTAAGCGGCAAGGTTGTTTTATGGGTGAACGAAGATAAACCGGAAAATGGTCAACCGGCTAATACAGGCTTCCGCGGCTCTCCGGCGCGTGTTGCAGTTTTAAAAAATATCCTGGCTAAAAACCCTGCCGCAGTATTAGCGGCAAACGGCGAAATTGCCGATGTATTAAAGAAATTCAAAAATTACATTACCGCCCCGCGCATCGGTATTAAAAAGGATGACACTAAACCGGCGCAGAAATCGCCAGCGGTTATCTGGATCACTACCGCAATGGCAGATCAATTGGTAAAATCAACCGGTAAAACCTATGCTGATATTAAGGCTGCGGCCGGCAGTGCACAGGTTATTAAAGCCGATGTTAAAATAGATTTTAAAACGGTGAGCAAAGATGTTAAGGCAGTTGATGTATTGGGCTTTTTACCAGGCAGCGATCCTAAATTAAAAGATGAAGTACTGGTAATTTCGGCGCATTATGACCATATCGGGCTAAACCCGGACGGTGCTGACAAAGTGAACAACGGCGCCGACGACGATGGCTCAGGCACAACAGCAGTGATGGAGTTGGCGAGGGCATTTTCAAAAGCAAAAAAAGACGGACACGGGCCAAGACGCAGCATCCTGTTTTTAGGTAATGTTGGCGAAGAAAAGGGTTTGCTGGGATCGGAATACTATACTGATCATCCGGTGATCCCGCTGGAAAAAACCATTGCCGACTTAAATATCGATATGGTTGGCCGCGTTGGCGAAGAATATGCGGGTAAAGCAGACTCTGCAAACACGGTATACGTGATCGGTTCAGGAATGCTGAGCACTGATTTGCATAAAGTAAATGAGAATGCCAATAATACTTATACCAAAATGGACCTGGACTATAAGTACGATGACCCTAAGGATCCTAATGACTTTTACCACCGTTCAGATCATTACAACTTCGCAAAGCACGGTGTGCCAATCATTTTTTACTTTAACGGCGTGCACAAAGACTATCACCAGCCCGGCGACGAAGTAAGTAAAATAAACTTCCCGCTGCTGGCCAAACGTGCGCAGCTGGTATTCTACACTGCCTGGGATCTGGCAAATGCCGACAAACGCCCCGTGGTAGATGGAAAAGTGAATTGATTTAAAGTTAGTAACTCCAATTAATTTGGATTGGGTTGATTATGTTAACCCGGTTAAATAATAGGGAAGGGATGAGCGTAGCGCTTGTCCCTTTTTATTTTGATTTGTTTTGACAGGGTATCGCAACGTCGAAAATTTAAAACAGACAGAGCAGTACGCACTTAATTAACAAATTCCCTAACTTCGCATTTATGGGAAATACTGCTGAAGAATTCCTGGCTACCTCTAACGAAAAGGCGTTCGACATGGATCACCGCCGTATTATCAATTACAATATTGGTAAATACGATAGTGCAGTTGATAAAGGTCTGTCGAGATTTGTAAACCTTGAAAATGCGAAACGCAAGGCCCACGGCATAAAATGGAAGGTGATGGAGAACCTGGATAAGCTGTTGCCGGAGTTTGAAGCCAATTTCCAGAAACGCGGCGGTAAGGTAATATGGGCCAACGATGCGGAAGAAGCTAACCGCGAAATACTTAACATCATCAAAAAGGCCGGGGCCAAAACAGTTGTAAAGTCGAAGTCGATGGCGACAGAGGAAATTCAATTGAATGAATTCCTGGAGGAAAACCATATCGAATCGCTGGAAACCGACCTGGGCGAATATATTGTGCAATTGCTTGGGCAGCGGCCTTACCATATTGTTACGCCGGCCATGCATCTTTCAAAAGAAGACATTGCCAAATTGTTTAATGAAAAATTCGGCACTCCGATTGATTTTACGCCAGAGCAGCTCACCCAAAAAGCCCGCGAACTGCTGCGCGAAAAATATGTGCAGGCAGATGTGGGTATTACCGGTGGCAACTTTTTGATAGCCGACACCGGCAGTATTGCCATTACAGAAAATGAGGGTAATGCCCGCTTGAGCACGTCGTTCCCTAAAATACATATTGCTGTCGTAGGGATTGAAAAACTCATTCCGTCGATAGCCGACCTGGATTTATTCTGGCCATTATTAGCTACCCATGGTACCGGTCAAAACCTGACGGTTTACAATACCATTTTAAGCGGCCCGCGCCAACCCGATGAAACGGATGGCCCGGAAGAAATGTATGTAGTGCTGCTGGATAACGGCCGGACTAATCTGCTGGCGCAAAAAGAGCAGCGACAGGCATTGTATTGCATCCGCTGCGGAGCCTGTTTAAATGCCTGCCCTGTATATAAAAACATTGGCGGACATACTTATGAAACCACGTACAGCGGACCTATCGGCTCCATTATAACACCGCACATGGCCGGTATGGACGAGTTTAAGCACTTAAGCTACGCCAGCAGCCTTTGCGGAAAATGCACGGAGGTTTGCCCGGTAAAAATAGAAATTCATAAGATGCTGCTGCTGAACCGCCGCGATGCCGTTCAGGAACACCTGGTAACTAACAAAGAAAAATGGGGCTGGTCGGCCTGGAAAAAGGGCATGCTCAGCCGCAAGCTTACCGACTTTTTAAGCGGCCGCACCAAAAACATCATGCTGCGCACCTTCTTTAAAAAAACCTGGGGACATTATAAAGAGATGCCAAAGGTTGCTGAGAAATCATTCAGCCGGATGTATAAGGAGAAGAATGAGTTTGGGGATTAATTAATCAGAGACTGGTCAATCAGAGGTTAGGGAAGAGCGCGGTACACCAGCCGTTTTTCTTACTAATCTCTAATCTCTAACCTCTCTCTTAATGTTTATTTCCGAAACCAAATTCCTTATAGGTGTTCGGCAATTCGTCCGAGCTGCTGAACGGGAAGGTGTAGGAGGTCCACCAGCTTTCATAATCGGCATCTTTATCTTTGGTTGGCTCGATGCGCACACTGCGCAGCATATAAATTCCTTCGCGGCTCATGTTAAATACCACCTCGCCATCGCCGTTGGTAGTAAGCGTTTGCGTGTAAACGTTGCCCGTGGTGGTTTTGATGTATAGGCCTACAGAAGCCGATCCAACCGGCTTATCTTTGAACTTGAGCACGGCAATCATATCATCGCCGTATTTCCTGCTGTATGGATTTTTCTTAAGGATAAACTCAAAATCCTGTTTCAGATCCTTCTCGTAGGCATTGCCATCGTTATCGTCAACCGATACCAGGGTTTTCAGGCAGCGGGTATATTTTTCTTTCACCCTGAACTGGTTGCCGTTTTTTACCTTTTCTGCCAGCTTGTCAAGACCCTGGTTGGTTAAAAAGTCTGCGTAGGCATCGCGCGAGGTAAAGCTGAATTCGTAACTCCGGGTCATCTCGATCAGCGACTGCCCGCTGTTGTTCATTTCGTAGCTCAAAACCGGCGCTGCGCTGTCCTTCGCCATTGGCTTCAGATCTATTTTCTTTGAGCCGTTGTGCAGCATAAACTTGCTGGTTTTTCCGGGCTGATACGGTATCTCTGCATCCTTTACAAACAAATCGCCGATCAGCAAATGCAGGTTCAGTTTATCACCTTTATGCATAAAAAACATTTCGGGCATCAGGAAGATATCGTGCGTGGTTGCTGATATGGCTATGGCTGCTGCAAGTACTAAAAGGATAAGCGGGGTGCGTCTGTTTTTTGTCATGGGTACTGGTTATTCGGGCTAACTGTTTCCGTTAACGAAGTAATGAAAAGATTAGCGATTTATTGCAACGTAAAAACAATAATACGCTCAAACTACAAATAAAAGTTGATTTCTGTTAAAATTTAACACTTTTCCGGATGCTGAGGTTGGCGCGTATTGCATACGTTTTCGTAAATAATCAATTAGCGCTTGCCTGTTTAGCGGGCCAGGGCGTATCGCATACCATACCCGTTAACTAACTACATTTGTACGTATTGCCCCCTCGAAATCTCACCGGTTGGGGAGACTTTAGCTGGCGCTCAGGCACAATTTTTTAAGCCCTCCCAACCGGGGAGGATTTAGGTGAGGCTTTGATACGCTGCTAAAGGGGATTTTTCTTAAGTTAACGGGTATGGTATGGATACGCGGCCATAAAGTCGCGGTACAAAAAATAATCTGACAATGACTAATGCCCATTCCCCAATAACTAATAAAAAACTTCTGTAGTTTTGCCATATGAAATTCGACCGGAAAAACCTAAGTAATACCCAGCTGATCGAGTTTTACAAGAAACTGCTTTGGCCGCGCCTTGTGGAAGAAAAGATGCTGATCCTGCTGCGGCAGGGGCGCATAGGCAAATGGTTTTCTGGCATCGGGCAAGAGGCCATTGCCGTTGGCAGCGCCCTGGCTATGAATGCGGACGAATATATTTTGCCGATGCACCGTAACCTGGGGGTATTTACTACGCGTGAAATACCTTTGCAGCGGTTGATGGCGCAATGGCAGGGCAAGGCATCCGGCTTTACCAAAGGGCGCGACCGCTCATTTCACTTCGGTACGCAGGAGTACAAGATCATCGGGATGATATCGCACCTTGGTCCGCAGATGGCGCTTGCCGATGGAATTGCTTTGGCGGATGTACTGAGTAAACGCCAGCGGGCTACCCTCGTATTTACGGGCGAAGGCGCCACCAGCGAAGGCGATTTTCATGAGGCATTAAACATAGCCGCCGTATGGAAGTTACCGGTTATATTCCTGATAGAGAACAACGGCTACGGTTTATCAACCCCGATAAGTGAACAATATAACTGCAAATACCTGGTAGACAAAGCCGTTGGCTACGGCATGGAAGGCCGCCGCATTGACGGAAATAACCTGCTGGAAGTATACCATACCGTAAGCGAAATTGCAGCAAATATGCGTGAAAGGCCCCGCCCGGTTTTGCTGGAATGTATGACGTTCAGGATGCGGGGACATGAGGAGGCCTCGGGGACTAAATATGTTCCGCAGCAATTGTTTGATACCTGGCGGGCTAAAGACCCGATACAGAATTTTGAGGCCTGGCTGCTGCGCGAAGGTGTATTGCGCCCCGACTGGTTGCCGGAAATGAGGGCGGAGTTTACCGCTCAGATAGAAGCCGATATTGAAAAAGCTTTCAGCGAGCCGGACATCATCCCCAATATCGAAACCGAATTGGCGGACATGTATAAGCCCCATAGCGCGCCGGTTACGCCCGCCAACTTTACAACATTTTCGCGGCGCTATATTGATGCCATAACCGACGGCCTGAGGCAGAGCATGCGCAAATACGAAAACCTGGTGATAATGGGCCAGGACATTGCCGAATACGGCGGCGCCTTTAAAATTACACAGGGTTTTGTAGAGGAATTTGGCCGCGGCCGGGTGCGTAACACGCCTATCTGCGAATCGGGTGTTGTGGGGGCCGCAATGGGGTTGGCCATAAACGGTTATAAGGCAGTGATGGAAATGCAGTTTGCCGACTTTGTAACCGAAGGCTTTAACCAGATTGTGAATAACCTGGCTAAAACTTACTACCGCTGGGAACAGCCGGTTGATGTGGTGGTGCGGATGCCGGCTGGCGCAGGCACGGGCGCCGGGCCTTTCCATTCGCAGAGTAACGAGGCCTGGTTTACCAAAACCCCGGGCCTGAAGGTGGTTTATCCCGCCTTTCCGGCAGACGCAAAAGGCCTGTTGATGGCTGCAATAGACAACCCTAACCCGGTAATATATTTTGAGCACAAATACCTGTACCGCAGCATTAGCGGCGAGGTGCCAGATGGCGACTATTACGTAGAGATAGGAAAAGCCAATACGATACAAAAAGGTACCGATGCCAGCATTATTACTTACGGGCTCGGCGTGCACTGGGCGATGGAATATGCTGCTAAGCACGCGGATAAATCGATCGAAATTATTGACCTGCGCAGCCTGCAGCCATGGGATAAAGAAGCTGTTGAAGCCAGCGCGAAAAAGACCGGCCGCGTATTGGTATTGCACGAAGACACCCTTACCAACGGCTTTGGCAGTGAAATTGCCGCCCACATTGGGGAACAATGCTTTAAATACCTGGACGCACCTGTTATGCGCTGCGCCAGCCTGGATACCGCTATTCCGATGAGTAAAGCCCTGGAAGAGCAGTTTCTGGCAAAGGCAAGGCTGGAGGAGACGATGGAAAGGTTATTAAAATATTAGTACCAGCTTTCCTGCAAACCCGTTTCGTTAAATTTTGTTAAAACTGCACCGGTTTCGGCAGGGCATCAACAATAATCACAGATAAACTTTTACCTTTAGGCTAAGGTTTGTTATTTTCGCGGAATAACTAAGGTGGAAAGGCTTGTGTTTGAGAGAATTCGTCTCAGATCACATGTTTTACATCTCAAATCTACACACCAGCATGGAAGAATTTGAAGAAAGCGCATCGGCCAAAAAAACCAAAACGATATACATATCTACCGTTTTCGGCATTGCTATGGTCCTGTCGATGATAGGTTTGCTGGGATTGATTTTGGTTGAGGCGAATAACCTGAGCCGCTATGTGAAGGAAAATATTGTGCTGAACGTGTTTGTTGACGACGCCGCTCATGAAAGCGACGTATTGCAATTGCAAAAACAACTGGAAGGCAGCCAAATGGTAAAACAAACCCAATATGTTAGCAAAGAGCTTGCCGCCCGCAACCTGCAAAAGGATCTTGGCGAAGACTTTGTGAAGTTTTTGGGTTATAACCCCCTATCGCAGTCGCTGGATGTTTACCTGAAAGCAGAGTACGCCAATAACACTGATATTGAAAAATTTAAAGCAGAGTTACTGCGTAACCCGCTGGTAAAAGAAGTAAAATACCAGAAATCGCTGGTAGACCAGATGAATGAGAATATCACCACCATCAGTTTAATTATCCTGGTATTTGCCGCTATTTTCGTTCTGTTATCAGTTGCGCTGATCAACAACACCATCAGGCTGGCTATCTACTCACAGCGTTTTTTAATCAAGTCGATGCAACTGGTGGGCGCCACTAAAGGGTTTATCCGCAAGCCATTTATGCTTTACGGTATATGGCATGGCCTTTTGGGCGCCCTGATCGCCATCCTGATACTGGTAGGTACGTTATCTTTAGCCTATAAAGAAATACCCGATCTGATCATCCTTAGAAATTATACAGAATTCGGGCTGATATTTGTGGCGATAGTGGGGATCGGGGTGTTTATTTCGGGCTTCAGTACCTATCTGGCAGTTAACAAGTTTTTACGTTTAAAAATATACAATTTATACAGGTAGAGGAGGTGAAAGGTAAAAGCTTAAAGGCGAAAGATTATAACATCGCCATACGGGCCCATCACTAATTCGACAATTCACAATTAAAAGATATGGCACAGCAAAATAAACCGGGCACGCCCATAAAAACTACAAGCGCTGCAAGGCCGGCGGCTAAACCAACCGATGCGAGGCCTACGACCTTTGTTTTCGGAAAAGAAAATTATCGTTTATTTATCATCGCCATTGCAGTGGTGGCATTTGGCTTTATACTGATGTCGGGCAATACGGATATTTACAGCACTACTAAAATTGTAATTGCCCCGCTTGTGGTTTTAGGTGGTTTTGCAATAGGTTTTTTTGCAATATTTAAGAAGGCTGTAAAGGTTGATTAAGTAATTTAATAGTTCACAGTTAATGTTTCACAGCCGTTTGCGCGCTTAATCATTACAACTTTTATAACCCCTGCAACTTTTTCAACCCCAATCATGAACATCATTCACGTTATTATTCTTTCTATCATCGAAGGGATAACCGAATTTTTGCCGATCTCATCCACCGGCCACATGATCCTTGCCTCGTCGGTAATGGATATCGCATCCGACCCGTTTGTAAAACTCTTTACTATAGCCATACAATTAGGCGCCATCTTATCGGTAGTGGTGCTGTATTATAAACGGTTTTTTAAGTCGCTGAACTTTTACTACAAGCTTTTTGTAGCTTTTTTGCCAGCGGCGATATTCGGCCTTTTATTCAGCAAGAAGATAGACCAGTTGTTAGAAAGCGCATTAACCGTAGGTGTTACCATGTTTGTCGGCGGCATTATTTTATTATTTGTCGACAAGTGGTTTAATAAACCTGTCGTAACCGAAGAAAAAGATATCAGCTATCCCAAGGCCTTTATCATTGGCTTATTTCAGTGTTTAGCGATGATCCCGGGGACGTCCCGCTCTGCGGCTTCCATTGTGGGCGGTATGGCGCAAAAGCTTACCCGCACAGCGGCAGCAGAGTTTTCTTTCTTTTTGGCAGTTCCTACAATGTTTGCCGCAACTGCCAAAAAGCTATGGGACTTTCACAAAGAAGGCCACGTTTTTACCGGCGATGAGATCAAATTCCTGGCGATAGGCAATATTATCGCATTCGTTATCGCCATGCTGGCCATTAAGACCTTTATTACTTTCCTGGAGAAGAAAGGCTTTAAGCTGTTTGGCTGGTACCGTATTGTGCTGGGCGCTATTATTATCGTTTTGATATTAAGCGGGCATGATTTAAAGACGGTATAATTACTTTCGGTGATTCTATTGATTTAGATGATTACACCGGTAATAAATTCAAACCGGTGTAATCATTCTCAAATCTGTGAAATCAATATAGTAAGTGGTCATACGGATACCTCGACGTATGAAGTTCTTTAACCTCCTCATACAACAAAGCCCTGAATTCCTCTACATTTTCCTTTTTGGTGGCCGAAATAAATAGGGCCGGGCTGTTATTTTTTGCCATCCAGCTGTTTTTAAAATCGTGCAGCGTTAAGGGCTCTGCTTGCGGTTCCATTTCATGATGCAATGGTTCAAAGGCGTCTATTTTATTGAAAACAGTAATAACCCGCTTATCAATGGCGCCAATGTCCTTTAGTGTTTCGTTAACCGTTCTGATCTGGTCTTCAAAATTGGGATGCGATATATCTACCACATGCACCAGGATATCCGCCTCCCGGACTTCATCCAAAGTCGACTTAAAGCACTCTACCAGGTCGTGCGGCAGCTTGCGGATAAAGCCTACGGTGTCTGACAGCAGGAAGGGCACATTCTCGATCACTACTTTGCGTACAGTCGTATCCAGCGTAGCGAAAAGCTTATTCTCGGCAAACACCTCCGATTTGGAGATCATGTTCATGATGGTTGATTTCCCGACGTTGGTATAACCCACCAGTGCCACGCGGATCATCTGCTGGCGGTTTTTGCGCTGCGTCTCGTTCTGCTTGTCAATTTGCTTCAGCTTGTCCTTCAGCAGTGATATTTTGTTCAGGATCAAGCGCCTGTCTGTCTCTATCTGCGACTCACCCGGCCCGCGCATACCGATACCGCCCTTCTGGCGTTCAAGGTGCGTCCACAAGCGGGTAAGGCGGGGCAGCAGGTATTGCAGCTGCGCCAGCTCCACCTGGGTTTTGGCCTGTGCGGTTTGCGCACGGTTGGCGAAAATATCGAGTATCAGGTTATTGCGGTCGAGGATTTTTACCTGCAACTCGTTTTCAATATTGCGGAGTTGCGAGGGGCTTAGCTCATCATCAAATACCACCAAATCTATTTCTTCGGCTTTTACAAATGCTTTTATATCTTCCAGCCTGCCAGAACCCACAAATGTAGTCCGGTCTGGCCGCTGCAGCTTTTGGGTGAAAACTTTTACGGTTGCAGCCCCTGCTGTCGCCACTAAAAATTCAAGTTCTTCAAGGTATTCTTTGGCCTGCTCGTCGCTTTCGCCCTGCGTAATAACGCCCACCAGCACGGCCCGTTCCTGCTTCACAGCAGTATCATAAAATTTTTGCTTCATTAATTATTTAATAACAATCAAGGTGCCAATATACTGAAATGGCAGCTAATCAGACTTTTTTGCGGGACAAATGTCAGAAGCCGCTTTTACATTGCATGGCTTTACAATTGATTTTGCCGCTTGCGGGGCCGGCGGCATTTTATTTGGCGATGTATGACCCATCGCTTTTCGGGATATTATTTGGCTGAAGGGAGGGCACGCGGCGGATGTGTGTTGGCAGGGGTGTGTTCGGCGCCATGCATTGTACGTTATGCCTATCCGTTATGTATGCGGGTTACACACCCCTGCGCCTCTCAAGAGGGGAGCCGAAGCGCGCTGTCCCTGTATTCTTTAAATTTCCTAACAAATCCTTTCTTGCCCGGCGCTATTTCCCGTTCATATAATCCAGCGTTAAATTGCAAAGCGCCTTAACGCCTAAACTAAAACCGCTTTCGTCGATATAAAAATCAGGGGTATGGTGCGAGGCTGTGGTTGCCGGGTTGCCGCCTTTGGGCATGCCGCCCAGGTAAAAATAAATGCCCGGCACTTTTTGCTGATAAAAGCTGAAGTCCTCCGCACCGGTATCGGGTGCGCGTAAGATCATATTTTCAGCGCCAAATACGCCCTGCAGGGTCGGCAGCATTCTGGCAGTAAGCGCCGGGTCGTTATAGGTAACCGGGTAACGGGTGCTGTATGGAATGATCACCTCGGCGGTTGCGCCGTTGGCTTCGGCGGTTTTTGTGGCGATCAGCTTTACTTTTTCAATCAGCAGCTTTTCGTCGGCTGCGGTAAAGGCGCGCAGCGTGCCCAGCATCTCCACACGTTCAGGGATAATATTGGTCCGGTTGCCGCCATTAATGGCACCGATGGTAACCACTGCAGGGTTTTCGGTAATATTTACATTACGGCTTACGATAGTCTGCAGATTGTTGACGATCTGCGCGGCAGTAACAATGGGGTCGACGCCGGACCACGGGGCCGCTCCGTGCGCCTGCCTGCCTTTAACGATAATCTGCATACCGTTAACGCCCGCCATAAATCCGCCGGGCCGGTAGGCGATCTTGCCGACTTCCGTCTGCGCGTTAATATGCAGGCCGAAAATTACGTCAACCTTCGGGTCTTCCATTACGCCTTCTTTTACCATTTGCTCTGCCCCACCCTTTTCGCCCTGCGGCACGCCTTCCTCTGCCGGCTGGAAAATAAACTTCACCGTACCGTGCAGATCGTTTTTCATGGACGACAGCAATTCTGCCACGCCCATTAAAATCGCCATGTGCGAATCGTGGCCGCAAGCATGCATTACGCCCACATCCTGCCCGTTATAGGTTGTTCTTACCTTTGATGCAAAAGGAACGGGCGTGCGTTCGGTAACCGGGAGTCCGTCCATATCCGCGCGCAGCGCGACTACCGGGCCGGGCTTGCCGCCTTTTAACACACCCACTACACCGGTTGTAGCTACACCCGTCTTTACCTCCATACCCAGCGACTGTAAATGTTTGGCGATGATGCCCGCGGTTCGCACCTCATGGTTGCCCAGCTCGGGATGCTCATGAAAATCGCGGCGCCAGGCCACCACCTTGCTTTTCAGGGCATCCGCTTTTTTATTGACTTCCGCTTTGTAAGGATTGGTTTGCGCAATGGCAGGAATGGAATACGCCAGTAGTGCGAGCAGGTAAAGTTTTTTCATGATGAGGAATTTGCAGGTAAGATAGGGAATTTGGGGAAATATTGGCAGGGGGAGAGTTTAGCCAGGCGAGTTATCCTTCTTCCTTTCTCGTTGGTCGGGATTTGCAATCGACCCAATTTTTATGGATTTGTAATCCGGGAAAAATAAATGTTTTGTGCGCAGGGGATTACAAATCCCTGTTATTGCAGTCCAGGATTATAAATTAAGACTAACAGATTACCCGTTCTACGGAACACAAGAAGCCTTGCGGTCAAGGCCAACTCTTCATTCTCAAGGCAGAAGAGAATAAAAGTATAGTTATTCATAGATAGACAGGACGCTATGTGATATATATAAACGTTATATCATTTCTGCTTGTGTTTTTGCAGCTATGTTATTAGCTTTAGCAAAACAAGGTATGAGAAAAATACTTATCACAACCACCGATACTTTGTGCGGTTGGGAAATTGACACATACATTAAACCGGTATTTGCGAGTATCGTAGTGGGCGCCGGTCTCTTTGCCGACTTTAGCGCTTCAATTTCAGATATGTTTGGCGGAAGAACTGGCAGATATGAGAAAAAACTGCAAGGCATAAAAGAAGACGCCATCGCTTCGCTTACTTATAAAGCGACGGAACTGGGCGCGAATTGCATCCTGGGGCTTAAGATTGATGTGGATGAGGTTAGCGGCAAAAACATGCAGCTGTTTATGGTAACCGCTACAGGTATGGCCGTTATAGCCAGGAGTCTAAAGAGTTTCGACCCAAGCCACGCCGGGGGTGTTGTAGATAAAGAACATCTTATTGATAAATCCAATATCCTTAAGCTTGCCAAGAAGTTCCAAAGCCCAACTACCGCTCTAAAGATAGAAGAATTGCAATTAATAGTTCAAAGTCGTTCGGCTTCCTTCAAAGAGTTTATCATAGGAAAGATAAAAAAAGCAGCTTATGAGGGCTTAAACACGGAAGCTGGGCTGGCTGACTACTTGAAGCTTTATAAAGATTATTTTTTGTCTATCAATCCGCAGGAGGCAATCAGCATGCTATATCCCGTAATGATGTCCGATAACAACGAAACGCTAATAACTATTTTAACTAATTTAGTTAAAGAGGGAGACCTCGTTGATTACGAATACATTCATCAAATGCTTGCTGGCGATCAAAGGCAACGCAAGCTGGCACTAAACTTATTGCTTTCACACAAGCCATCATACAACACTACAGATATCGGCGTGATAAAACAATTGATTCCAAAAATAAGGGAAAGTTTCCCCATTGTAGCTTCTGTAGGGGCTAAAAAAGGGTTTTTATCATCCACCGCGCAAGAAGTATGGATTTGCCCATGCGGCGGCACAAATGCCGTTGATGAACCGAGATGTACGAAATGTGGGCAGGATCAATTTGGGTTTAAGGCAAATGAGTATACCGCTGATGATCTCATTGGTGTGCTTACCAATAGGGTTGCGGCGCTGGAGAGTTTGTTGTAACCGGTTGTTTTCGTGTGGCTGCATGCTATAGTACAGTAATCCGGGGGCCTATTTACCCAAGAGAGTCTGCATATTTAACAGCTATGCATGTTCTTTACCTGTGTAGCGGGCTACGTAGCCTTGTCCTCTGAACCAGCCATTGCTGGCGTACGCGTGGCGCGTGTGCCTATGCCAACATGTCTATCCGTTATCCTGTTAAACGCGACGATGTCTGGGCAGGGCGCAGGACAAACGCGGCACGCGTGCTGCCAGAAATGGGGAAATTAATATCAATGAGATATTTGATTTACTTACGCAGAAGTTTAAATTTGTGAAAGACGTTAGAAACGATGACAACATCAACCATCCGTAAAAAATTAATAACCTATCTTGCCGATGCCGATGATAGTAAAGTAAAAGCTATTTATACGCTTTTAGAAGACGACATTCGCCAGGAAGAATTTGCCTTTACAGATGAACAAATGCAGATTTTAGAAAAGGAACGTGAAATGCACCTTAACGGGCATAGTAAATCATATAGCCGTACAGAAGCTATTGAAATTATAAAGGGGCAGCGTACATTTTAATGTATCAATTAGTTGTAAAACCTCGCGCCATTTCGATGGCCAAAGAAGCTTACGATTGGTATGAAGAACAACTACCAGGCTTAGGCAACAGGTTTTTAGGCGAACTTGACACTTGTTTTAACAAACTGGAAAAACAGCCCCTATTATATGCCAAAATCAAAAATAATTTTCGCCAGGTTTTATTCGCCAGTTTTCCGTTTGAAATTATTAAAGATGGCGTGGTAGTTTATGCCGTGTTTCATACCAGCCAAAGTTTAAAGAAAAAGTTTAGAAAATAATTCTCCTTCAAGTGCTTCATCTGGCCTAGGCACCGCGTAACTTAGACCTACAATAATGGAAGCATTCTGCTTGCGGGATTGTATGACCATTATCGCATTTTAATCGATTGAGCTGAAAGCTTACACATTGTAGTGACAAAGCTCCTAAAGCTCGACTGTAACGCTTTTTGTAGTCTCAAACCAGCATTGAGCATTACAATGCCAGGCGTCAGCCGGTTATAAACGGTTACTTTTTATGGGCCCTTATAAATGCCAATGCATCATCCGCATGTTTTTTACCCTGCATCATTGCCGTGTAGGCGAAAACAACCTTGCCTTTCGGGTCGATAACAAAGGTTTCGCGGCCTGTCATAAACATGGTGTTTTTAACGCCGAATTTGTGGTACACTACGTTGCCGGGGTCGCTCAGTAAAATAAAAGGCAGCTTGTAATGGTCAGCAAAGGCCTTGTGGCTGGCTACGGTACCCGCATTTATACCTATAACTTTTGCGCCGGCTTTAGTAAAATCGTTAAAAATATCCCGAAACCGGCAGGCTTCTTTAGTGCAGACCATGCTTTCATCTTTCGGATAAAAATAAATCACCAAGTAGCTTTTCCCAACGTAATCGGCACTATTGAATGTTTTGCCATTTTGGTCGGTAAGCGAAAAGGCAGGCATCGCATCGCCTACTACGATCTCTTTCCCGGCCGGCTGGGCCTTTGCGTTATCCAGGCTCGTAAAGGATATAAAAAAAGTTAAGAGTAAAAGTTGGAGTGATTTTGCTTTCATACCCTTACATACGTTCAATCTGCTATAAAACGATTTACTGATTGAAAATATTTGAGCAAAGCCCGGGAAATTTATTGTATGATCGTACCTCGCGCCGGGCATAAATGCGAGGGGTTAACACCTGTAAACCCCTCGCATTTATAATGGCCTGACTATTAAATAATTGTAGCTAAACGAGGGTTTACAGTGTCACCCCGGACTGTAAACCCCGAATGGATCTTCTGATTATCAGTATGTTACAAACAAACAAAAATTAAAAACCCTGATAATCAATATTTTACATAGTGCTCGCAATGTTCCGTGTGCAGAAAAACGGAACGCTTATAGCAAAAAAAGGCCGGTTATCTTTCGATAGCCCGGCCAGAGTTGATTGATTGATAGATCGTTATACCAGGTTCGCCTTGATATAGGTAATGCTTTTGGTAATGCTGTCGTAAGGGCTGCCGGGGCAGACGTCCTGCTCAACAAAGAAATATTTTAGTCCTGCCTTTTTAGCGTGGGTAAATATCTTTTTAAAGTCGATAACACCGTTGCCAACTTCGGTAAACATCTGTTTCGGCGTATTGTCCATGTCTTTAACATGCCATAGCGGGAAGCGGCCCGGATGCTCATTTATTAAAGCGATAGGGTCCTGCTTGGCTTTGGTAACCCAATAAAGGTCCATTTCCATTTTCACCAGGTCTTTATCGGTGGCGGCTAACAGGGTTTCGTAAGGATATTTGCCGTCTTCCTGGATAAATTCGAAATCGTGGTTATGGTAGCAAAGCTGGATGCCTGCCTTTTTGCAGATCTCGCCGCCCTTGTTCAGATCGTCACCGATCTTTTTGTAATGGTCCAGCTTGCCGCGCTCAACGGGCGATAACCAGGCGCACACCATATATTTTATGCCAATGGCAGCGGCATCGTCAACAGCTTTTTGCCAGTCGTTTAAAATGGTGCCTTTCATGTCTTTGCTGTCTTCGCCCAGGCGATAGTGGCTGCTTGGCATGATCAGGCCGTTATCTTTCAAAAGCTTTGAAAAAGCAACGCCATCCATACCATAAAACTTCTCGCTGCCGGTGTAGGTAGCACCTTCCACGGAGGTATAGCCTATTTGGGCAACTTTAGCCAAAGCTGCTGCGGGGTCGGCGCTCATGGCATCGCGCACGGTGTATAGTTGCAGTCCGATATACTTTTTGTCGTACGCAAATAGTTTAGGGGCCACTAGTAACCCGGCCGAAAGCACAGCCGAAGTTTTAAGAAAATCTCTCCTGGTACTCATTGGTTTTAAAATTGGTGATGGTAAATATAGTGTAATCTCTACACCAAACAAATATTTTTTAAAGATATAAGACGTTAGATGGGAGATATAAGATTTGGTTTAATCGATGTGCGCCTCTTCCCAATTTTATCGGCTTGAATTAAAATTACATGAGGGAAACAATCTTTTACCAAAATATACGATTAACTCTATAGTTTTACCCCGTAATTTGTAAACCAAACAACACTGGTCTGTAACCAATGACCATTGACTGATAAAACCAATGACCAATAACGAATTCCTCCGGCAGATTTTTGATACGCACCGGCTTACGGAGCCAGTGGCGTCAAACGATGAGATTGCCGGGTGGGCTTTACAGGTGATACGCCTGCTTTTCCCCGAGCAATCGCGGCAGGAATTTGCTGCGATAGAAGAATTAAAGAAGGCGTTTACGCAGCTGGAGGGTGAGTTGTGTCATATCATGCAGGCTACCAAGGCCTGCGAGGGCTGCAATAATAAGGTGCTGGCTAAAGCTGTATTTGAAGAGTTGCCGGAGCTGTACCGCATATTAAAAACCGACATACAGGCCATTTTTGAAGGCGACCCCGCTGCGCGCACCGAATTCGAGGTGATCCGCACTTACCCGGGCTTCTTCGCCATATCATTCTACCGGCTGGCGCATTGCCTTTATAAGCAGAACGTACCCTTATTGCCGCGGATACTGACGGAATATGCCCATTCAAAAACCGGTATCGATATCCATCCGGCAGCACAAATAGGTGAGTATTTTTATATTGACCATGGCACGGGCATTGTGGTTGGAGAGAGTTGCATTATAGGTAAGCACGTAAAGCTTTACCAGGGTGTTACGCTGGGTGCGCTGAGCGTGGCAAAAGATATGGCATTTACCAAGCGTCATCCAACAGTAGAAGACCATGTAGTGATTTACTCGGGCGCTACCATCTTGGGCGGCGAAACTGTTATTGGTCACCACAGTACCATTGGCGGCAACGTATGGCTGACACACAGCGTTAAGCCAAACTCAACGGTTTATCATAAACCTGCTTTGGTGGTACTAAATAAACATACAGATTGAGGTTATGGCAGGTATAATTGATTTGATAGGCAATACGCCAATGGCGGAACTGAAGAGGGTTAACCCTAATCCGAATGTTCGGATTTTTGCCAAACTGGAAGGAAACAACCCCGGCGGGAGTGTGAAGGACAGGGCTGCACTGAATATGATACGCAGTGCCGTTGAACGTGGCGATATAAAGCAAGGCATGCAATTAGTGGAAGCCACCAGCGGTAATACAGGGATAGCGCTTGCCATGATCGCCTGCCTGTATGGATTGGAAATTGAACTCGTGATGCCCTCGAACTCCACCCGCGAGCGTACCCTCACCATGGAAGCGTTCGGGGCTAAAGTTACCCTGCTTGAGGGTATTGAAGCCTGCCGCGATTACGCAGAAGAAAAAGGTGCTACGGGTGAATACTTTTTGCTGAATCAATTTGCAAACCCGGATAATTACCTGGCCCACTACAAGACCACCGGCCCCGAAATATGGCGCGATACCAACGGGCAAATAACCCACTTTGTAAGTGCGATGGGCACCACGGGCACCATTATGGGTAATTCACGATATTTTAAAGAGAAAAATGCCGGCATACAGATTGTAGGCTGCCAGCCAACCGAAGGATCATCTATTCCGGGCATACGCCGCTGGCCGGTTGAATATCTGCCAAAGATATTTGAGCCGGAGCGGGTAGACAGGGTTTTAGATATTTCTGAGGCCGATGCCACACAAATGGCCCGGAGACTGGCCAAAGAAGAAGGTATTTTCGCCGGAATGAGCAGCGGCGGGGCTGCGGCTGCAGCGATTAAGGTTGCGCAGGAATTAAAAGAAGGCATCATTGTTTTTATCTGCTGCGACAGGGGCGACAGGTACCTGAGCAGTGAATTGTTTGGGTAGGCCTGAGAAGCCATACTACACATTGTAAATCGCAAAATGCGCCCCTCTTCAGGCCGAGAATGCATCAAGCCATAAAATAGAAGAAATTCAAAAGGTCAAACGGGCCGACATATTACAGCGCAGGTAACGGGCCTGCGGAAATAAGCATTTTTGTTACAAACAACGCCGCCAACATTTTCATAAATTGCCGCCCTGTCTATCCATTATGAAAAAAACTACAATAGCTGCATTGTGTGTATCCATATTTATATGCACTGCAAAAGCACAGCTTCCAGATTATAAAACCCGCATTAATTACCTGTATGCAGGCATCAACAATAAGCTGAGCGATAAAAAGACCGGCCTTTACTACGAGACTACCGATAGTACAAAAAACGAGAACCTGCACAGCTGGCTATGGCCGCTTTGCGCGCTGATACAGGCAACCAACGAAATGGAGGCGCTGCAACCATCGCAGCATTATATGCAGCCGGTAGTAAACGCGATCGATCAGTATTACTCTGACGCGCCACCCAGGCCCGGTTACCAGGATTATGTGTTAAAAGAGCGGCGTAGCTCCCGGTTTTACGACGACAACCAATGGATTGCTATTGCTTATCTTGATGCCTATGACCGTACTCATCATAAAAAGTACCTGGACGATGCCAAATTGATCTACCGTTTTATGATGGGCGGCTTAGATACGGCGGCGGGCGGCGGTCTCTATTGGAAGGAAGGTGATAAAACCACTAAAAATACCTGCTCAAACGGCCCGGGGATTTTAGTCGCGCTGCATTTATATAAACTCACCAAACAGCAGGACTATTTAAATACAGCCCTCGCCCTGTATAAATGGACCAATGCATGTCTGCAGGCTCCCGAAGGAATCTATTACGATAATATAAAAATACCATCGCTTAAAATCGCTAAGGCGTTTTATACTTATAACACCGGTACTATGCTGCAAGCCAATGCACAGCTTTACCTGCTCACACACGATAAAAAATATCTAACCGAGGCACAACGTATAGCGGCTGCCGGGAAAGCACATTTCTTTAAGAATGGCAGGCTTCCGGCAGATTATTGGTTTAATGCCGTTATGTTGCGGGGATATACCGAGCTCTATAAAATCGACAAAAACCAAGGCTGGCTGGATTTTTTTAAAACCGATGCCGATAATATCTGGCAGCAGGAACGCGGCGAAAACAACATGTTAGGACCGAAACCAGCCAAACGCCTGATAGACCAGGCAGCAATGATTGAGATTTACGCCCGGTTGCTGGGAGATGGAAGGTATTAAATAATACTAAATACAGAAGCCTGCTGATTATAAAAATCCGTTCTCGTCTAACCAGTTCCTGGCCCAGTCTATCCACCTGTTCTTGCTTTTCGGGTCGACCAGGCCAAAGCCATGGCCGCCTTCCTGAAACAGGTGCATTTCGGCTTTTACTTTTGCTTTCAGCAGGGCCTGGTAAAATAATAAGCTGTTTTCAACCGGAACAACATCATCGTCCTGTGCGTGCACCAGGAAAGTGGGCGGGGTGTTTGCAATTACCTGCTTTTCGTTGCTGTAAAGATTTACAAGGTCTTCAGATGGTGTTTTTCCGATAAGGTTTTCGCGCGAGCCAACGTGGGCCATTGGCCCAAAACTGATAACCGGGTAAATCAGCATCATAAAATCAGGCCGGGCGCTAATATTGTCTTTGTCCTCCACTAAAACCTTATCAAAATGTGTCCCTTCGGTTGATGCCAAATGGCCGCCTGCCGAGAAGCCGATTATGCCTATTTTATTCGGGTTAATGCCCCATTTGGCAGCGTTGCGGCGTACTGTTAAAACAGCCTGTTGTGCATCCTGCAGCGGGCCGATGGTTTTATCAACCATAATGCTGTCGCTGGGCAGGCGGTATTTAACTACAAACGCGGTTACGCCCAAACTTGAGAATGCCTCGCCGATGGCCTTGCCTTCATGTCCGCTGGCTAACCCCGCATAACCTCCGCCCGGATAAACCACAATGGCGGTTCCGTTCGCGGTACCCTTCGCCGGAAAGTACGGCGTAATAGTAGGGATACTTACGTCGGTTATCCAGTCTTTATCGGTTTTTTCGATATAGGTTTTTGGGGTGGGTTTAGAATTAGGAACGCCGTGAGGGTACAAAGGCATGGGTTTTTCCTGCGCGCGTGCAACGGCTACGGCAGAAAAAAGCATTAGGGCACATATCGCTGTTTTCATAATTACAGATTAGTCCGAAAAGTCCGCAAGTCCGAAAGAAGCTGCAACTAACATTCCGGCAAAAAATAAGTTATCTAAAGTTTTACAGTAAATCTATCTGTTTTACTTATCTCCTCCAAACTCCATCAGGTATGCTTTCAAAAAGTCATTCAAGTCCCCATCCAGCACTGCCTGGGCGTTTGAAGTTTCATGATCGGTTCGCAAATCTTTCACCAGCTTGTAGGGATGCAGCACATAGTTGCGTATTTGCGAGCCCCATTCAATTTTCTTTTTATTACCCTCAATGGCGTTAGTGGTTTCCATACGCTTACGCATCTCGATCTCGTACAATTGAGATTTTAACAGGCGTATGGCATTTTCTTTATTCTGCAATTGTGAGCGCGATTCCTGGTTCTTGATGATGATACCGGATGGCTTGTGATACAAACGTACTGCGGTCTCCACCTTATTCACGTTTTGCCCGCCGGCGCCGCCCGAACGGAAGGTCTCAAACTCGATATCCGCCGGGTTTACCTCGATCTCGATGGTGTCATCAACCAGCGGGTACACATAAACCGACGCGAACGAAGTATGGCGCTTGGCATTGGAGTCGAACGGAGAAATGCGCACAAGGCGGTGCACGCCATTTTCGCCTTTCAGGTAGCCATAGGCAAATTCGCCTTCCAACTGAAGCGTTACGGTCTTTACGCCCGCTACGTCCCCTTCCTGGAAGTCCTGCTCGGTTACCTTATAGCCATTCTTTTCGCCCCACATAATATACATTCGCATCAGCATACCAGCCCAGTCGCAGCTTTCGGTGCCACCGGCTCCGGCGGTTATCTGCAATACGGCATTGAGCTGGTCCTCTTCAGCCGAGAGCATGTTTTTAAACTCAAGCTCCTCAACTTCTTTAATAGCAGCGTTATATTGCTCCTGCATTTCAGCTTCTGTAGCATCGCCCCCCTGGAAAAATTCAAAAAGCACGCCGGTATCCTCAACCGCCGAGGCCACCTTTTGAAATGCGTCTGTCCAAACTTTCTTAACTTTTATAGAAGCCAGTACCTTTTCGGCTTCCTTCGGATGGTCCCAAAAATGAGGGCCTACGGTTATTTCCTGTTCCTGTTGTAAGGCATCGAGTTTCTTATCGATGTCAAAGATGCCTCCTCAGGGAAGTTACTCTATCCCTTAAATCCTGGATTTGTTCTTTAGTCATAGTGGCAAATATAGTTATTGAGTTGTATTGTTGGAAGGTTGAAATGCTATTGGGGTAAGTATAATGCCAGGCTAACAACACAAAAGGGCTGCAAATCATCGTCTGCAGCCCTTTAAACTATTATAACACTCTAATTAAAATCAGGCAACCATCATCTGGTTTACCAGGTGGCTCATGTCGGCCTGGTTGCCATTGAGTTTCGAAAGGAAGTGGCCCAGGCCAAAATCCATATTTTTTGAATCTTTTGATTCTTTAACCAATTCCGCCATAACCGGGGTTATCAACGAGTTGGCCGTCTGCATAGCAGAATCAGGCTCGATGCCGTAAAAATTATTCAGCTTGTTGGCAAACCTGTTAATGATGCTCGACACAAGGGTATTGTTGTAAATACCCGAAAACTGGAAGAACTTGATAAGGTCTTTTATCTTGCCCGTCTCCAATTGGTTTTTTAACACCTCGATAATGGAACTCGAAGCTTCGTTTATAACTGCTTCGTGGTATTTCACAGGGATTGCGGGGTTGTCAATAACGGCCGTCCCGGCGTTATTTTTGACAAGCATAAACAGTTTTTCAAACATGGTGTTATGTGTTAGATGTCGTTTTAATAAAATGATAAAAAAAACAAATTTCTTTAATCATTGATGCAAATATACCAAATACGTATTTTGAAATTCAAAACAGAAAACGAGTTCTGTTAAAAATATGACAATTCACTTATTGTAAAACAAACACTATGTATGGTGTGTTGAAATAACACTTAGGTGTCATACATTTGAGGAATTATAGTACCTCAAAGTATTAACTTGTTACATTTGCCTTAAAATCATTTCAATTATGCTGCCAAACACCGATTTCACGACCACCCAGGCCTATAAATACCTGGCCGACCATTACATCGACATCGCCCAGCAAAGTCTAAAAAGTCTTTTTGATGCTGACAGAGAACGCTTTGCAAAATTTTCCCTGCTTTTTGAGGATATGCTGCTTGATTACTCAAAAAACCGCGTTGATGAGCAAACTGTAGCTTTGTTAATGCAGCTGGCGCGCGAGTGTTCAGTAAATAAGGCAATTGAAGCCATGTTTAGTGGCGAAATAATCAATGTTACAGAAGGTCGCCCGGTACTGCATATCGCCTTGCGCAACCGCAGCAATAAGCCGATCTATGTTGAAGGAAAAGACGTGATGCCCGATGTAAACCGTGTGTTGCAGCAAATGAAAAGCTTCAGCGAGGCGGTGATCTCCGGGTCATGGAGAGGCTATACCGGTAAAGCTATTACCGATGTGGTTAATATCGGTATCGGTGGTTCTGATCTGGGGCCGGTGATGGTTACAGAAGCGCTGAAGGCTTACAAGAATCACCTGAACATGCACTTTGTTTCCAATGTGGATGCAACGCACATAGTTGAAACTTTAAAACCCCTAAATCCTGAAACTACCCTGTTCCTGGTAGCGTCAAAAACTTTTACTACGCAGGAAACCATGGCTAATGCACACAGCGCACGCGATTGGTTCATCCAGAGCGGCGGTAAGGATGAGGATGTAGCCAAACACTTTGCGGCACTGTCTACCAATAGCGAGGGTGTATCCAAATTCGGTATCGACACCAAAAATATGTTCGAGTTTTGGGATTGGGTGGGGGGCCGCTATTCGCTTTGGAGCGCAATCGGTTTGTCAATCGCCCTGAGCATCGGCTTTGACAATTTTGAACAATTGCTCGACGGCGCTCATGCTATGGATGAGCACTTCCGTTCAACCGAACTGGAGCAAAACCTTCCGGCTACGCTGGCTCTGATAGGCATCTGGTATAACAATTTCTTTGAAGCCGAAACTAACGCCATACTGCCCTACGACCAGTATATGCACCGTTTTGCTGCTTACTTTCAGCAAGGCGATATGGAGAGTAATGGCAAGCACGTAGACCGAAACGGCAACCCGGTAGATTATCAAACCGGTCCGATCATCTGGGGCGAGCCCGGCACCAACGGTCAGCATGCATTTTATCAGCTGATTCACCAGGGAACAAAACTAATCCCGTGTGATTTTATTGCGCCTGCACAATCACATAACCCGCTTGGCGAACACCACAAAATGCTGTTGTCAAACTTCTTTGCACAAACGGAAGCTCTTATGAACGGTAAAGATCGCGAAACCGTGGTAGCCGAATTAAAAAAAGCCGGTAAAAACGATGCCGAAATTGAAAAGATTGCGCCGTTTAAAGAATTTGAAGGTAACCGCCCCACCAACTCTATACTCATTAAAAAAATAACCCCGCGCAGCCTTGGTTCGCTGATAGCCATGTATGAACATAAAATATTTGTACAGGGCATTATCTGGAACATTTACAGTTTCGACCAATGGGGCGTGGAGCTCGGCAAGCAATTAGCCGGTAAAATATTGCCTGAATTAAAAGATGATGCTGAAGTAACTACACATGATTCATCAACGAATGGCCTGATTAATCAGTACAAAGCGTGGAGGTAACGCTACGAGCTGCGCAATAGTAATATGCAACCACGGGCGGCTTGCTGAAATTTATTTCGGCAAGCTCATCAAAGGCATAGACGTAGGCACGCAACCGGCATTCCCGGTACGCGTAAGCCAGGCTTTTTCTTAAAACGGCGGCTTAACCTGTAAATGCATTCTATGTCCTGGATGAACAAAAAGCTGTAATCAGGGTTTCTCCCTTAAACTTTATGGTATGATTTTAATTGCTTATCAGTTAAAATCCGGTAACGGTCTTTTAAGCATTTGGCACAAAAGTATCTTCTGACGGGAATAAAGAATAATATGTTACGACCGAACCAGTTCCGGCGCTTTTCGAAGTGATAAGGTGCTGAGCATTTGGAACATCTCAGTATTTCTTTCTGTATTGGCATTACAACTCTCTTAACCAGGGGCGTACAAAGTTACGTTATTAATTAATATATGCATTTGGTAAGGATTTTTTTACAATAGGTTAACCTCAGATAAAATCAATGGCGGATCTGCTGGGCTCTTACCCATTCCGCGGCAGTAATTTAATTAGCTTGTGCAACAGATAATTAAATATGATTTATTATATTTGATAAACACGTTACCAACCAAAACCCTGATTTTATGAAAAAAGTCTCCAACATACTTGCCCGTAAAGGCAGCGCTGTAATTGCGATTGATGGTAGCACCACCGTTTTAGAAGCGTTAAAGCTTATGGCCGATAAAAATATCGGCTCGGTAGTTATTACTGAAAACAATGCCTATGCAGGCCTGCTTACTGAACGCGATTATGCACGGAAAGTGATATTGCAGGGTAAATCATCTCTTGAAACACAGGTACGTGAAATTATGAGCACTGATTTTCCCAGGATGATACCTGAAAACTCTGTTGAAACCTGCATGCACGTAATGAGCGAAAACAATCTGCGGTACCTTCCTATTTTTAAAGATGGTATTTTGTGCGGCATTATCTCTATAAGCGACGTAGTTACCGAGACCATTCTTTCGCACGAGGAGACGATTGAACAATTAAAGAGCTATATTCAGTCTTAGCGAAAGTCAGAGAAGCTTAGCACATTGTTAATCAGAAGGTTTCAAATCCGAAATGTCAATCTCGTAAATATTACGCAGTCCGTTTTTTGTTGAGTGCAGCAGCTTGTTTATTGCTGCTGCGGTAGCCTTGCCGTCCTTGTAAATGGGCCTTTCGGCGGCTCTTTCATGATAGGATGTGAAGTACAATTTTTTGTCATCCCTTGATAAACCAGGCGCATTGTCGCTGCCTTTGGTGTTTATTTTTGAGCCCAGGTTAACCGGCTCCGACCAGGATGTATCTTTTTTAAATGATACCCACAGATCCGCCCCGCCAAGCCCTTTCCTGTTTGGACTGCTGAAGATTATAAAGCTTTCGTCGTGGGCGACCATCGCATCAAAATCAAAATACCTTTTATCATTAAACGACAATGGTTCTGGTGGCAGGTATTTACCATTCTTTAATTTACATACATAAATGTCGCCATCCCCTTTTCCATCTGCAGAGTGAAAATAGGCGTTGCCATTATCAGCGAAAGACAGGTAGTTTATCCTGATGCCATCCGGCAGAGGAAGGTTAAACAACACAGGCTTTGATACCACTTTACTCCCGTTCAGCTCCACGTAAAAGTAATGATAATCGTAATCCTTAAAGTCCGCACCACCAACCGGCCTGTCTGATGCAAAATACAAACGCTTGCCATCTGCCGATACAAAAGGGTCCGTATCCCGGAAAGTTCCGGTGAAGTTTACCGGTTCCGGGTCAGACCAGCCTGATACAGTTCTTTCAGCATAAAAAATAGCGATATAGTTCCAGTTAACGGTTGCTTTGCTAAAGAATACCGTGTTGCCATCACGGGTAAAAGAAGTGTTAAAGACAAAATCGCCTGCAGATATTTTGCCCTCGCCAAGTAGGCGGGCAGAATCTTTAAGAGCAATGGTTTGCCCGGAAACAGCGATTGAACTAATTAAAATGCAAGCGATGGTTAACAAACCTTTCATTATTCTTTTTAGCAAAAGAAAGCAGATGCAAACCGCCCGTAAAAATTATTCAACCAAAGCTTTATGGTTTTTAATGGATGACCAAAAATCCCTTTACAAGAGCACGTCATAACTGATAGTAACCGCCGGCAGCAATGTAGCCATGTCGAGAGGCACCTGGTTATTAGTAAAAATCGGGCGTTTGCGCCGGTAGTTGCTCAAAGCCGATTTTTGCAGGCTGGGTTCGTCGTTTTCGGGCAGGTTGTAACGAATATATACCGGCAGCAGAAAGTCGTGGCTTTTCTCGCCGGCGGGGATAGTCCAGTTACCATTAGATTTTTTAATGGCGGCTATTACAGGGACGGTTAGATTAGCGTCATCAGCATAAAACACTATCGTTTTACTCACGTCGCCTTTATCGTCGGCCGTAAACTTAAAAATTACTACGCCGGTAATCCTGCGGTTAGTAATATCCGGCGATACCACCAGGCTGTCTTTAAAAAAGCGGGTCATTTTGTCCTTTCCGCCTTTAAAAGGAAAAGCCAGTTGCTGCTTTTGTGCAAAGCAACTGATGGTTATAAGCAATGCTGTTATTGATAATGCAATTTTTTTCATAGCGTTAGTTGACATATTTAAATAATTGCAGATCAAACCGGACCGCCAGCTCAATCAAGCGGCTTTGGCTCTCTCCTGGTCCCCTGGTACAGTTCGTATTCCAACAGGCGGCAGTCGAGCTTGCCATTATAAAATTCAATCCTTCGGGAGGCTTTCAGTCCTATCACCTTCGCTAAATCGGGATTGCCGGTAAATACATAGCCGCGATAACCCAGGCACCTGGTTTTCATAAAGTCGCCTACTCTTTTATAGGTTGCTTCTAACTTTGCATGCGTGCCCAGGCGCTCCCCGTATTCAGGGTTAAACATAATTATCCCCGGCATCTCCGGAACCGGCGTATCTGCAAAATCACAAACGCTAAAATCAATCAAATGTTCTACGCCTGCAGTTTTTGCGTTTTTTTGAGCGATATCCACCGCATCTGCCGATATATCCGATGCAATAATTTTAAAGCCCGTTTCTTTTTTTGCTTTGTCCTTCAGCTTTCGGCGCTCTGTAAAAAACACAGTTTCATCATAGTCCATTATGTGCATAAAGCCATAGTTCATGCGGAATAGCCCCGGGCTTTTGTCTGTCGCCAGCAAGGCGGCTTCTATAGCCAGTGTTCCTGAGCCGCACATCGGGTTAATGAATGTACTTTTTCTGTCCCACCGCGTAGCGATAATAGTTGAAGCTGCCAGCGCCTCAAGCATGGGCGCCTTGCCGGGTATTTTGCGGTAGCTGTGCTTGGCCAGCGTCTCGCCCGATGTATCTAAAAATATATCGGCCCGGTCATCCTGCCAGTAGAGGTGCACCACAGTTTTGTTGGCATCGGCGCCGGAGTTGGGCCTTACACCCTTTATAGATTTTATACGGTCGGCAATCGCATCCTTAACTTTTACATTGGCAAAAAGCGGGGTGGTGATATGTTCGTTGTTTACGTTAGACGTTACAGAAAAATAGCCGGAAAAATCTATCAGCTTTTCCCATTCAATGGCAACCAATTCATCGTAAAGCTGCTTAGGGTCGGTCGCCCTGAAGTTTTTTAAATGATACAATACCTGGCTGGCGCAGCGCAGGTTAAGGTTAAGTGCTATACAGTCATTGACCGTCCCCAGGAGTTCAACTCCGGTTTGAAAGACCCTTGTTGGTTTAAAGCCCAGTTCCTCAACTTCCTGCTGAAGATATGGCGATAACCTTTTATTACAGGTTATAATTATTTTATTTTCGGTGTGGAAAACTTGCATGATTTTGTGCGAATTTAGGAATTAAATACGCCCGATTTTACTTCTGAACTATTAACTTTACATTTTTAATTTTTTTGACATTATGGAAGTTAAAGGTAAAGTACATGAGGTTGGGCCAACTACACAGGTTACCGACTCGCTGAAAAAGAGAGAACTTATACTTGAATATATCGAGAATCCACAATATCCGGAATATGTAAAATTTGAGGCTATACAAGACCGCTGTAATATTTTGGATAATGTAAAAGTGGGTGATGACGTTGAAGTTTTCTTTAACCTGCGCGGCCGCCCATGGACTGATAAAACAGGCAAGAAAAGCTATTTTAACACCCTGGCGCTTTGGAAAATAAACCAGTTAAGCCCGGCTGGCAGCTCACCGGCTCCTGAATACGCACCGCCGGCCGATATCAGTGCTACACCTGACGAAGACGATTTGCCGTTTTAACCGGCTTGCAGTTGCCCGCGGGCAGTGTGCAGTTAAAAATAAACAGAGAAAGCCAGTTCATATATAGCTGGCTTTCTCTGTTTATTTACATTTTTATCAGCGGCATAGCCATGGTAATCTATCCACTGACTACTGCAAACTTAAAACTGCCGGCTGACCTACTCCTCTTTCATTATCTTCTTCATTGCGATGTTCTTTCCCTGTTTTACTTTCAGATAGTAAATACCGTTGAGGCCAAGCGGAAAGCTTTTGCTAAAGGTGTTTTTGGCTGCTTTTTCTGACCATAACGCCTTACCCTGGCTATCGCTCAACGTAACTTCAAAAGGCGCTTTCGACGGCAGGTTAAACATCAGCAAAATTTTTCCGCTTGAGAATTGCGGAACAATACTGAAATCGGTTATCTCAAACTTTGGCCCTTCAACATAAGGCATCCGCTTCAGGTCATCGTCTGATATGTCAGATACATGAAAGCTTACATGGGTAACAACTCCGTCGCCATTTGTATTCTCAAAATCGAAGTTTTGTGTATTGCGGCGCCCATGTTTGCGCATTGGCATACGGTCGAAAGCACGCTCCCGCATACTCATCTCATCCGGACGCTCATCGTCAAAACGATAGCTGAACGTCATACGTTTTCTGCCGCCCATTTTGTCCGGCCTTTTTAAGCCGAGGGTGTCTTTACGCCAGGTCATCATCGGCCCTTCGCCGCGACCGTAAAAACTTTTATAGTCAACCATGCCGGTATCAATTCGCTTAAATAAAAATTTATGCCGCATGTGGTCGTTTTGATTGCCGGTGATGACCTTAATATCATTCAGCGCGCTTTCCCTTTCAGCGCCCGTCAGGTCGCGCAGGTTTTTACCATTGATCGTGGTGTCGCCGTTTTCAATGCGGATATCTACATCTTTTTGCGTTTTTATCTGTGCGAGCAGTATCGGTGGCAGCCCGAGTATCATCACTAAGGCAAATGCGAAAATAAATTCGAAGCCGGGTTTTTGGATATGTGTTTTCATGATGGGGTATTTGTTTAAGTTAATTAACTTTAATAGGTTTTTTATATTGTTTTTACTGCAGGAATGTTACGTTTTTCCGCTGCGTAGATAAGTGCCGGGCAGAAGACCTGTCTTGTTAAGTCAAATTTAAGCAAACAACTATATTTCAGTATGTTAATAACAGGGTATAATTTGTTAAATTTTGTTAAAAGAAATTTTGATGAGCGTATTTAAAATATTTTTGTTTTTACAATGAAGAAAAGGAGTATAGCGCTTATAATCGGCTTAATGAGTTTTGCGCTTTTGGGTGTGATCACGATGCAATTGTACTTTTTAAGGCAGTCGTACCAATTGCAGTCGGAATTGTTCGACCGCTCTGTGAACGAAGCCTTAAATAACGTGGTGGCGAAAATCAGCCGTCATGATGCGTTAAACTTTTTAAACACGAAAACCAGGCATAGACAGCAAAAACAAAATACCGCATGGACACCGGGTAAATCCCTTGCCGACAACGGCAATGTGGAATCCGGCTTACCAAAAAGCAACCCCAGGCATAAGCTTACTGCCCGCCAGAAGAAAATTGCACTGCTGCGGGATAGCTTGCGGAAACTTATCCTCAACAGGAAAATGGATGAAGAATTTTCCAAGCTTACCCAGGATGGCAAATACGACCTGCAGATACAGTTTGAGGAATTTACGGATGAATACGGGGTGATGCACAGGCGGGTTACTCCTGCGCTGGTTAGAAACCCGTTGGTTCCGGCTGCGGCCAGGCACCAGAAGCTGCATAAATATGACACTGTACGTTATATATACAGCGACCCGCAGTTTGGCAAACAAATTATATCCATTCCGCACATCAATGCCCAATGGGCGCGTGAGCAGGACCGGAAGCTAAAAGAAAGGCAGCTGGAAGAAGTGCGCAAGATGCTGGAGGATGATTCCCTTCAAAACATGCCGCAAAATAACAGCAAAACCACGGTGATCGCCAACCTTGCCGAGGAATATGGAAAATATGGGGAGCCACTTCGCCTGCGCCTCGACCCTATGTGGATAGACACGCTTATCCGCTTCGAACTCCATAACAAAGGCATTAACCTGCCTTATAGCTACGAGGTAACGATGGCCAATAAAGACTCACTGATATTTTCGAAAGCCAGCGACATAACCGGGGAGAAGCCTGTATTTGATGATAATACTTATCAAACCCCGATATTCAGCAAAGACGTAATAAATGATCCCGGTTTAATAAAGATTGCATTTCCGCAACGTAATGTATTGCTGGTAAATAAAATGACGGCATCGCTGGCCACTACAGGAGGTTTATTACTTGTCCTGGTCTTGTGCTTCGGCTACACCATTTTTTCGATACTGAAACAAAAGAAAGTATCTGAAATGAAAACCGACTTCATCAATAACATGACCCACGAGTTTAAAACTCCGGTATCAACTATTATGATCGCCAGCGAAGCTTTAAAAGATAATGAGATCGCCGGCGACAGGAGCAGGGTAGCACGCCTGGCCAACATTATTTATGAGGAGAACGAGCGCCTGGGCAGCCATATTGAACGGGTATTGAATATTGCGCGCATTGAGAAGAACGACTTTAAGCTGGATAGAAAGCCTATTGACGTTAATGAAATGATTGCGGTAGTTGTGGACAGCATGGAATTGAAATTGCAAAAACATCATGCAGTCATCCATCTGCAACTTGATGCGGAGAATTCCACAATCAGCGCCGATGAACTGCACTTTTCAAATGTGATTTATAACCTGATAGATAATGCCATAAAATATAGCGTCAACGCGCCGGATATTACTATAACAACGTTGAATAAAAACGGCCAGGTAGTTATAAAGGTAGCTGATAAAGGTGTAGGCATGAGCCGCGACCAGCAAACTAAAATATTCGAGCAGTTTTACCGCATACCAACCGGCAACCTGCACGATGTTAAAGGCTTTGGTTTGGGCTTAAGTTATGTAAATACGGTTGTAAAGCGATTAAACGGGATCATCAGCGTGAAATCGGAAAAGGAAAAAGGCTCGGAATTTGAGCTGAAATTCCAGGTGGCATAAGGAAAGTCCGTAAAGCCTGTAAGTCCGAAAGATGCTGCAAAGTCCATCGCGATAGATTTTTTAAGTGCATCGTTATAATAAAATCGAATTCAAATCTTTCGGACTGCCGGTCTTTTCCGGCTTTCCGGATTAAAATATCACATGAAGAAAATATTACTAGTTGAGGATGATCCGAATTTGGGGCTGCTGTTGCAGGACTATTTGCAGTTGAAAGGCAAATTTGACGTTGTGCTTTGTAAAGACGGTGATGAAGGGCTGCGGGCTTTCACCAAACAAACATTCGATCTGCTCATCCTTGATGTAATGATGCCCAAGAAAGATGGCTTTACGCTGGGTAAAGATATCCGGAAAATAAACGAGCATGTGCCGATTATTTTTGCTACCGCCAAAGGCATGATCGAAGATAAAACCCAGGCATTTAACCTGGGCGGCGACGACTATATCACCAAGCCCTTCCGAATAGAAGAACTCCTGCTTCGCATAAACGCCTTGTTGAAAAGAACAAGCAATACCGAAAAGCAGGAGGAAGAGAAACAAACAACATTTAAGCTGGGAAAATATAGCTTTGACTATACTGCGCAGCTGATCACCACCGGTGACAGCCAGCAAAAGCTGTCAACCAAGGAAGCTGAGCTGTTGCGGCTGCTCTGCATCCGAAAAAATGAAGTGCTGACCCGCGAGGAAGCCCTGTTGAATATCTGGCACGACGACAATTACTTTAACGGCCGCAGCATGGATGTTTTTTTAAGTAAGATCAGAAAGTATTTAAAGGATGACCCGTCGGTTGAGATTATTAACGTACACGGGCGGGGGTATAAGCTGCTGATAAATTAGGTAACCGAAATTACGTAGCCGGATAAGTACTATTTCTCCTCCTGATTTTCAAGATCATTGATGTGTTTGGCTCTTCCGGAGGCTAACTACCGGTAAAATTCCGCCCGGTTTTTTACTGCTTCTCCAGCCGTTTGCCCCTAAATCTTGTTCTGGTCAAACGATACTCACTCACACACAAATATACCTCAAATTAATTACTGTATGTAACAACTTTGTTAATACACTTACTGAGTTTTGCAGTTTTTAATAAATAAGTTTGCTATCAACTGATCTAATTAAAAACATGAAGCCGGCGTGAGAAAATTTCACAATGGCCTCAAAATTAACTAACTGTATGAAAATAAAATTACTTTATTCTTGCCTGCTTGTAGCAGCAACTGCGGGCGCCGCGCTCGCACAGGACACGCCCGACCCGGCGATGACCCAAAAAATCCGCGAAGAGGGGCTTAACCATTCCAAAGTGATGGATATTGCTTTTCAGCTTACTGATGTTGCTGGTCCGCGTTTGGCTGGCTCGCCAGGTTTAAAACGCGCACAGGACTGGGCCGTAAGCACACTAAAGACCTGGGGACTTTCAAACGTAGCGCGCGAACCCTGGGGTAAATTCGGCAAAGGATGGGAGGTACAGAAAAATTATGTGGCCATGACCGTGCCTTATTACCACGCCCTTATTGCTATCCCCAAAGCCTGGACACCGGGAACTAACGGATACATCAGGAATACTGTGGTTTTAGTAAAGGCTGATACTGTTACTGACCTGGACAAATACAAAGGCACGCTGAAAGACAAAATTGTAATATTTGATACTAAACCTGGCGTGGAGCGAACCTTCAAGGCCGACGGAGTTCGGTATACCGACGAGGAGCTCGATAAAATGGCGCAGGCTACCTCTCGCCCGGCAGGCGACCGCAGGGCACAGTTCGATCGCAATTCGCCGCGTTTCAAAGCTATGATGAAGGCCAGGGCCATGCGCGCTACTGTCGATAAGTTTTTACAGGACGAAGGCGTTGCACTTATATTGACCCAGGCAAGGGGTAATGATGGCACAGTGTTTACTACCAACGGCGCATCGTATGCTGATACTGCGAAAGCTGTGTTGCCGGAATTAGAAACCAGCGGCGAAGATTTCCAGCGGATATTACGCCTGGTAAAAGGCGGCATAGCTGTGAATATCGAAGCCGACATTAAAACGCAATTCTATACCGATGACTTACAAGGCTATGATGTGGTTGGGGAAATACCCGGCACCGATAAAAAACTAAAAGAACAACTGGTGATGATCGGCGGACACCTCGATTCATGGCATGCTGCAACGGGAGCTACTGATAATGCCGCAGGCAGTGCTGTAATGCTCGAGGTAATGCGAATTTTAAAGGCGGTTAACTTTCATCCCCGCCGTACTATCCGCATAGCGCTGTGGAGTTCTGAAGAACAAGGCTTGTTTGGTTCGCGCAACTATGTGCTTAACCATTTTGGCGATCCTAAAACTATGGAGCTTAAGCCAGAACAGGCAAAGGTATCTGCATACTATAACCTGGATAACGGCAGTGGTAAGATCCGCGGAATTTATTTACAGGGCGATTCACTTGCCGGCCCGATATTTAAGTCGTGGCTTGCGCCTTTTAAAGATCTTGGAGCGAATACAGTAACCATTGAAAACACCGGCGGAACCGACCACTTGTCGTTTGATGCAGTAGGTATACCTGGTTTCCAGTTTATCCAGGATGCGCTTGACTATGGTACACGCACTCACCACAGCAACCAGGACACTTATGATAAGCTAAGCGAAGATGATATGAAACAAGCCGCTACAATCATCGCGTCATTTGTTTATAATACATCGCAACGTAATGAAATGATCCCGCGCATGCCGCTGCCAAAGCCGCAACCGGCCAGGAATTAGCCTGGTTAGTAGCAGCCTGGTTCGGACTGAAAAAACAGGAAGGGCTTCCAAATTTGGAGGCCCTTCCTGTTTTATACGCTAATTCGGTGAACTGGCACTATATGTTGCTGCCATAAATAGCTCGATTTGCTTCCTGCGGTTGATGTTATCAAGCCTATAAAATCTTAACGTTATTATTCAACATTAGCAGGCTGCCTATCGCTATTAAGCTCACGCTATTCATCATGAGCCATCCCCCATGAACACAAACCCTACCAGCTTCCGCTTGATCCGCCGCCGCCAAAATCGCCGCCGCCGAAGCCGCCAAAGCCGCCACTGTCGCCGCCGGATGACCCACCGCCTCCGCTGAAGCCGCCCCATCCGCCACTACCCCGGCCGAGCGCGCTGCCAGCCAAAAACCACCAGAACGGGCTCGCGCCACCGCGGCTGCCAATAATATGTCCTGCGCCACCGCCTCTTCTTCGGAATATGATAATCAGTATTACTACCACGATAATGATAATAAAGCCAATGGGTCCGCCATCATCTTCGCTGGTCTTTTTATGCTTGCCGGATGCCTTGTATTCTCCCTTCATCAGCTTCATGATGTCATTCGTGCCGGCATCTATCCCCTCATAATAATTGTTTTCCTTAAAGCGCGGAACAATATCTTTTTGGATGATATCGTGCGTTGCATAGTCAGTAACAGCGCCCTCGGCTCCGTAACCGGTTTGAATGGCCCCCTTGCGGTCGCCAATGGCTACCAGCAACAACACACCGTTATTTTTGCCTTTTTCGCCAATGCCCCATGCGCGGCCCAGTTTCTGACCAAAATCGTTAATGTCGTAATCACCGGTTGATTTGATGATCACCACGGCAATCTGCGTGGAAGTCGAATCAGCATAGGCGACAAGCTTCTTTTCAAGCTGTGCTTTTTGCTGGTCCTGCAAAATGCCCATATAATCAGTCACCAGGGTATTTGACTTGGGCGGGAGCTCCTGGGCAAAAGTTGTAAAAGCAACAAATGCGCAAGCTATCAATAAAAAGAATTTCTTTAACATGTGGTAATGTTTATTCGCCATCCATAAAGGCTACATCGTCAGCTATTTCATTGCTTCCGTCGCTTTGATAAGGGAAGAATTTTTTCAGGCTTTCTCCTGCAATCTTAAGGCCGGTTACAATTCCTTCAACAACATTGCCATACTTAAACTGAGCCAGCATTTCTTCTTTTGTATTATCCCAGAAATTACCCGGAACAACTTTGTTTATGCCCGCGTCGCCTATTATGGCAAATTTACGGTCGACAGTAGCTACATAAATCAGGACGCCGTTTCGCAAGCGCGTTTTGTGCATATCCAGCTGGTGAAAATATTTGGCCGCACGGTCGAGCACATCCTCGCTGCACGTTTTTTCGATACAAACCCGGATCTGCCCTGAGGTATCTTTTTCAGCACTTTCAATCGCACTCCGAATGCGTTGTTGCTCGTCGTCGTTAAATACTGCCATGGTTGGTGAATCAGTGAGTTGGTGAATTAGTGATCAGGAAAAATGGACAGGCTGAATTAACGATTTAAAATATTTCCCCGTTAATTCAGCCTTTTGTCAAGCCCCCGGTCAAAAAGCTACTTTCGGTGCTTTTTGAGCATCAGGCTCAGCTGCGAAACCTTGTTTAGGCTCAAAGCCGAATATTTTTGCCGTAATAACAGCCGGGAAAGAGCGGATGCCGGTATTATATTCCTGTACAGCATTGTTAAAATCGCGGCGCGAAACATTAATCCGGTTTTCAGTACCTTCAAGCTGTGCCTGTAAAGCACTGAAGTTCTCGTTTGATTTCAGCTGCGGGTAATTCTCCGAAGCTACTAATAACCGGCCCAATGCGGTGCTTAACTGACCCTGTGCAGCCTGGAATTTTTGTATCGCTGCAGGGTCGAGTTTGTTTGGGTCCACTTGTATAGATGTAGCTTTTGCGCGAGCCTCTGTAACTTCAACCAAAGTGCTTTTCTCGAAATTGGCAGCACCCTTTACGGTAGCTACCAGGTTCGGTATCAAATCGCTGCGGCGTTGGTAGTCAGACTGTACGGCCCCCCACTTAGCCTTTACATTTTCATCTTTTTTTACCATACCGTTATAGCTGCATGAGCCGATAAGGCAAATCACGATAATGATGCCCAATACTATCAATAGGTTTTTCATGTGTTTTAATTTGTTTTTTTAATGGCCATGAAACTATCAGAACCGGATTGTTCGTTTTTGGCCGTTCCCGATTGATTCATGTTTTTCGTTTACAGGATTTCGTTTTGTGAATTTACAACATTTTAGAGTACAAATAACATACTGTTGTTACAATTGTGTTTTTAGAATCCCGATTGCGCGGGGTGGTGCATTTATCGGATGGCGCCTTCAGGCTGTTGTTAATTGAAAGCATTGTTCCGGGTTTTAACGATTTAATTATGCGGGATCCGAAAAATCCGTTAATCCGCTTCGTACCGGTCAATTTTTTATTATTTTTGTTGCAAAACTTACAAAAAGATGAGCGAACTCATTAAAAAACAAGTTACTGATGCCCGTGCGCACATGGATAAAGCTATTGAGCATTGCGACGGCGAATTACAAAAAATAAGGGCAGGCAAAGCCAACCCCTCTATGCTTGACGATATTACGGTAGAATATTATGGTACGCCAACTCCGCTAAATCAGGTGGGCAGCGTTAATACGCCGGATGCCCGCACCATTGTTATACAACCCTGGGAAAAATCATTACTGAATCCTATCGAAAAAGCGATTATGGAAGCCAATCTGGGCGTTAATCCACAGAATGACGGCGTAATCATCCGTATAAATGTACCTCCGCTTACCGAAGAGCGCCGGCGCGATCTGGTTAAGAAAGCAAAATCTGAAGCTGAAAGCGGCAAGGTTGCTATCCGCAACATCCGCAAAGATGCCAATGAGAAAATACGGAAGCTGAAATCAGAAGGTGTTTCTGAAGACGAGATGAAAACCGGCGAAGCTGAAATACAAAAACTGACAGACAGCTATATCGCAAAGGTTGACGCCTTATCTGACGCTAAAGAAAAAGATATTATGACCGTGTAAAACCAGGTTACACAAATATCGAAAGCCACTTCGTACTACGGGGTGGTTTTCTTTTTGTGGTAACTGTTAGCATCGGCTTATTTAGGGATGCGGATTTTATAACGGCCCACAGCACTTGCAGACGAATCGACACCCGGCGGCGGCAGGATGGGGGCACTGCTGAAGTTGGTTACCGTAGATGAGAATTGTCCGTCAGTAATACTTTTTCTCACCCGTCCATTACTGCTAGTAAACTGAAAGGTGCCAACGATATGTTTACCGTCAAATGAGTCAACCACCAGTTTGCCGGAATCGCTTACGAAGTGGCCCGGGCTATAGGTAGCCAAAGCACTGTCGATATCCCTGGCAAATTGAAAATCGCCGGCTTTGGTGTGGGTAAATATATACAAGGCTATCTTTTCGTTATTTGCTCCGCTACCGTAAATCAGGATTGAATTATCCGTGTTATAATAGGCATTTGTTGAAAGCGTTTTTACTGTTCCGTCAACTTTATAGGAAATAAAGCCTGATGGCTGGGTGGTGTCTTTTTCGCATGAGGTTATGGCGGCAAAAAAACAAAACAAAAAAATGAATTTATAAACAAGGCGCATAGGACAACTTTTAGGTTTATTTCTTTTCGACAGCAGATTAGCCTAAAGGTTTAATGCAAATTCGCATCGTAGCTATTATTCGCATTTTATCGGAATTTTTACGTAGCAAATTGAGCGCGTCATTCCAAACAGCGGATGGTATTATCGTTCTTTCGTCGCAATACCAAAGCAATGCGAATGCCCGTCATCATCCGTTACAAAAAACTCGGTTTGCCCGTAATCTCTTTCTTTTATTTCTGAAACTTCAAATCCGTGGTGTTTTAATCGGTCCCTTGTCGCTTCAATATTTTCCGGGGTCCAGTAAAGGCTGATTCCATGATATTCAGGAGGGATACGTTCGCCGGCGCGCCGGTTGAGCCAGAAGTATAAACTTTCGTTGTGTACCATGCAGCCGACCAGGCGGCCTTCCTGCCACATATGACGGTCCGCCATAAGGCCCAGGCCACCCACCCAAAAGTTCAGGCTTTTCTCCAGGTCGGTGCTGGGAATCACCGGGATGCATGCTTTCACTTTCATGATATATATTTTAGCTGGTTTTAGGCGCTTTGACAAGTGCGAAATCCTTCCCCCAATATAGAAATAAGAAAGATGACCTTAACCGGTTACCCGTAAATCAATTTACAGTCCAAATCTCATCCATCCCTCGCCTTCATATCCGAAGATAAATTGCTTCGGGTTTATTATTTCTGCCAAAATTTCAATGGAGTCTACTATCCGTGGCCCCGGCCGGTTAAAATATTGATTACCATCAGCAACATATACCCGGTTATTTTTTACCGCCTTCAAATCACTAAAGCCCGGCGACTTTAAAAGGACATCCATTTCTGTCAGCGTCCGTCCAATCGAAAACCCGCATGGCATCACCACGATGATATCCGGGTTTTGCAATCTTATATCCTCCCATAATACATAGGGCGAATGCTGGCCCGGTTCAGTTAATATATTTGTTCCGCCGGCAATGGCTACCAATTCAGGCACCCAGTTGCCCGAAAGCATCATCGGCTCCAGCCATTCTATACAGGCAACAGTCGGTTTATAGTCAATAAATTTTAATTTATGGCGAATCAGGTCAATGCGCTCCTGTAAGTCTTCAACAAGTCTTTCTCCCTCGCCTGGCACATTCAACCCTGCTGCTATCATTTTAATATCGCTTAAAATAGCTTTCAGGTTGTTTGGCTCGAGCGAAATAATGCGTACCTCATTTTCCAGGTAATTCTGCAGGGCGTTTTCAACCTCAGTTAGTGAAACCGCACAGACCTCGCATTGCGCCTGGGTAATAATCACATCCGGCGCCAGTTTTTTAATCACATCACGTTTAACCGTGTATACAGACAAAGCTTCCGTCAGTATTTCCTTTACTTTTTTATCGATTTCGGCGCTGCTTAACCCATCCTGAAAATTGGCTTCCGAGCAAACCGGCAATTGTTTTACTGATTCAGGAAAATCACATTCATGCGAACGCCCGGCCAGGTTTTTCTCAAGGCCTAAAGCACAGATAACTTCGGTAGCAGCGGGTAGCAGCGATACAATTTTTGGCGCAGTCATATCAGGACGCTAAGGTATGCATTGTTGATAGTCTTTTAAAAATGTGTCCTGAGCTTAATAATTGTAACATTACCCCCCACTTATCAGTCAAACACTGCATAAATCCTTATGCTATGAACTGGAAGCTGCATTTTACCAGGAAAATTGCCAATCCGAAAAAGAAAAAATCAAAAACCCGGGAGTGGGTAGATGCAATTTTATTTGCGCTGATAGCTTCCACCATTATACGGGGCTTACTTTTTTCTGCCTACGCGATACCTTCCGGTTCGATGGAGGGCTCACTGCTCACAGGGGACTATCTATTTGTTAGCAAGATAAGCTACGGCCCGCGCATGCCGTTCACCCCGGTATCTATTCCTTTTTTAGAGTCAACTGTCACCAAATATAACATCAAGACTTATTGGGATGGCATTAAACTGCCTTACTACCGTCTGCCCGGGCTTACTGAAATAAAAAAGGGCGATATTGTAGTTTTTAATAAACCCGAAGAAGCGGATCCGTCATACGACAGGCCGGTAGACGCCCGGACTAACCTGATCAAGCGCTGCCAGGCTACGCCGGGCGACAAGCTTGAAATAAAAAATGCACAGGTTTATGTAAACGGAAAACCAAATGCAAATGCCGAAAAGCAGCAAACATCATATACAGTTATTACCGACGGTAATGCGCTGAACCCGCAAATATTCCAGGATTTAAATATCGAGCCTCTGTACCAAAAGGATAACAACACGTATGAAATGATTATCCCGAAAGCCAGCCTCGCGACATTTAAAGGCTATTCAAACATTAAAAGCGTTACACCGGTTGTAGCTCCTGCAGGCAGTTTCGACGCCGCAGTATTTCCCCACAACGAAAAGTTTAAATGGAACCAGGATAATTTTGGCCCCCTGGTTATACCTGAACGCGGTATGACAATCCCGTTGAATGATTCGACAATGATTTTGTACCGCCGGGCAATCGAACTTTATGAAAACAATAAAGTTGAACAGCGCGGTAAGGATATCATCATCAACGGCAAAAAAGCGGATAGCTATACCTTTAAGATGAATTACTACTGGATGATGGGCGATAACCGCCACAACTCGCTCGATTCGCGTTTTTGGGGATATGTTCCGGAAGACCACGTGGTAGGCAAGGCAATGATTACATGGATGAGTATCGATTCAACAGGTACATTCCTGGGTAAAATCCGCTGGAACAGGATTTTCAGGACAATAAAATAATTACGTTCCCGGCAACTTATCTCATGCTTTCCTCAATCGCGTTAATTGCATCAAGATGTTGCTGCAATACCGGAATGGTTTTTTCCGCAAACGATTTTACGTCAGGATCAAGGCATTTTTTAGCTGCGGTTTGAAATGTTTTGATATCCTTTTCATGATCACTGATCATCTCGCGGATATAAGCCTTGTCAAAGTCCTTTCCGGATTTAGTCCTTAATTTCTTTATTTTCTTTTGCTCTTTCGCTCCGGGAGCTTTCGGAATTGAAATGTTTTTCGTAACGGCTATGGCTTTTACCATATCATTAATTGCCGAGTGGTCTTTTGTTATCATCGCCCCGAAATTTTTCACCTGCTTGCTGATACCTTTTTGCTGCGCCAAATTGCCAAGCTCGATCTGGGTTAAGTCGCCATTTGCTGCATCTACTATAAACTGCGCATCCATTTTTTCGACTGCGATACTAAGCTGCTTAGTGGTGTCTTTTACAGCATTCAGGCTATCGGCCTTTGCCACGGCGTCGTGTTTTGAGTTGCCGTTGCAAGCCTGTAGTATGTAAAGAACAGTTACAACTGCAATCGTAATACTTAACTTCTTCATTTTCATTAACTATTGGTGGGGATACAATTAACACGTCAAACGGCGTTTGGTTTCGGTTTTAAAAATCTGTTTAAAATAAAAAGAATAAAATTTTCTTTTTAAATAGAAAATAATTACATTTGTTATGGAGGTAAGAGGCGATGAAAACACAAAAAAATAAACCTGCCGCAACAGATGCGAAACCCTATGATGTTCCAGAGGAGAAGCATACCGGCTTTGTCGCTATGGAGCCGTACGCGCCATATTTAAGGTCGCCGCTGGCCAAGCTCGGGGCTATTAAGCAGGGCCTTAAACCGGCCGCGCTTTCTGATTTAATCACCGTAACAGGCGCCACCCAGGTTGATGTAGCCAAATGGCTTGATATTACCGAGCCTACCCTGCGCAAGCATATTCAAAGTACCAAGGGCCTTAATGCCGGCATCAGCGAGCATGTTATCCAGCTTTTTGAGCTATTTAACAAAGGGATGGATACTTTCGGCTCTATCGATGAATTTAAAAGCTGGCTAAAGCATTATAATCCTGCCATTGATGCAACTCCTTTTGATTTGCTGGATACCATTACCGGCATCAATATCATTATCAGTGAGCTTATCCGTATTGATTATGGCGTTACTGCCTAATAAGCCAAAAGCAATGAGCAGTTTAGGATGAAAATTTACCGCATCGGTCAGACTAAATATGCACGCGATACCAGGGGCTCTGGTATTGACGGGCGATGGAATCCGGCGGGCCGGTACATGATATATTTTGGCGGCTCGCTGGCCTTATCATGCCTGGAGAAGCTGGTACATACGCCGGGCACGTCATTATATACCGGCGATTTTTCCGTAACCATAGCCGAAGTCCCCGACAGGTTGGCAATAAAAGAAGTCACGCTAAAAGAATTGGTCAGGCTTAACCCCGATTGGAATAAGGTAATTAATTATCCCGTAACTCAATCCATTGGCGACGCGTGGCTGCAAAGCCTGGAAACCGCAGTGCTGAAAGTACCTTCGGCAATTATCGAGATGGAATACAATTACCTGCTTAATCCTGCTCATCCGGATTTCGGTAAAATAAAGTTAATCGCAGTAAATAAATTCAGGTTCGATAGCCGGCTAAAGGCTCAGTAAATCCGGCGCCGCCCCTCAAAAAAAATCGTAACTTTGTGCCTCTGAAGTATACGTCATGAGCGAAGAAAGGTCATTAAATTTTTTAGAAGAGATTGTTGAAGAGGATATTGCAGCCGGTAAAAATGGCGGCAAGGTGTTAACCCGTTTCCCTCCCGAGCCCAATGGTTACCTGCACATCGGTCACGCTAAATCGATTTGCCTGAACTTTGGGCTTGCGCAGCGTTACGGCGGTCAAACCAATCTCCGTTTTGATGATACCAATCCAAGCAAGGAAGAGGTTGAGTACGTAGACAGCATTAAGGAAGACGTGAAATGGCTGGGCTTTAACTGGGCGAACGAGCTATACGCTTCCGATTACTTCGATAAGCTATACGACTTTGCTGTTAAGCTTATTAAAAAAGGCCTGGCTTACGTGGATGACAGCACTGCCGATGAAATAGCCGCACAAAAAGGTACACCTACCGAACCCGGTACACCTAACCAATACCGCAACCGCAGCGTGGAAGAAAACCTGCAGCTATTTGCTGAGATGAAGGCCGGCAAATATCCTGACGGGGCGAAAGTGCTGCGGGCTAAAATTGATCTGGCGTCGCCGAACATGCACATGCGCGATCCGCTGATGTACCGCATCAAGCATACACATCATCACCGTACGGGTAACGACTGGTGTATTTACCCGATGTACGACTTTGCGCACGGCGAGTCGGACGCTATCGAGGAAATCACACATTCGGTATGTACGCTGGAATTTGTACCGCATCGCCCGTTATATGACTGGTTTATAGAAAACCTGGAGATATTCCCATCCAAACAATATGAATTTGCCCGGCTAAATCTGAACTATACAGTAATGAGCAAACGCAAATTACTGCAATTGGTGGAAGAAAAGTATGTGGACGGCTGGGACGATCCGCGCATGCCTACCATCAGCGGTTTACGCCGCCGCGGTTATACACCGGCTTCTATACGCGAGTTTTGTGAACGTATTGGCATTGCCAAGCGTGAGAATATGATTGATGTTAGCCTGCTGGAATTTTGTATCCGCGAGGATTTAAATAAAACCGCCTGGCGCCGTATGGCCGTGCTCGACCCGATAAAGATGGTGATTACCAATTATCCGGAAGGCCAGGTTGAAAACATGTTCAGTGAAAACAATCCGGAAGCAGAGGGGGGCGACGGTGGCAGGGAGATTCCCTTCAGCAGGGAATTGTGGATTGAGCGTGAGGACTTTATGGAGGACCCGCCGAAAAAATTTTTCCGCCTGGGCGTGGGCTTGATGGTGCGTTTGAAAAGTGCGTACATTGTAAAATGCGACAGCTTTGAGAAAGACGCAGATGGGAATGTTACGCAGATAAACTGTACCTATATTCCCGAATCGCGCTCACAGAATGATACGAGCGGTATCCACGTAAAGGGAACCATACACTGGGTTAGCGTTCCGCATGCAATAACCGCAGAGGTACGGCTGTACGACCGGCTGTTTAAGGTTGAAGACCCCTCGAACGAAGATGGCGACTTTAAAGAATATATCAATCCTGACAGCTTGCAGGTATTAGAGAAAGTTTACATTGAGCCGGATCTGGCAAATGCCGTTCCCGGCAAAGGGTACCAGTTTATGCGCAAAGGGTATTTTACGCTGGATAAGAACTCCACGCGTGATAAAATGGTGTTTAACCGTACTGTGACGCTAAAAGATGGATGGAAAGGCACAGCCCAGCAACCATCCAAAGGTTGAGCTATTCACATGCGCGTCTTTTGAAGATTTACAGACAGGAGACGCGCATGATGTTTTTAAACCTCATTCCTGAACATTTTCATTCATGATTTTTAATCTTGTAACTCCAGGCCGTGCTAACGGCGAAGCACTTCTGAATGCCTTTAAAAGCTATTTGAGCTGTGAAAAATATTAGTTAAAATCTGCACATTTGCATATCCGCGCATTCGTTCATCAATAAAAAATGTCATTAGCAGATTTTTTTACGCCTGTCGATTCAAAAAAAATTGTTCCTGCAAAAGGGTATTACACTAGTCAGCTGGGCAGTAAGATAGAATATTACGCCGTTGATTTTCCCGCGATGGAAGATAAGGTGGACATCGCCCTTATCGGCGTTTTGGAAGATCGCAACGCGGTAAATAACCAGGGCTGTGCGCTCGGTCCGGACTATGTGCGCGAAAAGCTATACCGGCTGCATGAAGGAAATTATAATACCAAAATAGTCGACCTGGGCAATATCAGGCAGGGAGCGAAAGTTAGCGATACCTACTTTGCTTTGAAAACTGTGGTGAATGAACTGGTGAAAAAGGATATCATCCCGGTTATTATTGGCGGAGGCCAGGATCTTACCTACGCGCAGTATATGGCTTATGAGGACCTGGAGCAAAAGGTAGACCTGGTAATTATCGACTCTCATTTTGATCTGGATGATGATGATACCCCATCAGATACTATTGAAACTACATCTGAATCATATCTAAACAAAATATTCCTGCACGAGCCAAATTACTTGTTCAACTATAGTAACCTGGGTTACCAAACCTATTTTGCCAGCCAGGACAGCCTGCGGATGATGGACAAATTATACTTTGACGTTCATCGCCTCGGTAATTTAAGCGGTAATGTGGCTGTTTCCGAGCCTATCATTCGTAATGCAAGCATGATCAGCTTTGACATGGGAGCTATCCGTTCGTCTGATGCCGCAGCAAATGCCAATGCAACACCCAATGGCTTTTATGCAGAGGAGGCCTGCCAGATTACCAGGTATGCCGGTTTTAACGATAAACTAACCTCTATCGGTTTTTACGAGTTTAACCCGGCCTATGACAGTAACGGGCAAACGGCTACTTTGCTTGCACAGATGATATGGTATTTCATCGACGGCGTTTATAACCGCAAGCGCGATTTCCCGTTGCAGCCAAAATCGCAATATCTGATCTATAAAACCAGTTTGAAACACGATGACCATGAGCTGGTGTTTGTAAAAAGCAAAAAATCCGACCGTTGGTGGATGCAGGTTCCGTACCCCACAGCCGGTTCTAAAAACGAGCGCTTCCACCTGGTACCCTGCCAGTATGAGGACTATAAAACTGCCGTTTCAGGCGAAATGCCCGACCTTTGGTGGCGTACTTATCAAAAATTAAACTAAACCGGCGCTCCGGCACCATGTTTGATGGTCACGGGTCTGTTAAAAAATGTGAAATTTGAATTATAGAATAATCCCTGGCCTGTTTTTAACGTTAAAACAGCTTATGCTGAATATAAATATGAGAAAGATCCTCTTTTTTTTTATCACACTTCTCCCGGTTATGGCAATGGCTCAAACCGAGCAAGCCTTCATAATCAACGGAAAAATAGGTGAGCTCAGTACCCCCGCTAAAGCTTATTTAATTTATAAACTTGGCGCAAACCAGGTGATAGACTCGGCCGGAATGATCGGCGGTAAATTTAACCTGGGCGGAAAAATATTAAATCCTACCAACGCCATATTGGTTGTTGACCATAAAGGCATAGGTTTCGAAAAGCTGGACAGCACGGCAGACATTCTGAATTTTTACCTTGAAAAAGGCGAATTGGGCATAATTGCTGCAGATTCGGTCTCGAAAGCCAAAATTACCGGGTCAAAACTGAACGATGACGATAAAAACCTGAAAGCTCAGTTGGAGCCGATAAAGCAAAAGGCGCGTAAACTTACCGAGATTAGCCGAAATGCCGCTGTTGCACAGAAAACGCCGGAATTTGAAAGCACGCTGCATGGGCGCTACAAAGCGTTGCAGGCAGAGCAAAAAGGCGTGATCAAAAAGTTTATTCTCGCCAATCCCGACAGTTATTTAAGCTTGCTGGCACTTTATTCTGTTGATGGCCCGGCGCCCGATCCGTTTGAACTGGATTCGTTATATAATACGCTATCGCCCGCGATAAGGAGCACTGAGACGGCTTTGAATTTTAAAAAGGCCCTCGAACCGCTAAAGCACACAGCTCCTGGTACCATGGCGCCTGACTTTACGCAAAATGATGTAAATGGCGTGCCTGTAAAACTATCCTCTTTCAGAGGCAAATACGTTTTGGTTGACTTCTGGGCGTCGTGGTGCGGCCCTTGCCGACAGGAAAACCCGAATGTAGTGCGTGTTTATAACAAATATAAAGACAAAAACTTTACAGTGTTAGGCGTATCGCTGGATAAGCAAAGCGGCCGTAATGACTGGCTTGCAGCCATAAAAAATGATGGCCTTACCTGGACACAGGTATCCGACCTTAAATTCTGGAACAACGAAGCTGCGGCGCTCTACTACGTTTCGTCCATCCCGGCTAATTTTTTAATAGACCCGAATGGAAAAATTGTTGCTAAAAATTTGCGTGGTGATGATCTGGAAGAAAAATTAAAAGAAGTTTTGGGAAAATAAACCGCTGCAAATAATATTTAACACTCCCAAATTTTTATCTGACTGAATCTCAGGGCGCGAACTTTTGTGCCCTCTTTCCTAAACGTATCTTTTTTGTGACAATTATCGCATGTTATTGACCAATAATATTTTTTAAGTTTACGTTTTAAAAATAGTAACTGACATGAAAAAGATAGTTTTACTTGCTCTTGCAAGCCTGCCGGCAATGGTTTTTGCGCAGGGAGGCCAATATTCGGTACAGGGCAGCATCGGGAAGCTGAACGCTCCCGCCAAAGTTTACCTGCGTTATTTTCCCGAGAAAAAGACGGTTACCGATTCGGCAGTGCTGACAGATGGAAAATTTAAATTTAGCGGTGCTACCAAAGGCGATGCGCCTATGATGGCCTACCTGATGCTCAACAAAAAAGGGACCGGCGCCAGCTATGATGATTATAAGGTAGTTTACCTGGAGCCTGGAACGATTACTGTAAATAGTGTTGATACGCTGGGATCTGCGAAGATTGGCGGTACCAAAACTAATGAAGAAAATGCCAAATATGAATTGGCCAGTAAACCAATCAACAGCGCCTATGAGGCCCTGGATGCTAAAATGAAGGCAGCAACGGACGACGTAAAGAAGTCGGATGCTTTTCAGAAAGAGATCAACAAAACCGAAAAGGCCATTGGCCAGCAATCAAAACAGATAGATAAGAAATTTATACAGGAAAATCCGGACTCTTATATTAGTCTTAGCCTGTTGCAGAACGTGGCCTATAGTTCAGACTATCCTGAGATAATTGAACTTTACAATGTGCTTAGCCCAAAAGTAAAAGCAACTGAAAGTGCCAGGAAATTTGCTGAGCTGCTGCCAAAATTAAAGAATGTTGCCCTTGGCGCTACCGCACCGGAATTTGCAGAGGCTGATACTGCAGGTAAAATAGTGAACCTGTCCTCATTCAGGGGTAAATATGTGCTGATAGATTTCTGGGCTTCGTGGTGCGGACCGTGCCGCGCCGAAAACCCTAACGTCGTAAAAGCATTCAACAAATATAAAAACCAAAAATTTACTATTTTAGGCGTGTCGCTTGACAGGCCGGGTGCGAAAGATAAATGGTTAGCGGCAATACACAAAGATGGATTAGCATGGACACAGGTTTCTGACCTGAAGTTCTGGGACAGTAAAACTGCGGGTTTATATGCCGTTCGCGGAATCCCCCAAAACTTCCTGCTAGACCCGGATGGTAAAATCATCGCGAAAAACCTCCGTGGTGATGACCTGAATGATAAATTGGAAGAGCTGTTCGGAAAGATTTAAGAAAGTCCGAAAAGCCAGTAAAGTCCGAAAGAAAGAGCATTAAGTTCATTTCTTTTGGACTTTTATCTTTAGTTGACTTCACTCAATATCAAGATCATTGGCAGCAAAGGTGTTTCCCTGGTTGATGTCGCCGGTAACAAATCCTTTTTTAAACCAGTAGGCGCGTTGTTTGGAGGTGCCGTGGGTGAAGCTGTCGGGTTCTGCGTGTCCCCGGTATTGCTGCTGTAAACGGTCGTCGCCAATAGCATGGGCAGCTACCAATGCCGAATCGATATCTGCCCGGTCGATTACTATTCCCGTACGATTTTTGGCAGCGTAATGTGCCCATACACCCGCATAGAAGTCGGCCTGCAACTCTAACTTCACCGATAACTTATTATATTGTTTTTGACTAAGCTGCTGCCGCGCTTCATCCATTTTTTGTGATATGCCCAACAGGTTCTGCACGTGGTGACCTACCTCATGAGCGATTACATAGGCTGCGGCAAACTCACCGGGGGCATGAAAGCGCTGCTGCATTTCGGCAAAAAACGAGGTATCGAGATAAACCTTTTGGTCGGCCGGGCAATAGAACGGCCCCGTTGCAGAACTGGCAAAGCCACAGCCTTCTGCATCAACAGATTCGCTGTACAGGTGCAGCGTGGGCTTAACATAAGTCCGGTTTATGCCCGTGAAGATTTCGCTCCAGACATCTTCTGTTCCGGCCAGTATTACGCGTGCAAATTTTTTCTGCATGCCTTCCGGCCCATTGGTTACATGGGTAGTTTGCTGCTGACCGCTGCTATTGCCGCCGCCACTGAGCAGTTGCGCCGGGTTAATGCCTGTAAACAGGTAAATAATCAAACCTATTACCCCAACTATACCACCGCCAAAAAATAAGCCGCGGCCACCGCTGCCGCTGCTGCCTTCCTCAACATTATCGCTTTCGCGTCCGCCAAACCATTGCATAGTATTTCGTTTTTGATTTAGGTTAACAGCAATTATTGAGGATTGTTCGGAAGAACCTTAAGCGACCCTCCAGCCGCCGAATGGCTTTACTGTAGCACAAGCCGGCGTTCCATCCTTAGCCGTCCCCTGAACAATAGTTTCAAGCCCGCCTTTTTCAGCTGCCTCATTTACCATTTGCCAGCTTATATTCCGCAAAGGGACCTTCAGTCTTCTATCCCAGGGCGAGCCAGGCTGTCCGGCAAAGGTACCAATGCCAATGTAAATAAATTTTTCGCCGGCCGGGCCCTGCACAAATGGGCCGCCGAATTGGGGTGTATCGGATTTGCCTGCGCCTTTAACTTCGATCGGTAAATCAAAACGCAAATCTCCGCCATCTGAAAGCTGTTTTCCGGCGATTTCAAAGTTGTTCCCATGCCCTTTTTGCAAGGCAAACTGAATGCCTGCGGGAGGTTGTTGTAAGATAATATGCAGGGTAAGGTTCATATCTGATAGTTTAAGAAACAGTTGACCCAAAATCCAGCTCCAGCAATACCGGGCAATGATCCGAATGCCTAGCCTCCGGCAGGATAGCGGCCCTTTTGATATTCTCTTCGAGCGAGCGGGTGGCCATGTTATAATCAATGCGCCAGCCCAGGTTTTTGGCGCGGGCATTAGCACGAAAGCTCCACCATGTGTAGTTGTGAGGCTCTTTGTTCACATGCCGGAATGTATCGATATAACCCGATTCCAGAAAATTCTCCATCCATTCCCTTTCCTCCGGCAAAAAGCCGGATGAATTGGCATTTGATTTTGGGTTATGGATATCTATCGGGCGGTGGCAAATGTTATAATCGCCTGATACTACCAGTTTTGTGCATTGCGATTGCAGCAGTTCCAGGTAACGGCCGAATTCATCCAGGAAACGGTATTTAAACGCCTGCCTGTCCTCGCCGCTTGACCCCGATGGAAAGTAAACACTCATTACGGATACCTCGTCAAAGTCCACACGAATATTACGTCCTTCGCGGTCATAGTCACTTATACCACAGCCATATTCCACATGTTTTGGCGTTCGTTTGGTAAAAATAGCGGTGCCGCTGTAACCTTTTTTTTCCGCCGGATACCAATAATGTTCATAGCCAAGATCCTCAACCAGTTTAAGGTCGGTTAAGACCTCCGGGGTGGCTTTAATTTCCTGCAGGCAAACCACGTCAGGGTTAGCGGCCTGCAGCCATGCCAGCCAGTTTTTGTTGATTGCCGAACGGATGCCGTTAACGTTATAGGTGATGATTTTCATGGCCCTGGCCCCCTAAAGGGGGAATTAATAGCCCCAGCCCTAAATGGCGGTTGGCCGTTTATAATTTGATTGTTTTTCTTGTCAGGCACTGATGCTCCCAATGTCATTAAGTTAAGCTTTTAAGTAATAAAAAATATCGAACAACGAATTTTGAATACCGAATAATGAAGGAAAAAATACTTCGGCGCTGGATATTCGAAATTCAGTATTCGATATTATTCCCTTAACTTAACGACTCTCGCCCTGCTGCCCTTTAGGAGGTTGGAGGGCTAAGCAGCTTATCCAACTGTTCACACTCTTTTTTGCTCAGCAACTCTACTGTCATTGGCACATTTACTTCCGGACGGTCGTTTTTATCTTTCTTTACCGCAGCTATCAGGTCGACCATATCAATACCGCTTACAACTTCCCCGTAAACTGTATAGTTCTGGTCGAGATGTGGCGCGCCTCCTACAGACTTGTAATATTCCCGCTGCCATTCAGGTATTTTATGACCCTTCAGGCGGGTATTTTCGAGGGTGTCCAACTTTCCATCAGTAAAGCGTTTGCCTTCAACAATATAAAACTGGCATCCGCTTGAGGCTTTCGCCGGGTTATCGTCGCGTGCGGCCGCCAATACACCGCGTTTGTGGAAAAGGCTGTCGCGGAACTCCGCAGGCACGGTATAGCCAACATCGCCATTCCCTAATTCGGCGCCTGGCTTATTTTTGGTGGTGTCTTTCGAGTCCGGGTCGCCGCCCTGTATCATAAAATTTTGTATCACCCGGTGAAACAGCGTGCCATTGTAAAAACCTTGTTTAGCCAGCTTTATAAAATTATCGCGGTGTTTAGGCGTTTCGTTATACAGGCGGATGATACAGCTGCCATAGGCAGTCCTGATACGCACATATTGGTTTTTAGGTCCTTTGGCAAAAGCTGCGGTTACCGCCAGCAGGATAAGTGCGATAGTAAATAGTTTCTTCATAACAATCGGGTTATTGAGGCTAAAAATAGGAAGTTTTTGTTATTTCTCTCTCTGTCATTTCGACGGGGAACGAGGAGAAAACTCTTGCTATGGACCTGTATGCAGACGGTCATCCAGACGAGTTTTATCGCTATCGCTCGAAATGATACGTCTGGCGTAGCGAATTTACTGCACCATACCCAATTCCTGGAAATACTCTATGATCAGCGACTTTAGGATCATTTCCTGCTCGAGCAGGGTATAATTGGGAATTACGCCTACCCGTTTCCAGTGCGGCCAGCCATCCTGATCCAGGCCCTCCAGCTCATAGAAACCCAGCATACTGAATAATTTGCACGTGGCGATGTGCATCAATTCTTCCTTTTGCCGCTTGCTGAATTTGCGCGGCCCTTTACCCAGCTCCTGCACGCCGATCAGGAAGAGCATAACCTTTATATCAGGTTTTTCATTGTCAAATTCCTCAGCAATGCGCTGCTGCAATGCACTCCACTTTAAATTAATTTCTGCCGGTTTCACGGTGGCAAATATAGGGGAGTTATTGTTCCATAGCTAATGGCGCCCGGTAAAAATTGATCCGGTAATATCAATCAACTTCGGCTATAACTCTGACGACATTATCTATCAACCAAAAGAATGACATTTATTAGAACAAATATCATCCCCAACGCCTTATATTTGTTAAGTTCTATCGTTAAACTTTAAACTACACACTACTATGGCTTTTACACTACCGGCGTTACCTTACGCTACCGACGCCCTTGAACCGCACATTGATAAGCTTACCATGGAGATTCACCACGGGAAACACCACCAGGCTTATGTTACCAATTTGAATAAAGCGCTTGAAGGGAAACCAGAAGCTGATGCCCATATAGAAGACATCATTAAAAACATTTCCAAATACCCGATGGCAGTTCGCAACAACGGCGGTGGTCATTATAATCACAGCCTGTTCTGGACTTTGCTTTCGCCAAGCGGCGGCGGCGAGCCTAAAGGCGAACTTGCAGATGCCATCAACAGCACTTTCGGCTCATTCGCCGACTTTAAAACCAAAATGCAGGATGCAGGCGCAACCCGTTTCGGGTCAGGCTGGGCATGGCTGATTGTTGGCGCTGACAAAAAGCTGGCCGTTACCTCTACCCCTAACCAGGATAACCCATTGATGGACATTGCCGAAGTAAAAGGAACCCCAATACTGGGCATCGACGTTTGGGAACATGCTTATTACCTTAAATACCAGAACCGCCGCCCGGATTACCTGGCCGCCATCTGGAATGTAATAAACTGGAACCATGTAGCTGAGCTTTACGCAGCGGCGAAATAAGGCAAGCCCCACCCCTGAAGGGGAGTGAAATTTTAAACGGCAGAGGCGAGGGTTTCTGCCGTTTTTTGTTAAAATCAATAATAACAAACTTTGTCATTGCTGTAAGGGTTTACTAATTCAATGACAATGCCTATTATATTTTTATGAAAGCACTAGTTCTTGAAGCCGCTGATAAACCGCTCATTTATAAAGAAGTCGACAAGCCTGCGCTCGCTCCCGGCGAAGCATTGGTTAAGGTTAAATCCGCAGCCCTTAACCGCCGCGATTACTGGATATCCATAGGCAAATATGCAGGATTAAAATATCCGGCTATTTTGGGCTCTGATGGTGCAGGCATTGTAGAAGAAGTTGGCAGCGATAACGACAAGAGCCTGGTCGGAAAGGAAGTGATCATCAACCCTGGTTATGGCTGGGGCGAAGATGAGTCATTTCAATCTAACGGCTTTAAAATTCTGGGCTTGCCCGATGATGGCACGCTTGCCGAATATGTTAAAATCGGGGTAACCCAATTACATCCAAAACCTGCACATCTTTCGTGGGACCAGGCTGCGGCGCTGCCACTTGCGGGCGTAACAGTTTACCGGGGCTTATTTACAAAGGGGCAACTGAAAAAGGGGCAAAAAGTATTGATCACCGGCGTTGGCGCTGGAACCGGCGCCATGGCGCTTCAATTTGCTGTCGCGGCAGGCTGCCAGGTGTTTGTAACCTCCGGCTCAGGCGAAAAGATTGAGCGCGCCAAACAACTGGGTGCTGCGGCCGGTGTAAGCTATAAGGCACAGGACTGGGCTGAACAATTGCAGGAGCTATCCGGCGGTTTTGATATTATCCTTGACAGTGCACTGGGCGATGGCTTTGCCAAACTGCCCGATATTTGCAAGCCCGGTGGCCGCATTGTTATTTTCGGCGGCACGGCGGGTAACATCCCCGCATTGAATGGCCGTAAGATATTCTGGCGGCAGCTGCAGATCATCGGCACCATGATGGGTAGTCCGGCTGATTTTAAGGCGATGCTTGATTTTGTAAATGAGCATCAAATTATACCCGTGGTTGATGAAATCTACCCGCTATCATCCGGAGCACAAGCGGTGGCCCGGATGGAGCAAGCAACGCAATTTGGCAAAATCGTCATCCGGCCCTGAGATTATGCTTCAGTTAAAGGTTGAAGCCATAAAATGGGAAATGCCTGATACAGTGACCTTCTTTTTAAAGGAAGTGTTCGGCGAGAAGATTGCCTACAAGGCCGGGCAGTTTATTACGCTGGTTTTTAATCACCATGCGGAAGAAATAAGGCGTTCCTATTCTTTAAGTTCATCGCCCGATGAACCGCTTTTATCTATCACCATTAAAAGGATAACTAACGGCGAAATATCCCGCTTTATGCTTACCAGGGTTGCTGTGGGCGACATTTTGACCGCTGTTGAGCCGGCCGGAAGATTTACATTGACCGATACGCCCGGAGAAAAAGATGTTTTACTATTTGCCGCAGGCAGCGGGATTGCCCCAATATACTCGCAATTAAAATACACGCTTAACAGACCGGGATGTAGCCGGCTTGTGCTTATCTACAGTAACATAAATGAGCCGTCTATCCTTTTTAAAAAGGAACTTGAATACCTTGCCAGGCAACATCCGGACCGGTTTAAAATAATTCATCAGCTAAGCAGCGAGGCTAACCGCTTGAACAACCTTGGGGTTGAAAAGCTGGTGAAGGAAGAAATAATATATAACCCCAATGATACGGAATTTTATATCTGCGGCCCATTTGCCTACATGCGGATGATAAGACTGACACTGCTATATATGGGCTTTGAAGCAAACCAGGTACGAAAAGAAAATTTTGTTTTGGACACTATACCTGTAAGCGAAAGCCTGGTTAACTACCCGCCGCGCAATGTTACCATCCACTACAAAAAAGAAACGTACAACCTCACTGTGGGGGAAAACCAGTCGATTTTGCAGGCGGCCATACAAAATAATATTCCATTACCCTACAGCTGCCGGGTAGGGTCATGCTCAACCTGTGTGGCCATGTGTAAAACCGGCCGGGTGCAGATGGCTTACAACGAAGTGCTGACCGATGCCGACCTCGCCGCCGGCTGGATACTCACCTGTACCGGTCATCCTGTTAGCGATGCGGAGATAACATTCTAACAATTCCGTAATCCGGATCCCGATTCTGCATTCAAAACCTTTTGCCTTTAACCTTTTACCGCTCAACCTTCCTCTTGTTTCTTTCCCTTTTACTCCCTAAGTTTGCGCCTCAATTATAATGTTATGTCAAAAGCATCCGAAATTAAAAATGGTAACATACTGCGCTTCAATGGTGAATTGTTACAGGTAGAAGAATTTTTACACCGCACGCCGGGTAACCTGCGCGCTTTTTACCAGGCTCGTATGCGCAACGTCAAAACCGGCAAGCTGGTTGAATATCGTTTTCGCACGGATGAGGAGGTAACCATAGCCCGCGTTGAGACCAACGACTATCAATACTTATACGAAGATGGCGATTCACTGGTAGTAATGGATAACACCACTTATGACCAGCATAATGTTCCGAAGGCATTATTTGGCCCTGCTGTAAGATTCCTGAAAGAGGGGATGAATGTTATTGTTGCGTTTGAAAGTGATGAACCGATCATGGGGTCTGTGCCATCATCTGCCGAATTGGAAATTACATATACCGAGCCAGCCGTTAAGGGCGACACATCTACCAACGCTTTGAAAAACGCAACTGTTGAAACAGGGGCCGAAATTAAAGTGCCTTTGTTCATTAACATTGGTGATAAAGTAAAGGTTGACACCGCAACCGGAAGTTACGTGGAGCGGGTGAAAGGATAAGCCCGGCCCTGATGGTACTTAAGAATATTTAAGGCCTTCCGCTATTGGGAGGCCTCTTTTTTTGATCAATTCCCGTATTATCAGCCGATCCGTGGCAACCGTTCTATTTTCTGCAGGGAACAGACTGCTTATTAAACCAGCCGTAAAATGATCCTTTTTCTAATCACCTCTTGGTACTAATTTGCCCGTTAAGATCAAAATCACTCAAAAGTATGAGCCAAAAAATATTTTAACAGCTCAAATTTGCGTCATCAAAACTATTGAATCTTAACATCATGAAAAAAAATGTACTTGTTTTCGGCATAATAAGCGGGCTGATTGCAGCCTTTACCGTGCTTACGTCTATTGAAATGGGCTACAGTAACATGTGGGTGGGCTACGGCGGAATGATTGTTGCCTTTTCACTCATATTTGCTGGCATAAAAAATTTAAGGGATAAGTTTAACGGGGGCTTTATCAGCTTCGGCAAGGCTTTTAAAACCGGATTACTGATCGCGCTTATTGGCTCTACTATTTATGTGGCGGCGTGGATGATCGACTATTACTCCTTTCATCCGGATTATATGCAGAAATATGCCGCCTCGGTAATAAACGAGGCAAAGGCGAGCGGCGCAAGCCCGGCGGAAATCAAAAAGGAAAAGGCGCAGATGGCCACTTACATCGAAATGTATAAAAATCCGCTGATGATAATGGTATTTACCTACCTGGAAATATTACCGGTGGGTTTAATAATTGCCCTTATAGCGGCGTTAATGCTGAAGCGTAAGCCGGTGAACCCACAAGCTGCTGCTGCGGCATAATTGCGGCCCGATATTTTGCTTAAAACTTACCGGAGCCTGGCCCGGCACCATTCCATCCTGGGCGCACAAACAAAAGCTTCCCGTAACAAGGAAGCTTTTATCTTAGTCTGTACCGCCGCCGAAACCTCCAGGGCCGTGACCGCCGCCGTCGCCACGGTTGCCTCTTCTGAAGCCACGCTGCGATGGATCGCCTACAGGCGACTTACCCGCAAACTTCTGAAGCCTGAGCGTAAACGTCGCCAGGAAATAGCGTGACAGCCTATTTACCTGCGACTGTGTGATGGCACTGGCAGTAGTTGACGATGAGAAACCTGTATTCTGGTTCAACAAGTCGAAAGCCGAAACCCGGAACGTGCCCCGATGATCTTTCAAAAACCTGCGCTCAAGGTAAATATTAATCACGTTAGGGTTAGCAATTTTTACGTTTGATGTATAACCATAGTTGGATACATGCGAATAATCATAACTGAAGGTCCAGTCGCCGAAATAATTTTTACCGACGATGCCAGAAGTCCAGGCCCTGATGTTAGATACAGATTCGGTTAACGGGTTAACCACTGAGTTGTGCGTACGGTTAATGCTGTAATTAGTATAGGCCTGTGCATCGATATGGTCTGTAATATCAACCCTGAAAGATAACCCAGGTGTAAGTTGCAGGTTTTTTGCGATATTTTTTTGTGTATTAAAATTGCCAACTGAATCAGCATCTGTCAGGAACCCGACATTATTGGTATAGGTGACGGAGCCATTAAGGTTCAATGAAAATTTGCGGTTATCCCATGGCTTGGAATAGGTTGCACGGCCCCTAACCAGGTAATAGCCATCAGCATTGGTATAAGTGGTCAAAATAGTGTTTTGGAACCTTGGATCGGGCTTGTATACCCTCGGGAAAGTAATGCTGTTGGTTACGATTGAATTTTGTACAGTCTGAAGGTTTGCCGACACAAAGAAGACATCGCCGGTCTGGAAGCTAAAGTTGTTATACCGTATCTGAAAGTTATTGCTAAACGACGGTTTCAGGTTTGGGTTACCCTGAACCGGGTACAGGGCGTTTGAAAAGTCTATCACCGGCTGCAACTGTGTAAAATTTGGCTGGCTGCTGGAGCCGTTATACATAACACTGAACGATTTGCTGCGCGAAAAATTATACACGAACCGGCCTGCCGGAACTACGTTAAAAGTTGACACATGCGTGCTTACGCCTGTTTGCGGTGAATAGCCGTCGAGCACCGCAGGCTGCACCCCTACACCCACTATCCAGTTATATTTCTTGTCGCTGAACCTGAAGTTCAAACCAACCTTGTTAGTGGTAAAATTGTAATTGTACCGGTTGCTTAATGCGCTGTCGCTTCTGAACGTTACGGCTGCAGGGTCGTATAATGTATCGGTCTCTTTGCTGTTATTGGTGTTGGAGCGGTTGAACGCATAATTCAATTCAAGATAAGTACGCTTTCCAACCGGTTCCAGGTACGAAAAATTAATACCATAGCTGGTGGTGCGGCTGTTGGTATATATCAGCTGATTGGCCGGCGCCGTTGGCGCCCCCACAGTAAAGTTATATAGCGGGTTTTGGTATGAGTCGCTTTTGCCGCTGTTAACGGTAGCATAAATATTCAGGTTGCGGCGGCCCCTAAAACGGTGATTATACAGTGCAGAGAAACCATAATTAGGCGCTTGTGAATTGCCGGTAGTAGTGGATGTATAGGCCGAACTTACCTTTCCGCCACGTACGAAATTCACATCCTCAAATGAGCTGTTATTTGTACCTGCATAGCTAAAATTTGGTATTACTTTTATGTAGTTGATGGTGTCAGGTTTCCATTCCATGTTCCAGTTAAAACGGTGGTTTATTTTTTGATCCGTTTCGTTACTGTTTTGATTTTGGGTTGAAGGGTTGGTTGGCGAAGTATTTTGTTGTAATACGTTATTAATTGTATTGGTAGTATTATCGGCAAAGCTGTAGCTGCCATAAACTGACAGGTTTTTGCCCCACTGATCGCGGAAGTTTGCGCCGATAGAATGTGCCTGGGTCTCGCCGTTCGCAGTGGTAGTAAGGCTTCCCTGTGCGCCGCCGCCACCACCGCGGCCCGCATTGCCGCGTCCGCCGCCCCCGCCAAAACCACCGCCGCCGAAGCCACCACCACCGGTAGTACCGAATGAAAATGTGTTTACGTTGGTGTTATTTACGCTGCCCAAAACGGCAATTTGCTGGTCTCCTTTAAAATTGAAGGCATTCACCGAGCCTATGTAACGGTTTTTATTGGGAAGCCCCTGGTCGGCAGGCAATAAATCGCGGCCATCGCCTACCGTCGCCTGGCCAAAATAGCCGTAATTTTTATCCTTACGCACGGTTATATTCATTACTTTGTCCGGATCGCCTGTTTTCACACCGGTTAAGTTCGCCTGGTCGCCGTAATCGTCAATCATCTGGATATTATCCACTACGTCGGCAGGCAGGTTTTTAAGTGCACTTTGCACATCGCCGCCCATAAAGTCCTTACCGTTTATACGTACTTTGGTAACCTGTTTGCCTTGTGTACTTACGTTGCCGTTGATGTCTACATCCACACCTGGCAGCTTTTTAACCAGGTCTTCAACAGGCGCGTTTTCCCGAACCTTATAGGCACTGGCCTGGTACTGCACAGTATCTTCTTTCAAAGTTACCGGTATAACGCCAACCACGGTAACTTCCTTCAGCATTTTCGATTCGGCTTTTAAAACGATAGTACCCAAATCAGCCGGGCCAGCTAAATTATCGAGCGTATAACGCCTTTTAAAAGGCTGGTAGCCAATATAGGTAACCGTAATAGTAATTTTACTGCCCTTAATATTCTGAAAAACAAACTTTCCATTGATATCAGCAACCGATATTGTACTGTCTCCTTTGTCCGACACGAGCTTAACACTTGCCGACGGGACAGAAAACTTAGTGGTGTCAACCACTGTTCCGTGTATCTCACGGCCAGTTTGCGCATAAGAAAGCGTAATAGTTAGCAGTACAGTTGCTATTGCAAGTAGTAGAGACTTCATCATTATTTTTTGTATATACTATAGGGGCTATTCGGTATTATAATATCCTTTAAGACGCAAACCGGATGCAAATGTTCAACTAAATTTTGCTAAATAATTAATAATCATAGCATTGTTACATACCTATAAAAAAGTTACATAACAACAAATAAGCCCTCCCGGTAAATACCAGAAGGGCTTATTAAATATATAAAAACAGTATGAAGCGCGTAAATAATATTATTCAGCGGCTGCTTAGTTTGACAGGTGAAGAGCCGCTGCTACTTCGCTGAAATTTTTAACATTTAAATGCGGATTTGTCGCGTTTAAAGTTGTTATTGCAGTACCAGGGATAACCACCACCCTGAAGTCGATGCCATTTGCCTGTGTAAAGTTCGCCTTCAGGTCAATGTACCCGACGCCATAATCGTTAAAGGTAATGGTATGACCAGCCTCTGAATAGGGTAATGCATACCAGCCTGTTGTTGATCCGGTGTTGCGCAGGTAAACCAGTACGGTGCCCTCGTCTACTATTGCCTGGGTAATTGCAGGGATACTGAATTTAGTTAAGCCTGCAACAACCACGCCTTTGTTAATAAGCACAAAGTTCTGAACATCAGCATTTCCCGGGTCCCCTTTGTCACCCTTGTCGCCTTTAGGGCCTTGCGGTCCCGTAGCGCCTGTTGCTCCGGCAGGGCCTGTTGCGCCTGTTGCCCCAGCGGGACCAGTCGCACCTGTGTCGCCCTTATCTCCTTTAGGGCCTTGTGCTCCGGTAGCACCCGTTGCGCCTGTAGCTCCTGTTGCACCAATCGGGCCCTGCGGACCTACGGGGCCTTGCGGGCCGGTAGCACCTGTAGCTCCCGTTGCCCCTGTTGCGCCAGTTGCTCCGGCAGGGCCGGCGGGCCCTTGTGCTCCGGTAGCGCCGGTGTCGCCTTTGTCGCCCTTGTCGCCTTTTTCACCCTGGGGGCCCTGGGGGCCTCCTGCAGGACCGGCAGGGCCCTGGGGTCCCGCGGGACCAGTAGCGCCTGTAGCGCCCTGCGCTCCCGTAGCGCCGGTTTCGCCCTGTGGCCCAGGGGTTTTGTCCCTTTTACAGGCAGTTATGCTGAAAAGGCAGAAGAACAAAATTGGTAGTAAAAGTCTAATTAGTTTCATACTTTAAGTAATTATTTCTTTGTTTATCATTGCCTTATACGACAATTCTTTTACGTTAGTTACATTTGTTCACTTTTCGGCAAAAGTTTTCCACAATCAAAATATAGTCTCCTGATAAGCGCCACTGTTGCCTAACAATTGTTTAAAACTGGCTTTCTAATTATGTAACATTATGGCATGGTTTTCGTTAAGCAATAGGCAAAACATTAACCTATGGCTAACATCAATAAAAACCTGCATGCTAAAGTGCATAACTGGATCGACGCGATCGGATTCCGGCTTAACGGTTCACAAACCAAAAACAACGTTACAACCAACCATTATTTTTTTGAAACCTTCAACTTTTTTGAAAAGGCTAAAAACAATGATGTGAAAAACTCAAAGTTCCTGTGTTTCGACGCATACGGACAAACCATCAACGTTAAGTCGCTGCTTGATTTACAAACTGCTTTTTTTGAGAACATAAGCCAGTTGTGATCAGTAAGAGCGAAGTCAACTATTATTATTATACTCCTGTGTATTTGCTGTTATTAGCATAACAATGTCGCCATTAGGTTAGGTTAAACAGCACGTATATATTTGAGGACGATATAACAAGTCCCGTCTGTTTTACCAGACGGGACTTTCTTTTTCACTTATGTAATTTTAAATCAGTGTATTAATATTGCTCCAGTTCATTCACCGGAACATCTTCGGTTATACCGCGGCCGGCAGCCGGGATATTTACTATCGGGTGGGTTGGGTTAAGCGTTTCCTTTATTCTTGTATGCAGATCGGTATAATGTGCGGCAGTAATAGCATCGCCGCCTTTCGGAAGTTTTGCATCAATTACCTTCAGCTCTGCGCGTACCATCGGGCGAATATCAGATAACGTCATATTGATAGGCGTTAAACCAAAGTTTGCCATAACGGTAGCCGGTAACCCTGGTATTCCTTTAAAGTCATCATTCAAAAGGCTTTTCAAATCTTCTATATAGGCCCTTTGCAGGTTGCGTTTAAACGCGTCCGGGCGGCCTGGCGTAAATATACCGTTTCGCAGGTCGTTAAACAGGTCGGCAACTGTGTACGCTTTTGAGCCATTGCGTGTCTCATTATCGTACATGCGCGACAAGCGCGACTGCGACAGCACATTGGCTAATGTGCTTGTTTGGATAGCTTTTATGCGGTTAAGGGTAAGGCCATTATCAAATTTGCTCAGCTCTTCGCTATTGATCATCCATAGCGGTGTAGCGAATATCTCTTTGTTAAAGAACGCAACCGCGTCATGCTGAAGGTTTTTCGGAACGAAATCGTAAACCGGCCCTTTCTGGTCGTAAGTTTTGAAGTTTTCATTCATCCCGCCAATATTGGTTGCCACGTGGCCCATGTAGCGGCTGAATTGGTTTAACACCTCGCCATAAATTTCTTTAAGGTCATCATAGTCTTCCCCAGCCTGGTAGGTCCATTTCTCAACGTTTGGCAAAATGCGTTTCAGGTTAGCAATACCGTAAGTACTTGCTTTCATGGCATTATCGCCCAGGTCTTCGTTTTGCAGGCGCGGATCAAGACTGGTACCCTGGCGGCCGTAGTAGTAAAGCGGGTTACCGGCGCGTTCTTTGGTCCAAACGTCTAATATTTCTTTTTCCTGTTTAACCGATTTTTTACCCGGAAACCAGGTATAGCCCCATTTAATAGCCCATTTGTCATACTCGCCGATCTGCGGGTAAAGGTGGGTTACATTGTCGCCCGGCTGGGCTATGTAGTTAAAGCGGGCATAGTCCATAATTGATGGTGCAGTGCCGTGCTTATCGGTAAACGATTTTGAGCGCAGCGAATCAACCGGGTAAGCATAGCTTGATCCAAAGTTGTGCGGCAGGCCAAGCGTGTGGCCAATCTCGTGCGATGACACAAAACGGATCAGCTCGCCCATTTGCTCGTCGGTAAATTTAGCTTTGCGGGCTTCGGGGTTTACAGCGGCGGTCTGCACAAAGTACCAGTCGCGCAGCAGCAGCATAACATTATGATACCAGCCTACATGGCTTTCCAGGATCTCGCCCGAACGCGGGTCAGCTTCGTGCGGGCCATAGGCGTTCAGTACATTCGATGCAAAGTAACGAACCACGCTATAACGCGCATCCTCTGTGCTGAATTCAGGGTCTTCCTTCGCGGTTGGCGCCGGCTTGCCTACAATGGCATTTTTGAACCCAGCGGCTTCAAACGCTGCGTTCCAGTCGTTAATGCCCTGTATCAGGTAGGGTACCCATTTTTTTGGCGTAGCCGGGTCGATGTAAAAAACGATCTGTTTCTTAGGCTCTACCAGCTCGCCGCGCTCATAAGCAGCCTCATCTTTTGGCTCCAGTTTCCAGCGGTGAATATAAGAGGTGACATCAGCCTTTTGCGCGTCGCTGCCATAATCGATCTGGCTTTGTCCGAAAAATCCAACCCTGTTGTCGCTCAGGCGCGGCTTGGCAGGTGTTTTTGGCAGTAGCAGCATCGAGGTATTCAGCTCGAAGGTGATAGCCGCGTTGCTGTTATCGGTTGGCGACTCGCCCGCGCGGTAAGTTTTTAATACATGGGTTTCAATGTTGATCGGGAAACTTTTAATCGTGTCGATGTACGAACGTGCATTATCAAGCGCCGATATCTTATAGGCTTTTTTCAGCTCGTCGGAAATACCGATAGCGGCGATGTCGCCATTATAAAAATCGGTTACATCAATCACTACACCCGTAGTGTCCTTGTTGTATGCCTTAATGTCGAAGGATGCCAGCACTACATCGAGGTTGGAGTTCTTAACCGACTTATACATATCGCTGGTGCTGTCGGCGCGGATGGAATAGCTCGGCACGCGGATAAACACCTGCTTATCGTGGCGCTGCCATTTCCATACCTGCGAATTTTGCGACTCGCCCCCATATTGCTGAAAAGGCACCTTAATGTTGGCCGGTGTTTTGGCCAGGCGGGTAACCACCAGCATTTCACGGTTCAGCATCGAGTCCGGAATCTCGTAATAATATTTGCCTTCAACTTTGTAGGTTTTAAAAAGACCGCTGTCTGTTTTTGTTTTGGCCGGGATAACGTCGCTGAATTTTTTTATCCCTTCTTTTTTACCGGGACCGATGGTGGCCGTGGCGGATGAGCCGCCCGGGGTTGCCGTGGTTTTTAGCGTTACCGTTTGTGCAGCCTCCTTTTTTGTACGGCAGGAGCCTGCAGCCAGGGCAACGGCAATTGCTGTAAGGTACAAATAGCCACTTGTACGTAAATGTTTAGTCATATCAATCTTTTAGTTAATTAAGTTAAGCGCAAAGTGTAAACTTATGCAAAATACGAAGCTTTTAAAAATAGCAACATTTATGTTACAAGCTGGTGCAAAAATCACCCTAAAAGGGTGAGGTTAAGGTCGGGATCATCATCAATAAGGGCAGCGGATAGGGATAAAACAACCTCAGCCGGCCTGGCCCACGCCCTGGCGTTCGGTTCGTACACACACGGAACACCCCGAACACCATGCAATGCGCTGATTATCAGTCTATTTTATTTTTTCTAAGTTTACAAATAGTTGATAATGACTGCATTGCAATGTTTGTATTACTATTACGGCGGGTACTGACAAAATGATGTCAGCACTTTAACGGATGCAGCTTCGTAAATTTGAGCATAATCTCATCACCATGTCAACCCATTTAATTCCCGAACGCCCGTCCATCATTGAGCAGATCCGCGCCGAGGTCCGCGGCCTGCCTTACAGACCAGCTAAACGCAAGAGCACCACCGACCGCAGCCGCCCGTCTCCCGAAGAAATCCGCCGGCTTTTTACTGTTGAAAAAGGTAACCGGTGGATGGAGCTGGCCCGCCGCCAACCCGCCGCCAAACAACTGTTCGGCGAGCTGTGGCATGAGGGCGAGCTGTGCATGCTGTTTGCAGGTACCAACACCGGCAAATCGGTGCTGGCTGTGCAGATTGGCGAAAGCATCGCACGCGGCAAAGGCATTGCGCCTTTTGCTTGCCAGGCAGAGCGGGCCCGCGTGCTTTACATCGATTTTGAGCTTACCCGGAGCCAGTTTGGATTACGCTACAGCCAGGAAGAGGAAGATTACCTGTTTTCGGATAACTTTTTCCGCGCGGAATACAATTTCCTGCCCGGCCCATCGCCCGGTGTTGATGCCAACGAGCTGCTGATTGCCGGTATTGAGTATAAAGTAAACCAGGCTGGCGCCACTGTATTAATTATAGATAACATTACCTGTCTGCAGGGCGGTACCGAAAATTCCGCTGTGGCGCTCTCGCTCATGAAAAACCTCAAAGCGCTAAAAAAGGAATATCACCTGTCGATACTCGTCCTCGCGCATACCCCCAAGCGGCGCAACGCCGCGCAGCCCATCAGCGATGACGACCTGCACGGCAGCAAGCTGCTTATGAACTTTGCCGATAGCGCCTTCGCCATCGGCAAAAGCACCGCGGACATCGATCTTTGCTACCTTAAGCAAATTAAACAGCGCAACACCCGCCAACGCTATGGCGACGACAATGTGTGCCTGTGCCGCATGCAAAAGTCCGGAACCTTTTTACAATTCCAATTTGAAGGGTATAGTGCCGAGCGAAGCCAACTGGTTACCCGCACCGCCGCAGACCGCCTGCATCTTGCCGCTGAAATAGCCGGCCTGTCTGCCGGCGGCCTGAGTCAGCGTGAAATCAGCAGGAAGCTGGGCATAGGCCTGGCTACCGTTAACAAGCTACTTAGGGCTGAAGATGCAAGCAATGAAGGATGCGCGGAAATGAAGATGCATGAATGTGCGGATGATGCCGGCTCTGAAAATGAAAAATGTGTAAAAGCGGCTCCCGCCGGTAAGCTTACCATTGGCGAGACCCTTAAGGCAATGCAGCCGCCAAATAACGCTGAGCATGTAAACAAGATTGCAGATTCATTCCCGGCAGATCCGCTTGGCGTTGATTTCATCATCGAAGACCGCTTGACCGGCGATACCCCTGTTAAGCAAGTTTTTGTAAATGACGTCGGGCAGAAGGCGGCCTATCCATTAAATTCTGATACCGGCCGGGGCGTCGAAGTAACGGAGATTGATGAAACACCACCACCAGTTCAAACTTGTCGCTTGAACCCGGACCCGGTTCAGGCGCCTGCTGCATTATCAAATAGCCCTACAATGGGAAATGTGTGATAAGCGGGGGGCTTACTTTTTTCTTGGGTTCAGGCATTCCCGCTGGCGCTGCCAAATGATCTATCCAGAAATTAAGATATAGAAATTGTTGCAATAAATTGGAATGTAAATGTCCATGAAAATTGCTTTTAAGGTTATTCCCCGCTGTTTTGCACAGTCGCAGGCCGGTGGTTATAGCACTTTACCCGATTTTCATATCGCGCTCAATCATGATCCTTTAGTGACTATGGCGCCGTTGATTTAAACAAAGGCTTACCCTGCAATGCCTGTACTAACACCATTACAGCAAGAAAGGCATAAGCAGCGCCAAATAACAACGTGGCTATTACGTTTTTTAGAACGTAAAAAGCCAGTAGCGGTAAAATTTGCAGGGCGTGCATGCCGATAAAATGTGCAATCCGCGGATCGCCATATTTGCGGCTCCAGTTCAAAAAGGGCAGGCCTTTTTCGCCATCTGTTCCGCCAATGGTATGCGAAAGCCGGCTACCCATAACAGCGCCCTCCATGGCGAAGATGACAAACAAGAAAATCCCGATGCGAATGCTCCACAAATAATAATCCGGCAGCTGCGTAAAACCGCCGCTGCAAAACAGCAGGCCTATATAGCCGGTATACAGGGTTACTACCGTGGCCGCCAAAGCCATCCCGGCATAAAGTGCGGCATAGCCGGGTGAACTTTGATTATAATGTGATAGTTGACCGCGGGCAGCCTGCAGGGTAATATAAATCAGCTCGAAACCCAGCAAAACCACGGTAGCCCAGCTATAAAGCGCAACCTGGCCTGGCAGGTTCAGATCATAGGTTAGCCAGCCCATTGTCCAGCAAAAAAGGCCGATTGAAATACTGAATTTAATGGGCTTATACCAGGCGTTGGTACCCCTGAGTTGTATAGGACGCCTGATCGCGGCAGTAATCATTGGCGGGACGCTAAGGAGACAAAAGAGACCGAACCAAAAAAGTGGTTCATTGCGCTGTTCCAGGTTGTTGAAAAAGTTGATCATACTAGTTTTTTTGATAAGGTGATGCCAGTTTTGTTTTGATACGCAGCATTAAACGCGCTGGCGTAATGCCGGACAATTTTGCCAGGAGCCAGTTATTTAAGCCTACAACTTTTACTCCACGGCCGGTAAGCAGGTGATTGATGCCTGCCTTAGCTACTATCCGGGGTTCAATGGGCTTATTTACCCGGTAGGCATTGGTGTGAAGCATAGCCGGCGTATTGAAAGCCGTATTCACCGGGCCGGGACATAACGTAGTAACGGTTACACCATGAGCCTCGAGTTCTGCTGCAATTGTTTCTGAAAAGGCCAGTACAAAGGCTTTGGTAGCCGAATAAACAGAATAGTAGGGAAACGGCAGAAAAGATAACAAAGAAGCGACATGCATGATCCGGCCGTAGCCTGCCTCTTTCATGTCATGCCCGAATAATTTGGTCAAAGTAATCAGTGCGGATATGTTGAGGCTGATCATTTCCAGTTCGGCGGGCAGCGGTATATCCACAAATTTACCATACAAGCCCTTACCGGCATTATTGATCAGCATGGTCACCCGGAGACCGGCTGCTTTGACAGCTTCATAAAGCCTTACCGCTGCTGCCGTTTCAGAAAGATCGCACGCAAATACCTGCACCCGGATACCATAAGTGGCTGTCAGTTCAGCTTTAAGACTTTCCAGCTTTTCCGCGTTCCGCGCAACCAGGATAAGATCGTGTTTACGGGCAGCCAGTTCTCCGGCCATTTCATACCCGATACCGGTTGACGCGCCGGTAAGCAAAGCAAGTTCTTTCATATTAATCATTGTTTATTTATTGAACGATGTTCATTTTATGTGAAAAAATTATAGCTTTTTCAAAATCTTTAAAAATTCTTCATAGCCCGCCTGCACTATCCCGGCGGCATCATGCAATTTCACGCCGTTTGCACGGTCGCTGATATGCAGGCTGCACATACCATGTACAAGGCCCCAAATCATAAAGGTTAACGGTTCCAGCCGGTGGCCCTGAAAATGTTTTCGCGCCATGCATTGGTCTACGGTCGTTTTCAAAACCCCAAAAGCCGACTGCCCTTCGTTCCATTCTTTATCTTTCGCTTCATTTAAAACTTCCATGGGCGCTTTTAGCGTAAACATCAGCTCATACATTTCCGGGTTCTCTACAGCAAACCTTAGGTAAATGCGGCCCATAGCTATCAGCCGCTCCATGGGATCTTCCACTTCGGCAAGCACTTTAAACTGACGGCCCAATTCAGAAAAACCCTGGGTGTGAAGCTCGTTTAAGATTGCGTTTTTATCCTTAAAATACAGATATACGGTGCCTATACTATAGTCAATATTCTTGGCAATACTACGAATAGTGGTTTGGGCAACGCCGTTTTCTACAAACAGCTTGCGGGCACTCTTCAGTATCAGTTCCCTTAATTCTTCTTTCTCTTTTATTTTACGTTCTGCCGTACCCATGATTTAAAGTGCAAATTAAATGAACATTGTTCATTTATGCAAATTTATCTTTAAGGCGCTTTACCAATTAAATATTGCGATGTTAAGTACACATATTGTTGTAATAAATAAGTTGGTTTTTCGCGAAACGCTTTTGTGACGATATAACTATGTATCTCGGATGTTCTAAAAGCATCATTTTAGTAACTCGTCGTTGTCGGTTTTAATTATGAAATAAATATTTCTGCAACCTTTGTATGGTCAAAAGGCTCTTATCACCAATTGAAAGTGAAGGGTACAATCTACCACACCGACCGGGAGTTGATTGCCGCCATATTAAATGGCGAACGGCACGCCTTTGCCGCGTTTGTCCGACTGACAGAAAACCTGGTCGTTAAAATGGTCTTCCAAATGACAGGTGGCAGCGCTGACCGTCAGGACCTGGTACAGGAAATCTATCTCAAAGCTTTCCGCAATCTGGCCAGTTTCCGGCATGGTTCGAAACTGTCTACATGGATAGGACAGATCGCCTATTACGATTGTTTACATTATATCAAAAAGAAAAAGCTGACCTATCTCGAGGACATCCCTGAAGAAAGCGCTATGGACGTGGAACCATCCGGAGAAGTGGCGTTATTCAAAAGCGATCTCTCGGCTATTTTAAGCGAAGCGGTGGCCCGGCTCCCGCCGCTGTACCAAACCCTCGTCACGCTGTTCCATGAGGAAGAACTCAGCTATTCGGAAATTGGGGAAATTACCCATTTGCCGGAAGGAACCATCAAAAACTATTTATTCAGGGCCCGCAAGATCTTACGGAATGACTTATTAAAAAAATACGATAGGGAGGATTTATAAAATGAACGAACACTTAGGGGATAACGAACTGCAGCAATATACGGTGGAACCGCGGGAACTTAGCCAGGCGGCCTTAACACATATCGCAATTTGCGAACACTGCCGGGTCAAAGCGCAACAATATGCGCAGATTACCGCGGGGTTAAAGCATTTGCCCAAAATGACAGCTGAACTTGATCTGCCGATATTGGTTTTACCCATAAAAAGGGAAAGCTTTTCACTTAGCGGCCTGGCTGTAGGCGCTTTGATCTTCGCCGGCTTATTAGTCATTGCGGCGGGTATAGCGGCAATGGGGCCAGATTTCCGCGCCCTTTTATCAGTCGGCCAAGGCCTGCGTTTTTATTTGCTGCTCGCCGCCGCCTTAATCCTGCTGACTGCCGGGTCCGCATCTTACTATAACGAATACAAACGGCAGCTCAAAAAGATGGGCCTTTTAAGTTAATTGCAACCTTTCCAGGGCTAAAGGCTCTTATCTACAGAAATAAAAAACATGGACAGCAACATATCACATACTTTCATAGGCGACCCCACCTTTTTCTGGCGTTTGGTCTCGGTAACTATCCTGCTGGCGCTCGGCGTCGGATTCATTCTGGTCATTATACGCTTATTATTAGACCACAAAATAAAGAACCGTATCATTGAAAAAGACTTGCCGGAGGAAACCGCCAGAGCGATCCTGAGCAGCGGTCCAAACGCGTTGAAAGAAGCTCTTTTGAAATGGATTCTGGTCTTTGTTGGTATCAGCGCCGGTCTTTTTACGGTGGCTGCCGTCCGAACCGACGAGGTCAACAGCCTGGCGATCATCACCGCCTGTATTGCCGGCAGTTTCGGAATTTACTACCTCCTTAAAAAAAGCAAATGAAAACCACAACCACCCGGTTGCTTTTAATTTTTGGAATTATATGTCCGGCATTGTTCTGGCTAACTACTCTTATTTGCGGTGCAGTGCATGGAAATTATGACCACCTTAGCGGTACAATCAGCGAACTGGGCGCTTTAGGAACCCGCTCCCAACATTTATTTACCGGCTTGCTGATCCTGCTGTCGGTTTTCGGGTTCGGGTTTTGCCTGGGATTGTACCGGATTTGCTGCGAACGAAAACTCAGCCTGCTGCCGCTTATCCCTATTATTATCTTTTTCCTGGGCAATATAGGGGTCGCCCTTTTCCCTCTGGGCCACAGGCTGCACCCTGTGGCCGGGGAAATAACGATCATCATTGTGCTTAGCCCGATGCTGGCGCTTTGGTACTGGCGGACTATCGTGCCCCGGTACCTTTCCCTCTTAGCGACGGCGATTATTATTATAGCGATGGCGCTGGTTCTTTTGGAAATATTATCAGGCAACTTTGTACAAAGCCACGCCGGACTTTTGCAGCGCATTTTCCATGCTGGCTGGACATGCTGGTTCATTTCACTCAGTATTCAATTTAACAAAACCACTTCGTGAAAAAATTAATAATCATCCTATTACTGACCGGCCTGAAAGGCTTCGCCCAGGACAGCACGTCTGTCAAGATCAACCAGCTGATATTGGCATACCAGCAACTCAATAAGTTTACCGGCACAGCCCTGGTCGCAAGTCAGGGAAAAGTGATCTTCGAAAAGGGATATGGCTACCGTAACGAGCAAGCCAAAACGCCGAACGATGCGGCTACCATTTTTCAGATCGCCTCGGTGACGAAGACTTTTACTTCGGCCACCGTACTCAAACTGATTGAAATGCACCGGCTGTCTTTATCGGATAAGCTAAGCAAATGGTACCCAGCCTTTCCGAATGCCGGCAAGATCACAATTGAAAATCTGCTCAGCCATACTTCGGGCATTTTTGATTATACACACGAAGATACCGTGACCCACTTGAACAACGAAGCCAAAATGATGACTTTCCTGGCTAAAAAGCCGCTGGACTTTGAACCGGGTACCGACTGGAGCTACAGCAATTCCGGCTATTCCATACTAGGTTTTATCATAGGGAAAGTGAGCGGGATGACCTATGAACAGGCAGTGCGCCACTATATTTTTATGCCGTTGCACATGAACCATAGCGGCTTTGATTTCGAGCGCCTCAAGGATCCCGAAAAAGCGACGGGCTATGGCGTCGGCGACCATGGCAAGGTCGCAGCATCCTACAGCGACTCATCGGTGGTGTTTGCAGCGGGCGCCATTTATTCCACCGCAACCGATATCTATAAATGGCACCAGGGGCTACAGGCTTACCGGATTGTAGGCAAAGCTCTGATGGACAAAGCATATACCCGTTTCAAAAAGAGTTATGGCTACGGCTGGATCATTGATTCCGTAGGAAACCAAAAGATGGTTTACCATAGCGGTAATATCGCAGGCTTCAGCAGTGTACTGGTGCGGATACCTGCTGCCGACATCTGTATCATCCTGCTCAACAACCAGGAAGGGACCGAACTGGAGACGATAGCACGGAAAATCCTAGATATCCTTTATGGTCGCCCCTATTCATTGCCGGGAAAGAAAATTGCCATCAGTCTTCCCGACAGCGTACTGTCCCGTTATACCGGAACTTATGATTTGACTGACATGCACATGGTCGCCAATGTCAGCCTTGAAAACCACCAGTTGGTTATCCATGTGCAGGGGGGCCCGACATTCCCGCTGACCGCCGAAAAGAACAACTTGTTCTATATCAACGAAGGGCAGGCGGAAGTTGAATTTTCGCCCGGTAAGATCACGATCAGCCAGAATGGTCAGAAACACGCGGGTAAAAAAACAAATGAGAATCGTTAGATATAGATTTGTAATTCGCGTCCCAACTATAAGGCCGAGTACCCGATCTCAATGCGCTGCCAAAAAATTCGCTTCCGCAACCTACAGCAATTGCCACCCGATCCAGAGCGCAAATGCGGTTGTTTTGGCATACAGTACACCTTCGCCGGGGTTAAAGGGATTGCCATTAAAATCGGCTATGCTGGTTCCCTCGCCTTCAGGCGGACGGTGGTTTACATCGATAGAGTAACGCCAGTAGGCGGCATGATTTTTCCACTCTTCCTGGTTCACCAGCTCCGGCGAGCCTGCCCAAAGGTTCCAGGTTAAAACATTGCCGGCCAGCAGCAGGTTGCCCGAGCCGATATTGAAAAGGTCCATTACCCAGGAGTTAAATTCATCCGCCTTTGCATTGCCGGTGGAATCGATATTACCTATCCGTACCGCTAAATTGGCCACGGCCCAGGCATAGTCGCGCCAATGTTTGGCCCGGTCGGGAAAAGGCCAGTCAATGCGCTCACCCATCCGCACCTGTATGTCGGGCAGGCCGTTCTCGTCCGTTGCATTTATCCTTATCCCTTTTTCCTTACTCAGCGGCAGGGTGTTATTCCACAGCTTGTTCAGTTTCAGCAGCTGCTGCCAGAATATCCCGTCCACACTGTCGGGACTAAACCAAATGGTAGGTTTAATGGTAATGTCAGACGCAAATAGCACATCCTTGTCCGCAGTTTCGTCAATCCAGCCCCGGTTCCCGGTCACGGTAACTTCAATATTCAGTGTAGCGCCCAGCGTTGGAAAATACACCCCTTGCTGCGGGCATATAATAGACCAAACCCTGCCGGTATTATCATACCCGAGCCTGGATATGTCGGGTGCAAACATCTGGTACATCCTGGTAGTGGCATCGCCGGGCGTTGTTTCCCAGCTAAACTCGGGCCATTTGGCCCTTAGCATGCGCGTGATATTGGGGATGTTATCCAGGTTACCTAAAAAAGGCAGCGAGTTAAGCAATGCTGAATTGGGGTAAGGCTGTCCGGGAGGATTGCCGGAAAAGCCGCCTACCCATCCTGCGGGAATGAACGACGGTTGATTAGGCGCGTCTGTGTCGTGATTCGGGTTCATGGTTGTAATTTTTATTTGTGAAAATATAGTTTAGGACACCAGTGGATCACCGGGTGATCTTATCACCAAAGTGGTGAAAAGATTTACATCAATAATAACTAAAATATCACAAATTAAAAACGACCGGAAACTTTTATTTTAACGCAGCCCCGCCGTAAAAATGCCGCCGGCGCACGCATGCGCCTGGATATCAGATTAACAGTAAGGGTTTTCTAACAGGCCTGCGAACTATTTGCCTCTGAACATGGAGGCTATCCAAAGAATCAGGATGATAACTACAATAACAGCGATAACGCCCACTGCCGCGCCGGCTTTAAATATGCCCGCAATGGCCGAGCAACTGCTTAAGCAGAGCATCAGTAAAATTAACGATGGGAAATACAGTTTTTTCATAAGAGGTTTTATACCTAATAATACACCGAACGGCAAATAAGTTTTAGGCGGATAAAAATTTACACTTAAGGGCTGCAAATTTCTTCAATCGAGTAGAGGGCGAAACTTTTATTCGTTTCACCGCTCTCTCACACCACCGTACGTACGGTTCCGTATACGG
>NZ_JAUMKC010000018.1 GCF_030519355.1 Mucilaginibacter sp. L3T2-6
TACAGGACTAAGATAAACTGTAAATCTAACACAGGATTATTCATTAAAAAGTGTAAACTTTTTTCAGGACGGCACACCGTTTCTGCATGGAACACCCCGAACATTATGAAACATTCTAATTATCAATTAATTACATTTTTTCTTGATTGTAATGGGCTGGTAACCAGTGAAATCGATTTTTAGCTGATAAGACTACAAGACCGGCAAAGGTGTCAACAGGGGTTGACAGGGTTGACAGCATTTCTAATGATTTCCCTGTAAGTGAATGATTTTCATTGTATTAAATAAATAGGGGGTTACAGGTGTAAACCCTTAAAACGTCTAACGCGTTCCGTTTTTCTGCGGAACACCACGAATACTACGGAACATCCTCATTACCAGTTATTTTGATTTGAGGCGTTTATAAGCTATTGGTAAATCAAAAGCAGACACGACAGGTTAAACATAGACTGAAATAAACCAGTTATAAACGCATTGCAAAATATTCGTTTGCGTTTTAAATAACCTTTTTCAAAACTTTTATCCTTCCGGAATCTTAACTCTATATAATTGAATATATAAATTTATGGATTTACTCCGCTCATTAAACGGACAAATTGCCCTGGTAACCGGGGCTGATAGTGGTATAGGGAAAGGTGTTGCAATTGCGATGGCGCATGCCGGTGCTAAAGTCGTTATAAATCATGTGGACGCTCACGAAGTTGCACAGCAAACAGTAGACGAAATTAAGGCAAACGGCGACGAAGCCTATGCCATACATGCCGACGTAAGTAATGAAGAAGATGTCCAGGCTATGTTTGCTGAAACTTATGCGCGTTATGGAACGGTTGATATCTTGGTGAATAATGCGGGCCTTCAAAGAGATTCAAAGTTTGTTGATATGACCCTTGAGCAATGGAACACCGTCATCAATATAAATTTAACCGGTCAGTTTTTGTGTTCACGCGAGGCAACAAAAGAATTTATTAGAAGGGGAGTTGTTGAAGGCCGTAGTAAGGCCGCGGGCAAAATACTCTGCATGAGCAGCGTTCACCAGGTGATACCCTGGGCGGGGCATGTAAACTATGCGGCCAGCAAAGGCGGTATCGATATGCTGATGAAAAGCATGGCGCAAGAGCTGGCGCCACACAAAATAAGGGTGGCAGGTATATGCCCCGGCGCCATACAAACGCCTATTAATAAGCCGGCGTGGGATACGCCGGAGGCCTTGAGCAAGTTATTAACGCTTATACCTTACAGCCGAATCGGCGAACCGGAAGACATTGCAAAACTGGCTGTTTGGCTGGCATCTGACGAAGCTGATTATATTACTGGTACCTCTGTATTTATAGACGGAGGGATGACGTTATACCCAGGCTTCGCTGACAATGGCTAGTTATCTTTCGGACTTGCAAATTACTTAAACCGGGTAAATCTGCTAATTTATTGGCTTTAGTCAACGCGAATGACTTTCCCCTGACACAAAATGCACGTTAACAAATTGTTAAAGCATTTTTTCAGGTAATCTTTCTTTGACATATTGTAAAAAATACACTAAGTAATTTGAAATTTTCTAAATTAAATATGTTTAATTGACATTATATATGAAATAATCACAAAAGTGCTATTTAGTGTATCAAAATTTTAATTTATGGCTATTTTTGTTGCGGATTTAAAATTAAAATAACATGAAAAGGATATTCTTAACATTCGCAACCGCTGCTTTATTAAGCGTGAACGTATTTGCTGCCGATGGTGGTAAAAAAGCTGATGAAAATGTGGCTTCTTATTCTGCAAGACAGGCTTTTACTTCCGATTTTGCCGAAGCTACCGACGCAGTTTGGACTATTACAAAAAATTGTCAGAAAGTTGATTTCGTAATCGACGGGGCTAAGAAAACTGCCTTCTATACTTTGGCCGGCGACTTCCTGGGTACAACTCAAACTACTGTTTACAAAGCCATTCCTGCAAAATCACAAAAATTAATTGCTGAAAGCTACAAAGGTTACACCCCTGGCGAAGTAATTGTTTACCAGGCAAATGAAGCTTTAAACAGCGATATTGAGCCAACTTCTTACTTCGTTGACTTAAAAAACGAAAAGCACGAGGTTTTGGTAAGGGTTACCGGTTCAGGAAGCATAGAGTTTTTTAAACAGGTAAAATAATTTATCTCCTTAATTGTTTAGGCTTAAGCCACCCGGATTCCGGGTGGCTTTTTTCTTGCTAACTTTTTTACTTTCAGTAGTTAATATTGACATTACTGACTTTTTCAACAGTCCGTTGCTTCTCGTTTTTATCCATAAAAAAGCACCGTGGTTGATAAAAATGCACTTTTTTAAAAACAAGTTAGTTAAATAAACCTTATATATTAGTCCGGATTCGCGGGCAGGGATACCTACATACCTACGCAATCCTTTTTTTCTAAAAACTAGTGTATTTAATTCTATGTCAAAAACTATTATCGTTTCAAACAGGCTGCCAGTAAAAATCTCAAAAACAGGCGACGAGTATACGTCGGCAACAAGCGAGGGAGGGCTGGCGACAGGTTTAGGATCGATCTATAAACAAGGTGACAATAAATGGATAGGATGGCCCGGCCTGGAGATCACCGAAGAGGCTGACCAGAAAACAATAACAAAGCAACTGGCTGAATTAAGTCTGGTGCCGGTATTTCTTGACCAGGAGGAAATTAACCAATATTACGAGGGCTTTAGCAACGAAATATTGTGGCCGGTGTTTCATTATTATACCTCTACCTATGCAGTTTACAGACAATCAAACTGGGAATATTACAATGCTGTAAATGAAAAGTTCAGGGATGCCGTACTGGCAATTGCGGAACCTGGCGATATCATCTGGATACATGATTACCAGCTTATGCTGCTGCCCGAGCTGGTCAGAAAGAAAATGCCGGAAGTATCCATCGGCTTTTTCCTGCATATCCCTTTTCCGTCGCACGAGATGTTTAGGCTTATTCCCTGGCGTAAGGAGTTGCTGGAAGGCATGCTTGGGGCTGATTTAATAGGTTTCCACACTTTTGACGATGTACGTCATTTCCTGGGCGCTGCAACACGTATTTTGCCTGTAAGCTCATCTGCAAATGTTATCACCTGCGGAGACAGGTCTGTAGTGGTTGAATCATTCCCAATGGGCATCGATTATAATAAGTACTCATCATTACCGCTTGAGCCGGAAGTAAAGGAACAGGCCGCGCAAATAAAAGATGCATTTAAAGATACCAAGCTTATCCTGTCAATCGACAGGCTTGATTACAGCAAAGGTATATTACAGCGCCTGCAGGCGTTTGAGCAGCTGCTGCAATTGCATCCAGAATATTGCGGTAAAATAACACTGTATATGATCGTGGTGCCTTCGCGCGACACAGTGCCACAATATGCACACCTCCGTGATGAGATTGATAAAAGGGTGGGCAATATTAATGCCCTGTACCGCAATATGGAATGGGCGCCTATTCATTATTATTACCGTTCTTTTCCAATTGAGACACTTTCGGCGTTGTATTCCTCGGCGGATGTGTGTTTGGTGACGCCGATGCGCGACGGGATGAACCTGGTGAGTAAAGAGTACGCAGCCAGCCGGACCGGTAACGACGGCGTACTTATTTTAAGCGAAATGGCCGGAGCCTCGAAAGAACTGATCGAATCCATTATTGTTAACCCCAATAATACCAATGAAGTTTGTGAAGCTATTTTAAAGGCGATAAAAATGCCTGCGGCAGAGCAGAAGAGGCGGATGCAGGCCATGCGGCAGCTTATCAGTAAATTCAATATAAGCCACTGGGTGAAAATATTTATGGACAGGCTGAAAGAAGTTAAACAAATGCAACGGTCGATGCAAACAAGGCATGTAAGCTTCGGTACCGAGCAGTCCATAGTTAACCGCTATAACAAAACAAAAAAACGCATCATATTTTTAGATTACGATGGTACGCTGGTAAGTTTTAAATCGAACATAAACCAGGCTGCGCCCGACAAACACTTGTATGCTATCATTGATAAATTAACAGATGACCCGGCTAACGACGTAGTATTAATAAGCGGCCGGAAGCACGAAAACCTTAACGACTGGTTTAGCGATAAAAAAATCTACCTGATCGCGGAACACGGCGCATGGTTTAAGCAGCAAAATACCTCCTGGCATAAAATATCCGGCCTGACTGACAGCTGGAAAAACGACATTTACCCGATATTGGAAACTTATGTAGACCGTACGCCGGGTTCGTTTATCGAGGAAAAAACCTACTCTCTGGTCTGGCATTACCGTAAGGCCGATGGCGGTTTGGGTGAATTAAGGGCTAATGAGCTGATGAATAATCTGAAATATCTGGCCAGCGACAAAGGCCTGCAACTGCTGCCGGGGGATAAGGTGCTGGAAGTAAAGAATATGGAGATTAATAAAGGCAAAGCGGCGTTAATGCTGGTTGAAAAGAAAGATTACGACTTTATTATTGCCCTTGGTGATGACTATACGGATGAAGACATATTTAAAGCCCTGCCTGACTCGGCTGTTACCATAAAGGTGGGGGGAAATTTGTCAGCTGCAAAATTCTACCTTCGCAACCCGCTTGAAGTGCGGAAATTATTATCCAGTTTTGTTGAAGAGGTGCCGGTGCAGTAACCTGCACCTCTTTTGATAGTATTCCGGATCAGGCTATTTCCTGGGCTTCCGCTCAACGATAATGCCATTATACGAGATCGGATCCCGGTTATTGCTAACTACCTGTAATGAAGCATACCCTGTAGAACCGATGTTAAGCCTTATGTAACGAACATCCTTTGCTCCGCGGTCATTATGTTCATTAGGGGTAATAACAATGTTATAACTGCCTTTTTTATCCACGGTGGACTTATAACTGAAACTTGTGGACGTAAATTTAACGCCGCCATCCGTAGGGTCGACAGGCGGAAGAGTTACCCGGCCATAATAAGGCAGGTACGCCGATACCGTATCTTTAGATACCGTTAAATCATAGCCATAGGTTAACGATTTGGAGTTGCCCGTCATAGGGATAACATAGTTAGCCTCAAAAACATAATTTTGCGACTGCAGCAGGGATTTGATTTTTTCAGCTTTCGCCGCCTCTCGTTCCTTCTTCCCCTGGGCCGATACTGCCTGTGTGCAAAATAGTATCACCACAGATACCATCAGCAATTTTGTTAAATTTTTCATTTTTAATTCCCAATACAATTAAGTAATTATATATAAGATGCAATTGCTTGCTTAATTCCATAACTAATAAGGTCGGCTAATTATTCAACTAATATACAGCTTAAAGGTTTAATAAATGCAAAAAAGCTGCCCGTTAAAGGCAGCTTTTTTGCATATCAGGATGTTCCGGTTTCGATTATATCAGGTTAACACTGCGGTTAACAAATTCCGTTAACTCTGCACCGGTTAATAAGCCTTGGGACAACAGGGCCAGGTCAAAAGCTTGTTTTGACAAAGCAGCCTGTGTTTCTTCGTTTTCTTCGCCCAGTATACGGCTGATAAGTTTGTGGTTGCCATTTACAATCACTTTATAATTATCCGGCATGTTGCCATAGAAGCCCATGCCGCCACCCATGGCAGCCATCTCCTTCATACGGCGCATAAACTCGTCCATCGTAATGGTAACCGGCAGCTCATCGGGGCTTAAGCTTTCCAACTCAACCTTGTATGCAGGCTTATTGATAGCTTTGTTAAAAATATCCTTTACTTTGGTAATTTGTTCCTCAGTAAGCACAGTCTCCGGCGCATCTTCTTTTTTAATCAGTTTATCGGCAACATCAGCGTCCACACGTTTAAACGATGTTTTTTCAAGCTTATGCTCAATGTGGCCAATAAAGTGATTATCGATAGGGGAATTCATTAACAGCACATCGTAGCCTTTTTTACCTGCCGACTGAATAAATGAATCCTGTTTCGCCGGGTCGTTGGTGTAAATGTAAACCAGCTGGCCGTCTTTATCGGTTTGTTCGGGAGCAATCTTGTCTTTGTATTCGTTAAGGGTAAAGTTTTCGTTTTTGGTATTGGTAAGCAAAACAAAATCCTTGGCTTTTTCATAGAACTTTTCTTCACTGATGATACCGTATTTCACGAACAGGCCGATATCGCTCCACTTTTCCTCATAAGATTTGCGGTCGGCTTTAAAAAGATCTGCCAATTTATCGGCTACTTTTTTAGTAATATAGGTGTTTATTTTTTTAACGTTACTGTCTGCCTGCAGGAAGCTCCGCGATACATTAAGCGGGATATCCGGCGAATCGATAACGCCGTGCAGCAGCATTAAAAATTCAGGTACGATGTCCTTAACCTCATCGGTAATGAACACCTGCCGGCTAAATAATTTGATTTTGTTTCTTTGTACCTCAAAATCGTTTTTCAGCTTCGGAAAATACAGTACCCCTGTGAGGTTGAACGGATAATCGACATTCAGGTGTATCCAGAACAGCGGATCTTCCGAGAATGGGTAGAGTTGCTTGTAGAAGTCAAGGTAATCCTCGTCCTTAAGTTCGTTTGGCGATTTTGTCCAGATAGGGTTGGTTTCGTTGATGATGTTGTCAACTTCAATAGTTTTATATTTAGGTTCACCTTTTTCATCAACGCCGTCGTCTTCAGTTTCAGTTTTGGTGCCGAATTTGATAGGTACTGGCAGGAACTTACAGTATTTATCGAGGATCTGCTGCAATTTATATTTGTCAAGGAATTCTTCCGAATCTTTATTGATGTGCAACGTTATTTCTGTTCCGCGCTCCTGTAAGCTCCCTTCACTCAGTTCAAATTCGGTGCTGCCGTCGCATGTCCAATGTGCAGGTTCCGCGCCTTCCTGGTACGATAGCGATTCTATTTCAACCTTATCAGCTACCATAAATGCCGAATAGAAGCCTAAACCAAAGCGTCCGATGATCTCGTTGGCGTCTTTGGCTTCTTTATATTTTTCCATAAACTCGGTAGCGCCAGAAAACGCTATCTGGTTAATGTACTTTTTAATCTCTTCGCCGGTCATACCCAGGCCGCGGTCGGAGATGGTGATGGTTTTCGCTTCTTTATCAAAAGCAACTTCAACGCGCAGTTCGCCAAGTTCGCCATTATATTGGCCCAGGGACGACAGTCGTTTAATTTTTTGTGTAGCATCAACTGCATTTGATACCAGCTCCCTTAAAAAAATTTCATGGTCAGAGTAAAGAAATTTTTTGATGATGGGGAAGATGTTTTCGGTATGGATCGAAATTGTGCCTTTTTCCTGCATAATTTTTTTATTTAATTTAAAGATTAATGTTTTAGTGATAACATGCCATATCAAGGGTTGTTCCAAATTGCTTTTGGTTGACAAATTGGCAGGGTTAGGCTGATTGATTTTGAATTATAAGTTCAGATGGAATTTAGCAGATTATTGAATACAGTTTTGATTTTTTCTTCTGTATCCGCATCTGTAATATTTCCCGCGGCGTCCATTTTTGAACGAATGTATGAAATTAACAGTGTCGTATCGTCAGACAAATTTGCATCAATCGCGCCAAGGACTTTAAGCAGGGCGGTGTGCGCATTTTCTCCGCCGGTTGAGGCAGTAATTAAAGCCGTTGGCTTACCCGAGAATGAGCCGCTCGACACCGTCCAGTCCAATGCATTTTTGAGCTGACCGGGGATGCCGAACGCATATTCGGGGGTACAGATAATTATTCCGTTAGCTTCGGCTATAAGATCCCGGAATTTTGTTACTGACTCTGGTGGAGTATCATTATCATTTCCAGGGTCGAATGGTGGTATTGTTGCCAACTCGTCGTAGATGGCGAAATTTACACTTGCCGGGGACAGTTTGCTTAAAAAGTTTAGTATATTATGATTTGATGAGCCGGAGCGAAGGCTTCCTGGGATGGCGAAGATTTGTTTTTTGACTGAAGACTGCATAAGTAGAATTGATATACAATACCACACTTTAACCTATTTGCTAATCGTTCAGCTATTAAATATGATGAAATGCTGACGATCTTACTCACTTACTCAGCAAAATCCTGTAATCCCTAAATCCTGCGAACGTTAATCAGACTACCCGCCCGGCGGACTAAACTGTAAAATAAAGGTAGCACCCATTCCCGGCGATGATTGTACCTGTATATTGCCCTTATGCAGCAGCATAATTTGTTTGCAAAGACTAAGGCCTATGCCGCTGCCGGTTTTGCGGGTACTAAAAAATGGTATGAAAATCTTATCGAGCAATTCGGGCGGCATTCCCATACCGTTGTCCGAAACTTTTACTAATGTGCGGTTATTGGTTACCTCCGCAGAGAGGGTTAAGCGTGGTTCTTCAACTTCTTTTACCGCTTCGATTGCGTTTACTACCAGGTTAATTAACACCTGCTCAATCAGGTTAAGGTCGGCTTCTATCGCTAACGTCGGGTCACGCAGGATAATTTCCAGGTCTATTTTTTTCTTTTCCATCGTTGGCCGCATCAGTTGGCTCAACGATTCGAAAAGGTTGCGTACCAGTATCTTGGTTAAATCAAGCTTGGTGATCTTGTTAAGATTACGGTAGCTTTCGGTAAACTTCAGCAAACCCTCGCTGCGGCGCTTGATGGTATCAATACCAAGTTCCAGGTCCTCCATTTCCCCGCCAACCTTGCTGTTTTTGATCTCGGGGCTTTGCAGCCGGTTTTTTAGTGTGTCTGCCAATGACGATATGGGCGCTACTGAGTTCATTATCTCGTGCGTCATTACGTTCAGCAGCTTTTGCCAGGCTTTTGATTCGGTTTCATCTAATGCCTCACTTACGTTCTGGAAAGCAATCAGCTTATAAATTTTTTCTTCGCTGCGCATAACACTGGCAGTAACCAAAATTTTAACCAGCTGCTGGTTGCGGGTTATCGTTAATATTTTAGTGTCGCCGGGTTTCAGCCGGATCACTTCATGATACAGCGTTTCTTCGCGCTTGTCTAAAGAATGGATGGTTTTTAAATAGGGGATACCTATCAGTCTTTTAAAGGCCTCATTTATCCAGCCTATTTCGCCGCTTTCCTGCTCATAAGATATGATGCCGGTATCCACCAGTTCCAGTATTTTTTGCAGGTAATGGTATTGTGTTTCACGTTCCCGGCTGATGAGTTTGAAGGTGGTATTGATTTCGTTAAAGCCCTTTCGCAGCGGCTTTAACTCATTCGGCGCTTTGCGCACATCAAAATGGCGCGAGAAATCGCGGTAATGTATCGATTCGACAAACTGGCTTACCTCGTCCTGGGCTTTCTTCTGAAAGCGGATAAGGTCGATGACTTCGTAAATGCAAAGCGGAATAGTAATTACCGCAAACATTTTTTGGTCGCCTAATAAAATTATAGATGTAGCAGTAGTTGTCGCAAATAGTATAATCACCCGCAGCACCAGCCGCCATTCGTAACGCTTAAATATCATATTTGCTCAATCTGCGGTATAAGGCCGTACGTGTTAAACCCAGTTCTTTTGCAGCGCGGGTAATATTGCCGTTATGCTTATCTATCACACGCAAAATGGCGTTTTTTTCAAGCGTGCTAAGCGGTACATTATCGTCATCCTCAACCACCTCCCCAGGCGTTTCCAATATCGAAAATAAAAGGTCGTCAGCCCTTAGTACAGGGTCATCTGCCATAATAACGGCACGTTCAATGGTGTATTGCAGCTCACGGACATTGCCCGGATAGTTATAGGATTTTAACTTCTGAAGGGCGGCAGCATCAAAATCGATGGCTGGTTTCAAATATTTGCCTGCATAAAGCCTGGCAAAATGCTTCGCCAATATCACAATGTCCTCGTTTCGCTTGCGCAGCGGCGGCATGTTGATTTCGACCGTGTTGATACGATAGATCAAGTCTTTACGAAAACGGCCTTCATTAGCCAGTTCTGACAGTGGCACGTTTGTAGCGCAAATCAGCCTGATATCCACATCTACAGGTTTATTGGTGCCCAAACGCGTAACTTGCCGGTTTTGCAGCACAGTTAATAGCTTGGCCTGTTGCTGTAATGATATGTTTCCGATTTCGTCAAGGAACAATGTGCCGCCGTGCGCCTCTTCAAAACGTCCGGCGCGGTCTTCACGGGCATCGGTAAAAGCACCCTTTTTGTGACCGAAAAGCTCGCTTTCAAAAAGAGTGTCGGTCAATGCCCCTACGTCGACCTTAACGAATGGTTTATCAGCACGAAGTGAGCGCTCATGAATAGCCTTTGCCATCAGATCTTTTCCGGTCCCGTTTTCGCCCAAAAGCAGAATGTTTGCATCGGTAGGAGCGATTTTGTTGACCTTGTGAAAGATATCTTCCATAACTTCGGATTCTCCAAGTATCGAAGTATCGCTACCTGAACTCTTGGACGATGACTTTGCCGGTTTTACGCCTTCTTTCTTATCCAGCAGGTCTTTTATGGTATCTATCAGCTTCTCGTTATGCCATGGCTTAACAATGAAATCGTTCGCACCTTCTTTTAAGGAGCGCACCGCCAGGTCAATATCTCCATAGGCGGTAATCATTATTACGCAAACAGCGGGCTTCCATTCTTTTATCTTACGTAACCAATAGATGCCCTCGTTACCGGTATTGATAGCGCTATTAAAGTTCATGTCGAGCAAAACTAGGTCAACCTGGTTGCGCTGCAGCAGCCAGTTCAGGTTCTCCGGGTTCTTTTCAGTTATAATTTCCTGTGCTTCTGTCTTAAGCAAAAGTTTAACAGCGGTAAGTACGTCCGGGTCGTCATCAACAATTAATACGGTAGCTTTTTTTAGTATCATTTATTTAAGTTCATGGGGGATAGCTCGTGGTTCGTAACCTGAAAACTACCTTGTATTATGTAAATATCAATAATAACACATTTTTATTGCCCATTCGGCAAAAGTTTGTAAAACAAGCGAATGATTTCAATAACTCAAAAACGGGAAATTAAGCGTTTGATTGCCCGCTGATGCCAACTATCAATTTTTATGCTAAATAGCCAAAAATTACTCATATTTATAGCAAAACGTTCACAATGAACCGTCAACTATATACTGTGAATGCTTTGAGGGGACAATTACGTTAATGCCCCTGCTGCGTATTGTATCATAACCGTACACTTGCTGTAACAGAAGCGTACGCCTTAAACTGCTATTTAAGCTTTAATTTATTGATAAACAGGTAATTAATTTGTGGCATATTCTTTTGTAACTACTAACCAAAATCAAAATATAAATAATTTAAACTGTGGACAGAGTAATTGAAAAAAAGAAATGGAATACCAAACGGATAATGACAATTGCCGGCATAACCGGCATTGTGTTGCTAATTGCCGGGAGTATTTATTTTACATCGGGCAAAAGCAAGCTTGATGTTGATACGGAACGTATAACTATAAGCGAAATTAAAAAAGGACCTTTTGAAGAATTTATACCTGTTAACGGCGTGGTAATGCCGCTTACTACTATTTACCTGGATGCATCTGACGGGGGCCGCGTAGAAGAAAAGTATGTTGAGGACGGCGCCATGCTAAAAAAGGGCGATCCTATTCTTAAATTGTCAAATACCGACCTTGAATTGCAATTGGCTAATGAGGAAACTGCTGTATATGCTCAGCAGATTCAGATGCAAATTTCGCACACACAGATACAACAGGCAACGATTTCAAAATTGAATAATATGGCCGACGTAGACGTTGCATTTAAAGAGGCAAAAAGAGTTTATGACGTAGATAAAGACCTGTATGCCAAGAAAGCTATAGGTTCGCAGGAAATGCAGACTGCCACCAATCAGTATTATTACCAGCTGAACCGCAAAAAACTTGCAACCCAAATCTTATCACAAGATACTGTTTCGGTTAAACAGCAGGAGAGCCAAACCAAAGAACAATTGTCGCAAATGAGAAATACATTAGCGTTGCTGAGGCAGAAAGTTGACCTTCTGACCCTGCGTTCGCCGGTTGATGGCCAATTAACCAACTTCGATGCTGAAATAGGGCAAAACAAAAATAAGGGTGAGCACTTAGGGCAGCTCGATGTTCTGTCAGGCTTTAAGGTACGGTGCGGAGTTGAGGAGCACTATTTGTCGCGGGTATTCACCGGTTTAAAAGGTTGGTTTGAGTTTGCCGGCAAAACGTATCATCTGGTAATAAAGAAGGTTTTCCCAAGCATTTTGAATGCACAGTTCCAGGTTGATATGGCCTTTGTTGGCGAGGTGCCAAAAGGTATAAGGAAAGGACAAACCCTGCAGGTGCACTTGTCACTAAGCGACGAAACAACTGCGTTATTGTTACCAAAAGGCGGATTCTTCCAGCAAACCGGGGGTAACTGGATATTTAAAGTGAGCGACGATGGCAAGAAGGCATACAAGGTTGACATCCAGGTAAACCGCCAGAGCCCTGACTACTTCGAGCTTACTTCAGGTTTAAAAGAAGGCGACAAAGTAATTACTTCGAGCTATGAAACATACGGCGACATACAAGAGCTGGTGCTAAAGAAGTGACGGTAGTTAATCGGCAGTAAAAGACAAAAATTAGATCATAATTTTTTTTGCAACTATTTATCAATCACCGGCGTCTTATACACTAAAGATTGAAATCAACCACTAACAAAAATAAAGGCAACTAATTAATTTACATAAAAACAAAATTAAACTTATATGAGCAAGAACGAAGAAGGTAGCGTAATGATAAAGATCACCGATATGGAGAAATTTTATCGCACCGAAGAAGTAGAAACGATCGCGCTGAACAAGCTGTCGATTCACGTAAAAACCGGTGAGTTTGTGGCTATAATGGGCCCGTCTGGCTGCGGCAAATCAACTTTACTGAATATTTTGGGTATGCTTGACGATCCGGATGAAGGCAGCTATATCTTTAACGGTATTGAGGTAGCTCACTTTACAGAGCGCAAAAGAGCCGACTTACGCAAGCACAACATCGGCTTCGTATTCCAGAGCTTTAACCTTATCGACGAGCTGACTGTATTTGAAAACGTTGAGCTTCCATTGATCTATACCGGTGTTCCGTCCTCGGAGCGCGTAAAAAGGGTAGAGGAAGTGCTTGATAAAATGCAGATCATGCACCGTCGTAACCACTATCCGCAGCAATTATCAGGTGGTCAGCAACAGCGTGTGGCTATCGCCCGTGCAGTTGTTAACAAACCAAAGCTGATACTTGCGGATGAGCCCACCGGTAACCTGGATTCAACCAATGGTAATGATGTTATGGAATTGCTGACAGATCTGAATGAACAGGGTACAACCATTGTGATGGTAACGCACTCTGAGCATGACGCCCGTTACAGTCACCGCATCATCCGTTTACTTGACGGACAAGCCGTGGTTGAAAACATAATGATATAACAAAGCCGGCTTCCGGCCAATGGTTTATAACCAGCCGTTTAAAGGCAAAGTCCGAGTTACTCATTATACGATAAACCGTAAAAGTTGAGCGGGAAGCTACCCAAAAGAAAGTTTATATAAGTTAATAAAGTGCCTCTGCTACCCCCTCCCCAAAGGAGGGGTAGCCTGAGTGTTGGGTTTACTATAGCTTTTGTTTTCCGGTTAAGTTATTATGCGTCAGACGAACATCGTATATAAATCAAGAACAGATGATAGTAAACTATTTAAAAACTGCATACCGGAGCCTTTTAAAAAACAAGAGCTTCACAGCATTGAATATTGCAGGCTTATCATTAGGCTTGATAAGCTGCTTGCTTATCGTATTTTATGTTGTTGACGAGCTGAGCTATGACCGGTATAACACCAAAGCTAATCGTATATACCGGGTAAATGAAGACCTTAAGCTTGGCGAAAACAACGTGCTGTACGCTGTGGCTATGCCGCCCCTTGCAAAAACATTAAAAGCTGAATTCCCTTATGTTGAAAATACCGTCCGGATTAAAAACGCCGGATCACTGCATGTAAAGCTGAATAACAGCAGCATACTGGAAAATGGTTTTGCCTTTGCCGACCCCTCGCTATTTGATGTGTTTACACTGCCCGTGATAAATGGCAACCCTAAAATTGCACTGGCTGAGCCCAATAGCGTTGTTATCACTGAAAGTACCGCGCAAAAATATTTTAAAAGCACCAATGTACTCGGCAAATTTATCCCGGTTGATGGCAATACGCTGCTGAAAATAACCGGTGTAATAAAAGATATTCCAAAACAATCGCACTTTAAATTCGACTTCTTTATATCCATGTCGTCGTTTAAAGACAGCGAATCCAACGAGTGGCTTAGAAGCGATTACAATACCTATGTATTATTTAAAAATGCCGCCGATCATAAAAAATTAGAAGCCGCACTCCCCGCGTTCCTTAAAAAATTCAGCGGGGATGACATGCGGAACCAACTGCACCAAACCATGTCCGAATTTGAAAAAGGCGGCAGCTTTTTCCGGCTAAACCTAACACCGCTTACAGATATTCATCTAAAATCAAACCGGACGGGTGAACTTGGGCCAAACAGTACCATACAATACATATATATATTCTCGGCAATAGCGCTGTTTATTCTGTTGATAGCATGCGTTAATTTCATGAATCTCTCCACAGCCAGGTCTGCAAACCGGGCGCGCGAGGTTGGCGTGCGAAAAGTTTTGGGATCCGCTAAGAAGCACCTTATTGCCCAATTTTTAGTCGAATCTATACTGGTTACGTTTGCTGCTACAATTATTGCCGTTGTACTTGCCGCTTTGTTGCTCCCCGCCTTTAATCAATTGTCTGGTAAGGATCTGGTTATTACCAATCAAACATTGATCTGGCTTATTCCCACATTATTGTGCATTGTTTTCGTTATAGGAGCATTGGCGGGTTCCTACCCGGCATTTTATTTGTCAGCATTTCAGCCTATACAAGTACTAAAAGGCAGACTGGCGGTTGGCTTTAAAGGCAGCAAACTGCGCAGTTTTCTGGTGGTGCTGCAGTTCTCAATTTCCATTTTCCTGATAATTGGCACGCTGGTAATTTACAATCAGCTTCATTATATACAAAACCGCGATCTGGGCTACAACCGCAACCAGATACTAATTGTAAATAATACATTCGAGCTTGGTGACCAGGCTCATATATTTAAAAACGAAGTAAAACAATTGCCCGGTGTTGCTGATGCTACCATGACGGGCTTTTTGCCAACCTCAGGCTGGAAAAATACAGCTGTCTTTTTTAAAGATGCAGTATTCGATCAAAAAAAGGCACTCTTTCCGCAGGTTTGGGAAATCGACGAAGATTATGTCAAAACCCTTGGCATGAAAATGGCGGCCGGCCGGAGTTTTTCGCACGAGATGCTTACCGATTCTTCCGGGGTTATTATTAACCAGGCGGCTGCCAGGTTTCTGGGGCTTACACACCCGCTTAACCAAACGCTTTACCGTTCAAATGGCGGCGACCAGACTGTTGCCAACTCCAAAAAATATCACATCATAGGTGTAGTTAAAGATTTTAATTTCAGTTCCTTACGCGATGTTATAAGTCCGATGGTATTGGTGCTTGGAAATAATAATAATTCGTTAAGCATTAAAGTAAGTACGGTTAACCTGCCATCTTTAATGAGGCAGATAACCGACAAATGGAAAAGCCTTTCCCCCGGCGTGCAAATGAATTTTTCGTTTATGGACCAAGATTTTGAAGCGAGTTACCGCACAGAACAGCGCGTGGGTACTATATTTATATTATTTACTTCATTGGCCATCGTAATAGCATGTTTAGGCTTATTTGGCCTGGCTGCTTATGCCGCAGAGCAGCGTACTAAAGAAATAGGTATTCGTAAGATACTGGGAGCCAGCGTTAGCGCGATAACCGGCATGTTATCGTATGATTTTATCAAGTTGGTATTGATAGCCATTTTAATAGCGCTTCCTGCAGGATGGTATAGCATGACCAAGTGGCTCCAAAGCTTTGCCTACCGCGAGAATATTCACTGGTGGGTGCCGCTTCTGGCCGGTTTTGCAGCTGTATTTATTGCCTTGATCACTGTAAGTTATCAATCCGTAAAAGCTGCTTTGTCAAATCCTGTCAATAGTTTACGGGCTGAATAGAAAGGCGGAGATACAGACAAGAATTCACAACGCGGAGGTACAAATTAATTACAAGCTTCGCCTGGCATATTATCAACCGTTTAATCCGAATAAAAAATGATACGGAACTATATTAAAACAGCTTTCAGGAATCTTTGGCGGCACAAGGCTTTCTCCGTTATAAACATCACCGGGCTTAGCGTTGCACTCGGTTCCTGTATGCTTATCCTGCTTTATACCATGGATGAAGTAAGCTACGATAGGTTTAACTTAAATAAAGATAAAATATATCGTTTAGTGAGCACTTCAACCGGCCCGACCGGCGAGGTTAGCAAAACCGCAAGTACAGGCATGATGCCGGGCCCAGCCTTTAAACAGCAAATTCCGGAAATCGAAAATTTTGTAAGGTTGCAGGAAAATAGTTTTATAGTAAAACGTGGCAATGATGTCTTTAACCAGGATGCCTTGTATGCTGATGAAAGCTTCTTTTCCATATTTTCATTCCCTACACTTCGCGGAGATCCGAAGACAGCATTGAAGGATATTCATTCTGTAGTGCTTTCTGAAGAAGTTGCTGAAAAGTATTTCGGAAAACAGGATGCAGTAGGCCGGGTGCTTGATTTGAAAGTGAATGATGCTTTTCAGCCTTTCACTGTTTCTGCGGTGGTGAAGCAATCTCCTCAAAATTCGTCGGTAAAGATAAAAATGCTGGTGCCAATGAAGTTTGCGCAATCGCAGTTTAACGATACCCAATGGTTCAACTTTTTTTTAAATACATTTTTTACAGTTAAGCCGGGCAGCAATTTGAAGGCGGTGGAGGCAAAGATAAACAGCGTGTTTAATAGGGATGCAGCCGCTCAGCAGAAAGAAATGGCGCAGAAGTACGGCTTTAAGGACAAAGTAAAATTCAGCCTTCAGCCGCTTCTGCAAATGCATACCAGTACCGATTATCCGTCAGATAACGGGTTAAAGGATGCCAGTAATCCTGTTTACTCTTATATTTTAACAGGTATAGCCGTATTTATTTTGCTGATAGCCTGTATTAACTTTATAAATCTCACCGTTGCCCGCTCTTTAAAAAGAGCCAAAGAAATAGGCATAAGAAAAGTTGTAGGCGGCATGCGCGGTCAACTGGTTATGCAGTTTTTAGGCGAATCATTTATCCTAAGTTTTATCGCTTTTTTATTGGCGATACTCCTGGTGCAGCTGGCATTGCCGGTATTCAATGATTTGGCTAACAAAGCACTTGCTTTTTCGTATCTGTTAAGTCCAAAATTGGTGATCGGCTACATAGCCATCTTCTTGCTTACCGGATTACTGGCGGGTTTTTATCCGGCGCTGGTGCTTTCAGGGTTTAACCCGGTGCAAACCTTATATAACAGACAGTATTTTGCGGGGAAAAACTACTTGTCAAAAGGACTGGTTGTATTGCAGTTTACGTTGGCTACTTTTTTTATAATCTCAACAATCACCATTTATTCGCAGTTCAATTACCTAATGCATTTTGATTTGGGTTATGATGCAAAAAATGTGGTATCGGTAAATGCTGCCGGTGCCGCCGACGAGCAAAAGCTTGAATTGTTTAAAACGGAACTGCTAAAGAATACCGGCATTAAAAGTGTTACTGCCGACCAGGGCGGAAGATGGGGTACTATCGCCCATATTAATAATGGGCAGCAAACTAATTTTGATATTAAGCATATCGACGAAGAATATCTTTCATTATTTAAGATTCCAATTGTAAAAGGCAGGAACTTTTCGAAAGACATGGTGAGCGACAGCAGCAATTCAGTGCTGGTAAACGAAACTTTTGCCAAACAGGCTGGTTGGAGAAACCCGATAGGACAGGTGGTTGATTTCTTTTATAGCAATAAAAAATACAACGTAATCGGTGTGGTAAAGGACTATCATTTTGCATCATTATCAGAAAAAATTGGTCCCGAACTTTTCTCAATGAATCCTAAGTACCCCTACGGTAATATCTACATAAAAATCAGTGCAAAAAACAGTGCTGAAGCGCTCAATTATATTGAGAAAGAGTTTAGGCAAATATTCCCTTTCAAGCCGTACCAGCATACATTTATTGAAGCACAGAATGCCGAAAATTATGACAAGGAGGCCAAGTGGAAACAAATTGTAACCTTTAGCGCACTACTGACCATTTTTATATCATGTATAGGACTGTTCGGACTTGCTGCTTTGTCTGCCGAGCGGCGTAAAAAAGAAATCGGTATCCGAAAGGTGCTCGGCGCGTCTGTTGAAGGCATCGTTAGAAAGTTGTCAACCGATTTTTTAAAGCTGGTGATCATTTCTTCTGTGGTAGCTATTCCCGCGGCATGGTGGGCAATGCATAAATGGCTCGAGAACTATCCATACCGCATAAAAATAAACAGCTGGATATTTTTGCTTGCCGCGGCTTTGGTCATGCTTATTGCGCTTGTTACTGTCAGCTTTCAATCAATTCGGGCTGCATTAAGAAACCCGGTGAATAGTCTAAGAAGTGAGTAGGCGCGCTGTAGCAGTTATGTTTTCGGCTATGAACTATTAACGAAGATATTATGATAAGGAACTACATCAAAACCGCTTACCGTTCTCTGTTGAAGAACAGGGGCTTTACAATGTTGAATGTACTGGGCCTTTCGGTTGGGCTGGCTACCTGTTTGCTGATTGTGTTATACGTGGTTGATGAATTGAGCTACGACCGTTATAATGTCAATGCCGGCAGAATTTACAGGCTTACTGTTCATGCCAAGCTAAACGGCAACGCAGGCGTTTATGCTACATCAGAGGGGCCGTTGCTGCCATTTATTGATGGGAAATTTCCGGATATTGAAAAGTCGGCCAGGGTAGTTGATGCAGGTGGGTTATTCTATTCGCCATCAAAATTCTACTTTAAAAAAGGCGCTGAAAGTATATTGGAGCGGAGCGTGGTTTATACCGAGACATCGTTTTTTAGCATGTTTACTCTGCCGATGATCAAGGGCAACGCTACTACGGCCCTAGATGAGCCGTTCTCCGCAGTAATAACTGAATCGGCCGCCAAAAAATATTTTAATAAAGTTGATGTAGTGGGCGAGACGCTGGTTATGAATGATACCAGCAATTACAAGATCACAGGGGTAATAAAGGATGTGCCACAGCAGTCGCATTTTAACTATGATTTTTTCCTGTCGTTTAATACGCTACCTGAAAGCAAGGTTAAGGGCTGGGGATATATGGGCGTGCATAACTACATAATGCTGAGACCTAATGCTAACATTGCCAGGCTCGAAAAGCAAATATCTGCTATTGAGCTGGAGCATTCCTTTAATCCGTCAGCATTTAAAACAGGGGATAATTATGTATTTATGAAGCTGAAGCCACTTCGCGATATTCATTTACATGACGAAGAAACTCAATACAGCCTTTCAAAGAACGGTAATATCCAGTATGTGTACATCTTTTCGGTTATTGCCATTGTCATACTGCTGATAGCCTGCATCAATTTTATGAATCTCTCCACTGCGCGTTCATCAAACCGTGCAAAAGAGGTAGGAGTGAGGAAAGTGTTGGGGTCGGCCCGTGGCAACCTGATCTGGCAGTTTTTAACAGAATCTACACTTGTAACATTCGCATCAACCATTATAGCCATTGTACTAGCATGGCTGTTACTTCCATTTTTTAACCAGGTGGCTGACAAGCAAATTACGGTGAATATTGATTCTATAACCTGGCTGGCGCCGTCTTTACTGGTAGCCGTGATCGTCATTGGTTTCCTGGCCGGGTCATACCCAGCATTGTTCCTGTCAGGCTTCAAACCCATAGACGTGCTCAAGAGCAAATTGTCTATCGGTTTTAAGGGCGGCTTTTTGCGCAGCTTTTTGGTAGTATTTCAATTTTCGATATCCGTTTTTCTAATCGTTGGTACACTGGTTATTTATAATCAACTTAACTACATCCGTAATAAGGATTTAGGTTTCAATCGCAGCCAGGTGCTTACCATCAAAAATACTTCGGCGCTTGGTAAAAATGCCAAAGTATTTGCGCAGGAGCTTAAACAGCTGCCTGGTGTGGTTAACGCTACAGTATCAGGCTATACGCCAACAGGCGATGAGCGGTTAAAAACCGGCCTTTTTCCCGGCAAACCATTTGATATTAAACAGGATATCCTGAGCGAATTCTGGCCGGTTGACGAAAATTATATCTCCACCATGGGCATAAAACTAGTCTCGGGCCGCAACTTCTCAAAAGATATGGCGACAGATACGGGTGCAATCATTGTGAACGAGGCTTTCGTGAAAAAATTTGGCCAGCGTGATCCGTTGAACAAAATGGTATACCGTTTTAGTGTTGGCGAACAGGATTTTCACATTATTGGCGTGATGAAAGACTTCAATTTCGAATCGCTGAAAGGTAATATTACGCCGGTGGTGCTTTCATACACCCCTGATTATGGGGCCGTAAGTGCGCGGATCCACACTTCTAACCTACCGGCGTTAATGTTGCAGATAGAAAATAGATGGAAGGTTGTATCGCCAAACCAGCAATTTACCTACGCTTTTATGGATGAGGAGTTTGATGCAACTTACCGTTCCGAGCAGCGCGTGGGCACGTTATTTATTGCATTTACTTCGCTGGCAATTACCATTGCCTGTTTAGGTTTATTGGGCCTGGCGGCTTACGCGGCAGAGCGGCGCTATAAAGAAATTGGCATACGTAAGGTGTTAGGTGCTAATGTCTCCACCATAGTAAAAATGCTTTCGATGGATTTTATAAAGCTGGTATTGTTATCCATATTAATAGCAACGCCATTAGCTTGGTGGGTTATGCACAAATGGTTGGAAGGTTTTGCTTACCGCACCAGTATTCAATGGTATTTGATTGCATTAGCCGGCGGCGGTGCCGTTATGATAGCGTTTGTAACTATCAGTTTTCAATCAATAAAAGCGGCCTTGAGTAACCCGATTGAGAGTTTGAGGAGCGAATAAATTAGAAGTAGCAGTTGTGGATACAGTTAACTGCCACTGCTACTGACAACTGCCACTTTTTTTCTTCGGTTATAAGCTATGAATAATTAACCATAAACCAAAAAAATGTTAAAAAGCTACATTACCATCGCATTCAGAAGCTTAAGGCGTAACCTGAGCTATGCCTTTCTGAATATCTTCGGGCTTACGCTTGGGATAGCGGCATGCCTGGTTATTTTCCTGGTAGTGCGTAATGAGCTGAATTACGATAACTATGCCAAAGCCGGTCGTATTTACCGCGTTACGCTGAATGCTATCGATTTTAACTCGAATGTTTCGATGGCTATTGCGCCTAAATTACGGAACGATTTCCCTGAATTGAATGTTACGCAGGTAATGTACAACGCCGAGGTAATGGTAAAGGTTAACAATAACCGTTTTCGTGACAAAGACTTCTCGTTCGTAGACGAACATTTTCCAGAGATATTTGACCTTGGCTGGATAGCGGGCGATCCTAAAACAGCGCTGAGCGAGCCAAATTCTATTGTGCTGAACCAAACACTGGCTCATAAATATTTTGGCGATAAAAATCCTATGGGCCAATTTATTAATGTAGAGAACCAGATAAATGCAAAGGTTACCGGTATCATAAAAGATCAGCCCGGCAATCGCAGCGTTCCGATCCAGATGCTGGCCTCACTTGAGACCATTAAGGACCAGATAAAAGATAATTACACTAACTTTTGGAACATTGGCGGCGGCTTCTTTACTTTCTTCGAACTGCCTGCTAATTCCGCCATCAAAAATATACAGGCTAGAATACCAGTTTTTCTCAAAAAAAACTGGTCGATAGAAAAGGACGTAAGGCTACCCCTGCAGCCAATCAGGGATATCCATTTCGACCAAAAATACATCAACAACGTTGTTACTCCGGTTTCTAAAAATACCTACTATGCTTTGTTTGGAGTTGCGCTGCTAATTATTATCACAGCCTGCATCAACTTTATTAATCTTGCTACGGCCCAGGCCATCAAACGCTCAAAAGAGGTTGGCGTGCGTAAGGTGCTTGGTGCACTACGCTCGCAATTGGTAAAGCAATTTATGGGCGAAACCACTGTAATGGTATTGCTGGCATTAGTGCTTGGCGTTGCCCTTGCTGCGTTATTTCTTACCAAAGCGCACAGTTGGATGAATTTAACGGTCGATGCAAGCCAGTTACAGCAACCGGTAGTGATATTCTGGATAACAGGGCTTACCGTTGCCGTTATTTTACTGGCCGGGCTTTATCCATCCTTTGTTTTGTCAGCATTTCAGCCGGTGGCATCGCTAAAAGGCGGCAATGCGCAAGCCCCGCGCAGATTTTCATTGCGCAAAGGTTTGGTGGTGTCGCAGTTTGCTATATCCCAAATTTTGATAGTTGGCACGCTGGTAGTAGCCAGCCAAATGGATTATTTTGAAAACCAGGATTTAGGGTTCAACAAAGATGCAGTAATATCTATCTATGTGCCTAACCAGGCGAAGACCGAAGTATTAAGGGAACAGTTGCTGAGCAACCCCGGCGTAAAGCAGGTGAGTTTTTCAACAGGGGCACCATCATACGCTAATAATGCAGCAGGTTTTTCCGCGCCGGCATACGGGGTAACCAAAGACGATGTGACCAACCTAATTTTCGCTGACGAAAATTACATCGATATGTTCGGCCTCAAAATGCTGGCAGGTGAAAAATTGAGAAAAATACCTGCAACAGATACCAGCCAGAATTTCGTGGTGAATGAAACGCTCATTCATAAAATGGGAATAACTGATCCGCACAAAGCTGTCGGCGCCCATTTTATACTGGGTGGCCGGAACGCAAACATTATAGGCGTCGTGCAGGATTTCCAGGAAGAATCGAAGCATAAGCTTCGCCGGCCGGTGATACTGATGTATCATGCGGAGTATTTTTTCAGGGCCAGCATTAAGCTGCAACCAACTAACATGAACCGTGCAATTGAAAGTATCGGAAAATCATGGTCGGCTTTATTTCCCGACAACCTGTACCAATATGAATTCCTTGATGAGCATATAGCTTCCTTTTATGAACAGGAGCAAAAAGTTTATACAGCCTTCCAGTTGTTTTCCGGCATAGCCATACTTATCGGCTGCCTGGGGCTATATGGCCTGATTGCATTTGCAGCAGCACAGCGTACAAAAGAGGTTGGTATTCGCAAGGTGCTTGGCGCATCGGTATGGAGCGCCGTAGGTTTATTTTCGAAGGAATTTATTGCGCTTATCGGCGTGGCATTTTTTATTGCCGCTCCGGTAGCCTACTATGCTATGAACAGTTGGTTACAGAACTATGCATACCATATCAGTATCGGTCCACTCATTTTTGTGCTGGCGGTGCTGGCATCGGGTGTTATAGCAGCTGTTACTATAATACACCAGGCCCTTAGGGCAGCATTGGTAAACCCTGTAAAAAGTTTAAGAAGTGAATAGCATCTGTTGGCAATGACAGTCATAAATATGTCCCCGGTGACTGCTACTTAACAGTGCTGCTGATTTCGTCCGGCTATAAACCATAAACTATTAATTATGAATTGATTATGATATTTAACTACATTAAAATCGCCTGGCGTAACCTGGTTAAACAGCGTCTGTTTAGCCTTATCAACATCACAGGGCTTGCCATTGGATTAGCCGTTTGTATGATGATAATGATGTACGTAGCCCATGAGAACAGCTACGACCGTTTTCATACGAATGCCGATAGGATTTTTAGTCCGCGGGCCGCTTTCAAAATCGGCGCCAGTACCATGAATCTTGCTCATACCAGTTTTGATGCGGCTGCAATTATTAAAGAACGGCAGCCTGTTGTTAAAGATTTTGTGCGTACCATGGCGTACTTTAAACCTGTAATAGTCAGTAATCCGGAGCGGCCTGAAACAAAATATTCAGAAAGCAAGCTGCTATTTGCCGACAATAACTTCTTCAATTTCTTTTCATTTAAGCTAGTATCAGGAAATGCCTCGAACGTGCTGGCGCATCCGTTCAACGTTGTCCTATCGCAGGAGATGGCTAGAAAGTATTTTGGCAACGAAAACCCGGTAGGTAAAACCATTACCCTAAAAACAGACAGCGCCTTTACTTACCAGATCACCGGCGTGGCTGAAAATACTCCATCAAATTCTTCAATCGAATTCAGCTTTGTTACGTCAAACCAGAGCCTTCTGCAAATGAAAGAGGCTGCGCTATATACAGGCGCCAAAGGCCAGATCAGCTTCGGAAATTTTGACAACTATATTTTGTTAAACAAAGCTTCAGACACCACATCACTCAGCCGAAGCCTTGACTTGATGGCAAAAAAAGATAAGACATTCGACGGTGTGCACTACACTTTTGTTTCGATGCCGGATATGCACCTTAAGAGTAACTTCGGAGATTCATCGAACACAAAATATTTAAAAATATTTCCGTTGGTTGCAATATTGGTGCTGATTCTGGCTTTGGTGAATTACATGAGCCTTTCAACCGCGAGGGCAACTTTACGGGCTAAGGAAGTGGGCGTAAGAAAGGTGGCCGGAGCAAGCAGAAAGACCATAGCTACACAGTTTTATGTGGAGTCGGCGATGTTTGCAATAATTTCTTTCGTGTTAGGGTACGTTTTATGCTACGGCTTTAAATCGTGGTTCCTGAATATTTTGCAGCTAAAGATTGATGATACTTTTTTATACAGCCCAACGGTGTTAATTTTATTGTTCGCGCTGTTGCTGTTAACTATTTTGATTGCAGGTAGTTATCCTTCATTGGTACTATCAGCCTTTAAACCGGTAACTACGCTGAAAGGAAAAATGAGCAAGAGCTCCGGCGGCGTTGCCGTACGTAAAGTTTTTACCACTTTACAGTTCAGCATATCAGTGGGCCTTATAGTGTGTGGTATAGTGATAGATCGGCAGCTTTATTATTTTCGCCATGTTGACACAGGAATTAACCGCGATAATGTTGTGATGATTCCTGTACACAATACGTTCGGCAGCAATTACCTGGCTTTTAAACAAGACATCAAATCTTTAAGTGGTATCGAAAGCGCTGCCACCACACATTACGAAATGTTTAAAGGCTTCGATATGAATTCGTTCAACGGCAAAACCAAAGAGGAAAATATTATGCTGGTTTCTCTGTTAGGTGACGATCAGTACATTAAAACACTGGGTTTGAAGTGGAGATACGCTCCTGTTGCCGGTGAAAAGCTGGCTGGCATGGACAGGATCGTAATTAATGAAGCTGCTATAGAAAAGCTTCACCTGCCTGCAAACCCTATAGGCTCCTATGTGAAATCGGGACCTCAACAATATAAAGTAACCGGCGTGTTGAAGAACTTTAACTACAGCTCATTACAGTCGGAGATAGCTCCATTGGTGTTAAATGTTGTGCCTGATAACATGCTGTTTTCCCCGCGTGACGGCTGTACGCTGCTTGCCCGTATAAAACCCCATACCAATATACCAACCTTGCTCAGCAAGATGGAGGCTATCTACAAAAAATACGATAAAGACACTCCGTTTGATTATACGTTTGCAGACGATGCCTTTAACCAGCAGTACAAAGCAGAAGACAGGCTGGCTTCGATATTCAGCGTGTTTACTTACATCACCATCATGTTGGCTACGCTTGGTTTATTCGGACTGGCTGCATTCACCATTGAGCAGCGCACCAAGGAAATTGGTATCCGTAAGGTGTTAGGTGCAAGCCTGGCATCAATCAATACCCTATTATCCCGCGATTTTTTGGCATTGGTGCTATTATCGATTTTAATTGCGTCGCCGGTAGCCTGGTGGGCCATGCATAAATGGCTGGAAGGATTTGCCTACAGGATAACTATTTCGTGGTGGATGTTTGCTGCAGCAGGCATAGTAGCGGTAGCTACTGCAATTATAACCGTAAGCTACCATGCGATAAAGGCAGCGGTAGCAAACCCTGTTGATAGTTTGCGGGCAGAATAGGCTAACATGGAGTAGCGATAAATTGCAGATTTTGAAAATAAAGTGTCACGTCTTCAGATGTTTAATAGTCATTATATCATTAAACAAATGAGCTAATAAACCAACCATCATGATAAAGAATTATATCAAAATAGCCTGGAGGAACCTTACCAGGAATAAGGGTTTCACCATCACTAACCTGTTGGGCTTAACCATAGGGATTACCTGTACCATCTTTATCTTTTTGTGGGTGAAGGATGAGCTTACTTTTGATAAGTTCAACATTAAATACAAAAATATTTACCAGGTAATTGCCAACCGCGATTTTAAGAACAACATTTTCACCGACCAGAATATGGTGTTCCCGCTGGCAAAGTCGCTTGAAACGGGGTATCCGCAAATAAAAAATGCGGTGATGTCCAGCTATACGTCTCCGCAATTGTTTGTATATGGACAAACCAAGCTAAAAAAGGACCTTGCAGTTGTAGGCGGACGTTATTTTGATATGTTTACCTGTAGGTTCATCAAAGGTAGTCCTGAAACAGCGCTTGCCGAACCCAATAGCCTGGTGCTTACCGAATCAACTGCCAAATCATTTTTCGGTACCTCGGATCCAATTAATAAAGCAATTAAAATAAACGATCAACTGCTGAAAGTAACTGCTGTAATTGCAGACATGCCCGGCAATTCAAGCCGGCAGTTTGAAGCTTTATCGGCATTTAACCCTGCAGATCCGCAGGTTCAGGGAGCGATGAAGGAATGGCAAAATTCGTCCTATTCCGTTTATATCGAAACTGTGCCAAATCCCAACGTTGCAACGATCGAGAAAGCCATCAACAAGGTGATGTTTGACCACAACCATGACAAGATAAGTACCTATTTTATCGTGCCAATGAGCCGGTGGCATTTGTACAGCGATTATAAAGATGGAAAAAACGTTGGCGGCCCGATCGAATACGTACGGCTCTTTACCATTATAGCGATTATTATCCTCCTGATAGCTTGCGTAAACTTTATGAACCTATCCACAGCGCGTTCTGAAAAGCGCGCAAAGGAGGTGGGTATCCGCAAGACATTAGGCTCTGATAAAAAGCAGTTGGTTACGCAATTCTTCGCTGAATCGATGATGCTATCATTGGCTGCCTTTACATTGGCCGTTTTAGCGGTGTACCTGTTAATGCCAGCATTTAATTCCATGGTGCAAAAGCATCTGTCGCTTAATATGGCAGACCCATTGTTCTGGATGGGGGCAGTGGTTATTATCTTATTTACAGGGATCATGGCAGGAAGCTACCCGGCATTGTACCTGTCGTCATTCAACCCGGTTAAGGTATTAAAAGGTACTTTCGCCGCGGGCAAAAGCGCAGTATTGCCAAGGCGGATATTAGTTGTTGGCCAATTTGTAATCTCAATATTTTTGATTGCGGCGACACTTATAATCTATAAACAGATCCAGCACGTTAAAGACAGAAACCTGGGTTACAACGTAAACAACCTGATCATGATGCCATCAACGCCGAACACTGACAAAAGTTTCCGCTCGATAAAAGACGATATGCTGAAGTCTGGTATTGTAAAGGAGGTCACCCGCACGTCTTCACCTATAACCGACATCTGGTGGCGGTCGCCTTCGCCAAGTTACGAGGGAATGGCCACTGATTCGAAAATCATTTTCTCCGGCATACAAACAGATGTGGATTTTACAAAAACAATGGGCATTAAGGTGTTAAAGGGCAACGATTTTCAGGGCACGCCTGCCGATTCTGCCTCGATGATGTTAAATAAGGCGGCGGTAGACGCCATGCGTGTTAAAAACCCCGTAGGAATGGAAATGCGCTATGGTTCTAAAAAATACACAGTCATAGGTGTGATCGATAACGTGGTGATGACCTCTCCCTACGCTCCGGTTGAACCTTTAATGGTTTACTATAGTGGCAGGGGTTCATCATACATCACTACCAGGCTTAAAGAAGGCGTGTCGCCGCAAAAGGCTATCGAACTGTTTAAAAAGATATATACGGAGTACAGTCCGGCAGATGTTTTCGAATACCAGTTTGTAGATCAGGAGTTTGGCAAAAAATTCGCAAGCGAGGAGTTAATCAGCCATCTAACCAACGTCTTCGCCGGCCTGGCCATCTTCATTTGCTGCATTGGTCTTGCTGGCCTGGCATCGTTCACCATCGAAAAACGTTTCCGTGAAATAGGTATCCGCAAGGTGTTAGGCGCAACCGTTCAGCAATTACTGATGCTGATAGCTACCGAGTTTTTAAGGTTGGTTGCCATTGCCTTCGTAATAGCCGTACCACTGACCTGGTGGATGATGCACAACTGGCTGCAGAAATATGATTACCGCATTGATATTGGCATCTGGATGTTTGGAATAGTAGGAGGGCTGATATTATTGTTAACAATGATAGTGGTAAGTGCAAACACGTTAAGCGCTGCTACCGCTAACCCGGTGAAAAGTTTAAGAAGCGAGTAATCAATGCCATTTGCTGCGTGACGATTAGACAGCGACAATTATAACAATCAAAAAAAAATAAAATTACGATAGGGGTAATAGGTGATCGGGTTGTATTAATTATGAAAAATGGCTGCAACCTATTTTTTTGACGCAACGTCTAACTTAAACAACTAACCCCTAATACAACACACTATGATTAAGAACTACATTAAGACCGCCTTTCGCGGATTGATGAAAAATAAAGGGTTCACCTTTATCAACGTGTTCGGCCTGGCCCTGGGCCTGGCTACCTGCCTGCTTATTGTATTTTATGTATTTGATGAGCTGAACTTCGATAGCTACAACGAAAAAGCCGAAAGAATTTACCGGGTAAATAACAACATCAAATTTGGCGGCAACGAAAACTCTTATGCCGTTTCGCCTGCGCCTGCCGCCGCCGCACTTAAAGCTGATTTTCCTGAAGTTGAAGAAGCTGTGCGCTTCCGGAACAGGGGAGGTAACCAGGTGAAAAAAGGCAAGCAAAATATTGTTGAGGATAGGATGGTATATGCCGATAACTCTATATTTAAAATATTTACCTTACCAATAGTAAGCGGCAGCGCTGATAATGCCTTGACAGCGCCTCACACGGTTGTTATTACGGAAAAAATGGCCAAGAAGTACTTTGACCGTACAAATGTGGTGGGGCAAACACTCACTTTTAATGATCCTTCTCTTTATAAAGTAACTGCAGTTATAAAAGATATTCCGAAGCAATCCCATTTTAATTTCGACTTCTTTATTGCCATGCCGGGACTTGACGAAAGCAAGGAAGACGCCTGGCTAAGTAATAACTTCAATACCTACGTATTGTTAAAACCCGGTGCTGATATTAACAGGCTGAAAGGGAAAATGCGGGAATTTATGGTGAAGCATGCCGGGCCGCAAATGCAGAGCTTAATACATTTGAGCTACGATGATTTTGAAAAGGCAGGCAATTACTACAAGTTTGACTTAGTTCCGCTGCGCAGCATACACCTTCACTCAAATTCAGTTGCCGAACTGGACGTGAACGGCGATATCAAATATGTATACATTTTCTCGGGCGTTGCCATACTGATTTTATTAATAGCCTGTGTTAACTTCATGAATTTGTCTACCGCCCGGTCATCTAACCGGGCCCGCGAAGTTGGCGTGCGTAAAGTTTTGGGTTCTCCCCGTAAGCATTTAATAGCCCAGTTTTTAACAGAATCCATTTTGGTTACATTGTTTGCAACGCTAATTGCGCTGGTAATCGCGTGGCTGTTCCTGCCGCAGTTCAATAAAATGTCGGGTAAAGATCTGGTTGTTACCGGCCAGATTATCTCGTGGTTATTGCCAACTTTATTGGTGATCATATTAGTTATAGGATGCCTGGCGGGCTCATATCCAGCCCTGTATATGTCGGCATTCCAGCCCATTCAGGTATTAAAAGGAAAGATAGCCGCAGGGTTTAAAGGCAGCATGTTCCGCAACGTATTAGTAGTTGGGCAGTTTTGCATATCGATATTTTTGATTATCAGCACCCTGGTAATTTATAACCAGTTGAAATATATTCAAAGTAAAGATCTTGGGTATACGCGCGACCATGTTTTGGTTATAAAAAATGTATGGTCGCTGGGAAACGGCGCCAAATCGTTTCGCGACGAAGTAAAGACCCTTGCGGGTGTACAGGATGCCTCATTGACCGGCGCGCTGCCCACCGACGATTATGGCAACAGCAGCGCTTTCTTTAAAACGCCTAACCTGGACCAGAAACAATCGATACTGAGCCAGATATGGCCGGCCGATGAAAATTATCTGCCAACGCTGGGCATCAAGATTATTGCAGGACGGAATTTTTCAAAGGAAATAGGCACAGATACTGCGGCACTGATTATTAACGAAGCTGCAGCTAAACAGTTGGGTTTTACCGATCCTATAGGTCAATTTATATATACGCCGAATGACAACATGGCTAAAACCATTAAAAAGTATCACGTAGTAGGTGTTATGCGCGACTTTAATTTCAGGTCGCTTAAGGAAAATATATCACCGTTAATGCTGAGAATGGACGAGGACCGTGGCGCAGTGACTGCCCGCATCAGGTCGGCAAATATTCCGGCCATCATACAACAGATAAAAAATAAATATGATTCTTTCTCGCCTACGCAGGCTTTTGCCTATTCGTTTATGGACGAGGATTTTGACGCCATATATAGGGCAGAACAACGTATTGGAACTATATCAGTAGCGTTTACCTCTCTGGCTATCATAATAGCTTGCCTTGGACTGTTCGGATTGGCAGCTTATGCCGCAGAACAGCGCATAAAGGAAATAGGAATAAGAAAGGTACTGGGCGCAAACGTATCGGCCATAGTAGGTATGTTATCCAAAGACTTTATTAAGCTGGTACTGGTATCTATTTTGGTTGCGACACCGCTGGCCTGGTGGGCCATGCATAACTGGTTACAGGGTTTTGCCTACCGGCAAAGCGTACAGTGGTGGATATTGGCGTTAGCAGGCGGTGGTGCAATTATCATTGCATTTGCAACCATTAGTTTTCAATCGATAAAAGCAGCACTTACTAACCCGGTGAAGAGTTTGAAAAGCGAGTGATTGCAGTTAGCGATCAGAAGTTAATGCTTATAAAGCGGCCATATTTCAAACTGGAATATGGGCGCTTTTTACAATTTTTTATCACCAATGACCACATTATGCGTATAAAAATCACTCCTTTTCTGCTGTTTAATCACGAGGCCGAAGAAGCGGCAAAATTTTATGTGTCGGTATTTAACGGCAAACTATTGAAGGTCGACCATTATCCTGAAGGTACGCCAATGCCACCCGATACAGTACTGACAGCCACTTTTGAAATATTCGGCATGACGATGACCGCCCTTAACTGGGGCCAGGAAGCAAAATATTCCGAAACCATTTCATTCGCTATTGAGCCTGATACACAAGAGGAAGTAGATCACTATTGGAATGCTTTGTCAGCCGATGGCGGCGAGGAAGGCCCCTGTGGCTGGCTGAAGGACAAATACGGCCTATCGTGGCAGGTAGCCCCCGAAATTTTACCCCGGCTGATGAGCGATCCAGATCCAAAAAAATCCTCAGCAGTGATGGTGGCCATGATGAAAATGAAAAAAATCATCATTAAGGACTTACAGGCTGCTTATGATAATGCATGAGGAATAGGTAAATCAATCCGGCAGAGGAGTATTACATCGCTGCGTTTTCCTGACGCTGCTATGAATTATCATTCATTCAACTATAGGCCAAATCTGCCTATCTTCGCAACATGCTCGATATACTTATCATAGGCGGCGGCCCAATCGGTTTGGCCTGCGGATTAGCGGCACAGAAGTCCGGCTTGAATTTTTTGATTGTAGAAAAAGGCTGCCTGGTCAATTCTTTGTTCAATTACCCGTCAACCATGACTTTTTTCTCCACCTCGGAAAAACTTGAGATTGGCGGTATCCCGTTTGTGACCACCAGCAATAAACCTAACCGAAACGAGGCTTTGGAATATTATCGCAGGGTGGCCACCTCTAACAACTTGCCGGTCAATTTGTTCGAAGAAGTTACCGGACTTGAAAAAATTGATGACACTTTTAGAGTTACCACCAGCAAATCCGTTTACCTTGCAAAAAACGTGATTCTATCAACTGGATTTTATGATATTGCTGTGCACCTTGATATCCCGGGTGAGGATTTGCCAAAAGTAAAGCATTACTATAAAGATCCGCATTATTATGCCATGCAAAAAGTAGTTGTGGTGGGCTCAAGCAACTCGGCAATAGATGTGGCCTTAGAAACTTACCGGAAAGGAGCGGAGGTAACGCTGGTGATCCGCGGAGAAGAGGTTAGCCACAGGGTGAAGTATTGGGTAAGGCCCGATATCATCAACCGAATCAAAGAGGGCAGTATCAAAGCTTATTTCAATTCCAACCTGAAAGCTATCCGTAGTCATGAGGTAGATATTGAAACGCCTGAGGGCCTGGTAACCATCCCAAATGATTTTGTAATGGCGATGACCGGCTACCGGCCTAACTTTGAGTTTCTTAAGAAATTAGGTATTACATTAACTAATGATAAATTTATTCCTCAATATAACCCTGAAACTATGGAAACCAATATCGCAGGACTATACCTGGCCGGTGTTGTTTGTGGTGGTTTAGATACGCATTTGTGGTTTATTGAAAATTCCAGGATTCATGCGGATATGATATTAAACGATATTATGGCAAAGAACGCCGTTGAATAAAACTTTCTTATAATTAGCCATCGTAAAGAGACAGATTTTTTGAGATTCAGGATGCGGACGGCGTCCTTATTATGAAGACTAAGTAATTTTTACGTTAAAAGTGCTATTAATGCAGTTTTTTCTTGCATAAACAAAAATTTATGCAATACTTTGCACAAATTTTAGAAAACACTATAAAAGCAAATAAAAGATGAAATTTCAAAGCTTAAATCAGCCAATAGCCAGAGCGACTTTCGCCCCGGTTGGCGTTGCTTTGCTTTCAAACGTGTTTTTATTTTCTCCATCCCGACGAAGGCCTTTTATGGCTCGGGCTTGATTTAGTTTCAGTCTCTCCCTGAACCCCGCTGTAAAGGCGTAGTGTCGTCTTTCCCCACAAAAAATCATTTGATTATTAACGCCGCAGAGGCAAATAATTTAACGGTAATTTTTCTATTTCGATGATTAAAGATTTTGATATACAGGTTGCGACCGCACAACATGTAGATTTTGCCCAGCAGATATGCGATGAAATGGCAGAGTCGGCTAAAGCGCGCGGCACCGGTATAGCTCAGCGTTCGCCCGAGTATGTGGCAAATAAAATGCTGGAAGGCAAGGCTGTAATTGCTATTCATAAAGACGGTACCTGGGCTGGTTTTTGCTATATAGAAACATGGAGCCATGGCGATTTTGTTGCCAATTCGGGCTTGATTGTGAGTCCGCAATTCAGAAAAGAAGGACTGGCCAAGGCTATTAAGGAGTGTATATTTAACTTATCGCGCAGCAAATACCCCAATGCAAAGATATTCGGCCTTACCACTGGTTTGGCGGTAATGAAAATCAACTCTGAGCTGGGCTATGAGCCGGTAACTTATTCTGAGCTAACCCAGGATGAGGACTTCTGGAAGGGCTGTAAAAGTTGTGTGAATTACGATATCCTCACCAGTAAGAACCGTAAGAATTGCATGTGCACGGCCATGCTGTTCGACCCCGCGGAAAAGCAGAAAGAATACGAAGAAAAGATGAAAAAGATCACGCACAAGGCAACGCTGCTGGAACGTATCGAGAACGCGATAAAACGCAGGATTGAGAAGTTTTCATTTACACCGGCAAATTAATTGAAAAACATAGCGACGCAATACATTGCGCCGCTAACCAACCATACATCAATGAAACAAAAAGTAGTACTTGCATACAGCGGCGGACTGGATACTTCCTTCTGCTGCATCTATCTGACACAGGATCTCGGTTATGAAGTTCATTCTGTGATCGTTAACACTGGCGGCTTCAGCGAAGAAGAACTTAAAAACGTAGAAGAACGCGCTTACAAAATGGGGGTTACCTCACATCGCGTGGTTGATGAAACCGAGAATTTCTACAACACCTGCGTTCGCTTCCTGATTTATGGTAATGTATTAAAGAATAATACCTATCCATTGTCGGTGAGCGCCGAGCGTGTTAGCCAGGCTACCGCTATTGCTAATTACGCAAAAGAAATAGGTGCGGAGTTTGTTGCCCACGGCAGCACCGGCGCAGGTAACGACCAGGTACGCTTTGATATGATCTTCAATATCCTGGTGCCTGATGTAAAGATCATCACCCCTATACGAGATTTAAAATTAAGCCGCGAAGAAGAGATCCAATACCTGAAAGACCATGGCGTGGATATGAACTTCGAGAAGGCTAAATATTCTATCAATAAAGGCATTTGGGGAACATCGGTTGGCGGTAAGGAAACGCTTACTTCAAACCTGGGTCTGCCGGAAGAAGCGTGGCCAACTCAAGTAACCTCGGCCGGGGTAAAAGACATCGAGCTTGAATTTAAAAAAGGAGAGCTTATCGGTCTTAATGGCGAAAAATTTGACCATCCGACCAAGGCGATACAGGCGTTACAGGCAATCGCACAGCCTTATGGCATTGGCCGAGATATCCATGTAGGCGATACTATTATCGGTATTAAAGGCAGGGTAGGCTTTGAGGCTGCTGCGCCAATCATTATCATCAAAGCACACCACACGCTGGAAAAACACGTGTTGACCAAATGGCAGCTGTCATGGAAAGATCAGTTGTCATCGTTCTACGGCAACTGGTTGCATGAAGGCCAGTTCCATGATCCGGTTATGCGCAATATCGAAGCTTTCCTTTCCGATACACAGCAAAATGTAACCGGCAAAGTATTTGTTCAGCTGCACCCTTATCGTTTCCAGGTGGTTGGTATCGAATCGGCGCATGATCTGATGTCAAATAAATTTGGCAGCTATGGCGAAATGAACAACGCCTGGACAGGGGACGACGTAAAAGGTTTCTCGAAGATTTTCGGTAACCAGGTAATGATATATCATAAAGTAAATTCATAAGGATGGATGCCGGGAACATTTCAAGAACTAAGGTAAGGGCGGGCATAGTAGGCGGCGCAGGTTATACTGGTGGCGAGATGCTGCGCCTGTTATTGAACCATCCGGATGTTGATATTTCGTTCGTGCACAGCACCAGCAACGCCGGTAATCATGTTTACGACGTGCATACTGACCTGTTCGGCGAAACGGATCTGAAGTTCGCCGCTGAACTCGCTTACAATATTGACGTGTTGTTTTTGTGTGTGGGCCATGGTGATGCAAGAAAGTTTTTGGAGGCTAATCCGATACCGGCTGATATCAAAGTTATCGACCTTAGCCAGGATTTTCGTTTAAGCAACAGCCCCGAAGGGCATAAAACGCGCACAAAGCTGTTTACTTATGGTTTGCCCGAGTTAAACCGGGATGCCATTAAAGAAGCGCACAATGTTGCCAATCCGGGCTGTTTTGCTACATGCCTGCAACTCGGCTTACTGCCATTAGCATCGAAAGGCTTACTGAACAGCGAAGTACATGTTACCGCTACCACCGGTTCGACGGGTGCAGGACAAAGCCTTTCGCCAACTTCGCATTTTACGTGGAGGAATGATAACCTGTCGGTTTATAAGGCGTTCGAGCACCAGCATTTGAATGAAATTGGTCAGTCGCTAAAACAACTGCAGCCGGACTTTAACCAGCCGATAAGTTTTATCCCTTATCGCGGTGATTTTACTCGTGGTATTATTGCGTCTATTTATATCGATACCGATTTACCCGAAGCACAGGCTTTAAAGCTTTATCATGAGTTTTATGACAAGCACACATTTACGCATGTAACCAGTCATAATATCGATTTAAAGCAAATAGTAAATACCAACAAGTGCTTTTTGCAGGTGAAGAAATATGGTAATAAGCTGTTGATTATAAGTGTTTTAGACAATTTGCTTAAAGGGGCGTCAGGTCAGGCGGTTCAGAATATGAATTTGATGTGCGGGCTGGATGAAAAAGCGGGATTAAAACTAAAGGCAGTAGCTTTTTAACCCCCTGCCCCCTAAAGGGGAAAAATGGCGGACATGTATATTTATTAAATTAATTTGTAAAGCCCCTTTAGGGGTTTGGGTACTATGAAACTTTTCGACGTATATCCTATCAATCCCATCAACATCGTTAAAGGTGTTGGCAGCCTCGTTTATGATGATAAAGGCACCGAGTACCTGGATCTTTACGGGGGGCATGCCGTGATATCTATTGGCCACACCAATCCGCATTATGTAATGCGACTGGAAGACCAGCTGCACCAGATTGGGTTCTACTCAAACTCTGTGGAGATTCCCCTGCAAAAGCAACTGGCTGAAAAGCTCGGACAGGTATCGGGTAAAGAGGATTATCAATTGTTTTTGTGCAACTCCGGCGCCGAAGCCAACGAAAACGCATTAAAGCTTGCTTCATTTTATAATTTAAAAAAGAAAGTTATTGCATTTAAAGGCGCATTCCATGGCCGTACTTCGCTGGCGGTTTCTGCAACGGACAATCCCAAGATAATCGCCCCGGTTAACGAAACCAATAACATAATTTTTCTCCCATGGAAAGATGAAACCGCGCTGGTTGAGGCATTTGAGACAAATGATATTTCATCTGTTATTATAGAAGGCATACAGGGCGTTGGGGGTATACAGGTTGCTCCGGAAGGTTTCCTGCAGAAGATCAGGTCGCTTTGCGATGAGCATAATGCCGTATTTATCGCCGATTCGGTGCAATGCGGTTATGGGCGCAGCGGTAAATTCTTTTCGCACGATTTTGCCGGTGTAAACGCCGATATCTATACCATGGCCAAAGGCATGGGTAATGGTTTTCCAATAGGAGGTATCATTATCTCGCCAAAAATAAAGCCCGCTTATGGTATGCTGGGTACTACCTTTGGCGGTAACCATCTGGCTTGTGCCGCTGGTTTAGCTGTGTTGGAAGTGATTGAGCGCGATAATCTGCTGCAAAATGCCGCTGAAGTTGGAGGCTATTTAATTGAGGAATTGAAAAAGTTTAAACAGGTTGTTGAAGTTCGCGGACGTGGGTTAATGATTGGCATTGAATTGCCTGCCGAACTTTCCAGCGTACGCAAAGACCTGCTGTTTAAACACCATATATTTACAGGCGAAGCCAAACCGAACGTAGTAAGGCTGTTGCCTGCGCTAAACTTAACAAAAGCATATGCCGACAGATTTTTGGAGGCCTTTGCTGAAACGCTTAATCAATAACACGCTAAACTCCGCCCATGAAACTATTTTCATCCGTAAATGATGTCCCTGATGTTCAATTACTTGTTAAGGAGGCGCTGCGTCTGAAGCAGAACCCCTATGCGCACAAAGACCTCGGCGAAAACAAAACCATAGCCCTGGTGTTCCTGAACCCAAGCTTACGAACCCGCATGAGCACTCAAAAAGCTGCATTGAACCTTGGCATGAACGTAATGGTGCTGAATATGGATAAAGAAGGCTGGGCGCTGGAACTGCGTGACAATGTGATTATGAACGGTACTGCCGTTGAGCATATCCGCGAGGCGGCAGCTGTGATGGGGCAATATGCCGATATCATTGCTGTTCGTTCATTTCCCGGCTTAAAGGACAGGGATGAGGACTATAACGAGGTTATTTTCAATAAATTTGTTGAGTTTTGCGGCGTGCCGGTTGTAAGTCTCGAATCAGCTACCCGTCATCCCCTGCAAAGTCTGGCAGATCTGATTACTATTACCGAACTCAAAAAACGCGATCGCCCTAAAGTGGTATTAACCTGGGCGCCGCACATAAAACCATTGCCGCAGGCTGTACCTAACTCTTTTGCCGAATGGATGTGCAGGGCTGATGTAGAATTCACCATAGCTAACCCTGAAGGATACGAGTTATGCGGGGACTTTACCAAAGGGGCTATCATCACCCACAACCAGCATGAAGCATTGGCAGATGCCGATTTCATCTACGTAAAAAACTGGTCGGCTTACGAGCCTTATGGAAAGGTAAGCCCGGTTAGCGAAGATTGGATGCTGACTAATGAGCGTTTGAAAATTACCAATGATGCTAAGATAATGCATTGCCTGCCCGTAAGGCGCGATTTGGAGCTGTCTTCGGAAATACTGAATGGCTCGTCGTCGATAGTTGTGCATGAGGCGGGTAATCGTGTCTGGGCTGCGCAGGCTGTATTGAAAAGGATGCTGGAAGGATTGGGTTAATCTACGGTGTTTCGTAATTTCACTCGTCATGTACATATTGTCTTTTAATAAATTCGATAACGTTGAAGAGGCTTTCGCCTTTATGCAGCGTTATAGCTTCGCAACTATCGTGACTGCAAAAGATGGCTTACCCGTGGCAACGCATCTGCCGTTTGTTGTGATAAAAAAAGATGATAAAATCATTTTGCGCTCGCACTTCGCTAAAGCCAACCCGCAATCAGAAGACATTTTCACGGGCAAGTCGCTCGTAATATTTACGGAGCCTCACGCTTATATCTCACCAAAAAACTACGAAAAAGTACAGAATGTCCCAACCTGGAATTACCTGGCTGTGCACGCTTATGGCAATTGTGTTGTATTAGACGGCGAAGAACAGAAAGCCGCGTTGCTTACAGAGACCATTAAATATTATGAAGCCGGTTATCTGAAACAGTATAATAGCCTATCCGAAGAATACAAGCAGCGCATGATGAAAGGAATCGTCGCTTTCGAGATGGTGGTTGATGATTTGCAAGCCAAAAAGAAACTCAGCCAGAATCGTAGCGAGTTGGAACGCGAAAACGTTATTGAACATTTAAGTAAGTCTGAAAATCAGAATGAGCAGGACATTGCTGCTTATATGAAGAACCTTATTAGCAGCCCCCAATTTTAAGGTCTTTAGCCCTTAATCTTTCAGCTTTATCTTCCCTTGAATATTTGCTAATTATATTAGTATTTTTCTATATTTGTGTCATGCCCGGCAAACGCATCATCATGCATATCGACCTTGATTCGTTCTTCGTTTCTGTGGAGCGAAAATTCGATCCGTCATTGATTGGCAAGCCTGTTATCATCGGCGGCTCGGCGGAAAGGGGAGTGGTAGCCAGTTGCAGCTACGAGGCGCGTAAGTACGGTATTCATTCGGCAATGTCGAGCAAGCTGGCGCATAAGCTTTGTCCGCACGCTATTTTCCTACGGGGATCACACGGGCGCTATGGCGAGGCCAGCCGCGAGGTTACTGAGATTATCCAAAATGCGGTACCGCTATATATGAAAACGTCCATTGATGAATTTTACATTGATTATACCGGCATGGATCGCTTTCATAACTGTTACCAGCATGCCAGTGAATTGCGGCAAAAAATAATGCGGGAGACCGGGCTACCTATTTCGTTTGGCATGTCGTCGGGAAAAACGGTATCTAAAATGGCCACCAACCAAGCCAAACCCAATGGGCAGCTGTATATTCCGCACGGTAAAGAAAAAGAGTTTTTAGCTCCTCTGGCCATCGGTAAAATTCCGGGCTTGGGCGAGAGCACTGCGGCTAAGCTTAACCAATATGGTATAGAAAGGATTGCCCAGTTGCAGAAAACTGATATCCGTTTCCTGGAAGCGATACTCGGAAAGGCAGGGCGTTATCTTTGGGATAAGGCGAATGGCATTGATGAAGGCGAAATCGTGCCGCATCACGAGCGCAAATCCATCTCTACTGAGCATACATTCCATAAGAACGTTTCCGACCGGCAGAATCTTGAGAATATATTGGTATCTATGACCGAGGAGCTTTCATCCAAGCTTCGCAAGGAGAATAAATTAGCGTCGTGCATGGCCATCAAAGTACGCTATGCCAATTTTGAAACACATACCCAGCAGGAGAAAATACCTTTAACTGCTGCAGAGCATATATTAATCCCGGGAGTTAAAAACCTGCTGAAAAAGGCCTGGAACCAGCACCGGCCGGTCCGGCTTATTGGTGTAAGGTTAAGCAACCTGGCCAGCGGCAGCTACCAGATAAACCTTTTTGAGGACAATGAAGAGCAGATACGCCTTTACCAGGCAATGGATAAAATAAATTTTAAATTTGGCGAGAAGACAGTTTGCAGGGCGGCAGGAATGGAGATAGGGACGAGGAACTTTAATCCGTTTATGCGTGGATAGATTCATATAATACCAAATGTATATTACTTTAATATCGGAGGATTTACCTGGGCCCGTGTCTCACAATTTCCCGTAGAGCAGGGTAAAACCAAGCTGTGGAGACACAACCGGAGGGGTAACTGTTGATTCATATGGTAACAACGATGTCAATCCCATTATTCAACAAATTTTACGGATATAGTTCCCGTCTCATCAGCAGATCCGTTTGCACATCATCTCCGAGCATGAAATTATGTCTACCAACTAAGCGAAAGCCATTGCGTTCATAAAACGAGATAGCCCGATGATTATGCTCCCAAACGCCGAGCCAGATGTAGTCCATTTTTTTATTTAAGGCAGTATTGATCGCAAAATTGATCAGTTGCGAGCCGATTTGTTTTTTATGGTGTGCGCGCGATACATAAATGCGTTCTATCTCAAGAGCCTGAGGGTCTTTAAATTCGTTTTGTGCGGCGTTAAAGTTGAGCTTAATATAGCCGGCGATTTCCTCGCCGTCCCTGGCAAAATAAAACCGGGAGTCAGGGTTCATCAGTTCTGAAAGAATTTTTTCCGGCGTAAATGCTATAGAAGTATAGGCATCGATATTTTTTTGCTCATTGACCGGGGGACCGAAAAAATCCAGAAAAGTGCTTAAGCTTAGTTGGAGCAATGAGTCTGCATCGCTAATCTGTACAGGAACTATCTGAATGTTATCCAACTTAGGTAGGGTTAAAACTAATTACAAGATTAGTATTTTTCATTCGCACATTTGCATATACGCATATCAAAAATCAATCAAACTGTTCCTGCAGCCTGATGAGCCTGTCGATCATCAGATTCAGCTTCTCTTCTTCGTTTTTAAACATGCGGGGCTTCAGGTAGAATGTGATAAACAAAAACCAGATGATGATAGAGCCGTAGGTTATCAGTTTGAAATACGTCGGCGCGTCTTCCAGAACTTCAACAAAGTACAGGGCCAGGCCGGTGCTTATCATCACCATAAAAAAGTAATAGAACCAGCCGATGGTTTTACTTCGGTTTTTCTGGTACTCCTTCAGGGTATTTAAATATTCTGTTGGGTTTTGTGTAAGGTCGTGTTTGTTTAAGATATGATAATGACGTACTATGAGGGACAGGTACATCAGCATTGTAACCAGTATGATAAGTATGCCAATTATAGTGGCGGGTGAGCGGAATGAGAAGAAAAACGTTATGATAAAAGCGCAAACAATTAAACCGATCATACCAACAATTCCCCAGTATAACCTACTGGTTATACCACGAATGCCTTTCTTTACCTGCTTCAGCGCCTCATCCACCGAAAGCGTGTCGCGTTTTGGCTGTCCCTGCCAAACGGACATTAAGTGCTCAAATTCTTTCATAGTGGTTGTATAATTCTGTTAACTTCTGTTTAATACGATAGATTTTTACCCGCAAATTCCCCTCTGATATGCCCGACACCTCTGCGATCTCGGGATATGGCACCTCATCCAGTACCATCGTAATGATTATTCTTTCCGACTCTTCCAACTTTGATATGCACTTATACAGCAGCGCAACCTGCTCATTTTTTTCAGATACTTCTTCTTTTTTTGTTTCAGATATTAAGGGTGTAAGCTCATCCTTTGCCTGTCGCTTTTCCGACCGCAAGTAGGTTAGACAGGTATTAACTGCGATGCGGTAAATCCAGGTCGAGATCATCGCCTGGTTACGGAACTTATCGAGGTTTTGCCAGACTTTTAAAAATGTTTCCTGTAAAAGATCGCTCGCAGAATCGTCGTCACCGGTGTAACCGTAACATAAATGGTAGATTTTTTTTGAATTGGCTTCGTAAATCTTCTTAAAAGCTGCTTCCTTTTCCGCCACTATCAGTTAATTTATTGGTTAGATTTTGTAACTGCAAAGATGTTACAACAAATAGTCATTCTTGTAGAACCAGGGAAATTTTTTTTCGGCTTCTTCAATTAGGTTATTATAATCGTTAGCGTAATCAAATTGCAGGTCCTCGTGCAATTTGTTAATGGCCGCCGCAATTTTCTGTACCTGCCGTATCAATATCATACGCATCGGCTTGTAGGAAGTATTACGGTTAATGTACTGAAGGTAGTTATGGCAAAAACCCAGCAACAGTTCAATTTCCGCCGGTTTGGATGCCATGAATTTCACATATTTACTGATAAGCCTTAAAATTTTGCGAACGCTTTTTGCCGCCTGGTAACTATGAGAAGACAACTGACTCATAGCGAAACCAACTTCGGCTTTTACCTGTTCGATAAAAGCATCTTCGTTATGTGCTTCGAATAATAAATAGGCGAGAAGTTCCTTATTTTCTTTTTTATAACGAGCTAATCTCAGGCATAAATCAGCCAACTGTTCAGCGGATAAGTGCTGCACTTCTTTTTTTATGTCCTGTAGTCCGTAAGTGGTGATGCTCATTCTTCAGGTTGCAATTTACGAATTGGTTGTAATAGTTGTAGATGTTGTATTGGTTGCAAATGTTTAGCTGGAAACCAACCGGTATCATTAACATTTATTACACATTTCATAAACAAACGTTGTTTGTTATAGTTGGCATAAATCAATATCATTGCATAAACCAATTACCCTTTACCTAATACTTTACTTATGGCGGATACTGTAAACATAAACGGCAAAGCGAAATCTGACTATACTTATGATGCGATTGTTATTGGCTCCGGCATCAGCGGCGGCTGGGCTGCAAAAGAGCTGACCGAACGTGGCCTGAAAACCATTATGCTTGAGCGTGGCCGCAATTTTGAACATTTAAAAGATTATAAGTCAGCATCAAAAGACCCATGGGATTTTGAGCATCGGGGTAACCCAACGCAATTGGAAAGGAAGGCCCGTCCGGTTATTTCCCGCGGATGGGGCGCTTATGAGCCGATTATGGATTATTGGGCCAATGAACAGGATGCACCATATACCGAGATAAAACCGTTCAACTGGTGGCGCTCCTATCAGCTTGGAGGGCGTTCCATACTATGGGGACGCCAGAGCTACCGCTGGAGCGACTTTGATTTTGAAGCGAATTTGAAAGACGGGTGGGCTATTGACTGGCCGATACGCTATAAAGACATTGCACCCTGGTACGACCACGTAGAAAAGTTTGCCGGGGTAAATGGTTCAAAAGAAGGTTTGCCGCAACTTCCGGACGGACAGTTTCTGAAGCCGATGGATTTGAATGTGGTAGAGAAGGATGTAGCCGAAAGGATAAAAAAACATTACAATAATACCCGGCACATGATTATCGGCCGCAGTGCTAACCTTACAGAGGCGATACCTGGACGCACTAAATGCCAGTTCAGGAACCGCTGTTGGGAGGGATGTCCTTTTGGGGGGTATTTTAGTACGCAATCATCAACACTACCGGCGGCGATGGCAACGGGAAATTTAAAAGTGCGGCCGTTCTCCATCGTCACTAAGATACTTTACGATAAGGATAGCAAAAAAGCTACCGGTGTTGAGGTTTTGGATGCAGAAACACATCAAACCTATCAATACTATGCTAAAATAGTTTTTGTAAATGCCTCTGCATTAAACAGTGCATGGGTGTTGATGAATTCGGCAACCGATATCTGGCCGGACGGACTCGGCAGCAGCAGCGGTGAACTGGGTCACAACATTATGGACCATCACTATAATCTCGGTGCATCCGGCACAGTAGAAGGCTTTGAGGATAAGTACTATTTCGGCAGGCGCCCAAATGGTGTCTATGTAGTGCGTTTCGCCAATTTACCGGGGGACCACAAACGTGATTTTATTCGCGGCTTTGGCTACCAGGGCGGTGCAAGCCGTGAAGGCTGGAGCCGTAACGTGGCGGAACTGAATGTCGGCGCTAAATTTAAAGAAGCTATTACTGAGCCTGGTCAATGGACTATTGGTATCGGCGGCTTTGGCGAATTACTGCCTTATCACGAAAATAAAATCACCCTCGATCCCAATAGGAAAGATAAATGGGGTCTGCCTGTACTTGCGATGGACGCTGAAATAAAGGATAACGAGAAAAAGATGCGCGTAGATATCGTGAAAGAGGCTAAAGAAATGCTAGAGAGCGCGGGTGTAAAAAACATACAAACCTGGGACAGGGGCCACAACGTGGGCGACGGCATACACGAAATGGGCACCGCGCGCATGGGGCGTGACCCAAAAACCTCAGTATTGAATGAGCACAACCAGGTTTGGGACGCGAAGAATGTTTTTGTTACTGACGGCGCAGCGATGGTTTCGTCGGCTTGCCAGAACCCGTCATTGACATATATGGCGTTAACGGCCCGTGCTGCAAATTTTGCTGCTGATGAGTTGAAAAAAGGAAACATTTAGCACAATCTTAAACTTATGAAGTTGAAAAACTTTGTAAGTTTGAGCCAGCCATGCCATCCAATATCTTTCCAACTCAATATTCGACACTTTCAGCGAAGGCTTTAAATGATTCCATTTCAAAGCGTTATGGTTTAAGAAATACTGCTTGCCGGTTGCTGATAAGAAACGTAAGTGACACCTATGTTATTGAAAGTCCAACTGATAAATTCATATTTAAAATTTATCGCGACGCGCATCGTAAGCTTGACGAAATAAAAGGCGAGGTTGAATTGCTTACCCTCCTGGCCGAAAAAGGTGCTAAAGTATCCTACCCGATCCCCGATCTTTCAGGCAATAAAATACAATCCTTCAGTGCCGCCGAAGGCACGCGTAATGGGGTATTGTTTAGCTATGCCAAAGGGGATGTCAGTGCCAATCCTACCGATGAACAATTGTCAGTAATTGGCCGGGAAATGGCAGAAATACATAATATAACTGCCAATATAACGCTGAATAACAGAAGGTTAATTATTAATTCAGAAACCACAATAACAAGTCCGCTTAGCATAATCAAACCAGCTTTTGAAGAATTGCAGGATGAGTACGAATACTTAAAAATCACCGGCGAAGAAGTTGTCACCAAACTTAACGGGGTTAATTATAAAAACTTCGGCCACGGTTATTGTCATTACGATTTCCTGCCGAAGAATTTTCATTTTGATGAACAGAACAACATTACTTTCTTTGATTTTGATTTTGCGGGGAAAGGGCTGCTGGTAAATGATATCATGACATTTTATGTTCATTATTTTTTAGATGTTACCTACGGCAGACTTTCGAGAGATGAAGCCGAAAGAGCTTTTAGTAGCTTTCTGGAAAGCTACCGGCAGATACGGCCTTTGCATAATGATGAATTAAAGGCCATTCCTTACCTTGGTTTTGGTTTCTGGACTTTTTACCTTGGATTTCAATATGAAAATTTTGATGACTGGTCGAATTTCTTTTTTGGCCCTAAGTTTTTAAGGGATCGTACAGCCCTCATAAAAAAATGGATGAACTGGTTCGGAGAAGTTTAGAAAACCAGACAGCAGGGGTATGTAACATCGGCTTGATATCCTTTGGTTTAGCCCGTTTCATCAAACGCCCCCGTATTTTTTGGCATATAATGTCATTGATCCTGATCTGCATTTACCGGCCTTGAAAAATAGAATACCACATCGCGCTGAAAGCTAATTGCATTGTTGATATACATGTGTTTGAAGCCAAAATGCTGTAACAAAATGATTACAATCTATCCCGGGGAAGTGAAATTTTTCTATTTTTATACAACTGGAAGTTGTATAGTGCCGTTGCCACAGGCCACCATTTAAACTGGATTTACAGTTATTATTTGCTGGTCATTTTGTTTTTTGCCTACCCCTTATGCGATTAAAAAGTATGAAACATCTATTTCACCAATTCTCGTTTGGCCGATTGTCTATCCGGCAAAGAATGACTTTTTTAATATGTACTCTCCTGTTAGTATCAATCATTATTTATGGGTATGCTAATTATTATAGTATAAAAAAGGCTTCGTTAATAGTAGGAAAGGAGCGCCTGACTGCTATAAGCAGGCAAGTAAATAACACTTTTAGCCAGTCTGCTCAATTTTTGGCGAGCGCGTCAAATGCTGCTGCAGCCCGAAAAGAGGTTATCCAATTTTTAAAATCACGCGGAACACTGTATCGCAGCGAAACGCTTGACATTCTTGGAAAATTGCGCCGTGACAGCACCTGGGTTTGGATAGGGCTATTAGATTCAAACAAAGCACCTGTTATCCGCACCGATCACTCTATTATTGCTATAAAGGCCAATATCGGTGATGCCATATCTTCGGCCAGGGGCAGCGGGGATTTTAGCAAAATGGGGAAAATATATGTGCAGAATGGTGCTGTTTACTTTCCGATAATTTCTGCGGTTAACGACGATGGTAAGACAATTGGATATATCGTATCCTGGAAATCATTGCTGGCTGGCTCAAAAGCTGTGGACCAGTTTTCGGAGCTTGTAGGAGCCAGGTCCACTTTTTATATGGGCAATACCGACGGTAGCCTTTGGACTGATTTAATAAAACCATTGTCGCAAGTTCCATTCACCATAAAAAAAATGGGGGAGGTGCTTGAATATGAACGTCCTGTTGATGGTGAAATGATGGCGATGGCTAATGGAATTCCGCATACCAATTGGGTGCTGGTAGTGGCGTTTTCAGAAAAAAGCGTGCTGACGGGCATAAAGAGTTTTGCAAGCTGGATAATTGTGGCAGGAGTAATACTGATGGCAGCCGGCTTTATTGCCGCATCAGTGCTGAGCCGCAATATTACCAAACCGCTCAATTTGCTCACCAATGCTGCAGCAAATATCTCGCGTGGAAATTATTCATCCCAAGTTATGGGTGACCTGGACGGCAGTTATGAGCTAAGAAAACTTGCATCTGCATTCAATATCATGGTGGGTGAGATAGATCTTATGCGCAATACGCTGGAAAAAAAAGTTAAAGAAAGGACGGCACAACTTGAAAACGTGAACAAGGAGCTTGAAGCTTTTTCATATTCAGTTTCACACGATTTAAGAACACCATTGCGGGCTATTAACGGTTATTCGGTTATGTTGAGCGAGGACTATGAGGATAAACTTGACAGCGATGGTAAAAGGATGTTGAAGAACATCATCAACAACGCGACTATGATGGGGCAACTGATCGATGACCTCCTTTCATTTTCAAAACTTGGAAGAAAGGAGTTGACGTTATCTGTGGTAGATATGCAGTCGCTTGCAGAGCAAGTTACGGATGAGTTATTACATAACGAACCGCCCGGTAAATATAAAATCATCATAGAAGCTCTTCCCCCAGCCAGTGCCGACCAGGGCATGATGAAACAGGTACTGCTAAACCTTATCAGCAATGCGATTAAATACTCTTCGAAAAAGCCAAATCCTCAAATAGAAGTTGGATTTACAGACGAAGCCATCAGTACGGTGTATTTTGTAAAAGACAATGGTGCGGGTTTTAATATGGCCTACGCTGATAAACTTTTTGGCGTGTTTCAGCGGCTTCACTCCCTTGAGGACTTCGAAGGATCGGGTGTCGGCCTTGCGCTGGTAAACCGGATTATTCTGAAACACAAGGGTGAGATATGGGCTGAAGGCGCTGAAAACCAAGGCGCTGTATTTTATTTCAGGTTACCTAAAAATTTAAACGAGAGCTAACTTTAAAAATGATGAATAACGACAAAATAGACGTATTGCTTGTTGAAGACAACCCACACGACGCGGAAATGACCATACGAGCGCTTGCCAAAGTTAATCTTGCGAATAAACTGCACCACGTAAAAGACGGTGTTGCTGCACTTGATTTTATTTTCGCCAGGGGGGAGTATAAGGAAAGGCAAATAGACAACAAGCCAAAAATCGTTTTGCTGGATATTAAAATGCCGAAGGTTGACGGCATAGAGGTTTTAAAACAAATTAAAGCTGACGAAATAACCAGGACCATTCCCGTTGTCATTATGACGTCTTCAAAAGAGGAACAGGATATTATTACGAGTTATAATCTTGGCGTCAACAGCTACGTGGTTAAGCCCGTTGACTTTGCCGGTTTCGCCAAAGCGGTTTCAGAACTGGGTTTTTATTGGCTGATTACCAACCAGTCTGCAGATTAACATCTATTTAAATTATGACAAAAGCACTAAAGATACTACACCTTGAAGATATAGCAAGCGATGCAGAATTAGTTGAAAGGGCTTTAAGAAAAGGAGGTATAGTTTTTGAAAGTAAGGTTGTTGATAATGAGGCTGCATTCGTAAAGACAGTTACAGAATTCGGTCCGGATATTATTTTATCAGACCATTCTCTGCCATCGTTTAATTCTCTGGCAGCATTGAAGATTCTGAAGGAAAAAAAAATTGATGTACCCTTTATCCTTATTACATCCACTATTTCTGAAGAGTTTGCTGTAAATATAATTAAGGAAGGAGCATCGGACTACATACTAAAAGACAGATTGCAGCGCCTGCCGAATGCTATTGTCAACGCCATAAAAAGATATCAGTCGGAGAGAGACAAACAAGTTTTTTTCAACAAGGTGGTTGCTAGTGAGGCTTTATTTACAAAAGCTGAAGCGATTGCCGAATTTGGTACCTGGAAGGTTGATTTGGTCAATAATATTATTGATTGGTCGGCCGGCACTTATAGACTGCTTGGTTATGAGCAAAATGAAGTAATACCATCCTACCAAAATTTTTTAAAAAACATTCATCCCGACGACAAGATTGAAGTGGAGCAGAGCTTTAAGAGCGCGGTGGCCAAAGGAACACCGGCACAGGGTGAATGCCGTATCTTAAATAAAGATAATAGCATCAGGTATATGAGGAGCCAATTTGAATTTGAGATGGATGAAAATGGCAAACCTGCATTTATTATCGGTTTTAACCAGGATATCACCAAGTCGAAGCTTGATCAGCTGGAGATACAGCGGCATGTCGAGGAGTTGAAGTCTGCCAGCGAAAGGCAATCCTCGATATTAAATGCGCTGCCGCCGAGTATAGTGCTGCTGAATGAGCTGGGCAAGATAATAGCTGTTAATGAATCCTGGCGGAAGTTTACCATCGCCAATAACTTGGGTATCCCCAAATATGGCCAGGATTACAGTTACCAGGTAATATCTGAAAAGGCAACCGGTGTAGATCAACAGACAAGCATCGAAATTGGAAAAGGTATTAGAGACGTAATTGCCGGCACGACCCGGGAGTTCTCCTTAGAATATTCATGCCTCATAAATAAAAGAGCAACATGGTTCCACCTGATTGTTACGCCGCTAACCGATAAAGCCAGGAAGGGCGCGGTGGTGCTGCACATTGATGTTACGGACAGGAAAAAGGCCGAAGAAGCAATGCAGCAATCTGAGGCGAACCTCCGTACAATTTTCGAAAATACAGATGTTGCCTATGTACTCTGTAACGCCGAACACAAAATAATCTCTTTTAACTCAAAGGCCAATGAGCTTTGCGTGGAACAAACAGGCAAGTCATTGAGAACCGGCGGTAACGGCTTTGGCTTTTTTCCAAAAAACAAAATTCCGAATGTTAAAAAAGCCATAAAGCAGATATTGAACAACGGAATGGTTGCCTATGAAACCAGTTATACGCTTGGTGAGGGAATGGTTAAGTGGTATGATGTACGATGGGTCGGAGTCGCTGATAAAAACGGTATGAATATTGGTTTCATATTAGCTTTTAAGGATATAACCCGCCGGAAACTTTCGGATATTGAACGCGATAAAATTACAGCCGACCTGGTAAAACGGAATAAAGACCTGGAGCAATTTACTCATATAGTTTCGCATAACCTGCGCGCGCCTGTAGCTAACATAATGGGTTTATTAAATATATTGAACAGCTTTGACCTTAATGCTGGCGAAAGCCGGGAAATCACAATCGCCCTTTCTGATTCGGTAAATATCCTCGACAATACTATCAATGACCTAAACCAGATTATGGATGTGAATAATAACGTCAATAAGAAGGGCGAAGAAATTTCGTTAAAGGCGTTGACGGAGGATGTGGTTCGCCTTATTGATGATTTGATAAGGGCTGAAAATGTTAAAATAAATACCGACTTTGGTGCTGTAGATAATATTTTCGGTATAAAAAGCTATATGCACAGCATATTTTATAACCTGTTAACCAATAGTGTAAACAACCGGCGTGCAGAAATTGATCCCGTTATTTCAATAGTCACAAAGAGGAACAACGATTTACTTGAAATAATATTTAAAGACAATGGCAAAGGCATAGAGCGAAAATACTTGAAGGATATTTTTGCGCTGTATAAAAAAATTGACAAAAATGTACCGGGCAAGGGGATAGGCCTATTTATCACAAAAATGCAGGTTGAAAATCTTGGCGGGGAAATATTTGTTGAAAGCGAACCTGGTGTAGGTACAACGGTGAAACTGGAATTTCCTTACACAACGGTTTGTGTCAATGTTTGATAGACTCTATGAACAAGTTTAAACTAATGCTGCTCGCGTTTATAATATTTTCGGCAAGCCCTGCCATGACAAGGCTGTATGCCCAGAATATGGAAACCAATGTTAAGGTAAAAGGTGAAGTTGTTACACCGCTTAATTTAAATAGCGCTAATTTGCAGGGATTTACGCAAGCTGAGGTGAAGCGAAAAGACCACGACGGTAAAGAACATGTATATACCGGCGTTTTGCTTTCGGAAGTCCTGCAAAAAGCTGGGGCACCTCTTGGCAAAGATTTGCGAGGGAAGAACTTGGGGAAATATGCGCTGGTAAAAGCAAGCGATGGTTACCGGGTAGTTTTTTCACTTGGGGAACTTGATAAAGATTTTACGGATCGGATAATTATTCTGGCGTCGCAAGTTGATGGCAAACCATTAGGGCCCGCAGAGGGCCCGTTTAGAATTATTGTTCAGAATGAAAAGAAGCCTGCACGATGTGTACGAATGGTAACGGAAATAGAAATACAGTCGGCTAAATAGTAAAAATATGTCACAGGATATAAAAATAGAAGGCTTGGCGCCACTTTTATATGTTTTTGATATGCCGGCTTCGCTTAAATTCTATCGCGATATTTTAGGATTTAAGGTGGTATTGTCATCCGGACAGAATGATACTGCGGATTGGGTGCTGCTAAAGCTTAATACAACCGAACTGATGCTGAATACCGCCTATGAGATGGAGAACCGGCCGAAAAAGCCAGACGCAAACCGACTTGCCATGCATGCCGATACCTGGTTGTATTTTGGTTGTCCGGACACTGACGCGTTGTACGAACATTTGAAAAGTCACGGTGTAGAATTAGATAAACCTGGTATTACCAAATACAACTGGAAAGCTATTCATCTTAAAGATCCTGACGGCTATGGCTTGTGCTTTCACTGGCCATTACCGAATAACTGATCATCAGACAGCTATCCGCATAAATTCATTCAAAGCTTCGAGGTGGTGACAGCCGTATTGGCCGTTCGAACGCATCTTAACGGCGGCGACGTTAACAATTTGCTGAATCTTTCGCTCGATAATATTGCCGGGTTGACATGCGTCTGCAACTGGCAATTGACCATGAGCGGACAATTGATGGAGATTGACTTTAATAGCATTTAAAGCGGGCGCATTTCTTCGCGTGCTGCACCAATCCAGGAATAAGTTTAGTTGGTTCGTAATAATAGCTCTTGCTTTTGGAAGCTCTGCTTCGCGGATTTTTAGGGTTTCGTCATTAATGCGTGAAATTATATCAATATTAACAAGTGAGACGTTCGGTAGCTGCCCCGCCTGGATTTCAACATTACATGGGACAGAAAGATCGATGATAAGCTTCTTGCCCTTGTTTTTTAATTGTGATGCAAGCACTATAGGTTGTTCGGCACTTGAAGACACCACTATGATATCTGCGCGGGCCAATTCCCGGTCAAGTTGATTAAAAGCAGCATGTTCAAGCTTTAATTCATTGGCCAGCTCAATAGCTTTTTCATGGGATCGGTTGAGCAGTGTAATATTGCGGGTTGGCAGATAGTCAACAAGGTTTTTGCAGGCATTTCGGCCAATCTTTCCTGTGCCAATGAGCAGTATCCTAGTATCCGCTGTAACATTTACATGCTTCCTGATAAAATCTGTCGCTGCAAACGAAACTGAAACAGAGCCGCTGCTCAAATGTGTTTCATTTTTAATACTTTTTGAGGCCTGCAGAACGCAATTAAATAAACGTTCCATAAAACAATTGATATGCCCCCGGTCTCTGGCAAACTTAACGGCTTGTTTAAGCTGTCCGGTTATCTCATAATCGCCTAATATTTGGGAATCAAGCCCTGCGGCTACATTGAATAAATGTTCGATCGCGTCAGTACCGGTTTTTGTATACGCCAGTGCAGTAAAGGTTTGTTTTGAACCGGCAATTTGCGTGCATAACAAATCGATTAAGTCCTGTTGCCGCTCTGCAAAACCATAAATCTCGGTACGGTTACAAGTAGAAAGCACAAACAGACTACCGGTATCGTGATCTTTAGTTTGATTCAAAATCGCCTCATATCCGTCTTTGCTAATGGCGAATTGGCCGCGCAATGCAGCGTCGGTTTTTTTGTAATTAATACCGATAGCAAAGAAATGGGAAATGTCATTTGCGCCATTCATGGCAGTTAATTGTTTTTATTAAGATTACAGGAATTTTGGTTGAAAAGACGGCTTATAGCCTTGGGGTCAGATTAACAAAATGTGATAATTATTCTGTAAAATTAGCCCGGTATTCCCGGGCTAACTAAAGTGTAAACCTTATTTCTGAACAACCTGGGCTTTTAAACTAACTATGATTTTCCCAAGTGAGCCAATCAGGTTTGCCGGCAGTCCGTTCTTGTTAGCGCCTTTAACTACGTCGTCCACAAAGGCATCAAAATCGGCACTGCTGGCTTTACCGTTCATGCGCGGATTTTGCGCCGGATCATGAGCAGCAGTCATATCCATGCCAGTATAGGTGTAATTTTTTGCTCCGGTACCAACGGCCACAAAGTCGGTAAGGTTTTTACTAAGCTCGGTAAAGCCAGTAAGGTTCCCTGCGGTAACTTCGCTAAGCAAAACAGTGAAATGACCATTAATCCGTGTGTCGGCGGCAATTACAAAAATGGTGCTGTCAATAACTGACCGGATGCCCAAACGGCCTTTTTCAATCATCGTGCCGGAATGAGCCGGGTCGTTAACCATAACTGTGCCGCCCAGCGAGTCGTACAAAGTGGCCTTTACAGGCGTTACATTGTCTTTTTTGTTGCTGCATGAGTTAAGTGAAAGGGTTACAGCCATGGCTACCATCGCCGCAAATAACAGGGTGAGATTCTTCATTTGTTGTTTTTTGTTAGATAATTTGTGCTATAAATTTGTATACTTTGTAAGTGAAGGCAGTTGCGGCTACGGGGCAACCGCTGTTTAAGCTTTGCTGACTTGGTTTAAATCTTTCAGCAGGATAGGCAAAGGCGCTTTTAAAATCAGCAGTAATTTTATCGCCGGTGGTTTTCAATGGATAAAAAGTGAATATGACGATGTTGGTTTGCGGGTTAACTAATACATGGTCAATTCCCTGCTGGTGATACATCCAGGCTGCTATTTTGTCCGCGTCGTCTTGAGTCAGCTGCTGCCTGACATCTATTCGGGCCATGACCTTAGTGTATTTGTCCGCTTTGGGCCGGTAAACATAATAAATGTGAGCCGCAAGGACGAGTGTGAGCAGCAGAATGGTTCCGCCTGTCCACAGTGCAATTTTTTTAATTTTCTTCATAGCTGTGATGATTAAGTGTGCAAGATGTTAATGACTTTGTTTTGACAGTTGCTCCATTTACGGTGGTTTGTATTATTGCGGTTTTATAAACCGGGTAAATAATTTGCTTTATATTATAAATAGTTAATAATCAATGATTTTATTTTATTCTGAATAGTTGTTTTGATACGAATTCCAAGTGTTTTGCCGGTAGAGAAACTCTTTTTTATTTTGATTTTGTTGGAAATAAATCGTGAAATCACGAATCTGTGGCGTTGCGAACATTATAGCTGCCTCATGGGTCCCGCCACTGATAAAAGGTTTCCCTGGATCAGTAGCCTGGATGGATAAATTGCTGGTTAAATAAAGGCTTAGTGTATTATTGGAATAAAAAAAAACCTTAATATGCCGATAGCATTTTGGGCATAAAGAATTTTTTCATTTAAAATCCAAAATTACTCTGCTGTGATTTTTTATTAAAACCTTCCTGCGCCTTTTGCAGTTAATTAAGCTTAGCAACGTACCCGGATTACTTAACTAGTCACTATGCGCCCAACCTGTACTCATCTGCTCCCCGCAAAATATTTTTTTGTTTTACTATGCGTTGCCTTTATTTTTCCGAAAAGCCTTTTTGGCCAGATAGAAGTTGACCGTAAACAGCAAAGGGAAGCCGATAGCCTGGCAAAAGCAAAGCTTTTTTATACACCCAGGGAGCGCACACATCATTTCGGCCGTGCTGCTTTGTTTCTCGGTATCGCGGAGGTTACACCCTGGCTATTTGACAGGTACGTTACCCAAAAAGATTACGCCCGTATTTCCTGGAAAACGGTTGGGCATAATATTAATCCTGCCCATTGGGAATTTGATAACGACGAGTTTCAAACCAATCAGTTTGGCCACCCATACCATGGCAGTAATTTTTACAGTGCATTCAGGGTAAACGGGTATTCTTTTTGGCAGGCTGCGCCCGCTGCTTTTGCAGGGAGTTATCTGTGGGAAACCTTCGCCGAAAACCAGGCGCCTGCTCCAAATGATTTTATCAATACAAGCTACGGCGGCATCATTTTAGGCGAGATGACTTACCGTCTGTCGAATAAGATAGTAAATAATCGCACCCGTGGTTTTAAAAGGCAGGTGGATGAAGTGTTTGCCTTCCTGGTAAATCCAATGAACGGACTGCACCGGATCACAACCGGAAAATGGGGTAAAGTGAGTGGGAATTCCACAGAAAGGGATTCGTCAAAAATATATGCTGAGTTCGGCCTGGGCATACGCACATTTAATAACGGTCTGCACAACGCACAATCCGGGTGGTTCGGACACATTAAACTGCTGTATGGAACGCCTTATGAAAATTACAGGGTTCCATTCAGCAATATTTCCGTTAACGCTGAATTCGGCAAAGATGATAGTACCCGTATCAACGTGGTAACTGTTTATGGATCGCTGGCCGGCTGGGAGATCGCCTCAACTGAAAAGCAGGAACATCTTGCGGTGCTATCCGCCAACTATGACTACGTCCGGAACGTCGCTTTTTTTTATGGGGCACAAAGCTTAAGAATAAACGTTCTGTCGGAGTTTGACATATCAAAGAAAATCACCATTAATACCCAGGTAGGGGGAGGGGCGTTGATATTGGGCGCCGTGCCGGACCGTTATTTTACACGCGGCCGGAACTATGATTACGGCTCGGGAGCTGCATATAATCTTTCGGGCGGAATCAATTTTGCTAATAAATTGTTTTATAATCTTAATTACCGCGGCGGCTGGCTTGTTACGTTAAATGGCAGTGCATCGCACTATTTTCTGCATACCCTGTCATCAGAATTTGGCTACCACATCAATAAGAGCCTGGAACTTGCAGCAGAGCCAGGCTACCTGATACTCAATTCTTATTACAACCAGCATCCTACCATCAACAGTAAATACCCCTATTTCAGGGCGTCGCTGCGTTACACCGTGAATTTTCAATAATGCCTGTTTGACTGAGAACTATTTTGTATGCAGGTCTGTAGACTTACATGCTAATGGGGCCATTTTCTCTCTATATAGTTGATTTTGTCAACTATTCATTATATTTACCTGATGAATACAGAATATATAGAGCGTTTGCGGTTATTTAACCGGTTTTACACTTCCGTAATGGGTTTGTTGGATAAGCAATACCTTGATAGTAACTTTTCACTTACCGAAGTGCGCGTTTTATATGAACTAGCTAATAACGTCGGCGAAATTACAGCAACAGCCCTGATCCAGTTGCTCCATCTTGATAAAGGATACCTCAGCCGGATACTGCGGACATTTGAAAAGAAAAAGCTGATCATAAAAAAGCAATCGGCGACCGATAAGAGGGCTTTCTTCCTTCAGCTTTCTCCGCAGGGAGAGAAAATTTTTACAGGCCTGAATGCAGCTGCGCAGCAACAAGCGGCTCACTTATTATCGTCAGTTGGCGATGCTGATGCGGCCAGCCTAATCGGGCATATGGATGCCATCCGTAATATATTAACAAAAACGGTTGTAAAAAATGAATGTTAATATCAATGATATACAAATCCGTACTGAACTACGGCCGGGCGATATTGGCTATATTACCTGGATGCATGGCGTGATATACAGCAAAGAAAACAACTTCGGACTTAGTTTCGAAGCATATGTTGCAAAGGGCTTCTATGAGTTCTGTCAAAATTATGATGCTGAATTGGACAGTGTATGGCTGGCTGAGCATAATGAACGAACGGTTGGCTTTTTGCTTTTAATGCATCGGGAAAATAATGCAGCGCAGTTGCGTTATTTTCTGCTCGATCCAGGCTACAGGGGTATTGGGCTGGGTAAGAAGCTTACCTTTTTGTTCATGGATTTTCTTAAAGCCCGGGGCTATAAGTCTTGCTATTTATGGACGACCAATGAACAAGAGACTGCGATAAGCATTTATAAGAAATTAGGTTTTCTCTTGACGGATGAGGTTGAATCGGCGGCTTTTGGCAAACTGTTAAAAGAACAGCGTTATGAAATAGCACTGAAATAAATATTAATAAAAAGAGTCCCCAGCCTTTGTTGAGACACTTAAATTAAATCAGCATAGCAGATTAAACGCTCAATAGGGTGCTTTCCCGGCTAATGACGTCGGCGATACTGGTTTCAGAAAGTATTTTAAGCGTAGCATCACGCACTTCGATAAATACGTCGCGAATGCCGCAGGTCGTTTCCTGGTGGCACTCGTCACATTTATGATAAAAATTTAAACTGGCGCAGGGTACCATAGCTATAGGCCCATCTGTAATGCGCATTATCTGTACCAGGAATATTTCTTTAGGATCCCTGTTAAGACTATATCCGCCACCGGCCCCTTTTTTACTATATAGAAAGCCAGCGTTGCGCAGGTCGAGCAGTATTTGTTCAAGAAACTTCTTTGGTATGCGTTCTTCCTCCGCTATTTTGGAGATTTGCATCGGTGGTTTGTCTGTATTCTTTCCCAGTACCACAAGTGCCTTGATGGCATACTTTGTTTTTTTCGATAACATATTTACGGTGTCGCTTACAAAGATAGATAAAAGATTTTGTGTTGCCTTAACGCTGAATTTACAGTGATGCTTGTTGTAAAGATAACATTTTATTTAATGGAGATAAAATGTAATGCATGCATAGTAAGTAAGGTTGCTTTGCAGCTCGCAATAATTTTTTGATTTTAAACCAAAAAACGCTCATCGACATTTTTTTGCAAGACAATCAATTCATCACCAACTGCAATCCCGCCTTCGCCCTTATGAATCAAATTTTGCCCGAATAGGATCTTGTTATTTTTGAACCGGTATTTAGCCAGTGTTTTTAACGGCTCTTTGCCCGTTATGGCAGTATCCTGGTCTACCGTCGTCATTATGCAGCGGGCACAAAGCTTAACACCATAAAAATTGATGTTGTTGATTGTAAAATGACCGTACAGATCTTCACCAAACGGTTCGCCGCCGGTAAAAACTATATTAGGCCTAAAGCGATTCATAGGCAATGCCTCAGTAAGCCTGGAGTTCAGGTTATCCAGCGACGCTTGCCCGACTAGCAGGAATGGATAAGCATCTGCAAATGAAGTGATCGAATCCTCCTTAGCATAACGTTGATCAACCATACGGTGCGTACTGTCAGGCATGTAAACTAACCTGCATTTTATACCCAGCATTTCGGTAAACCATTTGTCGGCCTCAGCGCTTACTAATTCCGCAATGCAGTTATCATCCCAAATGGTTACCATGACTTGTTCATGACCTGTACCAGGTGTATAAAAAGGTATGAATATTGATTTGTTGTTGACTTTATGCGTTACCCTTAAACCATCATTTTCGATTGCAACCTGCAATAAAGCCATCTGGTGATGCTCGCGTTGGGTTATGAAGCAATTGTTCTCATCAACTAACAGCCAACGCCGGTCGTGCCCCAAGCCGCGGGATGTTACAAAAGCTTTTTTTACCGGTATGCCGGCCAATGATTTGATAGGATAAATGTATAGTTCGCTTACCTTTAGCATCATCAAATTTATTAAATACGATTTTAAAAGGCATAATAAACAGTTATTTAGTATGTTTACGGCCTATTTAATTATCGTATGACAACTAATTTTATAAAGCACATTAAATTTGCCGCAGCAGCTGTGATTTTCTGCTTAGTGGCGCAAGGCAGTTTTGCCCAAACATCCACGCCGCAAAAACCAGGTGTGGTTTCTTACACCTACCGCAAGGCTTTTGAAAAAGACCCTGCTGCTGCTCTTGATATGATCAAGGCAGCCGGTTTTACCGATTTAGAACTTTCAAGCCTGTTTGGTAAAACGGCTACTGAAATGAAGACGTTGATGGATGCCCGCGGCATAAAATGTTCTTCATACGGCGTGAGCTATGAGGACCTTGTTGGTAAAACTGATCAGGTAGCAAAGGATGCCAAAACGCTCGGCGCTACATTTGTGAGGGTTTCAAACATTCCTCATAAAGGGCCATTTACCGAGCAGGATGCACAAAAAGGTATCGACGATTTTAATAAAGTTGGTAAAATACTCCTGGATAAATACAGCTTAAACCTGGTTTACCATAATCATGGCTTTGAATATGAGCCATTCCGAAATGGTACTTTGTTCGATTTCCTGGTGGAACAAACCGACCCAAGCTATGTAAGCTTCGAAATGGATATTTTCTGGGCTTACTTCCCCGGACAGGAGCCTGCTGCAATTATTGACAAATACACCAGCCGTTTTAAGCTCATACATATAAAAGACCTTAAAAAAGGTGTGACCGGAGATTTGTCGGGAACAACATCCCCTGAAAATAGTGTTGTTTTAGGAACAGGCCAGATAAATGTTGCAGATTGCCTGGCAGCCGCAAAAGCAGCTGGTATATTACATTATTACCTTGAGGATGAAAGCGACAACGTACAGGCGCAGGTTCCTCAGAGCCTCGCTTATCTTGCCGGATTGAAATTATAATATCGCATTTTATTGAAAACAAAGCAGCGCAGGTCACAAGCCTGCGCTGTTTTGTTTTTGAGCTTTTTTTTCAATTGTTTGGATATTACGGTAGCCTACAGGAATATTTTTTTATTTTTAGTAATCCAATTATTTAATGTTTGTTTATGTCTTCAACTGCCGGATTTAATTATACTGCCAATTCAAATCATACTTACGATGCCATTGTTATCGGTTCGGGAATAAGTGGCGGCTGGGCCGCTAAAGAACTGTGCGAAGCCGGTTTAAAAACACTGGTGCTGGAACGTGGCAAAAAGGTAGAACATTTAAAAGATTACCCTACCGCCACTAAAAATCCATGGGATTTTAAACATCATGGCGATATCCCTATAAAAAACAAACAGGAAAACCCGGTAGTTAACCGTTGTTACGCGTATGACGAAAGTACCGAGCACTTTTTTGTAAAAGATACTGATCATCCCTACATCCAGCAAAAGCCTTTCGACTGGATACGAGGTTACCAGGTTGGCGGAAAGTCGTTATTGTGGGCGAGGCAAACCCAGCGCTGGAGCAAATATGATTTTGAAGGCCCCGCTCGTGACGGGTTCGCTGTTGACTGGCCAATACGCTATGATGATTTGGCGCCATGGTATAGCTATGTGGAACGTTTTGCGGGAATCAGCGGAAACAACGATGGGTTAGATACTTTACCCGACGGTGAATTTTTGCCGCCGTGGGAAATGAACGTAGTAGAAAAAGTGATGCAACAACGCATCATGAACAACTACAAGGACCGAAACGTCATAATCGGACGTTGCGCCCATCTCACCAAACCCAAAGAGGTGCATTTACAACAAGGCAGGGGGCAGTGCCAGGCGCGTAATCTTTGCCAGCGCGGCTGTCCCTTTGGCGGATATTTTAGCTCCAACTCGTCAACATTACCCACGGCTGCTAAAACCGGCAATCTCACTGTTTTGCCAAATTCTGTAGTCCATTCAATTATTTATGACGAAAAGAAAGGGAAGGCTACAGGGGTAAGAGTGATAGATGCGCATTCGAAACAGGCAACTGAATACTTTGCCCGGATAATTTTTGTGAATGCGGCTTGCCTCAATACAAACTTAATATTGCTTAATTCAACATCGTCGCGTTTCCCGCAAGGTATTGGAAATGATAATGGATTGTTGGGCAAATATATAGCATTCCAGAATTACCGCGGTTCATTAACCGCGCGCATGGAAGGCTACGAAGATACATATTACTATGGGCGCAGGCCGACGGCTGTAATGATGCCTAACTTCAGGAACGTACATAAACAGGAAACCGACTTTTTGCGTGGTTATATGGTATTTTATACCGCTACCCGCGGTGGCTGGGGGCATTATACACCTGGCAGCCAAATCGGCGCAGACTATAAGGATGCTATTTCGGAAGCGGGTAACTGGGGCGTTTATATGATGATGCAGGGCGAAACTATCCCGAAAGCCAGTAACCTGGTTTATTTAAGCAAGGACAAGAAAGATGAATGGGGTATTCCGCTGCTTGCCGTGTCAGTGGATTATGACGACAATGACGAAAAATCGCTGAAAGACTTTTTACAGCAGGGGGCTGAAATGCTGGAAAAGGCAGGATGTAAAAACATTAGTCCGAACGATAGCAAACAGGCTCCTGGCCTTGATATTCATGAGGTTGGCGGCGTGCGTATGGGGCATGACCCTAAAACATCCCTGCTTAACAAGTGGAACCAGTTACATGCCTGCACCAACGTTTTTGTAACTGATGGCGCCTGCATGACCTCAACAGGTACACAAAATCCGTCGCTTACTTTCATGGCTATTACTGCCAGGGCGGCTAACTATGCCGCTGAACAAATAAAAAAAGGTAGTCTTTAGAAACAAATCGCCGGGGAAGGCATCCAATAATAAAACAGAAGAATATGTTAGTAACAACAAGCACTCATTTGGAAGGATACAAAATTACCCAGCATCTTGGCATTATCAGGGGTATTACTGTTCGCTCCCGCGGCATAGGCGGCAATGTATTAGGTGGCTTACAAACGTTGGTGGGCGGTCAGAATACCATTTACACCGAATTATGTGAAACAGCACGCGAGGAAGCGTATCAACTAATGATGCAACATGCTCAGCAGCACGGGGCCAACGCAGTAATTAATATGCGGTATGACGCTAATGAAGTTATGAATGGCGTAACCGAAGTATTAGCTTACGGAACAGCTGTTGTGGTTGAGAAGATACAATAACAATATGCTTTGATAAAGCAGTCAGGCTAAATAGTTGGTTGTGAGGTTTTTGCAGTTTGCTATTTATGACCCGGTGATCAGCCCGGTAAGCCTCCTTCATTTGCTTCACCGAAAACGGGACGGCCTGTGCTACTTATCAAAAAAACAACGAGGCTACCCAAAAAGCAGCCTCGTTGTTCTAGTAGTTGCAGGCTGGTGACTAGTATATGGCGTTAATTATCAAATCTCCGGTTGGGGCATTGCCATCTGTAGCTCCTGCCAATCCGCGGAAATAAATAGTGTATACCAGGCCAGGGGCGATAGTTTTGTTCGATAAGGTGGCCAGGACGGTGGCAGTACCTGCTTTTCTTATCTCAAAAGTATAGTTCTTTCCTTCCAGGGAAGCAAAATCCGAATAACCTTTAAAAGGTTTGTTTGCTACCAGAACCGCACCATCTTTCACGGCCAGGTCAACAGCTCCGTTGTCTGGGCTGAGGTTAACAAAGCGCAGGTTTGCATTACCCGAGGAGGGCTGTGTAATAGCATCATGCAACAGCAGGAACTCCGGGGTTGCGGCTTTGTTTACCAGGCAAAGTGAGTAAGCCAGGTTCTGCTCCAGCGTTATGGTATCTGATTTAACAACGGTTCCGCCGGTTTGGGTAAATGCCGCTGTTCTTTTTCCCGCATAAGCTCTGAAATAATCCAGTCCGCTGCCATAAACTATTGAATTGTTGTTTACCCGGCTGCCATTAAGCGTAAAATTAAGCGGCTGCTGCCCGGGTGAATCCTGGATAACACTCAGCAGCGCTACCGGCGGCGGCGGGGTAGTATCGTGATTTTTTATGCACGATGTTAAAGCCATGGATAATATGCATACTGCACCAATCCTTGCCACTAATCCTTTTGAAATGTTTTTAAAGTTTTTCATAATCTATAATCAGAAAGTAAGTTTATAATGGCATTACGAAGTAAAAATGAATTGCGCTACAGTGATATTTCCAAAACTGATTTTTATTTTTTATCTCAAAAGCAAAAAGCCGCCCTGTAAACAGAACGGCTTTGATACTAAGTTAAATAATGTTATAAACCGTCAAACACGAAAGTGCCTTTTTCTGCCGGCTTACGTGGCATCATATCGGGCCTTACGCTGGTTTGATACACAAAAGAAGCTACAATAATAGCCGCTTGTTTAAGGTCTTCGATTTTTAAATGGTCGTAATTGTCCATGTTGCTGTGGTGTGTACGCGTCTCATAATCAATAGGGTCCTGTATAAACTGGAATCCCGGGATACCTGCCCAGTCAAACGACAGGTGGTCGGTTGAGCCTGTGTTGGCAAGAGTTACAGTGCTGGCGCCCAAATCGGCAAACGGTTTAAACCACTGTTCAAATACGGGTTTAATTGCCGTGTTGCCTTGTGCAAATATGCCCCTGATTTTGCCGGTTCCGTTATCGAGGTTAAAATATGCAGACACCTTAGCAGCTTCAGGCTTTAACACCATGTCGGTTCCCCTGAAGTGATTTTTTACATAGCCGTATGAGCCTAAAAGCCCCTGTTCTTCGCCGCCCCACAAAGCGATCCGGATAGTACGTTTGGGTTTTAAACCAAGCGAATCCAGCAACCGAACAGCTTCCAGCATCACAATACAACCTGCTCCGTTATCGGTAGCGCCGGTTGATGACGCCCAGGCATCCATATGGCCCCCAAGCATTACCAGCTGCGATTTTAGCTTGGGATCCGTGCCCGGGATTTCGCCCACTACGTTGTATCCCTTCGTGTCCGCATCGTAAAATTTACCTTTAACATTCAGGTTCAGCTCAACATTCTGGCCCGATTCAACCAGTCTTTTTATACGCTGTCCGTCTTCTGATGAGATTGCCACTTTAACCACGCTTGCCTCTGTATTGGTTTTGTAGCCAATAAGACCCTGAACAAACACGGTACCGTTTCGATTTTCATTACCACTGGTAAGAATAGCCAATGCACCTGCTTGTTTGATAAGCTCCGGAACCCTGGCGATCACCTTAAAAAATTTAAGGTAGCCTTCCAGTACCTGGCGGCTGAGCATATAAGTATCTTTCATATTGGCCAATGCAGTATCAGACAACCGCTCGGCAGATGGTTTAAAATCGGCATCGTATGCTGGCGCCTTACCGGCGATCAGTACAAACTTTCCCTTAAAGTCAGCAGAATGCTTAATGATGTAGGCGGTATCCATAGCATTTGCCTGTGGTAAAATCACCACGCCGCCGCTAACCGGTCCGTTAGTGTTGCCTGTCCATGGTTCAGGATAAGCGATAATCGATTGCGAATAAGGCGACTTAAATGAAATGCTGAAGTCCTGTATTTCCCAGCCTTTGCCGAAATCGCCCCAGGGCTCCATGGCGGTATTTTTCATCCCCCATTTTTTCATGGTTTCAACAGCCCACATACCAGCTCGTTTATATCCAGGTGAATTGGTAAGCCTTGGCCCGGCAACATCGGTAATATAATGAGCGATCATCGGGATATGTGAATTCGACATTTCGGCCCTGCGAATTTTGCCGAATACGGCGGTATCAACGTTCTCCTGTGCGTATAAGCTTGCGGAGGCCAACATCAAAACCGCTAAAACGGGTTTAAAGTAGTTGTGTTTCATGTTCTTTTAGTTCTGTGGATTTTGGTCAGTTAATTATATAAAACTAAGATATTGGCTTTGCAACCGCAACTTTATTTGAAAAGCTCGTTTAAAACCATTAAGGCAGACAGTTTTCGCTCAACGGTCCTTCAATTTGGCAATGTGCTTATTTTGGATTCCCGACATGAATATAATCATGCATATCGCCAATAGTGGCAAAAAGCATATCCGGCTGCGTATTCCAAACATCACCCTGCGTCCCCAGGAATGAATCACCGGCGGAGCCGGACACAACGGATACAAACCACTCAAGAAACTCATAGCACATACTGATCGCCATGCAGACGGTAACCGTGAGAAAAGCCATCCAGCCTTTTCCACGAACTACTTGCTTTCTTATCAAGACTTCACGAACAATTAAGCCGGTACAAAGCCTTGCGCAAAATGCCCAAGCTTATCATAGTTGTTCCGGGTTTGATGCAACATATCGCGAACCCAGTTAAATGCGGGCACCTGGGCATAGGTATAGTGACCTCCGACAAATAGGATGTAACATTGTATAAGGATAAAGCAATACGTAAGGTAGCTGAACCTGAATTTTCTAAAAGTAATAAGCAATATGAAAAAGCCTGCAATTTCAGGAAAGACTTCCAGTATCCAGGTAAAATAATCGTGCGGACTAATGGCCGAAACTCCCAGGCCGGCCCAGAACAAAATAATAAGCAGATAATATTTTTGCATACCCTAATGTAGCACTATCGCTATTATATAGACTGTTATTAATCCATTTTGCTAAATTTTAAATATTCTGTTTCATTTTCTTCCGAACCTCTGGTTTCGTTTTGTTCGGTATCTGCAAATAATTTTCGGTCTTTGGTTAAAATTGGGGGGACGCCGTACAGGCCTATGCCAGCCAAAGCCAGCATAAGAAAAAGAATCAGGGCACAAAGCCTTAACACCTTTTTTATGGGTTTCATAAGAATATTTTAAAATAATTGAGAAGCTGATTTTATAAGCAGCGTTGATTGATTGCGGCAGGCCGCTAAAGAGTGGAGTTTATATCAGGACTATGTCAGGATCGTCGTATTGTTGAGAAGTTATTTTGGGCTGATAAAAGAACCAGTTGTCCGGCTTACCGATAGTTTTGCTGTTGTAAACTTTATTGAGTGTTTTAGTGTGAAGACTAGCGAAACGTGATAATACTGTTAGTGGCTTATCAATTGAAATCAGCCGGTTCTGTAACTGATATACTTGTATGATAGCTCTTTGGTAGGTAATACTTTTTACAGCATGCCTTTCTGAAATGTAGAAGACTTCAGTGCCTGATAGTTCTTGATTGGGCTGGGCTCGCAGCGTAGCGCCCGAAAATAAAAAGACGCCCGGCAACAGGGCAATTGCCAGCAGCCATTTGATGAATAGCGCTTGATAATTAAAATGCCGGTCATTCATTGTAGCATAAATATACAAAGAAAGGCTGTAAATCAACTATTTAATACCCGGATATAATGGGTTGTCATTATTTCCGCCCTACGTTGGCATATATTCACCGTATTCAATTAGCCTCACATTTATATTTTTGGCTTTATGCAAACAGTTCAGTCTAAAGCCGGAAGCAAAGAATGGATAGCACTTGCCGTGCTTGCATTGCCTACTTTACTGGTATCAATGGACACCACGGTTGTTTACCTCGCAGTGCCATCCATCAGCCAGGCACTTAAACCGTCCAGTTCACAGCAGTTGTGGATAACAGATATTTATGGTTTTTTGGAATGCGGTTTCCTGATTACAATGGGGACAGTTGGCGACAGGATTGGCCGCCGAAAGCTATTGCTGGCAGGCGCCATAGCATTTGCGGCAGCATCTGCATTGGCCGCATTTGCAAAAAACGCCGATCTGCTTATATGTGCCCGGGCCATGCTCGGTATAGCAGGGGCTACCTTATTGCCCTCTACGCTTTCTATGATTCGCAATATGTTTCATAACGATAACCAGCGCAACTTTGCCGTGGGGTTGTGGACTACCTGCTTTTCAACAGGCACAATGTTAGGACCGGTGGTTGGCGGTTTTTTGCTGACTCACTTCTGGTGGGGCTCGGTGTTTTTGATGAGTGTGCCTGTGATGATACTGTTTTTAATATTGGGTCCCTTGCTGCTTCCGGAATTTAAGGATCCGGGCACTGCAAAGTTTGATTTCATCAGTGTAGTTTTGTTGTTGGTAACTATACTGCCTGTTACCTTTGGCATAAAAGAACTTGCAGAAAAAGGTTTAGAGCCTGCGATGTTAATACCGGCTTTAATTGGCGGCGCGTTTGGCGTCGTATTCTTTCGCCGTCAGCAAAAATTGACCGCCCCCCTGATCAACCTGGACCTATTCAAAATACCACTTTTCCGTATTGCGCTGGTTACAACTTGCATCGCGTTGTTTATGTGGTGCGGCATCTTTTTATTTGTGGGGCAATACCTGCAATTGGCCTTAGGCATGACGCCGCTTGCCGCCGGGCTGTGGACCTTACCGGCAGCTATTATCAGCACCTTTTCCTGCTCATTTGCAGCTCCGCTAAGCAAGTTCATCCGTAAGTCGCTATTAATCACGCTGTCGTTAATAACAATGGGAGTTGGGCTAACCGTTTTCACACGTATCAATACAGATCTAACGGTAATGCTTATCGCCTCAATGCTGATCTCCACCGGCTGCGGGATGGCCGTAACCTTAAGTATGGGTAATGTAATGACAGCCGCGCCACCCGAACGGGCTGGTGCGGCGGCAGGTATTTCGGAAACAATCACAACATTAGGCGGCTCATTTGGTATTGCTTTGCTTGGTAGTATCGGTGTGGCGGTATACCGAATGGATTTTTTGAGGTTGAAAGAAACAGGGCTTCCGCAAAGCGCAATTCATGCTGCTTCTGCAACTTTTGGGGCCGCGGTGGAGAATGCAAAACAGCTTCCCGGCGCGGCTCAGCATGGCATTTTAACGATAGCCCGTAATGCCTTCCTGCATTCGTTTAGAGTTAGCGCCATAATAGCTGCAATATTGATGTTTACTGTCGCTTTTATTGTAGGAAGAATGTTCAGGAAAAATAAGCTAACGGCAGGTTGATGTTCTTTTCGTGGAGACGCAATGCTTTGCTTTTTTTGTCGGCAGGCTATCGAAAAGTAGCTTTTATAAGACCCGGGTATCGCGTCTCTGTAAAAAAAACTAACTTTACCCATCACAAGCCCAATTATAAACATGAGTGAAAAAAAGCTGCGCAGCAGTGAATGGTTTGGCCGTACAGGCAAGGATGGCTTTATTTATCGTTCCTGGATGAAAAACCAGGGTATCCCAGCGCACGAATTTAAGGGTAAGCCGGTAATCGGCATTTGTAATACATGGTCGGAATTGACGCCTTGCAATGCACACTTCCGCGAACTGGCTGAATCCGTAAAGCACGGCATTTACGAGGCCGGTGGTTTTCCGGTTGAGTTTCCTGTGATGTCACTGGGCGAAACGCTTATTAAACCCACAGCGATGCTTTATCGTAACCTGGCAAGCATGGATGTAGAAGAATCGATAAGGGCCAATCCTCTTGATGGGGTAGTGCTGCTGTGCGGCTGCGATAAAACCACGCCATCGCTGATTATGGGCGCATGCAGCGTGAATATTCCAACTATCGTAGTCTCGGGCGGCGCTATGCTTACCGGCAAGTACGAAGGCAGGGACATTAGCACTTCGGATGTATGGCGTTTTTCTGAAGCACAACGCTCCGGCAGGATGACGGAGGAAGAAATGAATGTTGCTGAGGCCTGCATGTCGCGAAGCAGGGGGCATTGCGCTGTAATGGGCACAGCATCTACTATGGCCGTTATGACAGAGGCACTTGGCTTATCACTCCCCGAAAATGCCGCCATTCCTGCGGCTGACTCTCGGCGTAAGCTGCTGGCCCACCTGTCAGGTATGCGGATTGTAGATATGGTTAAAGAAGATTTGAAATTATCGGATGTATTGACCCGTGAAGCCTTCGAGAATGCAATTATTGCCAATGCGGCTATCGGCGGTTCTACCAATTTTATCATTCACTTACTGGCCATTGCCGGCAGAATTGGAGTTGAATTAACGATAGATGATTTTGACACTGCTGCAAAAGGCGTCCCGTTGCTGGTTAATCTTCAGCCCTCCGGCAAGTACTTTATGGAAGACCTTTATTATGCAGGTGGCATACCCGCTGTAATGAAGGAACTTGACTCTTTATTGCATCGTGAAACAATTACGGTAAGCGGCAAACCTATAGCAGAAAACTATCGGAACGCTGCGTGCTATAACCGGGACGTGATAGCAACTATTGCCGAACCGTTTAATCAACTGGCCGGCATAACCGTTTTGAAGGGCAATTTGTGCCCAAATGGCGCAGTGATGAAGCCGTCTGCGGCTAATACAGCGCTGATGCAGCATACAGGTAAAGCTGTAGTTTTTGAAAATATAGAAGATTACAAGGCGAGGATAGATGACCCGTTGCTTGATGTTGACGAAAACAGCGTATTGGTTTTAAAAAACGTCGGTCCGCAAGGCTATCCTGGCATGCCTGAAGTTGGCAATATGTCGTTGCCTAAAAAGCTGCTTGAAAAAGGAGTTACCGATATGGTGCGCATTTCAGACGGGCGTATGAGCGGAACCGGTTTTGGCACTGTGGTGCTGCATGTTTCTCCCGAAGCGGCCGCAGGTGGTACCATCGCCATTGTGCAGGATGGCGACCTGATTACGCTTGATGTTGCCAGTAAAACATTGCACCTGGCGCTTAGCGGGGAAGATATTGAAAAACGTAAGCAAAACATGCTTCCCTCTTATCCGCAAGTACAGCGCGGCTATACCTGGCTTTACCAGCAAAATGTTGAGCAAGCGCATTTGGGAGCCGATTTTGGCTTCCTTAAGGGCGGCAGCGGCAGTGAGGTGTTAAGGGATTCGCATTAATTTATTAATAATGACAGAAAAGAAATTCGACGGCCAGGTGGCTGTAGTAACGGGTGCAGGGCAGGGTATAGGTTTCGAAATTGCAAGACAGTTGGCGCATCAGGGCGCTTCAGTAATTTTAAATGATATTGAAGATGAATTGGCGAGCAAGGCAGCTGATACTATAAAAAACGAGGGCGGTAAATGTGAGGCTGTAGCAGGCGATGTAAGCAACGTCGCATTTATCCAATATTTAGTGGATGAGGCCGTAGAAAAATTCGGCAAGCTTACAATCGCCATAGCTAATGCCGGGATAACCACTTTTGGTGATTTCCTGGAATATCAGCCTGAATCGTTACAGCAGCTGATGGGCCTTAATTTGTACGGCAGCTTTTTCCTTACACAGCGGGCCGCGATTCAGATTAAAAAACAAGGTTCGGGCGGCAGAATATTGCTGATGTCATCAGTAACAGGGCACCAGGCACATAAAAACCTGGCAGCATACGGTATGACCAAGGCGGGGCTTAATATGCTAGCCAAGAGTTTGGTGGCCGAATTGTCACCTTATAATATTACTATTAATACTATTGCGCCGGGGGCCACACTAACCGAACGAACCATGATGGATGAAGACTACAAAGATATCTGGTCGCGCATAACACCTATAGGTAAGCCGGCTACGGTGCAGGATATCGCCAATGCGGCTTTGTTTTTCGTTTCGCCGGAGTCTGGCCATGTAACTGGTCAGAGCCTGGTTGTTGATGGCGGGTGGACTTCGATGAGCCCTTCGCCATATTAAGAACGGTACTTACCTGAGACTAAGACTCTAAAACGAAAAAGCGCCTTCGGTTTAACCAGAAAGCGCTTTTAAGATTGTTTAATAGTATGTTAAGCTATCTTTACTCGTACGGCGTTAGGGCCTTTTCTACCTTCTTCTACTTCATACTGTACGGTGTCATTCTCGCGGATGCGGTCGATTAGTCCTGATGAATGTACAAAGACTTCTTTGTCACCGTTGCTTGGGATAATAAATCCAAAGCCTTTTTCTTCGTTAAAAAACTTTACTGTTCCTTCTTGCATTATATTGATATTAATAGCGGTAAATGTAGTTAATATTATTTACCAAACATCTATAATAAATTTTTAGCAGAAATCTTTTTTAAGAGGTTTTAACCTGATGGTTATGTAAATATCTAATTATTAAATGTTTTCCAGGAAAAGGCAACACAAGGCTCCGGCCGAAGTATTCATAAAATTCACTGCATTATTTCCAATTATTCCTTTCTTTTCGAGAGTTGCGCCTAACAATGAGTCGATAAAATTGCCGGTAAGGCCCGCAATTATTATCCATATCAACTCCTTACACCAGCCTTGTGAAATACCGTACACCAGCGCTATCAGTACACATCCTCCGGCTCCGGCCAGGGTACCTTCCAGGCTTATAACGCCGTCAAGCCCGGGTTTATCTTTTTTTAATGTTACAACATTGTAAAAACTGCGGCCCAATAGGGTGCCTAATTCGGATGATATCGTATCTGCGGTGGCAGCGGCGAGGCTTCCGGCCAGCATTAACTGTAACGTATGCGCAGATGAAGGAAAATACCATGCCAACGCCCCGGTGATAGCTGCCACGCCGCCGTTTGCAAACACCTGCCCGGCGGTGCGGCAACCCTTGTTGGCTTCGGCAAAGCCCAGCGCTTGCTTTTTATTTAGCCCTTGTCCTGTAGCCCACGAACCCAACACAAAAAATAAAGTAAGGAGGATTATACCTGTATAACTATCACCGAGGTACACTAACCCACCAACAACAAAACCTAAACCGGCGCCGGATACCGTTAGCTTTTTTGCAACAACGCTCAACACAGCGCCGGTAAAAAGCAAGGTATAAATAAGATAGGGGATGAGGGTCATGGCTCAAATATAGGTAACAGGCAGCGCTCATTGATATATGTAAATTGTGTCCCGCTGGTTTTGCCAAACTTTTCTGCTGATATTTGTTAGCATCATCACGCTATAAATCAACAATATGCTCACGGTATCACTTCGCAGCAGAGCGGGAAAATGGATCATGATTTCTACCATATTGGCTTCATCAATGGCATTTATTGATGCTACGGCGCTGAATGTGGTGTTGCCTGCTCTTCAAAAAAGCCTCGGGGCCTCTGGTGCTGATTTATTCTGGATATTGAATGCCTATCTCCTGATGCTGGCTTCGCTGATATTGATAGGTGGTTCATTGGGCGACAAGCTGGGCCGCAAAAAGGTGTTCATGGCCGGCATATTTATTTTTATATGTGGATCAGCAGCGTGTGGTATATCTCCGGGCGTTACCTATCTAATCTTATTCAGAATAATACAGGGAGTTGGCGGCGCCCTGATGATACCCGGCAGCCTTTCCCTGATATCATCATCCATCAACCCGGATGAGCGGGGGAAAGCTATAGGTACCTGGTCGGCAGCCACCACATTAGTTACCATGGGGGCGCCAATACTGGGTGGGGCCTTAGCCGATTCGGGCCTGTGGCGTTATATTTTTTTTATAAATATACCTATCGGTATAGCTGCTTTGCTGATGCTTGGCTTTAAAGTATATGAAACAAAAGACCAGGACACAAGGCAACCGCTCGACTTTCAGGGAGCGATGACAATTGCCTTTGGCCTGGCTTTATTAACTTTTGGCTTTTTGAGGATACCGGCTGTCGGCTTACATAATCTACAGGCCTATGGCTCGCTGGGAGCAGGCATATTATTGCTGGTGATATTTATAGTAATCGAAAAAAACAGCAAACAACCTATGATGCCTTTATCACTTTTCGCCAATCCGATATTTACCGGCACAAATCTGCTTACTCTGTTTTTATATGCGGGTTTGGGGGCCGGCATGTTGTTCATATCGTTAAATCTGGTACAGGTACAGGGCTATAGTCAGTTACAAAGCGGGCTGACGTTTTTGCCATTTACGCTAATGATGATCACCCTGGCGCGTTTTGCCGGCAGTCTTGCTGATAAATTCGGTCCCAGGCTTTTGCTGATTTTCGGACCCACAACGGCCGGGGCGGGCTTGTTAATTTTATCATTCATAAAACAGACAGCAGGTCCCTCTGATTACTGGACAACCTTTTTTCCCGGTTATATTGTTTTTGGTTTGGGCGTGTCGTTTACAGTGGCCCCGCTTACCGCTGCGGTTATGGGTTCAGTAAGCGATCATTTTTCAGGAACAGCATCCGGTGTAAATAATGCCATGTCGCGTATTGCGGGTGTTTTTGCTAACGCGATTTTTGGCGCTCTTGCCGTCTTATTTTTCATAAGCGCTCTGCAAATCCATCTAAGAGATACAACACTAAAGCCTTACGAAAAACAGCAGGTTATAGCCCGGGCTGCAGATCTGGGCAACGCGGAAGTCCCGGCGGGAATAACCGGCAACGAAAAGCAGTTAATAGCAAAGGCTTATCACGAAAGCTTTATCAGTGCCTATGCTAAAATTATGCGAATTTCCTCGGGGTTGGGGTTCTTAGCAGGTTTAACGGCTTTTGTTTTTGTGAAAAGACAGGGAGGCGGCGGAAAAAAATGAAGCCGGTAAAATATGACTAAAGACAAAAGTGATTCCGGCACACCTTTAATCAGGATTAGTTGGATAACTTGGCGCCATATTAACCAATAAGATTGATGTTGCAAACCCGAAAATTTTTCTACAGCTTTTTTTTTACTATCTGTGTCACCGCAACCGCATACTGCCAGCAACTACAGTCAAATACTTTTTCATTAATAGTAGTAAATGAAAAGGCGCTGCCCGCCGATGGTGCAACTGTCAAGCTCGTGCAAGACGGTAAACCTGTTAAAAGCATAGCTGCCAACCCGGCTGGTATTGCAAAGTTTGGAAATATCTCTGCCGGCGATTATACTTTTTCGGTTTCTTACACCGGTTATCAAGTTCAATCAAGCCGGCTATATCATTTTCCATCAAAGACTGTCAGTGATACCCTGAGACTTCAGCCTGTCACCACAAATCTCAGTCAGGTCGAGATAACATCGAAGGCAAAAGCAATTGAGGTGCAAAAAGGAAAAGTTATTGTAAACGTTGATGCGTCAGTCACCAATGCAGGTACAACGGTATTGGAGGTGCTGGAGAAATCTCCAGGTATAACAGTGGACAGGAATGGCGGTATTGCCTTACAGGGAAAAACCGGCGTGCTGGTTACCATCGATGATAAACCCACTTATCTATCTGGCGCTGATTTAAATAACCTTTTGAGCAGCATGAGCTCCAACCAGGTTGCCCAAATTGAATTGATCTCCAACCCGACAGCAAAATATGATGCCAGCGGCAATGCGGGCATTATTAATATCAAGACAAAAAAGAACAAGCTTAAAGGCTTTAATGGTTCGGTAAGCACTGCATTTGGCCAGGGTGTTTATTCAAAAAATAACAATAGCCTGGTATTAAACTATCGCATCGGCAAAATCAATACATTTTTAAATTACAGTAATGCTACAACCATTATCTGACTGATTTGTATGCCCTGCGCACATACTATGACGACAATAACAACATAACCGCGCTGCTCAAACAACCATCTTATTTTAAAGGTACTGCAGTAAACAATACTGTAAAAACCGGGCTCGATTATAGCATTACACCTAAAACAACAATCGGCTTTGTAGCCACTGGTATGTTCATTCACAGGGAGGGTAACAATGTTTCAACGGCATCGTGGATGCAACCGGCGGGCACTGTGGATTCGGCGATTTTTACCGGAAATAACAATACCGGCAGCTTCAAAAATGGTGCGGTAAACATTAACCTGCGGCAAGAGATTGGCGAGAGCCAAAACATCGCGGCAGATTTTGATTATCTGCATTATTCCATAGGCAGCGACCAGGATTTCATTAATCACCTGTTAACGCCCGATGGTTATACCGAGCAAACCCGGAGCAACATCCCTACGTCTATCAAAATTAAATCGGGCAAAGCTGATTATACTTTTAAAACCGATAAAAACTCGACGCTTGAAGCTGGTTTCAAATTTTCATCGAGCAGTACGGACAACTTTGCCGCCTATCAAAATCTTCTTGATGGTCAATGGGTTAACGACAATACCAAAAGCAACCATTTTATTTACGACGAGAATATTAATGCAGTATACACTTCATTTGAGCGGAAAATGGGTAAATTATCTTTGCAAGCCGGTATAAGGTATGAACATACGGGATACCATGCTCACCAACTGGGCAATGCCATCCAAAAGGATTCCGCTTTCTCCCGTAACTATGGGCAGTTTTTTCCCAGCGGCTATATCAGCTACCAGGCCGATACGGCCAACAACTTTACTTTTACTGCCAGCAGACGTATAGACAGGCCTGTATTTCAGAGCCTTAACCCATTCTACTTTATCATCAACAAGTACACCTACCAAACCGGCAACGCTTACTTACTGCCGCAATACAGCTGGAACCTTGAAGTGACGCACCAGTATAAAGATTTATTGACAACAACGATATCGTACAGCAATATCAAAAACTATTTTTCGCAGTTGTTCCTGGCTGATACCGCAAAGGGGATTTTGCTTTATTCGCAGGGGAATGTGGGCAGCACCTATACGGCTGGCCTGTCGACTGCATTATCGGTTTCCCCGGTAAAATGGTGGTCGGTAACGGCGCAGGCAACATACACTTACAAACGGCTGAAAGGGTTTAACGGCAATGATTACACCAGTAATATCAATCAGCTTAACCTGAACGCAAATAACCAATTCCATATCGGCAAGACTTATACCGCGGAACTCTCTGGATTTTATACCACCAAGGCGCTCAATGATGTGCAGGAGCTGTTATACCCCACGGGCCAGCTATCTGCAGGCGTAGCACGACCGATACTGAAAAACAAGGGTACACTGCGATTTACAGCGCGCGATCTATTCTATACCAATGCAATGGAAGGGTTCACATCGTTCCCCAATGCAACAGAGTATTTTATTATTCACCGGGATAGCCGGGTTTGCACGATATCGCTGACTTACCGCTTCGGTAAAGTTTATAAAGCCAGGAAGCGCACCGACGGCAGCGCCAGCGAAGAAATGGAGCGCGTTGGAGCAGGCGGATAATTGATTGCTGGTGAATTTGATGCCTGTTTTTGTAAAATCCCTTGCGTTTTAAGAATTAACCTTTAACTCTACACGGGCTCAATAAAAACGTGTTTATAATAGGGATAGGTTTCCTGTATAGATTGGCGCAGCCCCCGGACGACATGCACGAGATCCTGCGTTTGGCGGCCGTGTTCAAATTCAATCTTTAACAACAGGATGATCTCCTCCGGCGACATATACATGGATAAATGAGTAGCAACCCGGTGAACATCATTATGGTGCTCCACCAGCTGCATAATTTTTTCAAGTTCTTCTTTCGCCGATGTCTCACCCATAAGCAGGCTGTAGCTTTCGCGTACCAGCAGAACGGCGACCATGGTAAGTAAAATACCGATAAGAATAGACGCCACGCCATCAAGCTGCGGCAGATGCAGAAGCTGGCTTAATAAAATGCCTGTAAATGCAATTAGTATACCGATAACGTCTGCCGCATCTTCAAATAAAACCACAAAGGTAGTAGGGTCTTTGCTTAACCGCACAGCTTTCCAGAAAGGTATAGAGCCGCGCTGCCGGTTAAACTCCTTTAAAGCCGTTATGAGCGAATAGCCATCCAGGAGAAAGGCTACACCCAATATGGCAAAATTCCAAACCGGTTTGGTTATTGCTTCGGGATGCATCAGGTGTTCGATACCCTCGTAAATTGAGAATCCGCCACCTAGCGCAAAAAATAAAAGTGAAACCACGAACGACCAGAAATATAATTCCTTTCCGTAGCCAAAGGGACGTTTTTCATCTGCCGGTTTCTGGCTTTTATGGATACCGAGCAGCAGTAAAACCTCGTTACTGGTGTCGACCAGGGAATGGATCCCTTCTGACGCCATCGCGGAACTGCCTGTAAATGCTGCAGCCGTGAGTTTAGTAGCTGCAATAACCATATTGGCGATAAATGCCGTATAAATTGGAGTTTTACTCGAAGCCATAAATCAAAGGCAAAAATAACAAACTGAGCAGGGGAAGGTCAACAATTATTTCCTGGCGACGGGGTATTTTATCACCGCTGCAAACATCGTATTTATTTTTTTAGCAGGATAGAAAAAATTGCCTTTTTGCCTTTGTAATTTGTATTATAAAGAGGCTTAGGCAAACATCCGTGTCAAAACCATGTTTGCTGTTATAACGCGCGTGCATATCACTAATATCGCGCATCTAATGTCTTGAAGAACAAAAGAGGTACATTTTACGGCGGCACCAGCGGGCTTTTAGTGCCTATGCCAAAGCGGGATTTTCCACCAGAATTTAAAGAGTATTCACGTTTAGCTTTTTGCGCTACGCTAGTCAACAGCATTGAAATTAACAGTTCGTTCTACAAACTTCCCCAACCAAAAACGGTTGCCAAATGGGCTAACGAAGTTCCTGCCGGCTTTACTTTTACTTATAAGCTTTGGAGGGAAATAACCCACAACAAAGGCCTTGTTTTTAATGATGCAGATATCGCGCGTTTTATGAATGTTATTAACTACGCAGCCGATAAAAAAGGATGCTTACTGGTGCAGTTGCCGCCAGGCGCCACTATCGCCCGGGGACAACTGACGCATCTTCTGGCATTGTTGCAAGGCGAAAATGAAGACCAGGGCTGGCGAATCGCCGTTGAATTCAGGCACCGGTCCTGGTATACAGAGGATGTGTACGATCTGCTGCGCCGGTTTAACGCAGGCCTGGTTTTACAGGACATGCCTAAATCTGCGACACCCCAAATATCAACGTCTGACGATTTTGTTTATTTACGCTTTCATGGCCCAAGCGGCAATTACCGCGGCTCATACAGTGATGAACTGCTTAACGAATACGTTTGTTACATCCGTGAATGGCAGGATGAAGGAAAGGACGTTTTTGTATATTTCAATAATACGGCGGGCGATGCGCTGAATAACTTACTGACATTAAAGCAATACCTATGTAACGGCGAATAAAATCAAATTATGCCATGTCGATCAGTTCCCATGTCTTTCGGCCTACAACGCCATCCGGCAGCAAGCCATTGGTCGCCTGGAAGGCTTTTATTGCAGCCTCTGTCTTCGGTCCGAAATTTCCATCCGGATTTACGCCGATTTTTTCCTGCATAATTTTCACCAACTCGGGATCATTAGGCAATCCCCGCTTTAGCGTAGGTCGCGGACCTGAGGCAGGCGGAGCCAGAATAACTGCTACCGCTTTCCGGAACGCCCCCATATCAAAACTGGGATCGCTTTTACGTCCTTTGGGCAAAGCATATTCTTTATGGCCGGCACAAAATTCCGGTCCCTTGCCGATGTGTTTTAGTATGGCGGCCACACCGCGGTGGTAGGCATCCATTTGAATTTCGGGCCAGGGTTTGTCATCCTTTCCGCCGGTATTTTCAGCCTCGATACCAATAAAGCGGCTGTTGCCGGCAGTTATTCCCTGCCATTTTCCTTTACCGGCGTGGTTGCATCTGCCTGCGGCTATAATATAGTAAGTACCATCGCGGCCAAGCCCGAGCTGAGATAGCGGTCCCGGTAAATCAGGCCGGCCGTTTATTAAAGTATTAAGTGTAGGCATATTGCCGCTGTTTTTTCCCGGCGTGCCGGTATGGTGACACAGCACACCGGAAACGATGCCCATATCTCCCTGTCCGCGGGTTTCCCAGCCCGCGGACTCTATTACTTTTAATCCGGCATTTCTTAAAACTCCGGGTAACCATGTTAGTGAAAATGTCATAAAGCGTTAAGTTTTAGGTGTCGGTCATAATTGTTATTTAGGTTGACGAATCCCAGCCCCGGTGATATTGAAAAGAAAATATCAGTCAGCATAGTTTTGTCGCCAGTAATATAAATATAGATTAAATCGCACTGTATCACAAGTATTTAAAAATGGGAGCATGCAGAATAAAACAATATGCGTTGATTACTAATTTTAATTAACAAAAAACTAAATTATTGATATGAGAAAGGTTGTGTATGGGATCAATCAAACCTTAGATGGCTGCTGTGATCATACGAAGGTATCGGGCACTGATGATATTCATATTTATTTTGCTGACCTAATGAGAAATGCTGACCTCGTTGTTTACGGGCGCAAAACGTATGAATTGATGGTCCCATTCTGGCCCAATGTAGCAAAGGAACAATCGGAAAGCGAACCAGTAAACGAATTTGCGCAGGTGTTTGACAGTATCGACAGGCTGGTTTTCTCCCGAACATTGAGGAGCCTTGATGACAAAAAAACAAAGCTGGTCAATACTAATCCTGTCGAAGAAATACTAAGATTGAAGCAACAACCAGGTAAAGATATTTCGCTTGGAGGAGTTGAGTTGCCTTTACAGTTGATACTAGCCGGCCTGGTTGATGAATTCCATCTGGTAATACATCCCGTAATTGTTGGGCAGGGGAGACGCTTGTTTGATGGTACTGATATTAAGAAAAATCTCCAACTAGAGCTTGGTGAATCAAAGCCTTTTCCATCAGGATGCGTCGCACTGATCTATGTTAAGAAATAATAAATTATTTTCTCCTGTCCTTACGACAAGTTCAAGGTACTCTTTTTGATAACGCCGGTGGTCATCATTTGGATTATGCGGCCCTATCCGTTGCTTGTAGCTCACAGCCGCCAGAAATTTGCGCTCATTCGCCAATGAATTGTAAACTAAAGTCTATAGCAAAAAACTGCTCAGCCTCGCCCTCAATGTTTTGAGCGCTTTTCCTAAATGCGCTTCAACCGTTTTCTCAGAAATACCCAATTCGGCGGCTATTCTTTTTTGTGATAAGCCCGACTCACGGCTGAGCCTGTAAACCAGGCGGCATTTCTCCGGAAGGTCAGCTACAAACATCGCCAGACGGCTTCGCAGCTCCTCAAACTCAAGCCATTGCTCGGTTGAATCGTCAGCAACGGATAAATACTGGCTGTAGTCGGTATATTTTTGTTGGCTGTGGCGCTTAGCCAGATGCTTTATTACCCGGTATTTAACAGAAACCGCCAGATAGGGGCTTAGCGTTTCAATTTTACCAAGTTCATCGCGGCGTTTCCATAGCGATACAAATATATCCTGTACAATTTCCTCAGCTTCATTAAGTTCTTTCAGCTTATTGGCGGCGATGGCAAAAAGCCTTTGCCAGTACCGGTTGTAAATTTCCGTAAAGGCATGCTCATCACCTGCCTGCAGCAGTGTGGTTAATTCCTTATCGCTAAGAATATTGTAATTGCAGATATTCAAAATAACTGTTTCCGGAAATATTTAATATCAAAAAATATCTGCAGGCGCAAACAGGAAACGGCCATGCATGCATAAAACATGCCGGATATAATATATGTTTTTCACCGGGGCAGATCGGTTTATAAAATCAAATGTAATAACTATAAGTTAAAATAAAGAAGGGTTTCCGCCCATTTTTATTTTCCCAAGATGCCGGTAGGCCAATTCGGTTACCTCGCGACCGCGTGTGGTACGCATTAAAAAGCCCTCCTGTATTAAAAAGGGCTCATAAACTTCCTCAATGGTGCCTTCGTCTTCGCCAACGGCAGTTGCCACAGTTTTTAACCCCACAGGTCCACCTTTAAACTTATCGATAATTGTAGTAAGTATCTTGTTATCCATCTCGTCAAGCCCATGTTCGTCCACATTAAGTGCATTCAGGGCATATTTTGCGATGGCGGTATCAATATTACCATCGCCTTTTATCTGGGCGAAATCACGGGTACGTCGCAGCAGGGCATTTGCAATACGTGGGGTACCGCGGCTGCGGCGGGCGATCTCATAGGCGCCTTCGTCGCTTATCGGCGTTCTTAGTATAGATGATGAACGCAACAAGATAGTGGTCAATAGCTTGGCATCATAATATTCCAGCCTGGCATTTATGCCGAATCTTGCCCGTAACGGAGCTGTAAGCAGGCCTGAGCGGGTAGTAGCGCCGACCAGCGTAAACGGGTTCAATGAAATCTGTACCGAGCGCGCATTCGGACCGCTCTCCAGCATGATATCTATTTTAAAGTCCTCCATCGCGGAGTACAGATATTCTTCGACCAGCGGACTTAGCCGATGAATTTCGTCGATAAACAGGATATCGCCGGCTTCAAGATTGGTGAGCAGGCCGGCAAGATCACCGGGCTTATCCAGCACCGGTCCTGAAGTAATTTTAATGCCCACGCCCATCTCGTTTGCTATAATGTGAGAAAGTGTGGTTTTTCCCAATCCGGGCGGGCCATGCAGTAACACGTGGTCGAGTGCCTCGCCGCGCTGACGGGCTGCCATCACGAATACCTTCAGGTTAGCCAATATTTTATGCTGACCGGTAAAATCCTCAAAAGCCTGCGGCCGCAATACCTTTTCAATATCACGTTCGGCAGGAGAGAGGCGTTCGCGGTTAGGATCGAGATTTTCGTTCATTGCCAACGAAATTAGTATTTTTAGGTGAAAGGTAAAAGGTTAAAGGCAAAAGGTTTTAGATAGCGAATCCAAAGACAAATATCTTACAAGTCAAAGGCTTGATAAGCAGCAAGATTAGTAATCTTTAACCCTTCAATCTTCATTTTATCCTCAACCCTCGGGGTACTTCCTGAAAATAGAATTTATTTTCATCTGGATAACGCCGAAGAATGCTTCGCGGAAAATGCTTGTTGACATTTTAGATGTGCCGGCTGTGCGGTCGGTGAAAATGATCGGGACTTCCACCAACTTAAAACCATGCTTAATGGTGGTATATTTCATCTCGATCTGGAAAGCATAGCCTACAAATTTAATTTTATTAAGGTTTATGGTTTCCAGCACCTTACGCCGGTAACACATAAAGCCGGCAGTGGCGTCGCGTACATCGATGCCGGTTATGAAACGCACGTACACCGAGGCAAAATAGCTCATTAAAACACGGCTCATAGGCCAGTTTACCACATTAACCCCGTTAACATAACGTGATCCCACAGCCGCATCGGCGCCTTCTATGCAGGCGTCGCGCAGTTTTAGCAAGTCATCGGGATTATGCGAAAAATCGGCGTCCATCTCAAAAATAAAATCATACTGGTGGGCAATGGCCCACCGGAAGCCATGAATATAAGCCGTACCCAAGCCTTGTTTGCCGGCGCGTTCTTCCATGAACAGACGCCCGGAGTATTCCTGTTGAAGTTGTTTCACAATCAGCGGCGTTCCGTCGGGGGAACCATCGTCGATTATTAAAATATGGAAATCGTGCGGAAGTGAAAATACTCTCCGGATCATCCGTTCGATATTTTCCTTTTCGTTGTAGGTGGGGATAATTACTATACTGTCCGGCACTTGAAAAAATTTCAGGTAGTGAAGGGCAAAAGTAATTATTTTAAAAAGGTTTTAAAATAAAAAATATGGGCATCACCAGCCTTTATTTTGCCGGAGTCAGCGCGTTGTAATAGTATTTCAGAAAGGAAAAAACCGGACGACATTCATCGCCCGGCTCACATTGGTATAATTGATTAACTGACTTTTAAATTGCCCGAAAGTCTCATTGTCTTTACCGCGTCTTTCGGTTTTTCTCAAAATACCTCATCAAATTGATTCACTGCATCTTTACTTTCAAGGACAGAATGCCCCATTAGAAATTCGTCCACTTTGCGCGCAGCCTCGCGGCCTTCGGATATAGCCCATACCACCAACGACTGCCCGCGGCGCATATCGCCTGCAGTAAATACTTTACTTACATTGGTGCGGTAAGCCTTTTCTGTTGCACGTACGTTATTGCGGCCATCCAATTCTATGCCAAGACTTTCTAACATACCTTCATACTGTGGATTCAGGAAACCCATCGCCAGGAATACCCGTTGGCAGGGGATCTCACGTTCAGAGCCATGAACTACAGTTTTTGCGACAGGGCGGCCGTTTATGTCTTCTTCCCATGATACATCGACGACTTTCAAAGCACGCAGATTGCCTTGCCCGTCGCCTAAAAATTCAATGGTTTCTATACCCCAATGCCTCCAGTGACCATCGGCATCTACCTCCTCGTGACTGCTGGTGGTTTTTAAGAGCATAGGGTAGGTAGGCCATGGCATGTGTTTGGTGCGTTGCTCCGGCGGGCGCATCATTACCTCAAACTGCCTGATAGATTTTGCTCCCTGTCGTTTGGATGTGCCCACACAGTCAGAGCCGGTATCACCACCACCAATAACAATTACATCTTTATCAGTTGCCACTATATCTTCACCCTGAACCTCAATATTGCTTACACGTTTATTCTGCTGCTTCAGGAAGTCCATCGCGAAGTGAATGCCTTTAAGTTCCCTGCCGGGGATATTCAAATTACGCGGGATGGTTGAACCACCTGCCAATATCACCGCATCATTCGACCGAACCAGTTCATCTGCGGAAATGTCAATACCTACGTTGGTATTGATTTTAAACTCAACGCCATCTTTTTCCATAATCTCCAGCCGGCGGTCGATAACACTCTTCTCCAGTTTAAAGTCAGGAATACCATAGCGCAGCAGTCCGCCTATACGGTCGTCACGCTCATAAACAGTTACGGCGTGACCAGCTTTAACCAATTGAGCAGCGGCTGCAAGGCCAGCAGGACCGGAGCCTACTACGGCAACCTTTTTGCCGGTTTTTACCAATGGCGCTGTAGGTTTAACCAACTTGTTTTTATAAGCTATCTCTATAATGTGCTTTTCAATTTCTTCAATTGCAACCGCCGGCTTATTGATACCTAACACACACGCAGACTCACAGGGAGCAGGGCAAATTCTGCCGGTAAACTCCGGAAAATTGTTGGTTGATGAAAGGATATTGTATGCTTCTTCCCAGTTTTTGCGGTAAACCGCATCGTTGAATTCCGGGATAATATTACCCAGCGGACAGCCTGAGTGGCAAAAGGGAATGCCACAGTTCATGCAACGCGCCGATTGCTGGTTCAGCTTCTCGTCGGTATACAGGTGCACAAACTCTTTATAGTTTTTTATACGCTCGGCAACGGGTGTTTTTGCCGGCAGCTCCCTGTTAAATTCCTGAAATCCTGTCGGTTTTCCCATTAGCTGATAGTTTGATATTGTAATTTCTCGATAACTTTTTTATACTCTCTCGGGTACACTTTAATAAATTGTTCCGATGCTACGGCCCAATTGCTCAGTAGATCTTTTGCTACCTTACTTCCGGTTAAGTGTACATGTTTGTGTAACAGCGCCTTTATCTGCTCCTCGTCTTGCTGCGATAACGGGTCGAGGTCTACCATCTCGGTATTGCAGTTTTCAGCAAACGTGTTGTTTGGATTATAAACCCAGGCAATACCGCCGCTCATACCGGCTGCAAAGTTGCGGCCTGTTTCGCCAAGTATCAGCGCGCGACCGCCGGTCATATACTCGCAGCCGTGGTCGCCAATTCCTTCAACAACTGTGGTAGCACCCGAGTTGCGTACAGCGAAACGTTCGCCGGCCATACCACGGATAAATACTTCTCCGGATGTTGCGCCATATAAAGCTACGTTGCCGATGATGATATTCTCTTCCGGCGTGAATGTTGCTTTTTCTGATGGATAGATAGCCAGCTGCGCTCCGGACAACCCTTTGCCTACATAATCATTGGCTTCGCCTTCCAGCTCAAAGGAAACGCCTTTGGTGGTAAACGCGCCAAAACTTTGGCCGGCTGATCCTTTAAACTTAAAGTTGATGGTATTATCGGGCAATCCAGCGGATCCGTAAATTTTTGATATTTCGTTCGATAGCATAGTGCCGATTGTACGGTCAACGTTCTTCACATCGAAAGTTGCAAACACCGGTGTTTTGTCGGCAAGAGCTGGTTGCGCTGCTTCCAGCAATTTCCAGTCCAGTATTGCATCTATGCCATGGTCTTGTTTTTCGCTATTATACAGCGTCGAACCTTTAGGAGTATTTACGGGATGCAATATATCTGAAAGGTCAACGGTTTGCGCTTTCCAGTTTTTGATGCCGTCTTTTACTTTCAGGAACTGTACACGCCCAACCATCTCGTTCACAGTACGGAAACCAAGCTCGGCCATGATTTCCCGGAGCTCTTCAGCCATAAACCTGAACAGGTTTACGATGTGCTCGGGCTTGCCTGAAAATAGCTTCCTCAATTCAGGATCCTGCGTAGCCACACCCACAGGACAGGTGTTTAAATGACATTTACGCATCATGATACAACCGCCCGCAACAAGAGCCGCGGTAGCCACGCCCCATTCTTCGGCGCCCATTAAAGTGGCAATTGCCAGATCGCGGCCGGTTTTCAGCTGGCCGTCGGTTTGCAACACCACGCGGCTGCGCAGTTTGTTGCGTACAAGGGTTTGATGTGCTTCTGCTAAACCAAGCTCCCATGGTAAACCGGCATGTTTTATTGAACTGATTGGTGACGCACCAGTTCCGCCATCATATCCTGCAACCAGGATAACGTCGGCATGGGCTTTGGCCACACCCGCGGCAATAGTGCCCACACCGGCTTTTGATACCAGCTTGACATTGATACGGGCAGCACGATTGGCGTTCTTTAAATCGAATATCAGCTGAGCCAAATCCTCGATAGAATAAATATCGTGGTGCGGCGGCGGAGAAATCAGGCCTACGCCAGGGGTAGAGTGACGGGTTTTTGCAATCCAGTCGTCAACCTTGTGACCGGGGAGCTGACCACCTTCACCAGGCTTGGCGCCCTGCGCCATTTTTATCTGCAGTTCGTCGGCATTAGTGAGGTAGTTTGACGTAACACCAAACCGTGCCGAGGCTACCTGCTTGATGGCCGAGCGCATAAAGTCGCCGTTTGGAAGCGGCTCATAGCGTATTTCATCTTCGCCGCCTTCACCTGTATTGCTTTTACCGCCAATACGGTTCATGGCAATAGCCATAGTGCTATGGGCCTCGTGCGAAATTGAGCCGAACGACATGGCGCCTGTAGCAAAGCGTTTCATAATATTTTCGGCCGGTTCAACCTCATCAAGGGTTATTGGCTCACGGTGGTGCGCAAAATCCAGCAGACCGCGGATGGTGAAATGCTTTTCGCTTTGATCGTTTATTTCTTTAGCGTAGTTTTTATAAACATTAAAATCGTTACTGCGGGTAGCGTGCTGCAGCAAGTGAACCGTTGTCGGGTTAAATAAGTGCTGCTCGCCGCGGCGTTTCCATTGGTATATACCACCCTCCGGCAACAAATGCGCACCGGCTTTGGAGCCGCCAAAGCCTATTTTGTGCTTGCAAAGCGATTCGCGGGCCAGCTCATCAAGGCCCAAACCACCTATGCGGGTAACTGCGCCGGTAAAATATTTGTCAACAACAGATTTATTAATACCTAATATTTCAAAAACCTGCGAGCCATGATACGATTGCAGTGTTGAGATACCCATTTTTGAGAATATCTTTAACAATCCATCGTTAACCGCTTTCACATAATTTTTTTGGAGCGCTTTAACATCAAGGTTAGTATCGAGGTTGCCATTGTTTTTAAGTGTTTTGATGGTGCTTAATGCCAGGTACGGGTTAATGGCCGTTGCGCCAAAAGCAAGCAGACAGGCAAAGTGGTGAACCTCCCAGGTGTCGCCGGTTTCAACTACAAGTCCAACCGCTCCACGGCGGCCGGTACGAATCAAATGGTGGTGCACAGCGGATACGGCCAGCAATGAAGGTATTGGCGCGTGTTCAGAGTCAATTGCCCGGTCAGAGAGTATCAATACTTCAAATCCGTCATCTACAGAATCCTCCGCGTAGCGGCAAAGCCTTGCCAGGCCTCTTTCAAGTGATCCTGGCATGCCATCGGCATTGTAATAAGTTTGCAGCGTTTTAGCATGAAACATACCGGTATCAATACTGCGCAGTTTTTCCAGCTGGTGATTTTTTAGTATCGGGTGTTGCAGTACAACACAATGGCAGTGCATCTTATCTTCGTCAAGCAGGTTGCCGTTGTTGCCTATAAATGTCGACAGGCTCATTACCAGGCGCTCGCGTATAGGATCAATAGGCGGGTTAGTTACTTGTGCGAAGAACTGTTTGAAGTAACTCGATATATGCTGGGGCTTGTCAGACAAGATCGCCAGCGGCACATCGGTACCCATTGAGCCAATAGGCTCTTTGCCATCAATAGCCATAGGCTTGATGATACTTTCAATGTCCTCTCGGCTGTAGCCGAACACCTGCTGGTAACGGTAAACAGAATCATCTGACAAACTTGCGAATGCGAGGCGTGGTTCGCCTAACTGACCCAGCTCAATTTTGTAGTTCTCCAGCCAGCGCCCGTATGGCTGACGTGATGCAATCTGGTGCTTTATTTCGTCATCAGTAATTATTTTTCCCTGTTCTGTATCAATCAACAGCATTTTGCCTGGCTGAAGACGGCCTTTGCGAACTACCAGGCTCTCATCAATATTCAGCACGCCAGCTTCGGAAGCTGCTATTACCCGTCCATCTCTGGTGATCGTAAAACGAAGCGGACGAAGACCATTCCTGTCGAGCAATGCGCCTACCACTTTACCATCGGTAAAGCTGATAGCGGCAGGGCCATCCCACGGTTCCATCAGGGTAGCATGAAATTCATAGAATGCTTTTTTTATAGGGTCCATTTGCTCGTTGCCATCCCACGCCTCCGGGATCAGCATCATCATAACGTGTGGCAGCGAGCGGCCGGTGTGCTGTAAAATCTCGATAATATTATCAAGGCATGCAGAGTCAGATTGGTTATTATCTATAACCGGCAGCAGCATTTCCATTTCTTCGCCGGTAAAGTATGATGACGCCAAAGATTTAACTCCTGAGTAAAACCAGTTTAAATTACCGGTAAGGGTGTTGATCTCACCATTATGTGCAATCAGGCGGAACGGCTGAGCCAGTTTCCATGACGGAAACGTATTGGTCGAGAATCGCGAGTGGATCATGGCGAGCCCAGATGCAATACGCGGGTCTGTTAAGTCCTTAAAGTACTTACGGAGCTGGTATGTTGTTACCTGGCCTTTGTAAATAATGGTTTTGCACGACAGCGAGGTGAAGTAAAAATGTTCTGCCGCAGTCGGTATAGTTTCGGTTACTGTTTTGTTGATGTAACGCCTTAATACATACAGTTTGCGCTCAAAGTCATCGGTATTGTTGATGTTATGGGGCCTTTGTATAAATATCTGTTCAACAGATGGCTCAGCTTTACGGGCGGTTTCTCCAATTACCGATGAGTCAACATTAAGCTTTCTGTAGCCAAGTGTATGCAGCCCAAGTTTCTCTACAGCGTTGTCGATTATCGTTTTACATGCTTTTTTTAGCGCAGATTCTTTTGGGAAAAATATCATACCTACGCCATAGGCGCCTGCTTCGGGAAGGCTTATCTCCAGGTCGGAGCATTCCTCCATAAAAAATTCATGCGGTATTTGTATTAATATACCTGCCCCGTCGCCACTTTCAGGGTCACAGCCGCAGGCGCCGCGATGTTCCATGTGTTCGAGCATGGAAAGCGCGTCATCAATTATTTTGTGGCTTTTGTGCCCGTTAATATTAGTTATAAAACCCGTACCGCACGAGTCGTGTTCAAATTCCGGCCTGTAAAGCCCCTGTTTCCTTTCAGCTTGATCCATCGTAAATTAATGCCGTTTATAAAATGGTGCAAGTACGAAATTACCGAAATCGGTATATAATTAAAAATATCTTAAAATTTTTGTATTTATGTAAAAATCATTGCATCTACAAATGATTAAATTGTAATTATTTTAAATATAATCAATTTTTATTATTAATTTATTAAATCGATATTTTGGTTCAAAGTCATCTTGAAGTGCCAGGGCGGGGCCTGCACCTTTATTTTAATAAATATCGAAATGCAATATTAGATTATTACTTTTGCGGAAACCCTAATTACAAAACATATTGTTGAGTAAAACGATATTCTATTGTAAATTATTTTGATAAATTATACGGTATTTACTTACCGGACCATCAATTATGAACACCTCGGTGCCCTTCAAACAAATAAACATTGTACCGCGCTGGATTATTTTCCTGCTGGATCTTTCGATTTGCTTTATATCATTATCTCTCGCTTATTTTATCAAGCATAATCTTGATGTATCGACCATTAATATGGTTGAATTCAGCCGTAATTCCCTGATTATTGTTACACTGAGTACAGTAGTGTTCCTGGCTGTTAAAACACATACAGGTATTATAAGATACACCAGTGCGCAGGACTCATTTCGCATACTGCTCTCTGTGGTGATCATTCATGGATCGTTCTTGTTGATGAACATTGTTTCTGCAGCGTTGTCAAAACCAATATTTATTTCAAATTCTGTGTTGATTATCAGTTGCCTTGCCTGTTTTTTATTTATGGTGATATATAGGGTGATGATTAAATACTTTTTTGTATATATAAAAAACCTTAAGCTCGATAAAAAGCGGGTTATCATTTATGGGGCGGGCGAAGCCGGTGTAGCGGCTAAAAGAACTTTTGACCACGATTATAAAGTAAATAAAAGGATCATTGCTTTTGTGGATGACGATCAGCGAAAGGTCGGGAAATCAATTGATGGTATAAAAATTCTTGACGCTGCCAATTTGCCGCTGTTGATCAGTGAACACGAACTGGATGAGATTATCTTTGCTGCTTATACAATACCGGAAGATGTAAGGAATAGCATTGTTGACATTTGCCTCGAAAATAATGTTAAAGTGCGGCATATTCCTTCGCATGACGTTTGGCCGAGCGGTAAAATGCAGCGTGGCCAAATTCAGAAGATAAATATCGAAGATCTGCTGAACCGCAAACCGATCCACATTGATACAGCAGCGATCCAGGCGGAATTAAAGGGTAAGCGGATATTGATAACCGGAGCAGCGGGGTCTATCGGAAGCGAAATTGTAAGGCAGCTCCTAAAGATGCAGGCCGGCCTTATTATTATGTGTGACCAATCTGAAACGGCTTTGCATCATTTATACCTTGAAATAGAGGCAAAACATACTGAAACCAACTTTCATGCGTTTATAGGTGACGTAAAAGATGTAAAGAGAATGCAGCATCTGTTCGAAACGTATAAGCCTCATTACGTGTACCATGCTGCGGCCTACAAACATGTGCCTATGATGGAAGACAACGCAGCAGAGGCAATAAAAACCAACGTACTGGGCACCAAAACCATTGCCGACCTTTCCGTACAATATGATGTGAAGAAGTTTGTAATGATTTCGACAGATAAAGCTGTAAATCCTACAAACGTAATGGGCGCCTCGAAACGGATTGCCGAAATTTATGTTCAATCGTTAAATAATCATTTAATAAATAATAACACTCATCCAGCGTCTACCAATGGCTCAAGCCGATTAAACGGTAAATCTGCCACTCGATTTATTACCACGCGTTTTGGAAATGTTCTGGGTTCAAATGGCTCGGTTATACCAAGATTCAAAGAACAGATAGAGAAAGGGGGACCAGTAACTGTGACCCATCCGGAGATTACACGCTATTTTATGACTATCCCGGAAGCTTGCAGATTGGTACTTGAGGCGGGATGCATGGGAAAAGGCGGGGAGATATTTATTTTCGACATGGGAAAATCCGTGAAGATTGTTGATCTGGCGAAAACGATGATCCGCCTGGCAGGTTTAACACCGAACCAGGATATTAAGATTGAGTACACCGGTTTAAGGCCCGGCGAAAAGTTATTTGAAGAGCTGCTGAATGATAATGAAAATACCATGCCTACCCATCATGAAAAAATCATGATAGGAAAGGTACGGGAATACAAGTTTACCGATGTTGAAAAACAAATACACGATCTGGTGTTGCAAGCGCAAAACAATAACAACCAAAAGGTAGTAATGTTAATGAAACAAATGGTAAGCGAATTTAAAAGTAAAAATTCGATCTTTGAGGAGTTAGACCTCGCACCCAACACTACCATATGAGCAAAAGACTACTTTTTTTGGTAATCCCGCTTTTTTCTGTTTTATCCTGCCATAAAAACGTTAAAAATGTTGCGGTAGTTTACCATAATGATTTTGAAACGAATGACCTGACAAATATCACGAATGGCGATACTGTCACGTTTAACCATACAACCGTACTCGGAACATACAACAATAGTGGCTTTACCCTGTCGCTGAAAAGCCTGCCTGCGCATGACCTGGTTACTGTTTCGTTCGACCTGTACATACATGACAGTTGGGACGGTAATAAAATGGCGCCTGACGGACCGGACATATGGACAATGCTTGCAGACGGCAGCCAGTATATAAATACCACATTTTCAAATGACGATTGCGGACCTGGACAATTTTGTTCCCCGCAATCGTATCCGTTAAATTACCCAAATAACTATAATAATCCCAAGACTGGAGCCTATCGTACCGATTTACCCGGATTTTGTAGCTGGTCTTTCAGCACCCATGGTACAACCCTGTATAAAATTACAAAAACCTTCAAACATTCCGGGAGCACGCTGAAATTGCAGTGCATAGATAAGCTGGTGCAAACAAATACTTTCACTCCTAAATGCGACGAAAGCTGGTCGATAGATAACATCACTGTAAAAGCAACTACCCTATGAGAATTCTGAAAACTTCGATTATATGTGCGTTGGCTGCTTTTACACAATTTGGGGCGAAAGCACAAACATTGCCCGTTGGGACCCAGGCGCTTGAAGATTATTACCGCAGGTCGCAGTTGCTGGGTACGGCGGATTCAAATGTATCATTCACAGTAAGGCCAATTTTTCCCAATTCTATAAATAAGTCAGCAAATATATTTTACCCGGACAGTACAACAGGTCAGCAAGGGCTTAGCCCGCACCGCTTGTGGAAGGTTGATGGCGGCACCAACATCGCTGTGAACTTTTTACCGGTAACTCTTCAAACGCAATTTAATTCAGACCACCCCTATGGCTGGAATGACGGAATAATGATCCCGGCAAAAGGACTGCAAACAGTACTGAGCGGAGGCATCCATTTAAAGTACGGCATTTTAACAATACAACTCAGGCCTGAATTGCTGATGGCCGCCAATTCAGATTTCGAGACATTTAATAAAAATCATTACGACGTGATTTTTGCGCGGTATTATGATATCTATAACAATATAGATATGCCCGTACGTTTTGGCACCGGATCATACAACAGGCTGCGCCCCGGCCAGAGCAGCATACGCGTTAACTATGGCTCGATGTCGCTTGGTCTCTCGACAGAAAACTTATGGTGGGGCCCCGGTATCCGGAGCTCTCTTTTGATGAGTAATACTGCTCCTGGTTTTTTGCACGCAACATTGAATACTACCAAACCTATACAAACTGCTATCGGCTCATTCGAGGGACAATTGATAGGTGCTAAATTAACTAACTCCGGTTTTCCACCGCTTGAGCCCGACCATTATTACTTTGGCACTGATTTATATGTACCAAAACCTACCGACTGGCGGTATTTGGCCGGCATAGTGGTTACCTGGCAGCCTAAGTGGATTCCGGGATTGTTCCTGGGGTATGATCAGAGTTCACAAACCTATGGAAAAGATTTAAACAGTATAAAAAACATACTTCCGTTTTTCGCTCCCGTAAAAAAAACTGATGCACCTAATGAGGCGGTTAACAAACAAGATGAACGAAGCGCTGTATTTATGCGCTGGCTGTGGACCCGCGAAAAGGCCGAAATATACTTTGAATGGGGGCATAACAATTATACAAACGACCTCTTGCAGAGCATACTTTCGCCCAATGAGTCAAGGGCTTATATTTTTGGATTGAGAAAAATACTGACATTTAATGCGGCAAGAAATGAGAACCTGCTAATTGGTGTTGAGGTAACCCAAATGGCAGAAACCAATGTTGATAAAATCAAGGCCGGAAATGAATGGTATACCAGCACAGGTATAAGATCGGGGTATACAAACGACGGCGAGGTGCTTGGAGCGGGCATCGGGCCCGGAGGTAACCTTCAGTCGTTGGAGGTAAGCTGGGTGAAAGGATTAAAACGCCTTGGGCTTCAATTTGAGCGGTACATTCATAATGATGATTTTTATTATTATGCTTATTATGATAGTTATGATTTCAGGAGGCACTGGGTTGACTTGAGCGTTGCAGCAAATGGCGAATGGGACTACGGGCATTTTATATTTAATGCAAAGCTTGCCGCCATCAAATCTTTAAATTACCAATGGTATTTAAAGCAGCCACCAGGAGCTCCTTATTTTACAAACGGGGCCAATGCTGTAAACATACAACTGCAGGCCGGTGTTTCATACAGATTTTAACCGTTACAGCTACAAATGAGAAAGACATTTTATATACTAAGTTTTATATCAGCTTTTACTTTCTTTTTGGAGGGTACGGTAAAGGCGCAATCACTTCCGGTAGGGACACCTGGCTTGGAAGATTATTACCGACGGCAGCAATTGCTTGGCAAATTGGACTCCAGCGTATCATTTACCGTCCGCCCGCTGTTCCCGGCTACATCATTTAAAGTAAAGGATGCCTTTGACCCTGATACCACTTTAAAAGGTGATAACTGGACATACCTGGGGCCAGTATCGTTTGCTAATGGTGCTGGAAAATTTCAAGTATTGCCCTTAGGCCTGCTGCAGCAATTTAACACTAACCATTCCTACGGCTGGAATGACGGCCCGATGATACCTGCCAAAGGATATCAAACGATGGCTACCGGCGGTTTATTCATAAAATACGGACCTTTGAGCATACAGCTGATGCCGCAGTTCGTATATGCGGCAAATCCATCGTTTAACGGATTTGCAACAGGGCACGGGGACAATGATCTTAAGAGCTATTACGCTTTCTATAATCAAATAGACCAGCCTGAACGTTTTGGCACCGGTTCGTATACGAAAGCATTTCTTGGGGAAAGCAGTATAAGGCTGACGTTCGATCCTATATCGATTGGCCTTTCAAACGAGAGCATGTGGTGGGGGCCAGGCATCCGGAACTCAATTATTATGAGCAATAATGCTCCCGGTTTTAAGCATATCACCTTAAACACCACACGGCCGATAAGAACGCCGCTGGGATCATTTGAAGGCGAGATAATTGCGGGCAGGCTGGATGGCTCAGGATTTACGCCCCTGCTTACGCATACATTGTCCAACGGAGCAGAATTGTATCGTAAAAAGCGGAACGACTGGCGTTATTTTACAGGTGTAAATATTACTTACCAGATAAGATGGGTGCCCGGGCTTACTTTGGGGCTGATAAGGACATTTGATGCTTATCGCAAAGATGTTAATACCTTTAGCGAATATGTGCCTTTCTTTTTTCCATATCAAAAACAAAACACCAACGATGGCGATCCTATCCCGCGTGACCAACAAACATCGCTATATGCCAGGTGGCTATTTCCTAAAGCACAGGCTGAAGTATACTTTGAATATGGGCTGAACGATAACTCATACAATTTTCGCGATTTTATAGGTTCCCCGGAACATTCCCGGGCGTACATATTTGGCTTGAGGAAAATGTTGCCTCTGGCAAGCCAGGATCAACATTTATTATTTGGCGCCGAAATAACGCAATTATCGCAAACTCCTGATAGATTGGTCAGGACTGCGGGGGGGTGGTATGTGCATGGCCAAATTACCTATGGTGAGACGAATCTGGGACAAATTATGGGCGCCGGAACAGGAAGCGGCGGAAATCTGCAATCTGCACAACTGAGCTGGGTTTCGGGGCTGAAGACGCTCGGCATAAGATTTGAACGCTATGAGCACAATGTTGATCTCGCCCAGCGGTTTTTCCCGGATATTAATGGTAACAGCCGCAACTGGGTTGACCTGGCCGTGGCGTTGCAGGGCGATTGGACATACAAAAACCTGATATTTAACGCTACTATAGAGGGTGTTAAGTCATTAAATTACGAATGGGTACTAAAAGACTACAATGCCTCGGAATATTACATTCCGCATAACAATGTATTTAACCTGCATGCGTTGATTGGGGTTACTTACCGCTTTTAGCTTCCCGTTTTTTGCGTGTCAGCAATATATAAAAACTAAAAAGAATCCCTGAAATTATAAAGCCGGCCAAAATAGCGACAGAATATTTGAGCCGGTTTTTCTTTAAAGGATATTCGGGCTCATCTACGATCTGTACTGTAGGGGTTTCCTGAGCAAGCATGGTTTTGCTCGATTCGAGGCTTTTTACTGTTTCAGAGAACACTGTGCTCAATACAATTTTGTCGCGCTCCTTTATATCCACGTTTGCATTGGCTTGGGTATAGGCGGGGTTAACATCCAAAAGGCTTTGGTTTGCCGAAGACAGGGCATACGTCTTTTTATTCAAAAGTGCGCCAATGCTGTCAGCTCGTTGCTGCAACCGCTCTACGTTATTTCTTAACCTTTTTGTTTTGGTGCTTATGAAGAAATCAGTAGCTTGCTTAATCATGCGGTTGCAAAAAAGAAACGCGAGCTTTTCATCCTTCATCGTAGCATTAACTTCAAAAAAGCTCAGTTTTTTATCGGTTTTAGAAATTCCAAATTCGCCGCCCAGTATTAGAATCGTCATTTCGTGCAGCAAACTATCTTGCAAGCGTGTATTACCTTTTCCACCCAGGGGGAAGCGCACAATCTTTCCGTCGGGGCTGTATTTGAGCCATTTTTTATCAAGCTTATTCACAGCGGCATAACGGTCGGCCAAAGTTTGGGTGCTATCATAAGCGGTTACCAATGTCTCCTTAATCAGTTTATGGCTTTTTATTAGTTCCTCTACGTTATCTCCGGCTAATACACCGCTGGCGCCACCAATGCCGTCCAAGTTAAAACCAAACTGGCCCGCAAGTGCTGATAATCCACCCGAAGCTGACGACTTTGAATCATCGACAACAAAAGTCAGCCGCGCTGTATAGGTGGGGGTCCAAAACCAGGCGGTAAGCGCACCCAAGAGCCCCCCGATAATCAAGACCAATGCCAATGCTTTCCTGAAGCTGAAAATATAAGCCACGTCGCCTGCACGGTCTTGAAATAGTTTTTTTAATGAGAATTCAGGCTCATATGGGTATGGCGGGTTTTGTTGACTCATTTTTTACTTATGAAGAATGGCAATTATACTGACTAAGGCGGTTAACGCAGTGGCGATGGCGCCTACGTCGCCTATGCCAATCTTGATGCGTGAATCCGGTGATTTTTCAGGTACAACTATCTTTGCGCCTGGTTTTACTTCGGGATAATCTCTGAAAAACAGGAAATGCTTCACCGGCTGATTCAGCCCGTCGGCATACTTAATATATGCGCCTTTAAGCCTCGCGTTTTGTGTGGTACCACCAGCAGCATTAATATAATATTTAAAACTATGGCCATTGTAGCTGATATACTGCGGGTTATTTACTGAGCCTGAGACCTCGACGTAAGAAATTACTCTTGGCACGTAAACACTATCGCCCGGCATTAATACCATGTCAACAGAGGCTTTTTTGCCTTCGCCTTTGCTTGTAAGATCGACGTTTACGCGTATTCCTTTGCGATAAACCTGCGCGTTTTCCAGCGATCCATTAGGAGTAACGCCGCCTGCCCGGTTCAGGAAGTTAAGCGCAGTTTCATCACGCTTTTGAACAGCGTAATCACCCGGAAAAACAACCTCGCCCTGAACACTTACGTTGCCTAATGAACGGTAATTTACCAGCCTCGGTATATAGATAAAGTCCATCGGCTGCAATTCAACGTCTTTACCTGCATCGGGATTGTCCATGTTAACAACAAAGGTGTTTACCAACTGATTGGCTACGCTGTCCGACTCATTTTTAATTATTCTTGATATTTCCACATGGTGGTTTGCGGCCTCATCAACAAAGCCGCCGGCGGTAGCTACTACGTCAGCGAGTGTCATTCCTTTGCGCCAGGTGATCACCTGGGGTTTATGTACATATCCGTCAATGGTAACTTTAGGACTCGATATAAATACATCGCGGTTAAATATTACAACGGTGTCCTCACGTAATAGCGGTATATCAGTTTTACCGGCAACAACATCGGAGGGCTTAAATGAAAGCATCTGTTTCTCCAAATCGGGCATGGTGCGCTTAATATAGCCGCGATCCATATAGGCTTCTGGCTTTAATCCCTGCGCCGACTTTAACAGTGCGTTTAAAGTGAGGCCTGCAGTAAGTTCATACACCCCCGGGCGGTACACAGCGCCGTCCAATACAATGCGATTGGTATATCTTTCGGTAATTGCGCCTATTTGTACCATGTCGCCATTACGGGGCACATAGTTGGCAAAAAGATTTGAGGGAACATCCTTTACCTCTCTTTCGAGCGCGTTTACCTGATCAACTTTGGCAACACCTTTATAGGCGATATCGGTAAAACCACCGGCATATTTTATCAGGTCTTCCAGCTGTTCATTGTCTTTCAGTTCGTAGATCGCCGGACGTTTTACCTGTCCGCTGATACCGACGTGCTTTTTATAGACCGGGATATGAATAACATCCTGGTCTTCCAAACGAATGTTACCGCTCAATACGCCATTTTGCAGGAAATCGTAAAAATCTACAGTTTTATAAACTTTATTGTTTCTTATCAGCTCGATATTTCTTAAAGAGCCATTTTGATTCGGGCCTCCTGAATTGTATAAAGCGTTGAATAACGTAGAAAGCGACGAAAGGGTATAACTGCCCGGCGTTTTAACTTCGCCCACAATAGTGATTTTAATACTGCGCGTATTACCGAGGTTTACCACCAGTTGGCTTTGCCCTGAATTAAGGGAAGGATAAACCTTCGCCATTTTCGCCCGTATCAGGCTTGTTGCTTGTTCAATAGTAAAACCATTTACATAAATTATACCGGCATGCGGAATTTGCAGATTGCCTTCCGGGCTTATTTTAGAGCGTACACTACTCTCGTTCAGGCCGTTCAGCAGTACAATAAGTTCGTCGCCCGGCCCTAAAACATACCCTTTTGGGGTAGCCACCGAGAAGTTAGGCTCGAACTTAACACTGGTTTGGTTAAAAAAGTCCATTCCGTAAACCGGCAGCGTGGCGGTAACAGGCGGAGCAGGTTTATTTGCTTTTGGCGGAGTTACCACGGAATCGTTCCCATCGCGCGAAAAATCGATCCTCTTTTTTTCAGCCGACTGGCTGGCCTGGGTGCCGGTTTTTTTATTCAGCCCCAACAATATCACTCTGTTTTTAAAGGCATCAACTTCAGCTTCGGGCATGCCTCTTTGCATCAGCAGCTTATAGGCATCGGCTTCGGATATGCCGGAATCCTGCAGCTTTTTCCACGCCGCGGTTATTTGCTCATCGGTTAACGACGCTACTTTAATGTTCTGGATGTTGGAGAGCGATACGTCCTGCGCTCTTACCTGTACAGATAAGGCAAGAAAGACAAAGAACAACAGGTAGAAGAAGTATTTAATCCGCATTTAAAATTGATTTAAGCTGATGTTGCAAATATAATATAATAAAGGACTATGTATTTACTGTGCATTTAATGATTTTGTAAATCAAAATCACGCTTAATTGTTTGCGGATTGGCCTAAATAACAAAACCCGCAGTGTTAGCTAACGGGCTTTGCTGATAAATTTAAATAAAGCGAGATTTATAGTTTTTCAGCATTTGAGGCCACTTCGGCATCAATAACCGGGTCTGTGATATAGTTACGTTCCTTCATCCGCGGCGAAACGAAAAGAAAGACGATAACAAATACCATAATGAAAGTAACGAAGAACCACTCGTAATTTGCGCCTTTAAGGTTCCTGGCCCACCAGCCACCACCTTCTATAAAACTATTAACCAATGCAGTGATCAGGTTACCGAACGATACCACCAGGAACCAGATGCCGGTCATAGTACTTTTCATTGATTTTGGCGAATGGGTGTAAGCATATTCCAAACCGGTGATGGATACCAATACCTCGGCAGCTGAAAGCAATACAAAGGCGAAAACCTGCCACCAGATTGACGGATGATTGCCGCTTTCAATGCTGGCATGCGTAAAGCCTATTACAACGAATGATAAGGCAGTAATAATTAAACCTGTGCCCAGGCGGCGTAAAGGCGTGGTTTTTATACCGATTTTATCAAACCACGGATAGATAACATAGTTAAATAATGGTATGAACATTAGCAAAAACACAGTATTGAATGTGGATAGCTGACCCGGGAAAATGGTAACGGTTGTAAAACCAAGGTTTATAACACGGTCCATTTTTTCAGCATACAACGTCCATTCAGACAAACACTGATCCCAGACAGCCCAGAACGCGAGCGCGAAAAAAAATACGGCCATTACACGGTACACGGCTTTTACTCCTTCAACTCTTTCTGGATCGTACGGGCCTTTGGCAACATCAAGCATTGACTGCCCGGGTTTTCTTTGGCTGCTGTGGGTTAGTGCATACCAGGTGATAAATACCAGGTTATTGCGGTTGACGCCCTGGGGCGGAACTTTTACATACATTTTACGACCCGAAAAAAATATAATTGTAGCCAACGCCATTAACAGGCCAGGAATACCAAACGCCCACTTGGGACCGAAGTGCTCATATGTCCATGGAATGGCAATAGTCGAAATCATAGAGCCGGCGTTGATACTGAAATAAAACCAGCCATAAACTTTTGAAAGCAGATCCTGGTTGGTAGCGTCGAACTGGTCGCCGACGTTGGCTGATACGCACGATTTAATACCGCCGGCGCCAATGGCAACCACCAATAAACCTAATTCAAAACCAGTTAGGCCACCGTCAAACGTAGCTAACATTAAATGGCCGATACAATAAACGATAGATACATACAGGATAAGCTTGTATTTACCGGTATACCAGTCGGCTATCATACCGCCTACAAATGGCAAAGCATAGGCCACCATCACAAACAGGTGGTGCAGCTTATTGGCATGTGCGTTGGCCTGGTCGGTTAATGCGGCGTTGTCTGTAGGGTTAAAGAACTGCTTTACCAAAAAAAGACTGAGTACGGAACGCATCCCGTAAAAACTGAAGCGTTCTGCGGCTTCATTACCAATGATGTACGGTACGGCTTTAGGGAATCTGGATTTTTTTACCGGGGCTGCTGTAGCGGTTTCCTGCATTAATGATAGAATTAAAAAATTTTACTAAAGTAGTATAATTCCGGCAATTCAAAATTTAATACTGAAAACGTTACAAATCGCGACGGTATTATTTGGTTCCCGTTGCATTTATAAATTATAAAATGAATGGATGATTTTGTATATTTGTACGGACTACCAGGCCTTCCCCGGGTTAATAAGGCAACTGTTTCTCATCCAGTTGTGTCTTAACAGAAAGATATAATTTATACTAATAGTAATTTGAAAGCCGGGATGTTCTCCGAAATGCCTGTTTTTTGTCGAAAAATCAAACAAAAAGCTTCAATTTGGTTAATTAAACAAGGTTTTTAGACCGAACGGGCATAACAGTTTTTGCCCGTTTTTGACGCCATTTTGGTTACAGGCAAAACACATTTAGCCCGTTTTTAGCGTAGTTTTCGTTACAGGCGAAACACGTTTAGCCCGTTTTTGGTGTGATTTTCGTTACGGCCTAAAGGTATTTTGCCCGTCTACTTCGGGGCCAAAGGGTTTAAGACTATTGCCATGTGTAATATCAACAATATGCCGGGCTGTCATTTTTTTTAACGCCCATGGTAATTGCGCCTTTTTTGAACCAACTTTGCCTGCAACCAAATTATCCGTAAAACCAAATTATGGACCTCGATTTCAATAAAAACGAAGATATAAACAAACAGCTGGTTTATGACCTGAATACGCGGCTGAGGAAAGTACACCAGGGCGGTGGCGAAAAGGCCGCAGCCAAACAAAAGGAAAAAGGCAAAATGCTTGCCCGCGAACGTATTGAGTATCTGCTCGACAAGGACAAACCATGGCTGGAAGTAGGCGCATTTGTGGCTGATGGCATGTATGCTGAGCATGGAGGTTGTCCATCGGGCGGGGTAGTGTGCGGCATTGGCTATGTATCGGGCAGGCAGTGTGTGGTTGTGGCTAACGATGCTACCGTAAAGGCTGGAGCATGGTTCCCAATTACAGCCAAGAAGAACCTGCGCGCTCAGGAGATAGCCATGGAAAACCGCTTGCCGATTATCTATTTGGTTGATTCTGCCGGCGTTTACCTGCCCATGCAGGATGAGATATTTCCGGACAAAGAGCATTTCGGGCGGATATTCCGCAACAATGCCATGATGAGCAGCATGGGTATCATCCAAATTGCGGCTATCATGGGCTCGTGCGTTGCCGGCGGCGCTTACCTGCCCATTATGAGCGACGAGGCAATGATTGTGGAGGGGACAGGCTCTGTTTTCCTGGCGGGGTCTTACCTTGTAAAATCGGCTATTGGCGAGGATGTCGATAATGAAACTTTGGGCGGTGCAACCACGCAGTGCGAAATATCAGGCGTTACTGATTATAAACAACCTAACGATAAAGCCGCGCTGGATTCCATCCGCAATATTATGAGCATGACCGGCGACTATACTAAAGCCGGCTTTGACAGGATAAAATCCGCAGAACCAAAGCTAAAACAGCAGGATATTTACGGTATTTTGCCCATCAGCCGCGAAGGCGCTTATGATATGCACGAGATTATCCTGCGCCTGACAGATAATTCTGAATTTGAGGAGTATAAGGCCGGCTTTGGTCAATCAATAATTTGCGGACTGGGCCGCGTTGACGGCTGGGCTGTAGGTATTGTAGCCAATCAGCGTAAAGTGCTGAAATCAAAAAAAGGGGAGATGCAGTTCGGAGGGGTTATCTATTCTGATTCGGCCGATAAGGCGACCCGCTTTATTATGAACTGTAACCAAAAGAAAATCCCACTGGTTTTTCTGCAGGATGTTACCGGTTTTATGGTAGGCAGCAGGGCGGAGCACGGCGGTATTATAAAAGACGGCGCCAAGATGGTGAATGCCGTTGCCAATTCTGTAGTACCTAAATTTACTATTGTTGTTGGCAATTCCTACGGAGCCGGTAATTATGCTATGTGCGGCAAGGCGTACGACCCGCGTCTGATCTATGCCTGGCCGACTGCCAAAATTGCTGTGATGGGCGGCGCATCTGCCGCAAAAACCCTGGTGCAGATTCAGGCCGCCGGTTTGAAAGCCAAAGGCGAAGAAGTTAACCAGGAGAAAGAGGCCGAATTGTTAAAAGAAACTACTGAGCGCTATAATGCACAAACCACACCCTATTATGCAGCGGCCAGGCTTTGGGTTGATGGTATTATAGACCCGATGGAAACACGTAAGGTAATATCGATGGGGATTGAGGCGGCCAACCACGCGCCGATTGAGCGGCCTTTTAATGTGGGCGTTATACAGACGTAGTTCTTATGCGGATGTTCGAATGATTTGAAGATGAGTTGATTTGAAAATTTGAAGATTAAAGCGGATATTCATCTTTTAACCAGTGTAATGTGTGCAATCATTATCAAATCGGTGTAATCACAAAAATATGAAGGTTACGTTTGCCGAACTCGCCGCGATAGGTATTGGCGGCTCGTTTACCATAACTGCCATACGCAAGCGCAATGATCGCCTTAACTTAATGGCGGATGGCTTGAGGGCAAAAGGAGAGGTTGTGAAAATTGAAGAAGTTCCATCGTCGGATAATTCGGTAAATACTTATAAGCCGGTAATTCAGTTTACTACCATAAACAAGCAGGTTATCAGCAAAGCGATGGAGGTTTCAACTAATCCTTGTCCTTACCAGGTTGGCCAGAAAGTGATTGTGTTTTACGACAAAGAAAAAGCCGAACATTTTGCACTGGATGACGGACCATCTATTTCGATAGAAATCACCATGTTTGTTGCAGGAATAGTAGTGCTGATAGTTGCGGCTGTTTTGTTTTTTACTGCGGAATAAGTTTATGGGATTTTAGGATTTCATGTGATAAAACTGCAATAAATTATACCGGAGGTAAAACTGCCTCGAAAAGTTGTAGTAAGGAGGCATTTGGAAATAAAAGTCGTAATGCCGCTAACCGGGCCGCCATGAATGAGTTGAAACCCGGTAAGGGCAATGCTTTTAAATCTTTGGACGAACTTTTCAAAAGTATATAATATTCCTATCTTACCATCCATGAAAAAACTGTTGCTGCCATTACTGTTGCTTATCGCTTCGGCTTCATACGCCCAAAATCCGGCTAAAATTCATCAGAAAGGCATCCTTATCGATACGCATAATGATATCCTCTCCAACATATTAATTACCAAACTGGATGCCGGGAAACTGCAAACTACCGGCAATTTCGATTTGGTAAGGGCGAAGGAAGGCGGGTTGGACGGTCAGATATTTTCCATCTGGTGTGGCGAAGAATACGGTAAGGGCAAAGCTTTTGCGATGGCTAACCGGGAGATTGATTCGCTGTATGCGTTAATCGCGCGCTATCCGGACAAAATCACGCTGGTACATAACGCTAAGGAAGTGCAGAATGCCGTTAAACAAGGAAGATTGGCGGCTATGATAGGCGTTGAGGGCGGCCACATGATCGAAGACCGGATGGATTATATTGACAGCCTGGCCAGACGGGGGATGAATTACCTTACCCTAACCTGGAATAACAGCACCTCATGGGCTACTTCCGCCCGCGACGAAGTGACTAAAAAAGATTCTTTCAAGCATTTGGGGTTAAGTGATTATGGTAAGCAGATTGTAAAACATTTGAATGAACTGGGGGTAATGGTGGATGTATCTCACGTTGGCGAACGCACTTTTTATGATGTTATAGCCACCAGCACAAAACCGGTTATTGCTTCGCACAGTTGTGCTTATGCTCTTGACCCCAATCGCCGCAATTTGAAAGATGCACAGCTAAAAGCCCTTTCAAAAAATGGTGGAGTGGTTTGTGTTAATTTTTACAGTGGTTTTGTGGACAGTGCTTACACACCTAAAGTGTCTGCCTTTTTACATAAGCACAAGCATGAACTCGATTCGCTCACACAGGTTTACCACGATGGCGATCTGGCTAATATCAGGCTGAACTCCATTTATAAAAGCGAATCGGATAAGATACGGCCACCGCTGAGTTTGCTTATTAAACACATCGACTACATAGCCAAGCTGATAGGGGTAGACCATGTGGGCATTGGCTCTGATTTTGACGGTGCGGAATCATACCCGCTGGGCCTGGATAGTGTTGCTGATTACCCGAAAGTAACGGAAGAATTGTTAAAACTGGGCTATAGTGAAAAGGATATAGATAAAATATTAGGTGGGAATGTTTTGAGGGTATTTAAGGCGAATACGGGAAAATAATTATATTAGAGCTAAAAACCACCCCTAAGTGAAACTATTATCAACCTTTACGCTCTGCGTGCTCGCTGCGACGTGTTCATTTTCACAGTCGGCCCACACTATTTATCTGAAACCGGACGGTTCTAAAACTACGCATTCTGACAGTGCCAATTCATACATTATGTATGGTAAAGAAAATGATTCGTTATGGTTCATGCGGCAATATGGCATGGATAATATGATCATGACGTCGGGTTATTACGCGGATGAAGCAATGTTGATTCCCCATGGTAAATTTACTTATTATCAGTACCATGGCGATTTAGCAAGTATAAATTATGATTTTGAAAAGCGCAGGTATGATACCGTCAAATACAATGCGTCGAATTATATAGCGAAAATCGGCTATTATGTAAACGGAAAACGCCAGGGCAAATGGCAGATATATAATGAATATGGGAAACTTTACGAAGTTTTTTTTTATCAGAATGATAAGGTGTCTGGCCCGGCGCGCTTTTATGCCGATGATGGGAAGCAGATTTTGGAGGAGGGAAATCTAAAGGACGATATGAAAGATGGTAATTGGAATTTTTATTCACCGAAAGGTGCTTTGATGGGTGTGATAAGATATTATAAGGGACAAAGACAAGGCATTAGATCGCATCTGAATTCAAAAGAGTTATCTGTAAAAAACGGTATGCCCGACTACGATTTAGCTGCTTACCTGACGGGGGCGCTTAAAAGTAGGAAATTGTCTACTTCCAGGCATTGCTACATAACTTATTCGTTTCATCTAAATAAAAACGGAACACTCACGCAACCCGAAATTTATAGGTCTGGCTGTGATATTGAACTTTGTGTTGCTATTGGGGAGATAATGTTGAACGCTCCAGCGTGGGATGCCGCAATTAAAAACAAACAGCCAGTAGACGCCACCGCTGTAATGTTTTTACAGATTATGTTTGATGCAGACAAGAAGCCTCATGTAACTTTTAATACAAGCAACCAGGATGACAATATATACGTGTTGTCGCCGGATTATTAAATTGACCAATCCGCTTGAGGCACGTTTTACCAGCGCCTGACTAATACCCTTCCTTTTTTAACTATCTTTGGGCTTCAATTTAAAAACAAATGTCGCAGGATATTGAACATGTTAAATGCCTTATCATAGGCTCCGGTCCCGCAGGTTATACTGCTGCTATTTATGCTTCGCGTGCTGATTTAAAGCCGGTTATGTACACCGGTTTACTGGCAGGCGGTCAGCTTACCCAAACCACTGATGTAGAGAACTATCCCGGTTACCCTGATGGTATCATGGGGCCCGAAATGATGGAGAATTTCCGCAAACAGGCTGAACGTTTAGGAACCGATATCCGTTTTGGTTATGTAAGTTCGGTCGATTTTTCGAGCCTTCCGCACAAAGTTGTGGTTGATGACACCAAAACCATTACCGCAGATACAGTGATCGTATCTACCGGCGCCTCGGCAAAATGGTTAGGTTTGGATTCAGAGCAGAAATATAGCGGCTTTGGCGTTTCGGCTTGTGCTACCTGCGATGGCTTCTTTTTTAAAGGCGAAGATGTTGCAATAGTAGGGGCTGGCGATACTGCTGCCGAAGAAGCTACTTACCTGGCTAAATTGTGCCGTAAGGTTACGATGATCGTTCGCCGCGATGAGTTTCGCGCTTCAAAAGCAATGGTGCACCGTGTGCTGAATACCCCGAATATTGAAATACTTTATAATACCGAAACCAAAGAGATATTAGGCGACGGCCAAAGCGTAAATGCAGTGAAGGTTGTCAATAATATCACCAACGAGGAGACTATTTTGCCGGTATCCGGATTTTTCGTTGCCATCGGTCACCATCCCAATACCGAAATATTTAAAGGATGGCTGCACATGGATGAAACCGGCTATATTAAAACCACACCCGGTTCAACCACAACTAATGTTGAGGGTGTGTTTTGCTGCGGCGATGCACAGGACCACATCTACCGCCAGGCCGTAACTGCTGCCGGAAGCGGATGTATGGCTGCCATTGATGCAGAGCGCTACCTCGCCGCCAAACAGCATGTGGTAACAGCGTAAAAAGAGGTTAAAGATCAGTAATCAATAAAAAAATATTAAGACCTGCTTTGAGAGAGGCGGGTCTTTTTTTTGGCCATCTGTCCGCGAGATTCCGCAATGTTCCGGACTCGTCCCGGCCAATTACCATACCGCCTTTTGTTCAATCTTGCGGCCAATAAACTCGATATGGCTGCCAGTCTCCGCAGACACCGGTATCTGCAGGTTTTTTTCATATCAATCAACTGCATCCTGCTTGTTGATGGTAACATCAGCACGGGGCGGGCGATAGTTAAAAACCCGTTTTCTTAGCGGTCGCAATTAACTTTACGTCAACTAATTCAAGGTGTTTAACCATGTGTTCTACTGTAGCTTTGTATTTCTTAAAGTGCGGGGTTAATATGTGGCGCTGGTAAGCATCAGTATCTGCATAAATTTCGAGTATGGTGATGTTCGCCGGGTTGCTTTTGTCTGCTACGGCGTAGTAAGTTAATACTCCGGGTTCTGTACTAATAGCCATTGTCATTTGTTCCTTTAGGGCTGCGTTGTAATGATCAACCTGGGTAGGATCTACCTGGATTTTCGCCAATCGTATCATTTGTTTGTTTTGTTGTGCCATGCTGGTTTGACTGAAAAACAGTAGCGACGAACCTACTGTAAAAATGTATAGTAATATCTTGTTCATCGAATTGGGATCGAAAATTGAAATTAATCAAAAGCGACTTCGCAAAAAAATAAAATCTAATTTATACCGGGAATTAATAAATCATAAATTCCTTCAAACATCTTTTTTAATAAACTTGTATATTGCATATAACCATTAATTAAAAACAAGTTTACTGTTATGGGAAAAGGTGATAAAAAAACACGCAAAGGAAAAATAGCAATGGGTTCGTACGGTAAAACACGCCCGCACACCGAGAAGAAGAACAAACCCGCAGAAGCTGCGGTAATTGCTGAAAAGAAATAAAGAGGGAGCCGCTTTTACGCAAGGTGGCCCCCTCTTTATTTTTATTGTAATACATATTTTATAATGCAGCAGGATTGTTTTTTTCTAAAATCTCCTATCTTCACCGGCTCAATAGCCAAACCATAAATTTACCGAAATGCTAAAAAAGATTTTGATGTCGCTGTGTATTGCTGTTGCCTTTTTTTCCGGAACTGCAAACGCGCAGGATGGCGGCCCTTACCTGGGTATTATACCTGCACCGGTTTCCGTTAAAAAGGCAGACGGGCAGTTTGTTTTGAGCCAGGAGACCGTAATACTGGCCGATAGCATAAACAATAAAGCCGTACTTTTTTTGAAAGGCTTTTTGCTGAACGAGGCTAAACTGCACGTAAAGCTGAAACACAATACAGGTGCTGCGGTGCCAGGAAGTATTGTAATGACATCAAAGGGGGCTTCAAATCTGCCTGCAGAAGGGTATAGTCTGACCATTACTCCAACTAAAATCACTATTGTGGGCAAAGGCGCCGGTTTGTTTTACGGCGTGCAATCACTGATACAGCTGTTGCCGTTAAATATGGCTGCAACTGCCAAAATACCCTGTGCCGAAATACAGGATTACCCCCGCTTTGGTTACCGCGGACTGATGCTGGACGTAAGCCGTCATTTCTTTTCGGTGGAATTTGTTAAGAAGTACATCGACCTGATGGTAGCCTACAAGCTCAATAACTTCCATTGGCACCTTACAGACGACCAGGGCTGGCGCATCGAAATAAAAAAATATCCTAAACTTACACAGGTAAGCAGTCAGCGCGCACAAACCGTTATCGGCAACTACCACGACCGTACCCCGCAACAGTTTGATAATACACCTTACGGCGGCTTTTATACCCAGGAGCAGATAAAGGATGTGGTTAAATACGCTGCCGATCGCTATATCAACATCGTACCGGAAATTGAAATGCCCGGCCACTCCGAAGCTGTATTAGCCGCTTACCCTGAGTTAAGCTGCGACCCATCATTAGGTACCTATAAAGTAGCCGAAACCTGGGGCGTTTTCAAGAACATTTACGAACCATCTGATAAAACTTTTGCCTTTTTGCAGGACGTGCTTACCGAGGTGATGGCGTTGTTCCCGGGCAAGTATATCCACGTGGGTGGCGACGAGGTACCCAAAGATGCGTGGAGGAAATCGCAGTTTTGCCAGGATCTGATTAAAAAACTGGGTTTGCTTGACGATAAGGAATCATCAAAAGAAGACAAACTGCAAAGCTATTTTATTAAACGCATCGAGACATTCATCAACTCCAAAGGCCGCAGTATGATCGGATGGGATGAAATATTGGAAGGAGGGCTCTCTCCAAATGCTACGGTAATGAGCTGGAGAGGCGAAGCAGGAGGTATTGCAGCAGCCAAACAGCATCATAATGTGGTGATGACACCCGGCAGCGGAGGTTTATATATAGACCAGCAGCAGGGCAAATCAAACCTGGAGCCGTTGAGCATTGGCGGGTTCGACCCACTGAGCCGCATTTACCGTTATAACCCGACACCATCGGCCCTGACGGCCGACGAGCAGAAATATATTTTAGGTGTGCAGGCTAACCTGTGGACAGAATACATCCCGACAGAAAAGAAAGTAGAATACATGATCCTGCCGCGCATACTGGCCCTGGCCGAGCTGTCATGGTCGCCGCTTGCCAATAAAAATTATACCGATTTTGCAGATATGCGCCTGCCCGGTCACCTGGGTTGGCTGGAAAAGGCAGGGTTTAATTACCGCGTTCCAGAGGCTATCGGTACAAAAGATACCACCATGTTTGGCAGCCAGCTAACTGTGGACTTAAAAAGCCCGGTGGAAGGCGCTAAGATGTACTATACCATTGACGGATATACCCCGCGCGAAACCGATATGGAATACACCCACCCAATGACCTACAACGTACCGCCCGATCAATACCGCGAACTGAAAACTATCGTGATCACCCAATCGGGCAAGCGGAGCCAGGTGACCCGCGCGATTATGTACAATAAGCAGCCGTTGCCTGCCGTGCAGGGAAGTAATACCAATAAAGGCTTAAAGTACAAAGTTTATACCGGCGAATTCAACAGCGTGAAAGATTTGGATAAGGCTGCGGTAATTGACAGTGGCGCCACTACCACCTTCAGCACATCGGCCATAAAGAAAAATTTAAAGGGCTACGGCGTAATATATACCGGTTTAATCCGTATTGATAATGACGGCGTTTACAGCTTTTCGACCGCCTCGGCCAATGGCTCTGCCTTGCTGATTGACGGCCAGCCTGTTGTGGATAATGACGGCAAGCATTCGGTGTATGATGTGGGTGGTAGCGTTGCGCTTCAAAAGGGATATCATAAAATCACCATAAAATATTTCGACGCTACAAGCAATGGTAATTTAAAAGTGTTTATTACTGCGCCGGATAAGCTTAAGGCCGAGCTAACCCCGGAGAACATGTATAATTAAAAGTTCCTATGAATTGCAAACAAAGCCTTAATTTGCTGATGTTGAGCTGTGTGATGCTTTTAGCCGCATGCAGCGACGATAGCAAACCAAAAACCACGTTACCGGCAGTACCGGCCAGGCCGGCATTAATGCCGCCGTTCAGGTTTCATAAGCTTGTAGAGGTGTCGCCCGGGCAGGATTACGATGTGGTAAGCTGGGGACGCGGGGCGAAAACTGCCGGCGCTTTTGCAATTCTTCATTCCGACTCATCGGCCGTAAAGTTTACTACCACCACCGGCGATTTGGATGGCGAAATTGTAGATGCTTACAATTCGGACATGGACCTTGACGGCAACCCGGAAATACTGATACAAGCCAAAGGCCGCGACACCATTAATTACGCCAATATTTACGCTTTTGAATTTAACGGCAGCAATGCGCATAAGCTTGATTTTCCGAAGCTGACCAAATCGCAAAGGACGGGCTACAGGGGCGATGATAATTTTTATATTAAAGATGGCAAGCTCATCCGTGAGTTTCCGATTTATGACGGCAATTCCAAAGCCGCCAAACCCACCGGCGCAAAACGCCAGTTTGAGTACGGTTTGCGCAATAATGAGTTTACCATAAAGCAGCTAAGCAAAGATTCCACCGACAAAAAATCCGCTACGGCTACCGCCAATCAGCCTGCTAAATCAAACAATTCAAGCAAAAAAGAGGAAAGTTCATCTAAAAAAGAAACCACCTCGAAAAAATCTAAAAAACACACCGAAGAAACATCCCATAAAAAGAAAAAGAGAAAACACAGGAGCGGGGAGTGATTATTTGATTTTCGGCCGCTTTGGCTGTTCCCGGTGCAACGAAGCATAACCAGGCGCAGCCGTAAGCAATGCGCTGGCTCAGTTAAAAAGTTTTACAAAATCATACCAGGAAGAATACATACGCAAATGAAAATCATTATAGTTGGCGCCACAGGCACTATAGGCAAGTATGTAACCGCTGCCTTACAAAAAGACCATGAAATAATTACAGCCGGATCAAAAAGCGGCGATTTGCAGGTAGACATTACTCTAACCGAATCTATTGAAAAATTTTATGAACAAGCCGGTAATTTCGACGCGCTGGTAAGCGTAACGGGCGCGGGCCATTTCGGGCCGCTTTCCGCTATGAAGGATGCCGATTTTAGGGTAGGGGTGAATAGTAAGCTGATGGGGCAGGTTAATCTTGTGCTGATCGGGCAGCACTATGTAAACCCTAAAGGATCGTTCACGCTCACATCAGGCATTTTGAGCGAGGACCCGGTTGTATATGGCGCAGGCTTAAGCGCGGTGAACGGGGCGCTTAACGGCTTTGTTGTCGGGGCCGCGATTGAGCTGGAAAATGATGTACGTATTAATGCCGTCAGTCCTGGCGTTGTTGCGGATTCACCGGGCTTTTTCCCGTATTTTCCGGGACACATACCGGTGCCAATGGATAAGGTTACGCAGGCGTACATCAAAGCTGTGCTGGGCGCAGGTACCGGGCAGGTGATAAAGGTTTATTAGCCGAAATTAAGAAGCTGGTATTGTGGTTAGCTGAGGGCCGCAATACGAAATTCGCCAGTTTAGGATTGTGTACCTGAGGTCATTTTGCTGGAAATATCCTGATCGTTTTAACGTATCTGGTTTTGTAATAATCATCAAAAGTTGTTTCAATCACACCAATGTTTTTACCCGACCCGGAATGAATAAAGGTTATACTTTTACCTGAATTTGCAGTAATTATACCCATGTGCCCAACGATTTTTATTGTACTGTCCGTTCCGGTAAATAATATCAGGTCACCGGGCTGCGCGTCAGCCAGGGCAACAGGATGATCAACCGGTGTAAAATCTACCGACATGCGGGGAACGATTATGCCAAAATGCCTAAAAACGCAGGTTATAAAGCCGGAGCAGTCTAATCCTCGCGTAGGATCGGCAGAGCCATACATATATGGTGTGCCTTCCAGTGAGCAGGCAAAATTCAACAATTCAGATGGTTTGGTTTTACCGGTTTCAATATGTGTGATATGCTCGGTGTCTTCTTTTTGTGTTCGGTTATTGACACGTGTGCAAGACACCAGTGTAAACAAGGATGCTATGATATACAGCCAAATGCGCATCCCATAACTGCATAAAAATCATTCCAATAAATACCCGGCCAATTATTGCTGATTTAAATATTTTGAAGGCACTGAATCAGTTAGCCATACTCCATTGTCGGACAAGAAGAATTTAAAGCCATCGTTATGCATTTGCAGTGCGTAGACTTCAAAAACGGCCGGTTTTCCGTGGCGGATTCCAACTTTAATGGCCGTTTCTGTGTCCCTGCTTAAATGAACGTGCTGTCGTTGGCGTTTTTTGAGGCCGGTTAACAAGATTGAGGCCACATTGTTGATCTCCGTACCGTGATACAAGATTTCTGGCGGCATCTGCGGTTCATAGCCCAGTTCAACTTCAACGGAATGGCCCTGGCTTGCCCTTATTTTATCAAGCGATTCGTTAAAAGCAAATCTTTTTTTATTGTTGGTGGCAACCACATGGTTTAGTATGGCAAAATCAAACTTAACGCCTGCTGCGTTTGACTTTTGTATAAGTTCATCAACACTTACCCATCCATTTTTATCAACGGAGATAGCGATAGCTTCCGGCTGATGACGCAATACAAGGCTTAAAAATTTACTGATTTTGGTAATTTCTTTTTCGGGAAGCATAAGCGAAGGTACAAAATACGGCCAGGCAAAAACTCTTTTACAAAATATTATGCAACTTTAACCGTTATTTGATTTTTTATGCATGAGATTTAGATATGTGGGGTTTGGTATGGCAGCACTGCTGTTAGCAGCAACATTTGGCTGTGGAGTGGTAAAATCAGTTGGTAAAAATCCCAAAGGTGATGAGTTAAGCCGGTTGGACACGCTGCCTAATTTTAAAAACGGTGCTTTCGAAAATCTGGCGGAACGTTCCGACTCAACGGTTAAGCATAACCTGATGTTTCACCGCCGCCCTAAAACCATAAGGCCCTCGCACGCGTTGCCATGGGTTGAAACTGATTTAAAAACCCTGGCCTCGCCGGCGCCTACTGTTGTTTGGTTCGGTCATTCGTCGTTACTGATCAAAACAGGCGAGGGAAACATACTTATCGATCCCATTTTCAGCAATCATGCAGGGCCGGTGCCCGGATTAGTTACCGCATTTGCGGGTACTAAACATTATCATGCGGCGGATATGCCACCAATCGATGTCCTGATCATTTCTCACGATCATTACGACCATCTTGACTACCGAACTTTAAAAAAGCTGAAAGGCCAAATCAAAATGGCTGTGGTGCCAATGGGTTTAGCTTCAGACCTGGTATATTGGGGATTCGATCCTAAAAAGATAATTGAACTGAACTGGAACCAATCGGCTACCTTGCCCGGCGGACTTAAGATCACCGCTACTCCCGCACAGCATAAAAGCAACCGTACTTATGGCGCTGAAAATAAAACACTTTGGGCATCTTACGTAATACAGGCAAACCAATACCGCATGTTTTACAGCGGCGATAGCGGTTACGGGCCGCATTTTAAACAGATCGGCCGGCAATACGGACCGTTTGATTTGGCCCTGCTTGAATGCGGACAGTATAGCCCTAACTGGCCGTGGACACACCTCTGGCTTGGGCAGCCTGCGCAGGCTGCAGTCGACTTACATGCACGATTGCTGGAGCCCATCCACTGGGGGAAATTTGTGGAAGCTGACCATCCCTGGAATGAGCCTATCGAGAAGCTGATCCCCGCCGCCGAAAAGCTAAATGTTCAGGTAAACGTGCCACGCATCGGCGAGCCGTATACTTTGGGCGACGCGCCTAAAACGATGGTTTGGTGGGATTTTAAATAGAGAAAAGCCGCTAACTTATCCAGCTAACGGCTTCAAACTTTCAGTGCGGAAGAAGGGACTCGAACCCCCACGCCTCGCGGCGCCAGATCCTAAGTCTGGTGCGGCTACCAATTACGCCACTTCCGCATCTTTAGGATTTTTATGAGGCGCAAAGATAGCGTAAAATAGTTAATTCCGAAATTGTTTTTTATTTTACAGCTTATCCGCTTATCCTACAGCCAGTTATTTTGTGCGGCCGTTAAGCTTCGGTAAGTGCAGGATGCATTTCTGTGGCCACGCCAATCCTGTTCCATGCATTGATGCTAATAATTGCCATGATTAATTGTGCCAGGTAATTTCTGTCGAACAATTCAGCCGCTTTGTTATAAGTTTCATCAGAAACGCGCCCGGCTATCAATGTCACTTCTTCGGTCAGGGCAAGCACCGCCCGCTCTTGCTCATCAAAAAAAGGAGTGTCGCGCCATGAAGTAAGGCCGTAGATGCGCTGTTCGGTCTCACCGTTTTTACGGGCATCGCGGGCGTGAATATCGATGCAATAGCTGCAGCCGTTTATCTGCGAGGCGCGGATTTTTATCAGGTCTTTGTGCCTTGTTGTTAAGCCGGTGCTCTCAATATAATGGTTCATAGCGAGCATAGCCTTGTATGCGGCGGGTTCAAGCTGGTTGATTCTGATTCTGTTACTCATTTTTTACTGTTTTGATAGCACAAAGTTGCCTATTGAAACTGCCTGAAAAAATGAACTGTGATTAATAAAACAGGCCGGAAATGATTTTTTTACAAAACTTATTGGAATGTTATCCGTAAAAAGGATCTTAAAGATTTGATTATGATGTGGCGCCTTTCAACCTTGTTCCTGCTGTACTCCTTCAGTTTATTTGCACAGTCCCCGTTGCCATCCAAAATATATAAACTAAAGACTGCATCAGATAACGAAAAACTAAAGCTATTTCTCGAGCTCAGCCAGGATTACACCGCTGTCCAGCCCGATTCGGCTGTTTATTACGCTAACCGGGGTTTACAGCTTGCGCAAAAACAAAGCAACTGGAATGCGCAGGCGGTGCTTTTGCTTCAGCTGGGCCGTATCAATGCGGCGCATCATCATGATGGGCTGGCACGCCGGTTTTACAACGAGGCGCTCAGTATTTCGAGGCATACGCAAGATGTTGCCGGTATAGCAAACGCGTACGATGAACTTGGATTGCTGGATGCAGAAGATCAGGACCGGTCATCATTAAACCCCAATTTAACCCGTGCCATGAAGCTTTACCACAGCAGCAGCGATAGTTCCGGGATAATTGAAAGCTACGCGCAATTAGGTAAAGTATATGAGCAAAAAGGCGAAGCGGAAAAAGCATTAAGCTATTATCAGCGTGCATTGGCCCAGTATGAGCGCCAGAAGATTAAGCCGGAGGCTTATTTTATTTTGCTGGAAGATATAGGCAATCTTTACATGAAAAAAGGAAAGCCGCAAATAGCGCTAACTTATTTGAAGGAAGGTATCGATAACAGCCGCAAAGCCGGTTTACGCGATACCGAAGTTTCGTTGCTGAATGAAGAGGGTATAGCCTACCAGGATGAAGGCCAGAAGACCAAAGCGTTATCCTTGTATAAGGACGCCTTTGAATCGGCAAAAAAATATAAGCAGCCGGAAGAGGAAGCAAAGGCGCTGATTAATATCGCGTCGGTATTACAGAAACAAAATTCAAACAAAAGCCTCGCTGATTTAAAAGAAGCGATGAGAATTGCCCGGACAATCAAGCAGCCGCAGTTGGAGGCCCGGATACTGGAAGCAATGGCCGGCGTTTACCGGCAGGAGCAAAATTATAAAGAGGCAATGAACGCCTTATCGGAACAGCACCGCCTGCTTGACAGCTTGCTGCAGGCCGACACAGCGAAGGACATTGCAGCGCTCGACAGCAGCTATGCGCTCGAAACCTCGTATGAAAAGATCGGGGCGCTGCAGCAAACCAACAAGCATGTGAAAAGCGAATTACAGATAGGCTGGATAATCTTGATATTGGTTTTGCTGATATTGGTTTTAATCTGGCTGTATCTCAGAAAAGTTAAGCGGCTCAACCAGGAATTGAAAGCATCGAACAAAATAAAGGATACCCTATTCTCCGTAATCGGTCATGATTTGAAAGGACCTGCTGCAAGCGCTGTGCAGCTTTTTGAAATGATGGAAACGGAAGAATTTACTGCCCCTGAACTAAAGGGAATGATTATTGAACTAAAGAAACAAACCAACGCTTCGCTTGAATTGTTAAAATCATTGTTTGCCTGGGGCAAAGCACAATTGCAGGGAATTGAAGTCAATAAAGCTGATTTTTTGGCTAAGGAATTAATTGACAGATGTATAACGCTTTTAGCTCCGCAAGCATCTCAAAAAAATATTACCATAAAAGATAATGCGCCCGCACATTTAAAAGTGCATGCCGATGCCGATCATTTTGAATTTGTAATCCGCAATCTTTTATCAAACGCTATAAAATTTAGTCATCCCGGCGGCATTATTGAAGTTGAAGCCAAAATACAGGATAACAATGAAGCGGTGTTTTCTGTATCAGACCATGGCGTTGGCATAAGCAAAGCTCAGCAGCATATTTTTTTAACCGGCAATCTTAGCACGTCCTTCGGAACCGCAAAAGAAAAGGGGAGCGGCCTCGGTCTGTTGCTTACTAAGGACTTTCTGAAGGCGAACAATGGTCAAATATGGTTGAAGAGCCGTGAAAATGAAGGTTCAACATTTTATGTTTCCCTGCCTGCAGCCTGACCGGGCTTAAAGTCCGGGGGGCTTGATTCTAAAGCTTATTTTTCTGACTTTAAGCCTAAGACTTTTTAGCTCTCATCCGGCTCAAAAACTGCGGCGTAAAGCCAAGGTACGAGGCCAGCATGTATTGCGGCACCCTTTGTACAAAGCCCGGGAAATGGCTTATAAAATTATGGTACCGTTCTTCTTCGGTTTGGTTAAAAATGAAGCCTATGCGGCGCTGTGCCGCTACATAGGCTTTTTGTATCATTATCCTGAAATAGCTTTCCAGGTGAGGGACTTGTTCAAACAGAAAAGCACAATCTTTTTCAGGCAACAGCAGCAATTCCGATGGTTCAATCGCCTGTATGTAGCAATTGGCCGGCCGCCCCGTCATCAGGCTGTCCTGGTCGGTAATCCACCAGTTTTCGATGCCGAAATGCAGAATTTGCTCATTGAGTTTACTGTTAATAAAATACAGCCGCGTACAGCCTTTTACCACAAAATAATTACCATGGCAATGTTTGCCGGCCTCCAGTAAAAATTCTTTCTTCTTCAAGGTCATCGGCACTATTTTAGCACAAAGCAAGCCCTCTTCTTCTGGGGTGAGTTTTACATAATTATCGATATGTGCAAGTAATTCTGGATACATGTTAACCGGGAGAATTAAGAAATTTGGAAAACTTCGTAAATCTGGTGCAAATGTTATTAATTTACAAGCTATGAAAACAATTCGCTGGGGAATATTAGGCGCAGGGCGTATAGCACGCAAATTTGCATCGGATCTGAAGCTGGTTGAAGACGCGGAACTGGTCGCAATCGGTTCGCGCTCACAGCAGAGCGCAGATGATTTTGGAAACGAATTTAATATACTGCACCGCCATAGCAGCTATGAAGCACTGGCAAGCAACCCCGAGGTTGACGTGATTTATATTGCCACTCCCCACAATCTGCATTGTGAAAATACATTGCTTTGTTTGGATCATGGCAAGGCTGTGCTGTGCGAAAAGCCATTTGCCATGAACGCCCGTGAAGCCCGGAAGATGATTGATAAGGCGCGATCGAAAGGTGTATTTATGATGGAGGCGCTATGGACGAAATTTCATCCGCACTATCTCAAAACCATCAGCATGATTAAGGAAGGATTATTGGGAGACATCAGTTCTGTTCTGATCAACTTTGGCTTTAAACCAGCATCACCGGCGCCCGCCCGCCTCTTCGATCCGGCGCTTGGCGGTGGAACAGTGATGGATATCGGTATTTATAATGTGTTTATGGCAATGAGTGTTTTGGGCAAACCAGATGTAATTGAGGCCAGCATGACGCCTGCCGCTACCGGGGTAGACGAGCAATGTGCTATTTTGTTTAAGTACAGCAACGGCGCAATGGCACAGCTGTTTTCAACTTTTTCTGCCAACCTGCCTACGGAGGCCGATATAGCCGGTACAAATGGCCGCATCCGTCTTACATCAAGGTTTTATGAGCCATCAGCTACAATTGAATATTACCCAAAATATCCTGATAGCAAACAAATAATCCCTGTTGCCAAAGAACAAGGATTTGGCTATCAATACGAAGCCAGGCACGTTAATGACTGCCTGAGACGCGGCCAGACGGAAAGCGATGTGATGACTTTTGATGATACTTTGCTGCTGATGGAGACACTTGATAATATCCGGAAAATTGCAGGAATCAGGTATGATGCAGATCAAAACTAAATTAAAGAGAACCGGCAGATAGATTTATGCGTAAGTTGGTTAAAACAATAAGCAGCTTTTGTTTATTAAATTTAAATACACTTACACATTTGTACCATGAAGAAATTGATTTATACCCTATTTGGCGCTGCTGCCCTTTTTAGCTCGACTTCCGCATTTGCACAAAAAACTGACACCCTGCGGGGAATGGGCTGGATGCACTATAAGCCGGCCGGCGCCTTTCAGCTACAGGTTGGATACCGTAAAGCCGACATTCGCCAGCTTAATAATGCCCTGAATTCCAACGGCGCACCATCTATCGACCCATCGAATATATGGCTTAACGCTTCGATGTTTCACGTTTTTAACAGCTGGATAGTGGAGGACGGCATAGGTTTTTCGCCCACCGCAAGTTCAAATTTTAACGACATCAAGGTTAAATACAATCAATACCAGCTGTTTTGGCGTACCGGCTATAACCTGTCGTCAAACCCTTCGTTCCGGTTTTATCCTTTCGTCGGAGTCAATTTTTCGGCTGCCATGTTACGTGTCCAGGATAGGGCGGGTGTGCGCACAGCAACTGATCTTTCCGGGGAGTTGTTTAATAATACCAAAAGCAAAACCTTGTGGCAGCCCAATTTTGGCATCGATCTGGGTTTAGGATATGATTTCTTAATAAAAATGTCGGCCAAGCAAATGGATTGTTTCAGCGTGGAGCGTAATATTCCTATCGGCATTCGAGCCGGCTATTACATTAATGCATACGCAGGCGACTGGAAAATAGATGATTATAAACTATCCAATAATCCGACCGACAAGCAAAGTGCTTTTTTTGCCACATTGACGATAGGACTTGGTTATAAAGTAACCAAATAATCTGCCTGACTTTTAAAAGAAACAGCCATGATAATGCTCTTATCATGGCTGTTTCTTTTTTGCACGTAATCCGGGTTTAATTATTTCTTATCCGTATACTGCTTATCCAAAAATAAATACCGGCCACGGTCGCGTTCGGGCTCCAGTTTTGTATCTACATCTATATTCATAAACTTAACAGCGCTACCGTTGGTGTTAGGTTCCCATTTTGGCAGCCCTTTTCCGTTAGGATTGCCTGTTTTTATGAAGTTAGCGAAATAACTTTCCATGAGTTTAGAAACCTTGTAATCATCAGGCGTCCAGGCATAAACCTTATTGTATGGCAGGTTACCCATAGCAAACTCAATTTCAGACGCGTGCGAGGCGCCTACCATAGGTTTCGGGAATTTGTCTGCCATCGGGTTTGGTGTTGACTTTATTTCCGGCGGACGCGGCGTCGAAAAGAGGTAGCGATAAACGGGCTTGCCTCCGGTTTTTGCCGCCAGTTCGGCCCATTTCCAGGTGCTGTAGGCAATAAACCTGTCGCTGGCCAGGGCAGTTGCAGATTTTATCACTTCATCCTGCGTAGTACCAGGGTAAAGCTTTAGCACTTCGTCTGCATCATTGGGATATTGCTGTTTAACTTTTTTAGCATAATTTTCGGGAGTGGGCTGATCGCCACCGGTAAATGCCTGGTAAGGGACTTCTGCAGAATTCCATCCAACTAACAACGGGACATGGGCCTGCTCGCCTGCAGCAAAAATTTCATCGGGGGTTTTAGGTAAAAAATAGCCATCCACCGTGGCTGCCAATTGCCATGAACCATACTTAGATGCCATATCTAACAACTGCGCTGCAGGAATTGCCCTTAACTCAGCTAAAGACTTTGCATTGTTCTTTTCGCCAAAACTTAGGCCGTTTTTCTCGCCCTGTGACAGCGGAATTGCAGGCAGCGTGGGCTTGATCATAGCGCCGCTTTCGCCGATCGCACCGGCAATCAGATTTTTAGACAAGGGCGACGCCATTTGCGCGTTTACCGCTATTGAACCGGCCGACTCACCGGCTATAGTGATTTTATCCGGGTCGCCACCAAATGCTGCGATATTTGCTTTCACCCACTTAAGGGCAGCATACTGGTCGAGCAGACCGTAGTTTCCTGATGCATGGTGAGGTGATTCAGCAGTTAAGCCGGGATATGAGAAAAAACCGAATATGCCGAGCCGATAGTTGATAGTTATGGCGACGATGCCTTTTTGCGCCATACTTTCGCCATCGTAACGAGACTCGGAACCATCGCCCGCCGAAAAGCCGCCGCCATAAAAGTAAACCAGTACAGGCAATTTTTCATTTGTGGTTTTGGCGGGTGTCCAAACATTCAGGTAAAGACAATCCTCGCTCATGGTGTCGGCCCGGAATATCATATCAGCAAATATGTGCTTCTGCATAGGCATGTGGCTGAAATGGTCGGCTTTAAGCACGCCCTGCCAGTTTGCAGGCGCTTCGGGCTCTTTCCATCGACGATCCCCTGTGGGCGGCAAGGCATAGGGGATACCCTTAAAGCTCCTTATTTTGGTGGCATTGTTAAATGTGCCTTCCATCTTACCATTACTGATCGTAACAGTATTGGTAAGCGGCTGCGAGAAACTTGTTGCGCAATACAGCATCGCACAGAATACAGATAAAATAGTTTTCATAGTTTGGCTTATATGGTTTTGATTTTAGGAAAAAGAAATAAGTTTTATTATTGTAACATAATGATACAATAATAATTGCTTAATTTGACAATAGCAATATAGTGAGCAGAATGTGCCGGCATCCATTAAACAATAAATGAAATTATCCTGATGACAACCACCGAAGCAAATGAAGTGAGCAGTACAAATGGCCAGGGCTTTTTGAAAAATATTGCCATAGATGCTGTTGTTTTCGGATTTCATGATAATCAACTAAAAGTTCTGCTAATTGAATATAAGCGTACAGGACTTTTTGCCTTACCAGGCGGATTTATCAGAGAAAGCGAGGATTTAAATGTGGCTGCCATGAGGGTAGTATCCGAGCGAACAGGGCTGGAAGATATTTACCTTGACCAGTTTTATGTTTTTGGCGATTACGGACGGTTTGACCCGACGCCATTGAAAACCATAATGACAGCGAACGGAAACAAACCGCCAGAAGAGCATTGGCTTTTGAAAAGATTTATTTCGGTCGGATATTATGCCTTGGTTGATTTTACCAAAGTAAGCCCTTCGCCGGCGCCTATATTTGACAGCTGTGAATGGTACGATCTAAATAAAATGCCGGTTTTGATACAAGACCATACGCAGATCGTACATAAGGCCCTGGATGCCTTGCGTACAAACCTCGACCGAAAACTTATTGGCTTTAACCTGCTTCCGGAGGAATTTACCCTGGGCGAACTTCAGAGGCTTTACGAAACAATACTCGATAAAAAATTGCTAAGGCCCGCATTTCAACGAAAAATGCTGAGCCTTGGCATATTGGAACGTATTGCCAAAAAGTGGACTGGCGGGGCACACAAGGCGCCATATTTGTACCGATTTAAAGTGCAAGCGCTTTGATTATTTACTTACGATATTAATGCCGGGTATCTGAAAATCAATATGTTTCACGATGTTCTGCCCGTCCCCGGAAAGAAGAAACACCAAAATTACGAACTATAGATGACTAACCACGTGTTGCTTTGGCGGCACAGTCATTAAATATGCGTAGATAGCATCCACCTCTTTATCCGTCAGGTATTCGAATTTTTCCATAGGGGGCCTCAGTTTGCGGTGCGGCGCCTGGCCGTCTTTCACCGCGCGGCGAAAATCCTCCGTGGTATAGTCGCCGATACCGGTGTTTTTGTCAGGCGTGATATTTGACGCCTTTATCTCTCTTCCTCCCTCGCTTTTTAATGTCGCGCCTCCGGCAAGATAGCCGGACGTTTGTTCAGGGTTTACTGCGTTCAACGATTTCAGGCTTTTGGAATGACAATGGTAGCAGCCGATATTATCAACCAGGTATCGCCCCAGGGCAACGGGATCGTTTTGCGATGGGCGTTTTACATTCCGCCGGTAAGGCGCCGGATTAGCGGTAAAAGCGAGATATGTTTTGCCGACAACATTGTAATGTGTTAGTCCGACGGTAACATCAGCAGCGCGAACGGATGGGGCGTCGGACCGCAGGAAGGCGATAATATCGTTGATGTCTTCGTCGGCCATATTAGGACGCAGCATGTATGAAAGAAAACGGCCATCCTTCGCTATGCCGGTTTTTAATAAATACCTGATTTCAGCATCTGTATATTTTGGTGCTATGCCATGGGTTTTTGAATGGGTAAGATTCGCTGAAAATACCTTGCCGGCTATCGGCGGCACATCGTTCATGGGATTACCTGCAAATTTATGCAGGCCGCGGTTATAATGGCACCCCGCACAAATGCTGAAAGTGAGGGCTTTACCGCGTTCGATAATCCCCGGCGAAGCAACAGCCTTATAGTCGCTGCCAGCTGTACCTCTATCGAAGTGGGTTTTACAGCTGATAACCGCAACTACCGTCAGGATAATCGCGGGTATAACTATGTGTTTATTTTTCATGACCTACGCTGTTTTATTATTACACGGCTGCGACCTAAATGTTTGATATAAATACAGTAAATAATTTTTGTGATTTAGCCTCCCAGCTCTGTATATGATTTTCGCTGTTATCACTCCGGTTTGTGGGATTTATCAGACCGTAATCAACAAATCCATATCTTTTTGCACTTGCTTTCAATAACTTCCCTCATCATTTAGAAACTGAAATATTTTTCTCTACTTTTAACGCACCATGCAACCTAAAAACAATCCCAAAACCATACGCGCCTGGGCCTTTTTTGATTGGGCTAATTCGGCATACAACCTGGTAATTACTTCTACCATCTTCCCGGCATACTATGTTGCGCAAACTGCAAATGCTGCAACGCATGACCAGGTTTCGTTCTTCGGCTTTAAATTTATCAATACCGCGTTGTCAAATTATGCACTGGCAGCGGCTTACCTGGTGATGGCGATATTGCTCCCTATACTCACTTCAATAGCTGATTATCGGGGCAATAAAAGGATTTTTATGCGCTTTTTTACCTGGATAGGCGCATTATCGTGCTGCGGGCTGTTTTTGTTCGACAGCAGCAACCTGGAATTCGGTATCATATGTTTTGCGCTTGCGGCCATAGGTTATGCCGGTGGGTTTGTGTTCTACAATTCTTACCTGCCTGAAATCGCTACCGTTGATATGCAGGATAAGGTAAGCGCTAAAGGCTTTACTTACGGTTATATAGGCAGCGTGATATTACAGGTGATCTGCCTGGTGTTTGTATTGAAGCCGGATTTATTTCACCTGACAGCAAAATCAGCCGCACAGCTATCCTTCCTGCTGGTGGGCTTATGGTGGATAGGTTTCTCGCACATTCCTTTTGCCGTCTTACCAAAAGGCAGTCCGAACGCCCAGCCGAAGTACAGTCATTTGATAAAGGGCGGTTTCCTTGAACTTGGCCACGTATGGCAAAAAATTAAACAGATGCCGCTTACCAAGCGTTTCCTTTCAGCATTTTTCTTTTATTCAATGGGGGTACAAACCATTATGCTCGTCGCAGCTGGTTTCGGAGCTAAAGAACTGCACATGGAAACCAGCGGACTAATTGAGATTATCCTGATCATTCAACTGGTGGCTATCGGTGGCGCTACACTGATGTCGCGCTTATCCGGCATATACGGTAACATTAAAGTATTGGCCGGGACCGTAGTGATATGGATATTAGCTTGCATAGCCGCCTACTTTACCACTACCGTAACCCAATTTTTCTGCCTGGCCATCGTAGTAGGCATGATCATGGGCGGCATACAATCACTGTCACGTTCAACCTACGCCAAATATCTGCCTCAGGATATTCCGGATACCGCTTCCTTCTTTAGTTTTTATGATGTTACCGAAAAGCTGGCAATAGTGGGAGGGATGGCAAGCTTTGCATTTATTGAAGAACTGACAGGAGGGATGCGTAATTCGGCATTAGCCCTGGCTGTGTATTTTATCTTAGGGCTGATTTTTCTGTTTTCTTTACAGACAAAGCATAATAAACTTGATAAAAATTCTGATTTTAGCGGTTTACAAAATCCGAGCTGATGAAGGTTGAGTTATTTGTTCCCTGTTTTATTGACCAGTTATTTCCGGAAACGGCTTTTAATACCATGAAGGTATTGAGAAAGGCGGGCTGCGAGGTTAGCTATAACCCTGAGCAAACCTGCTGCGGTCAGCCGGCGTTTAATGCCGGTTTTTGGGATGATGCTAAAACAGTGGGCAGTAAGTTCCTGAATGATTTTTCGGAAGACAGCGTGATCATAGCGCCCTCTGCTTCGTGTACGGGCATGGTGAAAAACTATTATAACGACCTGTTCACTAATACGGCCCAGCACAATAAATGCCGCGCGATACAGGGTAATATCTATGAGTTGTCAGATTTCCTGGTGAATATCCTGCAGGTAGATTATTTTGGCGCCGAATTGGATGGGAGGGCGGTTTATCATGATAGCTGCAGTGGCTTGCGTGAATGCCATATAAAAGCTGAGCCGAGGCAACTGCTGTCAAAAGTACTCGGCCTGGAACTGCTTGATTTAAAGGATGGTGAAACCTGCTGCGGTTTTGGCGGTACGTTCGCCGTTAAGTTTGATGCCATATCTACTGCCATGGCCCAGCAAAAGGTAGATAATGCGCTGGCGGTAGAGGCTGATTATATTATTTCAACGGATGCTTCTTGCCTGATGCACCTGCAAAGCTATATCGACAAAAATATGATCCCGATTAAAACCTATCATATTGCTGATGTACTGGCGATGGGTTGGGGAAATGTGTAAGAGCGGGAGTAGTTTCTGGCAATTGTTTTGCTGGAAAATATCATGAGCGTTCTGCAACCTTATAAAAGCGATCACAATACAGGGGTATCAGCCTTCGCAATAGGCGATGATTTTATCCTGGTGAAATTTAAAGACAAGCCGGAACCTTACCTTTATAACTACGATAAGCCCGGTAAACAACACGTAGACAGAATGAAGCGGCTGGCATTGAAAGGCAAGGGCCTTACAACTTATATTAATCAGAATGTAAGGACAAATTATAGCAGGGGGTCTGGAAAATAGGATATGTTCTTATCCCTGGCTTTTTATCAAATAATATTAAATATTATATAAAAACACTTTTAAAATCAGTAAAACATTCCGATATTTGCGGGCTTATTGGCTTTTGGTGTAAAGCAATTGTTAAATAAATACACCAGGGTAAGGATTTTGTGGATTTACAAAACATTGAATATTAGATAATTAAAAGAAATAAATAATATAACTTGGCATTAAACAAACCTTTCAACAGAGGACCAAGGCCGCCGTTTAAGAAAAAGGAGGCTGAACACAACATCAACCAGTTTATCAGGGCGCAGGAAGTTCGCCTGGTAGGCGACAACGTGGAACAGGGCATTTACTCACTTCGTGAGGCGCTGGCCATTGCCCAGGAGCAGGAACTGGATTTGGTTGAAATTTCCCCTAACGCCGTACCTCCGGTTTGCAAAGTAACAGACTATAATAAGTTTATTTACGAGCAAAAGAAGAAGCTGAAGGAGATTAAAAGTAACGCCAAGCAAACGGTAATTAAAGAAATCAGATTCGGCCCGAATACGGATGACCATGACTTTGAATTTAAGCTGAAGCATGCTATTAAGTTTTTAGAGTCTGGCGAAAAGGTGAGGGCTTATGTACACTTTAAAGGTCGTGCGATAGTGTATAAGGAGCAGGGTGAAATCCTGTTGCTTCGTTTCGCTCAGGCATTGGAAGAAGTGGGTAAGGTAGAACAATTACCAAAACTTGAGGGAAAGCGCATGTTTTTAACAGTAGCGCCGAAGGCAGCTAAAAAGTAGATGTGAGTCCGGAAAGCCGGAAAAGTCCGAAAGTCCGCAAAGAAGCTGCGGGAGAAGAACGAATAATCTTACCTTTCGGCATTCACCTCAAAAAAAGCAATTAATTAAATAAATATATACAAACACGGTTATGCCAAAAATGAAGACCAATTCCAGTGCGAAAAAACGCTTTTCGATCACCGGAACAGGTAAAATCACCAGGAAGAACGCCTACAAAAGCCACATCTTAACCAAGATGTCGACCAAACGTAAACGTAACCTTACCCACACCAGCTTAGTGTCTGATGCGGATATGGGCAACGTAAAACGCATGCTTTGCATAGGTAAGTAATTAACAATTTTTTTTAACCAGGTATTAGAGTATTACAAGTTCATTAAATTGACACTCACTACCAAACAACAACAACATGCCACGTTCAGTTAACGCAGTAGCGTCGAGAAGACGCCGGAAAAGAATCATGAACCTCGCCAAAGGTTATTGGGGTTCACGCAGCAAGGTTTACACTATTGCTAAAAACACAGTAGAAAAAGGTTTACAATACGCTTACCGCGACCGTAAAACTAAAAAACGCGAATTCAGGGCTTTGTGGATCCAGCGTATCAATGCAGGCGCTCGTCAGCACGGAATTTCTTACTCTCAGCTTATGGGTAAATTAGCTGCTAAAGAGATCGGCTTAAACCGTAAGGTACTTGCTGATTTGGCTATGAACCATCCTGATGCCTTTAAAGCAGTGGTTGACGCAGTAAAATAAGACTAAGATTCGTAGAATTTACAGGATTTTAGGATTAAAACTCCTATATGAAATTGCCCGCTTAACGCGGGCATTTCTTTTTAATTCCTGTTTGGTGCGATAATTGCCGCCGTTGTTGATGTTGCGAACAACAAGCAGCCAGATACTACAACACTATTATAACGCCTTCTTTTTCAGCAATATCCATGTATTGTTTAAAGTTCTGGACATCATCGTCAACCAGCTTTTTAAATACGGGGTTTAATACATGGGCAAGGCTGTAGCCAAGGCCGCCTGCAGGAGGCTGATAGGTAATAACCACATCAACTAGTGTGCCGCCATCTGCGGTATCGCGGAAGCGTACTTTTCCGGCATTATCGATGATCGAGTCGGGCAGAGAACTCCAGCCAATCATATAGCCTGGCTCGTCGTGCACAATCTCAGCGTCCCAGCTTACTTTTGCAACGCCGGTTGGCAGCTTCAAAACCCAGTGGGAACGGGTATCGTCTATAATTTGCACATCTTCCAGGTGGTTCATAAAAAGCGGAAGATTATCAAGTTTACGCCAAAAGCTATAAACCTCCATGCGCGGCTTGTCAATAGTGAACGATGACCTGATATTTATATTCACGGGAGCGGTGCTCAATTTGCCGGCCCTTGAGTAAAGGTCGCAGTGGCCGCTGATGCCCCGGTTAACCAGGTAACCGCCTGCGCCCAGTTTTAAGATGCTTGAAAACGGGCTTTTGAAAATATTCCTGATGCCTGAAAAACTAAGCTTTACACCGGCAGCTATAGAGATATACCGCTCAGGCCAGTTTAAGTTTACTACCGCACTGCCATTGTGCCGCGGTACGCGCTGTAATGCTGTTGTTGTCATAATATTGTTTTAATAGGTATGACAATTTAACAATACACAAAGAAAGTAGTTTTCGTTAAAATTGATTTTATTTAGAATTTGCACAGGTCGAAGAAGATTTCACCGATAACCTCTGGCCCGACTCGAAGTTTCAGAAGCTTTATAAATCTTAAAGAACTAATAAGAGAACTTGAATTTCGAAAGGTCAGGAATGTTTTGCTTTTTCCGTTCCAGTTCGTACTGGTAGATAACCTGGCCAAGGTTTTTCATGAAAGGAAGGCACACTGTAGCATATTCGTATTTGTCGTCGTTGTAAATGCCGTCTTCGTTGGATTGTACCACGGCTGTTAAAATAAATTCTACATTATGCTTGAAATCAACAATATAAGCGTTGTCGATATTGTAGCCATACGAGTCGCCAACCTTATTGAATATACGAATATCAGGGTTGATAACGGCTGTGCTGTCGCCTCCGTAAAACAGGAATTTGCAGTAAGCAGGGTAGTAGTCAGGCCTGTTATAGGTTGGCTTTTTACTTTCGCCGGGGAACATGCTCATATAACGGTAAATAAACTTATACTGCTGAGGCGTGACGTTAAAGCGTTGTTCTTTAGGAAAGGTCTCCGGGAAAAGCAGACGCTTCAGCACGCTTTGCATATTGCTGATGGTATAGACGTTCTTGTCGCTGAAATCATAAGGCTTCATGATCAGCTTGTCATTTTTATCCAGGTATCCTTTGCCCTGCAGCATATTTTCCAGGTGCATGGGATAATCGTTGCCGTCATACTGCGGCGGCTGATGATAAATCAGCTTATCGCCATTGTAAAAATTAATCGCATTGGTGTGTTTGGCATTTTCGCCACCATCGTAGATAGCCAGGCGGCCGATAATGCGGGTATTGGTCAACCCATATTTTTTTAGTTTTTGATTGATCTCCGCCCGGCCTACAAATTCATAAAGGCGGTTGTAAGCGTAATTGTCGCTTACTAACAGTATTTTCTTAATGTAATTTTCAATAGAAGGTAAGCCGGTTGCAGACGATGTGTCTTCCAGCATCCGTGTTTCATCAGTAAATGAGCTGTCGGTTTTCATCGTTGACCGCATGGTTAATCCGGGGATGTTCAGCTCATTGAGTTTCTCCAGAGCGAAAATTGCCGTAGGCAGCTTAACCGTGCTGGCAGGGTAGAAGTACCTGTTGGGATTAATGTGATAACTATACGACGTAAAATGAGGGATATTATTCTTATCGCGGTCTATTTGCGTGTAAAGTATTTGTACTTCGTTGTTAGTGGGATGTTTCAGGATACCGGCGAATAAATCCGGACGAGATTTCAAAAGATTGGCTAAAAACAAAGTATCAGACTGCTGTGCTGAGGCATTTAGTATCATTAAAGATAAAAGGAGGGTGAACAGGCTTTTCATTCCTATAAATATAGATAAAACATATTGATACCGTAATAGTAACAACAATGCACAGCCCGGTTATTTACCGGTGTATTTATTGACATAGGGCAATTACTTATTCACGGCGTTAAAATGCGATGCGGGGTATTTGTATTTGTCAATTGTTCGCCTACATTTGCACCGCCTACGGTTCCCGGCCTAAAGCCAGGATTAAAAGGGAATACGGTGTAATTCCGTAACTGTCCCGCAGCTGTAAGCTCCAAAACCAATGCCCAATCAAACTGGTCACTGTGCGTTCACCAACGTATGGGAAGGCCGGGCAAAGGGGAGCAAGTCAGAATACCTGCCCAGGCGCAAACTAATTCATAGCTTTCGGGGATTGAAGCTAGAATGTGAATGCCCATCCGGAGGTGTATTTCCATTCCAACTTTCCATTTCTGTATGCTGTGGGGAAAAAACTCACAACAACATGAAAAAAATTTACTTAATTGCTGCCGGCCTGGGGCTGGCACAAACTGCGCTGTTAGTCACAGCAGCACACGCCCAGGATTCAACCCGGGTATTAAATGATGTAGTGGTCACCGCTACAAGATCGCCAAAAAAACAAAGTGAGACCGGCAGGGTGGTAACCATTATTACCGCCGACCAAATTGCCAGATCACAAGGGCGAACGCTTCCGCAACTGCTTAACTCCGTTCCCGGCATCACGTTTTCAGGCGCCAACAATGCACCGGGCATCAGCTCGTCCATTTTTCTTCGCGGGGCATCGACAGGCAATACGCTTATCCTGGTTGACGGCTTTCCCGTAAATAACGCCTCATCTATAGACGGCAGCTACGACCTGAACGCCTTTCCGCTTGACCAGATCGAACGCATTGAAATACTGAAAGGAAGCGGCTCAACTTTGTATGGCTCTGATGCGGTTGCCGGGGTAATTAATATTATTACCAGGCATCCAAAAGGACAGGGCTTAAAAGCAAACCTTCAAGCCAGCGGCGGTACTTACAATACCTTTAATGAATCGGCAGGACTTATTGGAAACATCAATAAAACCGGCATAGCCGTTAACCTGTCGAATACGGATTCGAAGGGTTTTGCAGGAGCAACAGACACTACGGGCAGCGGTCGTTTTACAAAAGATCCCTTTCACCAGCGTTCGGCCAGCGTGAATTTAACGCAGCAGGTTTCGCAATCGTTTAGTTTAAACGGCAACTTCCAGGGAACTTACAACAAGGGGAAACTTCCTTATGGTGCTTTTACGGATGATGCCGGCTACAATTATAACAACACATTTTTGTTTGGCGGCCTGGGTGGAAATTTAAGACTGGACAAGGGCGATCTCAGGTTCAACATCAGCCAAAACAGTGTAAAAAATAATTATAATGATGCTGCCGGACCGCAAAACTTCAATTCCGCATCATACCAAAAAAATACAGGCAACATCACCAATGCTGAAATTTTGTTTACCTATCACATCAATACATACCTTGATATAACCAGCGGCGAAAGCTTTAGATATTACAGCAGCACCCAACAAAGTACCTACGATACGTTAAAAAACTTACGTAACAGCCTGAACAGCATTTATACGTCGCTGTTTTTTAAAGCGGGTATATTTCATATGGAACTTGGCGGCCGCTCTAACTTTGACAGTAAGTACGGAACGAATTTCACTTATACCATTAATCCATCCATCTACATTGCCAACCAGCTTAAGTTATTTGGTACGGTAGCATCGGCATTTAAGGCGCCCTCACTTTATCAATTGTTTTCGCAATATGGAAACGTTGGCTTAAAACCTGAAAGTACAACTTCATACGAAGCCGGTTTTGATTGGCAACTCGTAAAAAATACGCTATCATTTAATACCGTATTTTATAAGTACGACACCAGGGATGTTATCTATTTTAAAAATCTTGCAAATCCACCGTATGGGGTTTACGAAAACGGCGCGCTGCAAAAAGATAAAGGTTTTGAGAGTACGCTTAACTTAAATATAAATAAGTTAAGCGCCTCTGCCCATGTAGCTTATGTAACAGGAAAACAAACCGATGCAGAGGGCAAAGTTACCAACAATCTTTATCGAAGGCCCAAAAACACACTTGGGTTAAACGCGTCATACCAGTTTTTTGAAAGCTTTTCGGCGACGGTTGATTACAAATATACCGGCGATAGAAGTGACATTAAATTCAATCCCGATTTTACGTCAAGCGTAGTAACGCTGAAACATTATAACCTGGTTGATGCACATTTGTTGTACACAGCCAGCAAACGTATCGGCCTGTTTGCCGATCTTAAGAACCTGTTTAATGAAAAATATGTGGATTGGGTAGGGTACAATACACGTGGATTTAATTTTATAGCAGGTGTAAGATACCTGGTGAATTGATGATTTTTATTTAGCAGGATAAATAGTAATTTTACCATTAAAATATTCAAAGATGTCATTACAAAAGATAAATACCCGCACCGTTGTGCTTATTACCCTGATGTTAATTGTATCGTTAGGGAGGCTGGTTAGTTACTACTATCCATCCCTGAGCAATTTTACTCCGCTTGGCGCAATCGCTCTTTTTGGCGGTGTTTATTTCGCTGATAAATGGAAAGCATATATTTCAGTGCTTGTGACCCTGTTCCTGAGCGATGTTCTCATTAACTATCTATATTCGTCGAAGCTGATTCTTTGGCGTGACGGAGCATTTTGGGTTTACCTGCCATTTTTGGTGATCGTTCTTATTGGTTCTTTTGTTAAAAAGGTTTCCATCGGCAGTATAGCATTGGCCTCATTGGCAGGCGTAGTCTTTCACTGGCTGTTTACGGATTTGCCGTTTTTTTATGGAACGTTCTACCCGCACACACTTCGGGGATACGGTATGTCGTTAACTGCCGCCATTCCTTTTGAAAGGAATATGCTGCTCGGTGATATTGCGTTTGGCCTCATCTTATTTGGTGGATTTGAACTGGCCAAGAGTAAATTCAATATTTTGCGCAGTCACAAAGAACTCGCTGTTTAACATAAGATTTATATTTTGGAAAGCGGTTCGGTAAATGGGCCGCTTTTTTTGTGGTGCGCCCGGCAGGGCGCATTTACTTGGCGGTGCAAGTCCGCTATGGGCCCGTTAAGGGGAACCATTAGCCGAGC
>NZ_JAUMKC010000019.1 GCF_030519355.1 Mucilaginibacter sp. L3T2-6
GATGTTGAAATGCTTGTTTTCTATCCTTGCCAGTTCATCTTTGGTCAAATATTCCCGTTCAACCTTATCAAATTTCAATTGGTAAGCCTGAAAGGGATTGCGGTCTATCCATTCCAACCGAACAGCAAGATTAACCATCTTGCAAAATCTTTCGATATGTTTCATCAGGCCGTTGTTATTTAGCGGCTTTTGGCCTTTTTCCGGCGTTCTGTTAAGCAGGTAATACTGGAAGTCGGTAATAAATTTATAGCTTAGCTCGGACAGGTATTTGTCGCTTGTCTTAAATCGCTCTTTGATAAACTCCTTAATATACTTTTGGGTAGTATAGTAATTCTTCATCGTGCCTGGCTCCAATACGTTAGCCTGCTCCGCATTGTGATACTCCATCAGTTTACAAAGCGTAAATTCAGCCTGATCTGCCCCGGTAACTTTCTCCTTTAAAAGTTCTGCGGTAATAAATTTCTTTTGTAACAAAAGCTGTTGGTAACCCTCTACAATACCCGCCTTAAATTGGTCAAGGTATTTATTGAGTTTAGTAATTTCTTCGCGGCTACCTTTTGCCATTCCCTTAACAGGGTTCCAGTTACTTTCCTCGATGGAACGTTTAACGGAAATTTCAATACGTTTACCGTTTACGGTAATACGGGCATAAATTGGTGATTTGCCCGCTTGGTTAATCTTTTGCTTTTTAAGGTAAAAGCTGGCGCCGAAGGTGTTGTTTGCAGTACTCATAGCTATTCAATTAAAAAATTTACAAAAGCATTGATTGACTGGATTTGATACACCCTTTGAAAAAGGGTCACCAACTTGGTTAAAAACACGTATTAAAACGCATCAAAAACAGTCAAAATAAATCAATCAATTAATTGACTATCAGTATGTTACAATGCTGTTGGTGACCCAAACGTAAGAAATAAAAATGGGTAACCGAATAGGTCTCATTTTCTTTGGTTTTACTTGAATAACTTGGTTTGAAATAAAATAAAAAACCCCTTAAATCATACGATTTAAGGGGTTTTACCGACTTTTAGTAGTCTAATTGTCGGGATGGCAGGATTCGAACCTGCGGCCTCCACATCCCAAATGTGGCGCGATACCGGGCTACGCTACATCCCGAAAGGGAACGCAAAGGTAGGATTTTAGCTCACCGTTGCAAATATTTTTTTCAAATAAATTAGCCAATTATCACACAAAGCAGGTTACCCGCTATAAATCAATAAGTTATTTTAATGCTGTTTCTAAAAAAATTATAACCTGGTAGTAACAGACCAGTTAATTATAATAAAAGAAATACATATGGCGCAAATCAGGCCCAATGCTACCAACATCCAGTAAATAAAGTTTTTCATTAGGGGCATATGTGGTACTAAAAAATGCAGTATTAATTGCAACAAAGTAACGGTTTACAAAAGTGTGCTCCGCATTCAATAAATATTACTCGCAACTAACATGAGCAGGGCAAATGCTCAGCTGTTCAATCCGGCATTTATCAAATCAGTGACTAATATATGTATTTATTTCAAATACAAGGGTTTATTAAATGCATTTATTAATATGACCAATGGCCTGGTATTCCCTCAAAGTTTAAAAATTCAGCTTGCTGAGTTTTTTCTGAATTGCATGTCGCTCCGCGGCGTTTTTTGCCATCGACATGGCCGTCTGGAAATTTTCGGCTGCTTTATTACTGTCGGCGCCGGTGTAAAGCTCGCCGAGCAGTGCAAAGAAAAAACGATTATCCCTAAGGTTAAGCATTTCAGCAGCCATAATCGCTTCTTTTTTTCCATTTGCCTTTGAAAGGGCGAACGTACGGTTTAAGACAGCTACCGGAGAATATTCTATTTGGAGTAACTGATCATATAGCTGTAGTATGTTTTCCCACTTTTCTTTTGTATCGGCCTGCTGCGTGCTCCAGTACGCTATGGCTGCCTCCAGGTGGTATTTAGATATGGTTGGTCCGGTTGAGCCGCGGTTTAAAAAATAAACTCCCCTGCTTATCAATTCTGCGTTCCAAAGAGCGCAATCCTGTTCATCGTATAAAATAATATCCCCCTCCTCGCTTAGCCTGGCGTCAAATCTGGAAGCATGGAAACACATCAACGCAAGCAGCGCGTTAACCCGCGGTTGGTCTGTGCTTTTGTTCTCGATAAGCATATAACACAAACGCATCGCTTCGAGGCAAAGTTCCCTGCGGATGGCATAATTTGGGTTTATCGAGTAATAACCTTCGCTAAATAACAGGTAAATCGTAGTTAAAACTGCGTCCAGCCTTTTTTCTATTTCAGTTGAGCCCGGGACATCTATTTTAGTATTTTCTTCGCGCAGTCGCTGTTTAGCCCTGAATAAACGCTTATTGATGGTTTCCTTATTGGTTAAAAATGCCTCTGCAATCTCGTCAATACCAAAACCACACAGTATACGCAGGGACAAACCCACTTGCGCCTCGGGAGAAATTGATGGATTACATATCGCAAACATCATTAGCAGTTGACTGTCATTTATGCTTTGCGGCGATAAATCTATATCGAATTCAACGCATTCAATTCCAGCTTTCTTAACAGTTGGCGCTACCTTTTCGCCAAAGATGTTTGCCCGGTGCAGGTAGTTTCGTGCTTTGTTTTTGGCGACGTTATATAGCCAGGCCGCCGGATTGTCCGGTATACCATTTATTGGCCAGGTTTGCGCAGCCGCTGCAAAGGTGTCACTGGCAATGTCTTCGGCCGTCTCGACATATGCAAACCCAAAACGCCGGCAAAGCACAGATACAATTTTGCGATATTCTGTCCTGAAAAGGTGCGGTATTAACTCCTGCTTTTCCACTGTCAATCCTAAGATATGGCTTCTCCGACCAAAAAAATCTAAATACACCGGTTAACGATCAGTGTGTACCATCTCCCCTCGCTATTTTTCGCACCTCTACAGTATTGCCATTACCCTGCAGTACGGGGCATCCTTTGGCAAATTCAACTGCCTCATCTACAGACCCGGCCTTAATGATTATATAGCCGCCTATAGTCTCTTTGATTTCTCCGAAAGGACCGTTGGTAACTATATTATTGTAGTGAACTACCTTTGCTGTATCAAACGGCAGTCCGGTGCCCGCAACAAATTTGTTTTGAGCGGCAATCCCACCGATCCAGTCCATGGTCTGCTTCATCCAGATTTGCATTTGCTCAGGCGAAGCGATCTTTGAACCATCCTCATGCCTGAAAATTAAAATAAACTCATCCATTTCTTAAATACTTTGGCTATTTAAATATATTAATTAACAGCATAACAATCAGTATAGGATAACTTGGACAATGGTTCAGAAAAATAATGGAATAATAAATATAAAAAAAAACCTCCTGGACAATCCGGAGGTATTTCTGCCGGCAGTATTGCCGGTATAAATATAAAGGCGATTAAACAAGCGTCACGTTCTTATTGTCAAGCACTTCAAATTCCGAGTTTTTGCTTAAGAACTCAGGTACAATTTCTTTCATCTTATTAACCACACCTAAAATGTCGTTCTGCTTGTTAAGAGCAAGAAGTTCATTAATGTCATTATTTACCTGTGCATAAGAGTATTCTATTACTTTCGAGATTTTGATTTTCTCATGGTAAGTAGGCATGGTGTTTTCACCATCGTTAAGCAACTCCTCATAAAGCTTTTCGCCTGGCCGCAAACCCGAATAAACAACTTTGATATCTTTTTCCGGTTGTAGTCCGGCTAACTTGATCATTTTATTGGCAAGGTCCGCAATTTTAACAGGTTCGCCCATGTCAAAAATAAATATTTCTCCGCCAGTACCCATCGTACCGGCTTCAAGCACAAGATGAACAGCCTCCGGAATAGTCATGAAATAACGGGTAATTTCCGGATGGGTAACCGTGATAGGTCCCCCCTTCTCTATCTGCGCCTTAAACCTTGGGATCACCGAGCCATTTGAGCCCAGTACATTGCCAAACCTGGTGGTTATAAAACGCGTGGTACCATTATTATCAGGATCATTCTTAAGCGATTGGATATAAATTTCAGCTATACGCTTGGTGGTGCCCATAATATTTGACGGATTAACCGCCTTGTCAGTAGAAATCATTACAAACTTATCAACGCCAAAAGACACAGAAAGGTCGGCAATAAATTTGGTGCCCAGCACATTGGTCAATACGCCCTCCGTCGGATTCTCTTCCATCATCGGCACATGTTTATATGCAGCCGCATGAAACACTATCTCCGGGGTAAAGTCTATAAATAATTTGCGCATTCTGGTGTAATTCCGCACGTCGCCTATAAATATTTTTATAGGTACGTCAGGAAAACTCTCTTCAACCTGCAACCGGAGCTCATGTAAAGGCGATTCTGCCTGGTCACATAAAATAACCATAGCCGGGTTGTAACTTAATACCTGCCGAACAATTTCGGATCCAATAGAGCCGGCCGCCCCCGTTACAAGCACGCGCTTACCATGTAAATCTTCTGAAATTCTAGTTGTATCTATTTGTATCTGTTTTCGCTGCAGCAGGTCTTCAATTTTCAGATCTTTAATCTGCTGTAAATTAAGCTTACCATAAATCCATTGATCTGACGGCGGCACAGTAAGCACCTGTATACCAAAAGCCAGGCATTTCTCGAGGGCGTTCTTTTTAGCTTGCTCATCAAGGTGATGATTCATTACAATGATCTTATCCACCTTGCGTTTTTTTAGCAGACTGCCAAGTTTATCAATATCATACACCTTAAGTTGCTGAATTTCGGTGTTAATCTTATTAGGATTATCATCAATAAAGCCAATCACAGAAAAATTAGTTTTTACGCTACTCTCTAAAGCTTGTTTCACCAATACTGCATTATTGTCAGAGCCATAAATAAGTACGACGGTTTTTGTAGCGCTGGAATAACTGTTAATGTAATAATAGGCATTTTTAACAGCTGTCCGCAGTAGGATCAGCAAAGTGCTGGATACCGAAAAGTTAACCAGCATAATCATGTTAATCAATACCCGGTTTACCGGCCACCGCGGCAGAAACCACACATTAATGGTTACCAGGTATATTAATGTAGATGCGAATACTGCACTGAAAATCCGTAATACATCGCGGGTATTCGAATAACGGATCAAACCGGTGTGTATCCGCATAACATACATTACCGTCAGCGAGGTTAGGCAATACAGACCAGTATAAATAAGAAAGTATCCTCTGAAGATATTTATAAACTCGAACCTGTAAACGATAAAATAAGACGTTGAAAACGATGCAGTAACTATAAAAAAATCCAGCAATATTATTACCCAACGCGGAACGACCCTATTAAATGGTAAGTATTTTTTCATACGGATGATTTTTCAGGCATACTAAAGTAGAAATAATATTTTTAATAATACAATATAAAAGCTTACCTAGCCGTTTTCACCCTTACCGGTGATTAAAAAATAACATTAATTGCAATATCTCTTAATAAACGGCAGATTTATTAAGGTACGAATATTCATATCGTATTATTTCTCAAAAATTAAATCAACCATAATATATTGACATAAATGACAAAGATATAAACTATTACGAATTAATATTTAACAATCGTAAATGCTTTATAAAATTAGTTCTTCCTTTATTTCCCAACATCACAAGGTTTAGTTTTTTGTGCAAGTAAGTAACCCACAAGTTGCAGGAATGTTTTAATATAATTTAATGGTCAAAATTCTCTTTTTTTAAATTAATTCTACTAATTCAGTATAGTATATATATATTTGTCACATTAAATGATGGAGACAGCATTTTATAATTCTTGTAAACCCTCGATGAATTGCCTGATGACTGGTAAATAACAGGGGCTTTACTATTATAAAATTAAAGCCTCTTCAGCACCAGGCCGAGGGGGCATTTTTATATAAACAGACTAACAACCAAGTTATGCAAAGTTTTCGCACGGAACTGGAAAACCCGGTGGTTGAAAAAGATATAATTGACCTTGAAAAAAAAATCAGGGCTTTTCGCGAGGGTAAAATCCACGATGAAAAATTCAGAAGCCTCCGCCTTGCGCGTGGGATATATGGACAACGTCAACCGGGTGTACAGATGGTTCGCATTAAGTTGCCGTTTGGGAAGGTTACTTTTAAACAGCTGCTGCGCATTGCCGATATATCTGATAAATACGCGAGCAGCAACCTGCACCTGACCACCCGGCAGGATATACAGATTCATTATGTGAGCCTTGACCGTACGCCCCAACTTTGGGCCGAGTTAGATCAGGATGATATTACTATTCGCGAAGCTTGCGGCAATACAGTAAGAAACGTTACCGCCTCTCCTGCCGCAGGCATCGATCCGTCGGAACCATTCGATGTTTCGCCTTACGCACAGGCAACTTTCGAATACTTTTTAAGAAACCCCATCTGCCAGGAAATGGGCAGAAAGTTTAAAATCGCATTTTCGTCAAGCGAAGCTGATACCGCGTTTTCTTATGTAAACGATATTGGCCTGATTCCCAAAATAAATTCAGCAGGCCAGCGCGGATTTAAAGTGGTTGTGGGAGGCGGTCTGGGTGCCCAGCCGATTTTAGCGTACCCGGTAGAAGATTTTTTACACGAAGACGAACTTATACCTTATATAGAGGCTATAATCCGTGTGTTCGACCGTTATGGTGAGCGCACCAACCGGAATAAGGCCCGGCTCAAATACTTAATCCAAAAAATTGGAATTGATGAAGTATTAGCCCTTGCCAAAGCAGAAAGAAAAGCCTTAAAGGTAAAGTCATATAAAATAAATCGAGATGCGGTAGCACTTCCTGAAATACCCGATGAAAAAAAATTTACCGGTGTTGAAATAACTAACCCTTTCCGTTATGAACAATGGCTGGCCACCAACGTGTTCGAACAAAAGCAAAAGGGTTTTTACGGGGTATATGTAAAGGTAACCGTTGGTGATATATCTTCTGATGACGCCCGAAAACTGGTAGCGACCCTTGAACCGTTGGCTGCCGACGAAATACGCGTTACACAAAATCAAGGTTTACTGCTAAAGTATATCCGCAAAGAAGCTTTACCGGCTCTGTACAACGGTTTAACGGCATTAAATTTATCATCGCCCGGATTCGACAGTATAGCCGATGTAACTACCTGCCCCGGCACTGATACTTGCAACCTGGGCATTTCCAACAGCATGACTCTGGCACGCGTCCTTGAAAACCTCATTTACAATGAGTACGAGGAACTTGTATATAACAAAGACATTAAGATAAAGATAAGTGGCTGTATGAATTCATGCGGGCAGCATGGGTTGGCCCACATCGGCTTCCATGGCGGTTCGCTGAAAGCCGGTGCGAAGGTATTGCCATCAGTACAGGTATTGTTAGGCGGCGGCACTGTTGGGGATGGGACCGGCCGCGCTGCCGAAAGGGTTATTAAGGTACCTGCAAAACGCGCGACAGATGTGTTAAGGAAAATACTGGATGACTACCAGGCCAATAGCGCTGAAGAAGAAACATTCCACGCTTACTATGACAGGAATGGCAAGGATTACTTTTACCAACTATTAAAACCCCTTGCCGACCTGACCACCCTAACCGATGATGAGTTTGTAGACTGGGGCCACCAGGAAACTTACGCTACTGCGATCGGTGTCGGCGAATGCGCCGGGGTGATTATAGACCTTGTCGCCACCTTGCTTTATGAAAGCGATGAGAAATTTGGCTGGGCTAATGAGGCCTTTGCCGACGGCAGATGGGCGGATGCAATATATCATGCTTATAATACATTTATAAGTTCAGCAAAAGCGCTATTGCTGGATAAAAATATTAACGTAAGTACACAGTCTGGAGTGATTAAAGAATTCGATAACAGTTATGTAAATACAGGCGAAATAGCTCTTGACGGCAGTAGTTTTAACGACCTCGTTTTAAAGATAAATAAACATGATCCGTCCGAAGAATTTGCAGTCGCTTATTTAAAGCAGGCTGGCGAGTTTTTAAACACAGTCAAAGCGAAAAGAGAGGAATTGGTACAACAATGATAAATACAACAAACAAACTGATAAGGGAACCGCGTATTACTCTTGTTGGCGCCGGGCCCGGTGACGCAGAACTGATTACTCTAAAAGGCGTTAAAGCTTTACAGACTGCCGATGTAGTTTTATATGATGCCCTTGTAAACGACGAATTGCTCGAGCTGGCGCCCAAAAATGCTGTAAAAGTGTATGTGGGTAAACGCTCCGGCGACCACAGCTACTCGCAGGATGCAGTTAACAAGTTGATGATCGACTATGCTATCAATTATGGCCACGTGGTACGCCTTAAAGGCGGTGACCCTTTTGTTTTTGGCCGAGGTTTCGAGGAGTTAGATTATGCTGCCTCTTATAGCATACCCGCGCAGGTCATTCCGGGAATTTCCAGTTCTATCGGTGTTCCGGGGATGCAGCATATCCCTGTTACGCACCGCGGACTGAGCGAAAGTTTTTGGGTGGTTACAGGCACTACAGCCAGTCATCAAATTTCGCCGGATGTATACCAGGCCGCTAAAACAAACGCCACAATTGTGGTATTGATGGGGATTCAGAAACTGGGTGAGATTGCAGAAATATTTAAAAACGAAGGCAAACACAAGCTGCCTGTAGCCGTAATTCAGAGTGGTACAACTAACGAAGAAAAAGTTGCTATTGGTATTGTTGATACAATTGCTGAAATTGTAGAGGAAAAGAAAATAACGTCGCCTGCCCTTATCGTATTCGGCGAAGTAGTGTCTTTACACCCTCAATTTGCACCCATAAAAGAATTTTATGCCATCGTCGCAGAAGAATAGCAGCTTGATAATTCAGGATAAAAAAACAGGCGGAAATCAACTGTTCCCTGTTTTTTTGAAGCTGAATAATTTACATACGGTGCTTGTCGGCGCGGGGAAGGTTGGTTTAGAAAAGCTAATGGCCATCCTGCATAACAGCCCGGAGGCTAAAGTGACTGTTATTGCCCTTGAGATTCTGCCTGAAGTTCATTTGCTGGCTGCCAAATATCAAAAGCTGGTTATTGTTCAGAAAACTTTTATCGACAGTGATTTGGACAATGCGGACGTAGTTATCGCTGCGACAAACAACAGCGAGCTTAATAACTTCATCAGGCAATCTGCCCATGAGCGCAAGCTGTTGATCAATGTCGCGGACAAACCCGACCTATGCGATTTTTATTTGGGTTCGATCGTGCAAAAAGGAGATCTGAAAATAGCAATATCAACAAACGGCAAATCGCCTACTATCGCTAAAAGGATTAAAGAAGTATTAAATGAAGGTTTACCCAATGAATTAGATGATACCTTACAACAAATGAGCTTGTTACGAAATTCATTGAATGGAGATTTTACAGAAAAGGTCCGCAAATTGAATGCGGTAACCTCAGTTTTGGTTGAACCTAAAGCTATTGAAAAAAAGAATTTAATATGGCTGATTTGGGGTGCTATTATCGTATCTATATTGATTGCCGTTACGGCATTATGGTATAATGAGCCAGGATTCAGGACATATGCACAAGCCATCAAACCAGAGTTTTATTACTTCCTGGCGGCAGGGTTTGTATTTGCTATGATTGACGGCGCAATTGGCATGTCGTATGGGGTTACATCTACGTCTTTTTCATTATCGATGGGCGTTCCGCCCGGCTCGGCGAGCATGGGTGTACACCTTTCAGAAATTATGAGCAATGGCATTGCCGGCTGGATGCATTACCGCATGGGTAATATTAACTGGAAACTATTTAAAATGCTGCTGCTTCCGGGTATTATTGGCGCTGTAACCGGGGCTTACATCCTGTCTTCGCTTGAACATTACAGCCAGTATACCAAGCCGTTTGTGTCGTTGTATACTTTGATATTGGGTTTAGTTATCCTGTCAAAAGCTTTTAAAAGCCGCGTTAAAAAGCCGGGCGATAAAATCAAAAAAATCCCTTTGCTTGGCCTGGGTGGCGGTTTTATAGATGCGGTTGGGGGCGGCGGATGGGGCTCAATCGTTCTGTCGACATTAATTGCCGGCGGCCGTCATCCCCGTTTTTCTCTGGGTACGGTAAAACTGTCGAGGTTTTTCATCGCGCTGATGAGCTCGATAACATTTATCGCTATGCTAAACAGCAATCATTGGGGAGCTGTAGCAGGGTTGGTTATCGGCAGTGCAATTGCATCACCAATAGCAGCGAGAATATCTAACAAAATATCTGCTAAAGCAATAATGGTTTCGGTAGCAGTTATAGTGATCTTAATAAGCATACGAAGCATAGCGTCGTTTTTAATTAAAATAATATAAAATGAGTGAGCTGGCAGCATATATAAAAAAGGAAACCGCAGGACTTGAGCCGGTCGAGGTCCTGACGCTTTTGTCGGATATATTTCACGACGAAATTGTGTTCTCGACCAGTTTTGGCTGGGAAGACCAGGTAATAGCTCATATGATATTTACCAACAACTTGCCAATAAAAGTATTTACTCTTGAAACTGGCCGTTTGTTCCCCGAAACTTATTATGTGTGGAACCGCACTATGGAAATTTATGGTAAACCCATACATGCCTACTATCCTAAAACGGAACTGGTTGAACAAATGGTAAGCGCCAAGGGGCCAAGCAGTTTTTACGAGTCCGTAGAGAATAGGAAAGAATGCTGCGGGATACGCAAAATTGAACCATTGAAACGGGCATTAGCCGGTAACAAATGCTGGATAACGGGCATACGTGCGGAACAATCTGCAAATCGCCAGTCTATGGACAACGTTGAGTGGGACGAACAAAACAACCTCGTTAAGTTCCACCCGATTTATAGCTGGGGACTTGACGAAGTAAAGAATTACATCAAAGAATATAACATACCCTATAATACTTTGCACGACAAGGGATTCCCAAGCATCGGCTGTGCCCCATGTACCCGCGCGGTACAACCAGGCGAAGATTTCAGAGCCGGACGCTGGTGGTGGGAAGATCAAAGTAAAAAAGAGTGTGGATTACATGGTGTTCACGAAGTGACTGAAAAATGAGCAAACATACATTAGATTATTTAGACGAGTTAGAGGCAGAAGCCATTTACATACTCCGGGAGGTTGCCGGACAATTTGAAAAACCTGCCTTGTTATTTTCCGGGGGAAAGGACTCAATAACGCTGGTGCGATTGGCTGAAAAAGCATTCAGACCGGGCAAGTTTCCTTTCCCACTGGTTCATATCGATACCGGCCACAATTTTAAAGAGACAATTGAATATCGCGATAAGATGATCAGCCGGATCGGGGAAAAGCTAATTGTAGGTCTTGTGCAGGACTCAATCGACGAGGGCAAGGTTGTTGAGCAAAAAGGCAAAAATGCCAGTCGTAACACGCTGCAGACGGTAACCCTGTTGGACACAATAGCCAGGCATGGTTTTGACGCCTGTATCGGCGGTGCCAGGCGCGACGAAGAAAAAGCGCGTGCAAAGGAGCGTATATTTTCAGTTCGCGACGAATTTGGTCAATGGGATCCAAAACGCCAGCGCCCGGAACTTTGGAACATCTTTAATGGAAAAATCCATAAAGGTGAAAATGTGCGGGTGTTCCCAATCAGCAATTGGACCGAGCTTGATGTTTGGAATTACATTCGCCGGGAAAAAATTGAATTACCGTCAATCTATTTCGCTCACGAACGGGAGGTGATCACCCGCAATGGCCAGTACATGGCTGCATCACCGTTTTTAAATATGGATGACGAAGATATTATAGAGCGTCGTACAGTGCGCTTCCGCACCGTCGGCGATATGACCTGTACCGCGGCAGTAGAATCCTATGCTTATCAGATCGATGACATCATCAACGAAATAAGCGAATCGAAAATAAGCGAACGCGGAGCCCGCATGGACGATAAGGTGAGCGAAGCCGCAATGGAAGACAGAAAAAAGGGAGGATATTTTTAGGATTGCGGAATCGGAATCACGACTTCGGAATTGACTAGTCCTCAACTTCAAGCGATCATTCCGCATCCGCATCCGGCATCCACATTAAATAGATCCGAAACCGAACATTCGAAATCCGAAATAATACTAATGGACATTCTTAAATTTATAACCGCAGGCAGCGTAGATGATGGCAAAAGCACTTTAATAGGCCGCTTATTATACGACAGCGAATCGATACTTGCAGATCAACTAGAGGCTTTACACCGATCGAACCGTAAAAATGACGATGGCACCATAGACCTGGCCATATTAACCGACGGCCTCAAAGCTGAACGCGAGCAGGGCATCACAATAGATGTTGCATATAAATACTTTCAAACTGATAAACGCAAGTTCATCATTGCCGATACCCCGGGGCATATACAATATACCCGCAACATGGTTACAGGGGCGTCAAACGCCAATCTGGCCATTATTTTGGTTGACGCCCGCAAAGGCGTCATCGAGCAAACTATACGCCACTCCTACCTGGTGTCATTATTGGGCATACAGCAGGTTGTGGTTTGTATAAATAAGATGGATATGGTGGATTATAGCGAAGCTATTTTCGAGACCATTGTAAACGACTACAAGGCGTTGGCTTACAAAGTAGGTTTGCAGAATGTAAAATATATACCTGTCAGTGCGTTAAAAGGCGATAACATTGTGAACGAATCGTTGAAAATGCATTGGTATGAGGGCAAAAGCCTGCTTCATTTTTTAGAAACCGTTGAGTTGAAACGGGATGAAAGCACTGCACATGCCCGCTTCCCGGTACAGTGGGTGGTTCGTCCGCAAACAGAGGAACTGCATGATTATCGAGGCTATGCCGGTCGTGTATCCAGCGGTTCGTTTAAGGTAAACGATAAGGTAACTGTGCTGCCATCAGGCTTTCATTCAACTATCGAAAAAATTGAAGTGCTGGATGCTGAGCCCGAAGAAGCAGTTGCCGGTATGTCGGTCACTATCCATTTAAAAGATGAGATCGATATCAGCCGGGGCGACGTCTTGGTTAACACCGAATATCAACCCCAAACTGCACAGCAAATTGAAGCTGATTTATGCTGGATGGACACCCGTGCATTAGACACCTCTTTAACTTATTTTATACAGCATAACAGTAAGCTGACACGCTGCAAAATACAGGAAGTGCTTTATAAGGTGAACATCAATACCCTTGAAAAGGAATTTGGTGAAGAATTCAAGCTCAACGACATTGGCCGTATTATCATCAAAACTGCCGAGCCTTTGCCTTTCGACCCTTATCAAACAATCAAAGCAAACGGCGGCGCTATTCTTATCGATAGCCGGACAAATGTCACAGTTGGAGCGTTAATGTTGCGCTCAAGCGCCACTGATTAGAGGCCAGAGAATAGAGATTAGTTTTTGCGACATCAACCAATCTCTATTCAATCAATCACCAATGTCTATTTTTCAAACTCGGGCTTTAGCAACGCTTTTTCTGCTTTTCGAAACTTGATCACTTTTGGCACCGATACACTTGTTATATAAGGATTATCCATATTCAGTCTATAATAGCCCTGGTGATATTTCTCAGCAGGATAAAATGCTTTATAAGGCACAATCTCTGTGACAATCGGTTCCGGGTAGTGCCTGCTTTGATTAATTTTTTTGATCGTAGCCTCTAAAATAGCCCTTTCTTCGGGGTTTCGATAAAAAGCGATAGAGCGGTAGTCAGTACCTTCGTCGGGGCCCTGGCGGTTAAGCTCAGTAGGGTCATGTGCAAAAAAGAAGGCGTTTGCCAATTCAGCATAGCTGATAATTTTAGGGTCGTAGTAAACCTGCACGCATTCAGCATGCCCTGTGGTCCTCGTGCAAACGTCCTCGTATGTTGGATTGACTTTGTTGCCGCCCGCATAACCGGAGATAACTTTATTCACGCCCTTCAGTTCCGACATGGCTTCACTCATGCTCCAGAAACATCCGCCGCCAAAGGTGGCTACCTGTTCACCAGGAGTGGGTTTAGGTAATTTGGCAAAATCGGCCCGGCTGCCGGGTTGTCCGTTAACGCAGCCGGCAATTAATAATATCACGGCAGCATATAGAAAAATCTGTTTCATATTTGTATGTACGTTAGTATTGATGAGTGTGGATGTTGTATATCTTCATTTACCCTTTTTGTCGTACAATAATGAATAGCCTTACAGCCAGGCGTAGTTTTGACAAAATATCTTTCGGGCGGTTAGGTTTCTAATGCTCCGGTTACTTTGCGGCCATCCGCTTTACCCTAAATAATATGTCACCCAGTCCATTAGTTTTTATCTCGTAAACTGTCGCCAGCATCATACCTAGCTTGCCCGGCGGGAAACCTTTATTGTGCATCCACGCCAGGTAAGAAACCGGTATATCGCTAATTAAAGTATCTTTATATTTACCAAAAGGCATCCTGGTTTGTACAGCGTCTATTAGTATTTTCTGATCTGGGCCTAAATTTTCCACATTGTAAATATAGGCATAATACACGGCTGGATTTTTGCTTAGTTGTTTACTCGATGTAATTTATAAAACCAAAATATGACACACAATTTTCGCTAATAAAGGTTATAGAAAACACATTCACACCATTACCTATGACACGACCATTCGAAGCAACACTTACGGGATCAGAGTATCCTGTTAAAGGAACAGTAAGCAAAATCAATTTCAGGGGATACGGAAATGCTTACGAATTTAAATCTATTGATAACGATCTTCACCTGATAATTGCTAAGGATGAAGACGGCAATTGGGTGCGCCTGGCAGGCACAGAACCTTTTTTGAGCAGTTGGATCGATGAACTAGCGGAGCAGATCGCCTAATTATTTAATGCTATGGAAAAAAGGAAAATTGGAAATTCAGGCATAAAGATAGCGCCGTTTGTATTTGGAGGCAACGTTTTTGGCTGGACGGTTGATGAAAACGAATCATTTAAACTACTGGACGCCTTTATGGATGCGGGCCTCAATTGTATCGACACTGCCGACGTATATTCTAAGTGGGTGCCGGGTAATAAGGGCGGAGAATCAGAAGAGATTATTGGCAATTGGCTGAAACATTCAGGCAAGCGGGATAAAGTTGTTATTGCCACAAAAGTGGGCAAACCGATGGGCGAAAACAAAAAGGGATTATCCCGTAAATATATTATTCAGGCCGTGGAAGATTCATTAAAAAGGCTCAGTACTGACTATATCGACCTCTATCAGTCACATGAGGATGATAAGGAAACTCCGTTATTAGAAACTCTTGAAACTTTTACGGACCTGATCAGGCAAGGAAAAGTTAGGGCAATCGGTGCATCGAATTTTGAAGCCGGGCGATTTAAGGAAGCTCTGAAAGTAAGTGGCGACAATGGATTGGCTTCATATGAATGTATGCAGCCTGAATATAACCTCTACGAACGTCAAGTTTATGAGACGACATTAGAGCCTATTTGCCGGGAAAGAAATATAGGTGTAATATCGTACTATTCCCTGGCCAGCGGCTTCTTAACCGGCAAGTACCGTTCCGAAAATGACCTTTCGAAAAGCAGCCGGGGGCAAGGTGTAAAAAAGTTTCTTAACCCGCACGGTTATAAAATATTGAGTGCTCTGGACAAAGTTGCGAGCGAATACAGTGCTACTCCAGCCGCAATCGCTTTGGCGTGGATAATAGCCCGTAAAGGTATAACGGCCCCTATTGCCAGTGCTACCAGTGTTAAGCAGCTGTATGAATTGACAAAAGCAGTTTCGATAAAGTTAAATAGCGATGCTATTGATGCGCTGAACGCCGCCAGCAGTTATAGCAATTAAAGTTAAAGGCCTCCCTCGCGGAGGCCTTTAACGTATTATAAATAATCGACAATAAAATTTAATATTCTAATCAGAAGGTAGCGGGTCTGTGAGACATGCCCATAGCGGCAGGACGGTTACCGGCAAAATGCTCACCGCCCCTTTCATTGCCCCGGCCATTGTTCCGGCCCGGCTGCCCGAAGCCTCTTTGCCCATGGTCGCGATTATTGTTCCAGTTACGGTTATCGTCATGCCGGTCGCCCCAATTCCGGTAGTGGCTTGATGACCCGCCAAAGCCACCGTTGCCCCTGTTCCAGCCGTGATTATCTTCGCGACGATCGCCCCAATTGTTGTAGCCCCGGTTCCCATAATGGTTATCGTAACCCCGATTGTAGTTTCCATGCCTCCATTCATTTATCACACGACCATTATACCGTGTCCTGTAAACATCGGCTCGCAGAAAGGGACGGTGCTCATGAATTTCGTATCTGCGGGCTCTTCTCCAATCATAGTCACGATATACGCCGGGCAAATATGCGGCACGTATCCAGCTGTAACCATTATTGTAATAATAGCAGCCGGCGTTAACACTGTAATATGCGTCCACCTCCGGCAAGTAATAGTAATCGTCATCATCACCATCGTCATAAACCGGAGCGGCCACAGGCTCCTGGTAAACCGGTTCTTCAACAACCACCGGCCTTTGAGTGTAAACCGCACGAGCGGGGCCCAGATTCAAACCTACATGTATTCTTACCTGTGCATCGGCGGTGCTAAAAATTAACCCGCTCAATGCTATTGCTGATAATATCGCTATCTTTTTCATATCCTTAAGTGTTATATATCTATGACGATAGCAAATACTGAAGGTTTAACCTATACTTACTTTCGTTTTATGTTATAATTCAATAGCAAAATTTAATTTCACGTATTGCAACATAAATAGAATTAAATATTATTTTCAGAATAGACTTACTTAAGTATTAGAATTAAATACTGAAATGCTCTTTATATATTTTATAATGGAATCAATTTCATTCTTAAATTCGCCTCCCTATGAATTTTATCTCCAAAATGTCAATAAATGGCTGAAATATGTCCGTTTCGCGTTTTATCTTTATCGTTTCGCCATTAACCCGTACCTTTGCCAATTCAAAATATGGCACACCAGATACCGGACGACGGCACATTGCTTCCATTAATGGAAGAGTTTTACACGATACAGGGCGAAGGGTTCAATACGGGTAAAGCTGCTTATTTCATACGTCTGGGCGGCTGCGATGTTGGCTGTCATTGGTGCGACGTAAAGGAAAGCTGGGATGCCGAACTGCATGCCCTGACATCGGCCGATCAGATTATTGAGAATGCTGCCCAACATCCGGCCAAAGCAGTAGTGGTAACCGGCGGCGAACCTTTGATCTATAACCTCGACTACCTTACCGCCGGGCTGCAAAAACGCGGCATCAAAACTTTTATAGAAACCTCGGGCGCTTATCCCCTTTCCGGCAACTGGGACTGGATTTGTCTATCCCCCAAAAAATTTAAAGGGCCTACACGCATGGTTGCGGCCAGTGCCGACGAACTAAAAGTAATTGTGTTTAATAGATCTGATTTTGCCTACGCCGAAGAGAATGCAAAACTTGTTTCGCCAGGTTGCAAGTTATTTTTACAGCCGGAATGGTCCAAATCAAAGGAAATGACCCCGCTTATTGTCGATTATGTAATGAATAACCCTAAGTGGGAAATATCATTGCAGACACATAAGTATCTAAATATCCCCTGAGGAATGGTCAAAAGTCAAGCTTCAAGAGCCAAGGCAGAAATGTATTGCGATTGATATTTTGTCTTGATTCTTGGCTCTTAGCTCTGCATTCTGATAAAAAATGTAACTTAGAATACAAAAACACGTATCAAAACCAATGAGATTGATTTACCTCTCGGTTCTGTTATTTTTTACACCTGTTTATTTATTCGCTCAACAGAGACAGTATTCCACAACTGATAAGGGAGCCATAAAATATTTTGCGATTGCTAACAGCAACCTTGACGATCATATGTATGACGAGGCAGTTAGTAATTTGCAAAAGGCCATTGCCGAAGACGACAAGTTTATCGAAGCGCACGCTGTACTTGGTGATTTGTACAGGCAGATGCTCAACTACAAAGGCGCACTGGATCAATTTCAAAAAGTTATCAAGTTGAATCCGGAGTTTAGCCGCGCGGTATATTTACGGATTGGGGAGCTTGAAATAAATATGGGGCAATATAGTATTGCCCGGGAGCACCTGGAGAAATACCTCACCTATCCCAATTTAGTTGCAAAAGATTCTTACTATGCTCAAAAGCTGGTTGAAGACTGTAAGTTCAGTATAACAGCCCTTACACATCCCGTTCCTTTTAAGCCGGTTAACCTGGGGCCCGAAATAAATACCGGGGCCGATGAGTATCTGCCGGTGGCGACAGCCGACGAGGCCACGCTTATTTTTACTCGTAAAATAAACAATAACGAAGACTTTTATAAAAGCAACAAGCAAGGCGACAAATGGCAAACAGCTGTTTATCTGAGCGACCAAATCAATACGCCCCGTTACAATGAGGGTGCTGAATCTATATCCCAGGATGGGAAATACCTTTTCTTTACCGGCTGTAACCGGCCGGACGGGCTTGGCCGCTGCGACATTTATATCGCTCAAAAAAAGGGAGAAGACTGGAGTAAGCCGTTTGATTTGAATCCGCCGGTGAATACTACCGGCTGGGAATCGCAGCCTTCTATAAGTGCTGATGGCAAAACACTTTACTTCGTTAGCAACCGTAAAGGCGGATATGGCGGATATGATATCTGGAAGTCGCGTCTTACCGACAAAGGTTGGGGCGAACCAGAAAACATGGGGCCAAATATAAATACCATGTATGACGAACAATCGCCTTTTATTCATGCTGATGACAGCACCTTTTATTTTTGCTCGAATGGCTGGCCCGGTCTCGGAGGCAAGGATTTGTTTGTAAGCCGCCTAGGAAAAGACGGAAAATGGCAAAAACCGGAAAATCTAGGCTACCCTATCAACTCCAGCGGCGATGAAAACGGCTTAACCTTGACTGCGACCGGAGCTTACGCATTTTTCTCATCCAACAAACTGAACGGCTTTGGGGGCTATGATGTTTATACCTTCGAGATGCCGCAAAATATACGGCCGCAGTTGGTTACGTACGTTAAAGGCATTGTGCGGGACGCAAAGACAAAGGCCCCGCTGGAAGCGGCAGTAGAGATCATCGACCTGGAAAAGAAAGAGTCAGTATATCAGGATTACAGCGATGCCACGCTTGGTGATTTCCTGGCGACGCTAACATCCGGAAAAAACTATGGATTGAATATTTCGAAAAGCGGGTATTTGTTTTATTCAGCTAATTTCTCACTGATAGGCCATGAGCCCAAAAATCCCTTCAATATTTCTGTATTGCTTGAACCGATTGAGGTTGGCAACAAGGTAATCTTAAACAATATCTTCTTCGACACAAATAAATTCGATCTGAAGCCCGAATCGATTACCGAGTTGCAGCAATTAGTGGATTTCCTTACACTTAATCCTACGCTGCATATCGAGATCTCGGGTCATACCGATGATGTTGGTAATGATGCGTTAAATCAAACGCTTTCCGAAAACCGCGCCAAGGCAGTTTATCAATACCTGATCGCTAATAAAATAGCCGCCGACCGACTAGTATATATGGGATATGGAAAAACTCAGCCGATAGCCCCGAATACTACCGATGACGGGCGTAAACAAAACCGGAGGACAGAGTTCAAGATAATCGCTAAGTAGAGAACAGATTATACATTTATTGATTAGTGATCAGGGATGTTGGGGATAAGAAATTTAGTTTATGAGCAAAAAGCCTCTGAATAATTTTCAAAGGCTTTTTATCCGAGCGTCCGGACATCAGAAATCTAAATATCAATTCCCCATTTCCGAGAGGAACTTAATACGCATCAGCTGTATCTCTTCCATGGTATATTCATCGCTGCCCAGCTCCGCAAGGGCGTCGTCTATAGAGTCTACCTCGGCAGTTCTGAAATAGTCGAATATTTCTTCCTGCTTATCCTCATCAATAACCTCGTCAATATAATAATTCAGATTAAGCTTGGTACCGGAATTAACAATAGTTTCTATTTCCTTTAAGATTTCGTCGTAGGATAAGCCTTTTGAAGCGGCAATATCTTCTAGGTTCAGATGGCGGTCGATATTCTGAATAATAAAAACCTTTAATGCCGACTTATTAGCGGCGCTCTTTATTACCATATCAACCGGGCGGTCAATATCATTATCCTCTACATATTTCTGAATAAGGTCGGTGAACGGCTTACCAAATTTAAGGGCCTTACCGGCGCCAACGCCGGATATCTGCTTCAGTTCATCATTAGTAATCGGATAATGCGTACACATCTCCTCCAATGATGGATCCTGGAATATAACAAATGGTGGCAAGCCCTTTTGTTTAGCCAGCTTCTTGCGCAGGTCCTTCAACATCTGCAGCAATTCAGTATCCAATGCTCCGCCGGCTTGTTTAGGGCCGTCTTCTGCATCATCATCATCAGTAGCACCCATTGGCTTATTCATCACAAACCTGATGCTGTAAGGATTATCAATGAACGAATTGCCTAGCTTGGTCAGATGAAGCAGGCCGTATTGGTCAATGTCCTTCGACAGAAAATTATTTAGCAAAGCCTGGCGCAGCAACGAATTCCAAAGGTTTTTTCCGTCTTCTTTACCAGAACCAAAATAAGGTAGCTGGTCATGTTCGTAGCTTTTTACCTGGGCATTCTCTTCTCCCATCAGGATGCTGATGATATGATGGTCGTCAAATTTCTCGCCAATCTGCTTGATCAGGCTTAATGCTTTGTGCAGGTGCAATTCACCGTCAAAGTGCTCTTTAGGTCCACAGCAGTTATCGCACATATTGTTACAACCAGCCTCGTTAAAGTTCTCGCCAAAATAATGCAGCAGCTGTTTGCGGCGACAAACCGATGACTCTGCATAGTCGATAACTTCTTTCAATATTTGGGTACCGATCTCACGTTCAGAAACAGGTTTATCCTTCATAAACTTCTGAAGCTTATCAATATCCTTCTCTGAATAAAACGCCACGCACACGCCTTCCCCGCCGTCACGGCCTGCGCGGCCGGTTTCCTGGTAGTAACCTTCCATACTCTTCGGCACATCGTGGTGAATTACGTAGCGCACATCCGGTTTATCAATACCCATACCGAAGGCGATGGTAGCTACAATAACATCTACATCTTCCATCAGGAATTTATCCTGTGTTTCGGCACGCACTTTCGGGTCCAACCCTGCGTGGTACGGCAGCGCTTTAATGCCGTTCAGGTTAAGCGCTTCGGCAACCTCCTCAACCTTTTTACGGCTAAGGCAGTACACGATGCCGGATTTACCCGGATTTTGCTTAACAAACTTCACTATTTCTTTCAGCACGTTCCGTTTTGCACGCACTTCGTAAAACAGGTTAGCCCTGTTGAATGACGATTTGAATACCGTCGCATTGTTCATCTGCAGGTTTTTCTGAATATCCTGCTGAACTTTCGGTGTTGCGGTTGCCGTTAATGCTATAATGGGGATGTTCTCGCCGATATTACTGATAACCTGGCGTATTTTGCGGTATTCAGGGCGAAAGTCGTGTCCCCACTCAGAAATACAGTGCGCTTCATCAACGGCTACGAACGATACCTGGTTGAGGCGTAAAAAATCGATATTCTCTTGTTTGGTTAACGACTCGGGGGCAACGTATAGCAACTTAGTTTTTCCGGCTAATACGTCTTCTTTAACACGGGTAATTTCTGACTTTGTAAGTGATGAATTAAGGAAGTGGGCGATACTGTCGGAACCACCAAAAGCTCTCAACTGATCGACCTGGTTTTTCATTAAGGCAATTAGTGGCGAAATAACTATCGCAGTTCCTTCGCTCATTAATGCGGGTAGCTGATAACACATCGATTTGCCGCCGCCGGTTGGCATAATCACAAATGTATCGTTACCCGAAAGGATATTTGTTATAATCGCTTCCTGCTCTCCTTTAAAGTTGTCGAATCCAAAAAAAGTTTGCAGATTGTCAAAAAGCGACTTCTTAGTTTCTATCATTTATATAGATTTCGTTGTATTTATTTAAAAGTTTAAAGTAACAAATTTTTCTCAATAAACGATGGAATTACTTTAAAATTTTATATAGAAATGATTATTCTGTTAAAAACAATTTGTTTATTCAGTCCGTTTAACATCGGGTGTACAGTCACCACTTTTGTTAAGTTTTATTTTGTTTAGAAATTACAAATTATTGTTCAATTTTACCCCCGAAAACCAAACTAAAGCATAGTGAATGTTCAATTTGCCAAATCCTTAAAAAATTACATTTAATATTTTAATACCTGGCAAAAAAGACCCGCAAAAATGCAAATTGTTTAATAAACATGAATAAAAATTATTACGCCATTATAATGGCAGGCGGAATAGGCAGCCGTTTTTGGCCCATTAGCCGTACATCCCATCCAAAACAGTTTATTGATATACTGGGAACCGGAAAAACACTGATACAAAACACCTATGAACGTTTCCTGAAAATTTGCCCTAAAGAGAACATTTACGTTGTAACAAATGAGATATATACCGGCCTGGTGAAACAACAATTGCCCGACATGACCGATGGCCAGATACTCACCGAACCGGTAATGCGAAATACGGCGCCGTGCGTAGCTTACGGCTCCTTCAAGATAGAAAGCCTTAACCCTGACGCAGCTATTGTCGTCGCGCCGTCAGACCACCTGATACTTGACGAATCCGCATTTATCAGCACTATTGAAAAGTCGCTTGAAACGGCTTCAAAAAATGATTGCCTGATAACCCTCGGCATAAAACCATCGCGCCCCGACACCGGCTATGGCTATATTCAATATACCGACCAAGTCCTTAACGAAGATTTCCACAAGGTTAAGACCTTCACCGAAAAGCCGACTCTCGAAATAGCAAAAACGTTTTTGCAAAGCGGGGACTTTTTATGGAATGCAGGCATTTTCGTATGGTCGGCAAAGGCTATTGTAAATGCATATGGCAATCACCTGCCTGATATGCACGAGATTTTTGCCGAAGCCCGCCCGGTTTACAATACCGACGGCGAAAAAAATCACATCCACAAGTCTTATTTGCAATGCACCAACATCTCTATCGACTACGGCATTATGGAAAAAGCCGACAACGTGTACGTATTGCCTTCTGAGTTCGGGTGGAGTGATTTGGGTACCTGGGCTTCTATTTATGATCTTGCAGAAAAGGATTATGTTGGAAACGCCGTTATTCCTGCAGATAAAGTGATCATGTACGATTCCTCAAACTGCATGGTAAACGTTCCCGATGAAAAGCTGGTGATACTGCAGGGCCTGCATGATTTTATCGTGGTGGAATCAAATAACACGCTCCTTATCTGCCCACGCGACCAGGAACAAAATGTAAAACAGGTTGTCGCTGATGTGAAGCAGAAATTTGGCTCAAAGTATATTTAAGTAGCCAAGATTATTTAATCAGAGATTAGAGATAGGTTTTTAAAATTCAAGACTAATCGCTAATCTCTGATTTATAACCGCTGCCGTACCGCTTCGTAAAGGATTATCCCTGTCGCTACCGACACATTCAGCGATTCTATATCGCCATACATCGGAATTTTAGCCAGGTGATCCGCCATACGGATAATTTCGTTTCGAACTCCATCTTCTTCAGAGCCCATTACAATGGCTGTCGGCATTGAATAATCTGGTTTATAGATAAACTCCTCAGTTTTTTCTGTACAGCAAACTATCTGCAGGCCCGATTCCTGGATAAAACGGATGGTATGCATGAAATCGTTATGACGGCAAACTGGTATTTTGTATAACGCCCCGGCTGATGTTTTTATCGCATCCGGGTTTATTTGGGCTGAGCCTTTCGCGGGTATCACAATAGCATGTACGCCGCTGCATTCCGCAGTGCGGGCTATTGCGCCCATGTTGCGCACGTCGGTAATAGAATCCAGAACCAGGATCAGCGGCACCTCTCCCCTTTCGTACACCGCCGGAATAATATCCTCGACCCGCTGGTATACAATAGGTGAAATAAAAGCTATCACCCCCTGGTGGTTTTTCATGGTGATGCGGTTCAGCTTTTCAACCGGGACCTGCTGTGCGGCGATATTGTATTCATGAAGCAGCATTTTCAGCTCATTAAGAAGCTCGCCACCGATGCCTCGCTGAATATACAGGGACTCAATTTCTTTGCCAGAGCGAATGGCTTCGATGACAGCACGGGTACCAAAAACTAATTGATTACTTTCCCGCGGCTGCCTGTTTGTATGGTTGAACATTTAAATTAAATAAGATGCAAAAGTAGCCATATTAATCAATATGCCAATTAATGAACCGGAAGACCTTACCGGTTTTTACTTAAATTTTTAGTCTTGCAAAAAACGGATTTTAACAGCTAAACATTATCCACATTTATACAATTATTTGAGTGTCAAACAAAAATTAATTTTACTAACAATTTTATCCACATTAATTCTATCCAAAAACAAAATAATCTGCCTGTTTCTTAAGTGTTTTAATATTACTAATAATATTAGTAACTTAGCGCGTTAACAACTTTGTTTTATGTTTGTTGTCCGATGAATTTTGAGAACGATACACCCAGCAACAAGCCGTATACAACTGACAGGAGAAACAGAATCACTAACCCTACCCCGTACAGCGGGTTGGGTAAGCTGCCGCCCCAGGCGGTGGATCTGGAAGAGGCAGTACTTGGAGCATTAATGCTCGAAAAAGATGCCCTGTCATCCGTTATCGACATTCTGAAAGCAGAAGTATTTTACAAAGACAGCCACCAAAAGATATTCGAGGCGATACGCCAGTTGTTCGAAAAATCGTCGCCGGTAGATATTTTAACTGTTACAGCTCAACTTCGCCAATCCGGCGAACTGGAGATGATTGGCGGCGCCTATTATATTACCGAACTTACCAACCGTGTGGCTTCTGCGGCCAATATCGAATATCATTCGCGTATAATTATTCAAAAGTTTATACAGCGTGAGCTGATCAGAATATCAACTGACATTGTTCAAAGTGCCTATGAGGATACTTCAGATGTCCTCGAACTGCTGGATAGGGCTGAAAAGAACCTCTTCGAGATCGCGCAAAATAACCTGCGCCGTGATTCCCGCAAGATGGACGATCTGATGCATGAAGCGCTGAAAGGAATTGAGGCACTGAAGGATAAAAAAGATGGCTTGACCGGTGTGGCCTCCGGCTTTACTGAACTGGACCGTATGACCTCCGGGTGGCAAAAATCCGACCTGGTAATTATTGCGGCCCGCCCGGCGATGGGTAAAACAGCTTTTGTGTTATCATGCGCCAGGAATGCCGCCGTTGATTTTAATAAACCGGTGGTGGTATTCTCGCTCGAAATGTCGTCTGTTCAATTGGTTAACCGTCTTATTTCGGGTGAAACTGAAATTGAGCAGGAAAAAATCAGGAAAGGCAACCTGGAAGAATGGGAATGGGCACAAATACACTCTAAAATCGGAAGGCTTGAACAGGCGCCAATTATAATAGATGATACGCCGGCATTGAATATATTTGAGTTCAGGGCTAAATGCCGGCGCTTAAAGTCACAGCATGACGTACAGCTTATTATTATCGACTATCTGCAGCTGATGCACGGAAAAGGCGCCGATGGCAAGGGTGGCGGCAACCGTGAGCAGGAAATCGGCAGTATTTCCAGGGCGTTAAAATCTGTAGCGAAAGAATTGAACGTCCCGGTGATCGCTTTATCTCAGTTAAGCCGCGCAGTTGAGAGCCGCCCGGGCGGGTCAAAACGGCCAATGCTGTCAGACTTACGTGAATCCGGTTCTATCGAGCAGGACGCTGACATGGTACTGTTTTTATATCGTCCTGAATACTACGGACTAGAAGTTGACGAAGATAATATGCCAACCCAGGGAGTGGGTGAAGTGATCATAGCTAAGCACCGTAACGGAGAAACAGGCCGGGTAAGGCTCAAATTCGTTGGTAAGTTTGTTAAGTTCGCCGACCTTGACCAGGGAATAGGCAACGATTTTGCAATGCCTAACGCATTTGCAGGCTTAGCGCCTTCACAGGACTTTGAAAAGCCAAACAATTTTATCATCCGTCCATCAAAAATGGATCAGATGGATGATGATGATATTCCGCCGTTCTGATTAAAAATTTAATTATTTCTAAACACGACATAAAAATACTAAAATAATTAGCATTTTAGCATCCTACTAACCATGATGCTTTGATGATTGCCTACGCTGATTACCTGATGATAATTTCTCTGCCGACAGACTTGGTAAAAAAAATCAGTAAGTATAAACGTGCATCAGTAAATCTGATCGGCCATTTCGAGGGTATGCACAGCGGGGCGTATATAACCATTACTCACCAGGTACGGTGCAAGCCATTCCTCGCCCGGCCCGCCATCGAACGAATGGGAGAACGATTGAGCACAATGCCGCCGCTGGAGTTGTACATGGACGGTTTCAGGTATTTTGATAATGTCACAAGCAAAACCATATACCTCTCCTTTACCTCCGGCCAACGAAGCCAAAACTGGTTTAAATTGCTTTTTATGCAGATGGGGATAAAGGTTAAGGATTTCGTCCCGCACATTCCTGTTATCCGTAACATACCGGTGGCGACATTTAATAAACTATGGCCAAATTTCGAAAACCGCGACTTTAAGCGTGCCTTTACAGTAAGCAATCTTACAGTTCTGAAGCGAGAAACTTTCGCTGAACACCCTGAATGGAAAATTTATAAAGAATTGCATTTTGGGAATAAATTACTTGCTTTTTAATTGGGAATTCGCTCATCTAAATGATCGTACCGATTATAAGTGAATATAAAATCTCCTCAACCTGTAAGATAAAAAGGAAATAAAAAACAAAAAAGATTTGCAAATACTAAAAATATTAGTAATCTTCGTTTTATCAAAAACAACAGGTTATGACAGGTTACCAGGATTACTTGATAGTGCTTACGCCGTCTGAAAGTGTTTGCCGGCGCATTAAGCGGATTAAGGAAGATAGTGCTGCTATGATAGGAAACTATGAGGGCCGGCATTCCAAAGCGCACATTAGCATCCAGCAATGGCCACGTAAAAAGCCGGTATGGATTGAAACGCTGATGCCAAAACTTGAACGTGAGCTGTTAACGTTACCACCGCTGGTAACTTCTGTTACCGGGTTCGACTTTTTTCATCATGAGGAAAACCCAACCATCTATGCCCGGCTGGATAAAACCTCGGCGACTGACATTTGGTTTAAACACTTGAAAAGGTTTTTCAGCGGAGGGGCTTTCATACCACATATTACTGTTGCGCGCAGCTTGCCTGCTCCGGCCTTTAAAAGATTATGGCCGTATATTAGCAGGCAGGAATGGCATGAAGAGTTTAAAGTTGATAAGCTAACCATTCTGCGGCGCGAGATGATCGGGCATGATAAAATGTATCGTGTCTACAAAGAATTACCCTTTAACCGGCGGCTTGACTTTGATAAATTCACGGAATCGAAACTTAAAGTTCCGGAAGTGACAGAGAAGCCTGCAAATTCTATGCAATTCAGCTTGTTTTGATCAAATAATATGGACGTATAACTAACTGTTATACAGCGATTACGATATCTAAATACCTAAACCTGTTCACAAAAAGCCGCTTTTTTAACAATTTATTAACCGAAATCGAAGGTTTTTATATCTTTGCGGCGGGTAAGTCTTCTACGGCCAGCTCCTCTTGAACTCCCCCAGGGTGGGAACGCAGCAAGGGTAGAGAGTTGAGCGGCGCGATAGAAGTAGCTTACCCATTTTTTTTTGCTTTAATGTTTGCCAGGACATGTATTCTGCCAATTACAAATGTTGGATTTCCTTTATATACTTCAGTTTTAGGCGACATTATAAAGGGGCCATAGTGCTATAGCCACAAATTTGCAAATTGACTTAGTATCTGATTAATTTAAATTAATCCATTTGCAAAAGCGGAACGGCAGCTGCCTTTTAGAAATTGTAAAATTTGCAGGAGCTATTTGTTAGCCGGAGTTTTCAGCAATACGAACACCGCCGGCCCTGCCATAGAAAGGCGAATAATTTGAACAGTTATTTTTTTGTTTATCCGTGCCTTAGAAAGAAAGACCGGGGATTTAATTTACGAGAAGGTTTTATTTTAGTATCGGGCGCATCTAACGATTATCGATATAAATAGTATTATAAAAATCCATAACAAAACAATCCCCTTATTAGTCGTTTTAACCTTCGCTTCTTTTTCTTCCGCGTAATCTTTGGCCATATGCGTTAAATAAATTCGGAGGTTGAATGTAGCACAAGCCCGAAGGAAAATCAAATTATGTGTAAAACAACAAGCAAAAAAGATGGATAATGAATTATTGGTTTAAAAAAGCTTAACCAAAAAACAAATACGACACAAAAATGGCTGCGATAATACCAGCAAGGTCGGCGAATAAACCGGCCGGTATAGCGTAACGTGATTTCTTGATGCCAACCGAGCCAAAATATAACGCCACAATGTAAAAAGTAGTGTCGGCTGAACCGTTAAAAACACTGCCTAACCGACCGGAAAAGCTGTCGGGGCCGTAGGTGGTCATAACATTGATCATCATTGCTTTCGAACCGGAACCACTAAGGGGTTTCATGTAGGCCACCGGCATAGCGTCCACAAAGCGCGTATCAAGGCCGGTTTGTGTAATAAGCCAGCGCAAACCATCGTTCATATATCCCAATGCCCCGCAAGCGCGGAAAACCGCGATGCCGACCAGCATAGCCACCAGGTAGGGAATAATTTTAACCGAAGTTTCGAAACCTCGCTTAGCGCCGTCTATAAAAGCCTCAAAAACATTTACTTTTTTATAAAGGGCGCCCGAAATAAATATTACCGGTATAAGAAACAGCATGAGGTTACTGGCTACTTTCGAAACCAGGCCGATTTGTTCTTTGGTAAGATAATTGGTAAAAAACCAAACCAGTAATACGATAAAACAGGCTATACCGCCAATCCACCCGATGATCACACGGTCAAATAAATTAATTTTCTGTTTTAAGGCAACGAAAAGCATCCCGGATACCGCGGCTACAAAAGTTGCGATAATACAGGGAATAAAAATATCGGTCGGGTCTTTAGCATGTAATATTGAACGCTGGGCAATAATACTCACCGGCAATAACTGTAAACCGGAAGTAAGCAGCACCAGGTACATAATTTGCGCGTTGGACGCCGTGTCTTTGTCCTTATTTAAATCTTGCAGGCTGTCAATAGCCTTAAGCCCAAGAGGTGTAGCAGCATTATCAAGACCAAGCAAGTTTGCTGAAAAGCTCATCAGTACCTGGCCGGTAGCCGGGTGGTTTTTTGGAACTTCAGGGAACAGGCGATTAAAGAAAGGCCCTACAATGCGCGAAAGGAAGTTAATGGCGCCTGCTTTTTCCCCGATATTCATGATACCGAGCCACAACGCCATATTGCCTGCAAGCGGCAAAGCAATATCCATTACCGAAGCTTTGGACGAATCGAACATACCACTAACCAGGTGCATAAATATCTCCGTATCGCCGAAAAATATCAGCCGGATAAGCGCAACTACAAAAGCGATGAGAAAAAATGCAATCCAGATATAGTTTAATGCCATTATTTATAAGTCTGAGGTCTTGAGCCAGGTAAAAAATTCAAAGCGCTTAATTACAATTACAGATCAGGCTTTGAAGATAAAGTTTTTGATAATTAAATACTAATAACCATCTTTAAATTGATTTAATCCTCTAGCCGCTTAGGCAATAATTCTTTTATGATTGCAGATACTGTCCGAAACCTGAATGAAACCATTAACGATATTTTAAACCGGGATGTCAACACCATCGACTGGGCGACGAAGCCTGCGCCTGATAAATGGAGTAAAAAGCAAATCATCGGGCATTTAATTGACAGTGCGCAAGCTAACCTGCAACGATTTGTTCGCTGCACTTATGAAGAAAATTTTAAGCTTACTTACGAGCAGGATGAATGGGTTGAGGCCGCACACTACCAGGAAGCTGACATTAGTGAATTACTCGGCCTCTGGAAGTTGCTGAACCTGCAGATTGCCCGCGTGTTGATTAATTATCCTGCTGACCGGCTGCAGGCCCAATGTGATAACAGTAAAACCGATCCAAGCCTCCATACCGTAGAGTGGCTGGCAGCAGATTACGTGGCCCATATGCAACATCACTTAAAACAATTTAATTAGATTACGATGAACCCGCTTACTGAAACCTGGCAAATTCATAACCGGATCAATCTGTATTTATTGGATGGTATCGGCGAAATTTATCTCGGCGATGTGTCTGCATCGAAGGGCCGTACTGTAGGGGAACAGTTTGCGCATATGCATAACGTCCGGTTGATGTGGCTGAAGGTTTCGGAGCCTGCACTGCTTGATGGATTAGAAAAGCTTGAAAAAGGACAGATTACCAAAAAAGGCCTTGACGACGCATTAACCGGCAGTGGAATCGCTTTGCAGCAATTCTTCGAAAAAGTGACGCCTGAAGGTAAAGTAAAGGGGGTTAAACCACACGCGACAGCATTTCTTGGTTATTTGATTTCCCATGAGTCGCATCACCGCTGGCAGATCATGTTAACTTTAAAACAATCGGGTCACCCGGTTGACAAGAAAATACAATTTGGGATATGGGAATGGGGAGCAAGGTAACTGCGCAAACTGCAGGATATTCTGGTACACCGCTGGCTAAAAAGCTTGGCATAAAGCCTGGCTTTAATATCCGGCTGATTAATGCGCCCGAAAATTATTTCAAGTTGTTTGCCGATTTGCCCGAAGACTTGCGCGTAAACAATGAAACTTTTGAGCCAAAGGATCTTATTCATTTCTTCACCAGGGAAAAAGACGAGTACTTTAGCATGCTTACTGGTTTAAGGAGCCAACTCAAGCCAGGCGGTATGATATGGATATCCTGGCCAAAAAAATCGTCAAAAGTAAAAACTGATATAAGCGAAGATGTCATCCGCGATTTTGCCCTTCAAAACGGTCTTGTGGACATCAAGGTATGCGCCGTTGACGAGGTTTGGTCGGGATTAAAACTGGTTATACCGGTAAAGGATAGAATCTGATTGAGATGATCCTGGCTTTATAAGCTATTATAATTACAGATAATAACATCAAGCCAATTATTGGCAGTCTTACCAAATGGGTTATTACTTAATTCAGCCGGGCAAATTATGGATAGACTTCCTTATTGGCTGAAGATAGGGTATTTTTTAGCAAGCCGATAATCGTCATTAATCCTACGCCGCCGGGTACAGGCGTTATCCAGGAGGCTTTTTTAGAGACCTCTTCAAAATCCACATCGCCGTAAAGCTTAAACCCTGATTTGGTTAAGGTCGAAGTTTCACGATTCATGCCTACGTCAATTACTACAACACCATCCTTCACCATATCTGCGGTAATAAAATTCTTTCTGCCAATTGCGACGATCAAAATATCGGCATCCAGTGTGAATTTTTTGATATCAGGCGTGCGGCTGTGGCATACGGTAACGGTGCAGTTGCCGGGGTAGGTATTTCGGGCCATCAGGATGCTCATAGGAGAGCCTACAATATTGCTGCGGCCCACAACTACGCAGTGTTTTCCGGCTGTTTCTATACCATATTCCTTTAACATTAGGGTGATGCCGTAAGGTGTTGCAGGAATAAACGACGGTAAATTACGCTGCATGCGGCCAAGATTAACCGGGTGGAAGCCATCTACATCCTTGCGATGGTCAATACGCTCTGTTACTTTTTCAGGGTCGATGTGTTTAGGCAGGGGAAGTTGCACAATAATGCCATCTATATCAGCATCAGCGTTCAGCTCTTCTACTTTTTTCAGGAGTTCTTCTTCGGTAACATCCGCCTCATATCTAACCAAAGTAGATTTAAAGCCAACCTGCTCGCAGTTTTTTATCTTGCTGGCTACATAAGTTTCGCTGCCACCATCATGACCAACCAGCACCGCTACCAGGTGCGGCTTGCGACCGGTTTCGGCCAGTATTTTGGCCGCGGCTTCTGCGATTTCGCCTTTAAGTTTTCCTGATACGTATTTTCCGTCGAGTAATTCCATTTTATATATGAGATATGATACTTTAAGATGTGAGACGAAGAGAATAAAACAATTCCAGTCTCAAATCTCAAGTCTGAATTAATCCAGTTTCAGCACAGCCATAAATGCGCTTTGCGGTATCTCTACATTGCCAACCTGGCGCATGCGTTTTTTACCGGCCTTTTGTTTTTCTAACAGCTTACGTTTACGCGAGATATCACCGCCGTAACACTTGGCGGTAACGTCTTTACGCATGGCTTTAACTGTTTCACGGGCAATAATTTTTGCGCCTATAGAAGCCTGGATAATAATTTCGAATTGTTGGCGGGGCAATAGCTCCTTTAGCTTTTCGCAGATCTTTTTACCAAAATCGTAGGAGTTGCTACGGTGAATAAGCGATGAAAGCGCATCAACCGGTTCACTGTTTAAACGAATATCCAGCTTTACCAGGTCCGACTGGCGGTAGCCTATCTGGTGATAGTCAAACGAAGCATAGCCTTTTGAAATAGTTTTCAGCTTATCGTAAAAGTCGAAGACGATTTCTCCCATCGGCATTTCAAATACCAGTTCCACCCGGTCTGAGGTAAGGTAAGACTGGTTGACAATCATGCCGCGTTTTTGTATACAAAGCGACATTACAGGACCCACGAATTCAGCCTTCGTAATAACGGTAGCCTTGATGAATGGTTCCTCCACATAGTCAATCTTGCTTGGGTCAGGCAGATCCGATGGGTTGTTTACCAACAGTTCCTGACCTTTCGTAGTATACGCCTTATATGAAACGTTAGGGACGGTAGTAATAACCGTCATGTTGAATTCTCGCTCCAAACGCTCCTGGATAATCTCCATGTGCAGCATGCCCAGGAAACCACAGCGGAAGCCAAAGCCCAAAGCCGCGGATGATTCAGGCTCAAACACCAGGGAAGCATCATTTAACTGCAGTTTGGCCATAGATTCCCGCAATTCTTCGTAGTCTTCCGTATCAACCGGGTAAATACCGGCAAATACCATTGGTTTTACTTCTTCAAAACCTTGTATACCTTCTGCACAAGGGCGCTCAACATGGGTAATGGTGTCCCCTACTTTAACCTCACGCGCTTCTTTTATACCAGAAATGATATACCCCACATCACCTGTCTTTATAACATCTTTGGCAACAGGACGCAGCTTTAATGTACCCACCTCATCAGCCAGGTACTCCTTCTCTGTGGCAACGAACTTTACTTTATCGCCCTTGCGGATTTCGCCATTTACAACCTTAAAATAAGCTATAATACCCCGAAAAGAATTGAAAACGCTGTCGAAGATTAAAGCCTGTAACGGCGCTTTCGGATCGCCAACAGGAGCAGGAATGCGCTCAACTATCGCCTTTAAAATATCATGAACGCCCATGCCGGTTTTGCCGGATGCAGGGATGATCTCTTCGCGCTTACAACCGATCAGGTCTACAATCTGGTCTTTCACCTCTTCTGGCATAGCGCCCGGAAGATCCATTTTATTAAGGATGGGGATGATTTCCAAATCATTCTCCAGTGCCAGATAGAGGTTGGATATGGTTTGCGCCTGTATACCCTGAGCCGCGTCAACAATCAGCAAAGCACCTTCGCAGGCTGCAATAGACCGGGATACCTCGTAAGAAAAATCCACGTGCCCGGGAGTATCGATTAGGTTCAGTGTATATTTCTGACCTTCGAGCACATAGTCCATTTGTATGGCGTGGCTTTTTATGGTGATACCGCGCTCACGCTCAAGATCCATATCGTCAAGCAGTTGTGCCTGCGATTCGCGCTGGGTTATGGTATTGGTATATTCAAGCAACCTGTCGGCAAGAGTACTTTTGCCGTGGTCGATATGCGCTATAATACAAAAATTACGAATGTGCTCCATTGAGCCGCAAAAGTACTGTTTTTATTTGAGTTTTTTTGAGAGGCATTTCACCAGTTTAAGGATGATTTCACCGATTTTTGTTGCTATGCTGAATTCTATACTGGCAAATTATATAAAGAGAAGACTTAATTCAGATATAACTGATGTTAAGCCTGTTAGCGGTGGAAGTATTAACCGAACTTACTTAATTGAAACGTTAGATCATAAGTATTTCATCAAATTAAATAATAAAACACGTTACCCTGAAATGTTTGAGGCAGAAGCTCGTGGTTTAAACTTAATCGCGCAGACAAACACCATCAAAACACCTGAGATCATCTTACAGGATAGCGTTGGTGACGAAAGTTTTTTTCTGCTGGAATGGATTAAGACCCGGCGACCGACTGCTAAAGCTTCGGCTAAATTGGGTGAGCAACTGGCGGCTATGCATCGTAACTTTGCAGATAAGTTTGGGCTGGATACTGATAATTATATGGGTTCGTTACATCAATCCAATAAAAAGCATAACACATGGGCTGAATTTTTTAGCGAGCAACGTTTGCAGCCGATGGTGAAGATGGCGATCGATAAGGGCTTGCTGACGACTAACGACCTGGTCGCCTTTGAACATCTTTACAAAAAACTGCCGGGATTATTTGATGAAGAACTACCTACGCTTATTCATGGTGATTTATGGGGAGGTAATTACATTATCGATTTGGACGAACAGCCTTATCTAATAGACCCGGCCGTTAGTTATGGTAACCGCGAATTTGATTTGGCGATGACTACCCTATTCGGCGGATTTAGCAATGAGTTTTATGTTGCTTACAACGAAGCTTATCCACTGATAAAAGGGTGGCAGCAACGGATGGATTTATGGAATCTCTATCCGCTGCTTGTGCATTTAAATTTGTTTGGCGCCGGATATGCAGGGCAGGTGCGTGATTGTCTGTTACAATATGTTTAACGCAGCTCCTTACAACAACGGATACTGGCTCCTTATCTTTTCTGCTTCCCTGGCTGATTTTAGACCATTGAATAATAATATATAGGCGGCGATCTTCATTACAATACCTTGTATCAGTGTTAAGGGATTCACTATCGCATTTGCTATAATAACCATAGTAAATACAGTGAGACCGGTGATAATGCAGAGGGTTGGCCATTTGCTGGCTAAAACTGCTAATATTACAAAGAAGAGAGAAAGAAGCGCGTCTAATCCTTAGCCAAGTGACACACCTGCCAAATGCTGATTTTTAGCATAAGTAACAAAGCCACTCAATACGTATATAACCGCAATATAGTACAGCATATTGCGGGCTTTTTTCAATTGCTTGTCAGCAGTATCTACGTCTACGCTCCGCATATCCTGGTCAAACAGAAAATCCTTCTGATCTTGCTCGGTGCCTTTAAGCGGGTAATTGCATTGCGAGCAAACAACTTCACTATCAAATGCAAGGTTTGCGCACGACGGGCATTTAACAGATGCCGTGTTCTCAATCGATTCGTTCAGATTCATTTAAGTAATTGTGTGGTTAAGTTTTTTAAATATAATGATATCGCCGCAATAACCAGCCAGATCAACTAAAAAAATAAAAGATGGTTCTACCGGTTTACGCCCTCCACAAACACAGGTGTTTCAGTAACCTCGACTTGTATTTTCCCGTTCACAGCATTGACCTCCCGGCTGCTCATTATATCAGCACCTATTTTTAAGGTATGGATAATAGCCTTTTCTGCATTACCCAAATCAAGGGTGTAATTGGCCTTGCGGCCTGTTTCGTCGGGAATGGTAAGCACGTACATGGTTTTATCAGCGAGTTTGTATTCGTCGACAAGCGGGTCGGAACTTAGGGTTTTAATGTAGTTATAATTGCCCATAAGCCTGGTAGTTTGCAGGATATAATCCGCAGCGGGGCGGCGTTTAATACCTTCAGCAAGGCCGGATGTAGCATATTGAGTCTTCCCTCCGGGATGGTCATCGAATAGCTGGTAATAAAAAACGCGTTTAATGCCATAGCGAATGTACAGCAACGATGTCCGCAAAATCCAGTCTGCCTGGCTGGCCAATACTGTTTTGGATCCGATAGATTCCGCGCGCTGGTAGCTTTCCGGGTTAATGTCGTAACCTGTTTCGGTAACCCACACCTCAGGCTTTTGCGGTAAACTGTTAGCGAGGTTCACAAACTCCTTTGCAACAGCCGCCGAAACCGACAGTTCGGGCGCTATACCGGTGGTCGGCTTCTTTTGCACACGCACATCGCCGTTGTTTGAATACAAGTGAAAGTTCAGCACGTCAAAACAAAGATTAATGCTGCCGTCTTTTTTTAAACCGCGATTTGTTTTGCACCAGTTGATAATTTTTTGAACCACGTGATAATCGGCGGTTGCCAGTCCGCCCATCACTACCTGCATATTAGGATCAGCCGCTTTAACTCCTACGCCCGGGCCAAGCTTACCCATATTCCCATCGTAAAAAGCAGAGAGGTTTGCCGCGTATTGTTCGGGCGTTTGATGTGTTTCGTCGCCGCCCCACCATTTGTCGCGCTCATTGCCGCATTCGACGTATTTTAATACGCCCATGCCAATTACCGGCTTGTTTGGAATATCGCCCGGATAGCGCTTGCGCCCGTCAACCTTTACCAGGTTTTTATCGATATTTTTATTGTAGCCATACCGTGCCGCTAACTGGAAGGCCATAGCTGCCTGATCGGTATAGGATGCCGGATCATTAAGGCTTTGACCATAAGGTGTGGGCGCATTGTCATTATCGCGGGAACTGGCCGGATAGGTGTTTTGCAGCCATTCCGGAATATTTTTTAAATCTGCCAACACCAGTATACCGTCTTGCTTGCAGCGCTGGTAAATTATATCCTCGTTCCAGCCGCCGTTGTCGGTGGGATTAAAAGTATAGTTCCTTTTGGTAGTTTCCAGTCTGTTCCAGTTAAGGTAGTGCCTCACGGATGAAAATACATCTACCAGTTTCATATTGTCCTCGTAAATATGTTTCCTGTCGTTAGGACTGCCTGGATTCTCCAGAAAATTCCATTCATACGCATTTATACCGAACATGTTTTTTAATGGGACTGTATTGCTGCTACGGGCGACATTCAGTTCCGGCTGCAAGTTTGCCGCAACTTTGTTAGTATCCGGTCCTTTGGAAGCTTCATTTAAAATAGCAACGCTTTTGGCGGCTGATTGAGAGCCTGAATGGCAATTGATATTGGTAAAATTAAGAGCGATAAAGAATATGGTTAGTTTGTAAAAGTGTTTTGTCATCAATTTTATTTTACCGGTTGAATAGTGCCTCCCCGGCAGGTGGCGAATTTCACAGTTTGCAAGCTTATACGCATTTTCAGTATGAGTGGTTTTAAATTATTTTATTGCCCAACTGGTTGTAATAATTGTGTAAGAATTACCTGACAATGTCTCCTAACAGTAATTATTGATTAGGTCAATAAATGCATGTTTAAACATATAATATCTTTGCCTCATTAAATAAAAAACATGTATAAGCTTAAAATAATATCATCAACAGTACGGCCCGGCAGGAAAGGGCCTATAGTAGCACAATGGATAGCGGGAATAGCCGGGGCAAGCGGAAATTTCGAGGTGGAGATTTTGGACCTCGGAGAGATTAACCTTCCCTTAATGAACGAAGCTGTTCACCCGATAATGAAACAATACGAGCATGAACACACCAAACGATGGAGCGCTAAAATCGAAGAAGCGGATGCTTTTATATTCGTAACTGCTGAGTATGATTACAGCTATCCCGCCTCTCTAAAAAATGCTTTGGAATACCTGGTGCACGAATGGGCCTACAAAGCGGCCGGTATAGTGAGCTATTCTGCCGGAGCCTTTGCCGGCGTGAGGGGAGTAATGAGCTTGAAGTCAGATTTACTTTCACTAAAAACCATCGGACTTGGCGAAATGGTAAACATTCCCCTGGTTCATCAATTCATCAATGAGGAAAACCAGTTTGTAGCTGACGAAAAACTGGAGAAAGCCGCCAATTTAATGCTTAGTCAACTGGTGCGCTGGACGAAGGGTCTGAAAGTGGTAAAAGAGGGATAATAAATTAATGAACTTGACCAGGTAAAAATGCCACCCCCTCAATGAACTTAACCCACTCCATACTTAATCCGCTCAAATTATTACTTTTGCAGGCTCAAACAGTGCTATGCAAAAAAATAAGCTCACGCTCTACATTTTTATCGCCCTTGTATTAGGTATAATTGCAGGGTACTTGTATAACGTGTACGTTATCAATTCTATCAATGATAAAATAAGCGTCGCCGAAGCATCTGTTAAAAAAATAGATTTACAATTATCCTCCGTAAAGGATACAGGCAGCGCGGCTTTTAAAAGTCTGAAGGCCGAACGTGTTATACAAACCGATATCCGGAAAGCCGCTGACGGCCTGCGGGAAGACAAGTTGGAAGGCTTCTCTATATTAACTAAAATTTTCCTCAACCTTATAAAAATGATCGTCGGGCCATTGGTGTTTTCTACATTAGTGGTTGGCGTAGCCAAGGTTGGCGACATAAAAGCAGTCGGCCGGATAGGCGGAAAAACACTGCTATGGTTTTTAAGCGCCACATTAGTTTCGCTGTTGCTTGGTATGTTGCTGGTAAATATTTTTCAGCCAGGTACCGAGATGCACTTGCCGTTGCCGGACAGCCACCTGGCAACAGGGATTAAAAAAAGCGGGATATCATTTAAAGACTTTATAGACCACGTATTTCCTAAAAGCTTTTTCGAGGCGATGGCCAATAATGAAATACTCCAAATTGTAGTATTTTCGATATTTTTTGGCATTGGCACTGCCGCGATTGGCGAGAAGGGTGAAGTAGTCATTAAAGCAATGGATGCCGTTGCACATGTCATCATGAAGATGACCGGTTATGTGATGCAATTAGCACCACTGGCCGTGTTTGGCGGATTAACCGCAGTAGTGGCTAAGCAGGGGCTGGGCGTGTTATCCACCTATGCCTTATTTATCGGTGAATTTTATTTTTCGCTTACAACGCTTTGGCTTGTTATAGTTTTAGCCGGCTTCCTGGTGTTGCGTAAGCGTGTGTTTACCCTTGTCGGCCGGATTAAAGATGCCATGCTGATTGCCTTCAGTACCTCTACCAGCGAGGCAGCTTACCCAAAAGTGCTGGAAGAACTGGAACGCTTCGGCTGCGCCAATAAGATCGTGAGCTTTGTACTGCCGCTCGGTTATTCATTTAACCTGGACGGCTCTATGATGTATATGACTTTTGCATCACTGTTTTTGGCACAAGCCTACAACATGCATCTGGCATTTGGCCAACAGGTAATTATGCTGCTAATTTTAATGCTCACCAGCAAAGGGATAGCGGGCGTTCCCCGTGCATCGCTGGTAGTAATTGCCGGCGTATTGCCAATGTTTAATATTCCTGAAGCGGGCCTGGCCCTTATTATAGGTATCGACCCGCTGCTTGATATGGGCCGGTCAGCCACAAACGTCCTCGGCAACGCAATGGCAACAGCCGCAGTAAGCAAATGGGAAAATGAATTGAAAGAAGTGCCTGTACCCAATATTAACTAATCTCTGATTAACTGAACTCTAATTAACCAACACCATATGTCTGATAAAGCAAAAAAGATATTCGTAATTCTAACCGTCGGTGTGCCGTTCCTGTTGTATTGTGTGTATTACTATAGCCACATGATTAAGAATGCGCCATACAAATTCAGCGAGTTTAAATCGTTTACCTTTAAATATGGCACGCCGGATAGCATGGTCAATGTTTACAATTCCGCTACGGGCGCATATCAGTATTTAAACCGGCATGACTCATTGGTAAAATTGAATATGCCGCTTGGCAACAATAACCTGCTATATCTTCATCGCAAAGCTGCCGATCTTGGTTTTTGGGATTTCCCGTCGGTAGAACTGAATACAGACTCTGCAAAATTTAAAGGCCAAAAATCGCTTAGATATTATATCGAATTCAATTATGAGCGTAAAAGTAAAAAGGTCTTGTTTGATGAGTCGTTTAACGGTGATTCCCGGCTTAAAGACGCTAATGAGCAACTAATAAAAGAAATAACGAAAATGCTCAATGATGTGGAGGAGAAAACCAAAAGATAAATAATAAGAAAAACTAATAACAGGGCGGTTGTAAGCCCCCTGTTATTAGTTAATAAAAAGGGTTGGATTATGCATTCAGCCTCATTGCAATAATTTTCTAATTTCATTTCACCCAACTATTCGCCAGGATCTTCATAAAGTATCCACCAACCACGCTCCTGGCCTGGAAACCGACCATTCTGCCGTTGACGGTCTCGTGCCAGTCACTAAGTGGTACACGGTTGGGTGTTTCTGTGGCGAATTTATAAACCGGATCGGTTAAGGCTTTAAAATCCTCCTGATTATCAGCCAATGAAGCGGTCCAAACAATCCAATCAGACTTTGTATAAGTCTTCCGACTATCCAATGGAAGGCCGTAGGTTTTTTGTTTGGTCAGATAATATTTCATCTCCTTCTGATAAACAGAATCCGGGAAGAGCTTTAATCCGAGCACCTTATCCCAGATCAGGTTGTATTTTTGGCTCCAGGTGTCTTTTTTTTCGAAAACCAGCGAGTAGTGATCGCCCGCGTCAGCCAGTTTCTGCCAACGGTTAGCCATATCAGCAGCAATTGCCCTGTATTTTTGAGCGACCGGCTTCAGGCCAAGTTTGCCCGCTAAGTCCGCATAAGCGCCTAACGCAACGATTGCCTTTACTGATAAGTTAGCGTTGCGCGCAAGATGACCGGCAAAATCATCGGTACATAGCTGATTACCCGGGTCAAAGCCATTTTCACTCAGGTAATTGGCCCAAGTACTGATGGTTTTCCAGTGTTTTTTAGCATAATTTATGTTGCCCTCTGCTTTCGCAATTGCTGCAGTAAGAATTATCATATTACCGGATTCCTCAACCGGCATATTTTCTCCGTAAGTCTGGCCGTTGGCCAGCGGGTAGGTACCTAAATCATGTGCGGCAAAATTATGGCCCCAGGCCTTACTATCGCAATAATAAAAAATCCCGTTCAGCATGCCTTCCAGCAGGCCCGGATTATAATACAAATACAAGGGTGCCGATGGATAAGTAACATCTACCGTATTGATCGATCCGTTACTAAAGTTTTCTTTAGACAGGAACAAAATCGTTCCCTGCGGGCTCTTCAACAGTTGGTGGGCTGCAATACTTTGGCGATACGCCATCACACATAAATCAGCATAGTTTTTACCACCGGCTTTAAACGCAGTGGCATACGTAGCCTTATTAAAGGCATTACACTTCTGCATCACCAGGCTGTAATCGGTGTTTGCATTGGCCAGTTCTTTTTCGATAGTATTGCCGGCGGTTTTCCACCAGGGTTTTAAGTTTTGATTAAAATATTGAACAGAATACAGATCATCATAACCCACTTCCACAAATTTATCTTTCGCGGCGGCTCCTATATTTCCAAAGTCAAGCACCGTATTTAAAGATAATTGTCTGCCTTTGCTTGCTGTACTGGTCGTACTATTGTTTACAAAAGAACTAACCGCATCGCTCTGCGAAGTGATGTATTGCAGGCATCCACCAACACGCGCAGCCACGTACATGTAACCCCAGTCGATGCGTAAATCGTCGCCTTTTTTCTTTAATACAGGTTGTGCAACTGTACCCGCTTTTAAAATTGCTAAACCCCGAGTGGCATATTTTTGCGTGGTCACTTCCTGCGATGGCGTATTAACGGCCACCGAAGTTGATGCGCCAAAGAATAGTTTCACTTTATGCGCTCTCCCGTCGTTAGATTTTACCTGGTACGTGATGTATGATACAGGTCTCGAGAACAAATTCAAATCATTCATTAATAGCGGAGAGGTAAAAGTAACCTTCAGATTAATGCCGACACAGTCAAAATCATAAATGGTTTGTGTAGCGTTTATTACAACGCTTTTTTGTTTGGCAAGCAACACGCCGGTAGGCTTAGCTTTTACTTCGTTTAGCAAGCCGGCATCCAGGTAAGCGCCCCCCGCGGTGTTTTTTACATGAATAGCCAGTACATTCCGGCCTTTAACAAGTTTTTCTCTAAGCTTGTCTTTCAAAGGGATCAACTTAAAGTCGCTGGTCCAGCCGTTGGCATGATAAATCTTTTCGCCGTTCAGATAAACCTCCACATTATCATCATGGTAAAGCTTTAAAACCAACCGGTCAATATCCATATCATTCAGCATAAATGTGCGGCGCATCCATAAATCCTTACTTGTCCAAATAGTTTTGGCAGTCGATTTATCATCGCTGAAAGGCGCTGCACCAGTTTTCCACTGGCTATCATCAAACCTGGGTTCTTGCCAATCCTTAGCTGGCTCCACTTCTGTATATTGGCATCTGTAAGCCAGTTCATCCGACGCAGGGAGTATAGTATTATAAACCGGCACATCCTTGCCCAAGAAACGATAGATGCTATTGTCAACCTTTATCATGCCGATCAGCGACTGATCTTTGCCCGTCCAGTGCCGCGTAGGGTGAGCATTTAAGCTATCCGTCATCGACCAGATGCTGAAATAAGTGTTATGTGTAATTAATGGATAAGCAGGAGCCTTTGTAGCTTGCCCGTTAACCAGATTATAAGCAAACACAAGCAGCGATAGTGCTATCGATTTTTTTATCATAGTGTATACGGTATGGATTCAAGATTTAACAGCCGGGAACCAAGATTAAACGAATATAATAACTTCCCGCTAATCTCAGTTCATTACTTCCTGTTCTTAAAATTATAACACAGAAACTAAATTTAGAATAAAAGCCAGGAATCAGGATGGAACAGGTGAATTTCCCCCCTCCCATCCTGATTCCTGGCTCTTTGATTCTGTATGCTAAAAGGCTAAAGCTCGCGTACCCAAATATTACGGAAGCTTAGCGGCTCGCTCTTATCACCATGCGCCTGTAGCTTAATTGGCGACGGGCCATGCGCTTTGTATTCAGGTTTGCCAATGTACAGGGTCGGTCCCCAAAGCTCGAAATTATTTTCAACCAGTACGCCGTTATAGATAACCGTAACGCGTGCCTTTGTTTTTACACTGCCGTCTTCATTAAAAGTTGGAGCAGTCCAAATCACATCATAGGTCTGCCACTCATTATTTTTCCGGGCAGGGTTGGCCAGCGGAATAGCCTGTTTGTAGATGCTGCCTGCCATACCGTTCACATAGGTTTTATTATTATATGAGTCCAAAACCTGTAGCTCATATCCTGCATCACCATCGCCAATCGAAGCCAGGAATACACCGCTGTTACCACGGCCTTGTCCGCTGCCTTCAAGTTTAGCAGGTTCCTTCCATTCAATATGCAGCTGATAGTTGTTAAACTTGCGCTTGGTCTCTATGTTGCCATAATGTTTGTTTACAGTTAAAATACCGTTTTTTACGTCCCATTTGGCGGGCGACTTATCATTGTTTTGTACCCATTCGTCCAGGTTCTTTCCATCAAATAAAATTATGGCATCCGATGGGGCATCGCCCAAATTTTTACCGGGGGTTACTACCTTCGGTACCGGTTCCCAAACTTCAGTGTCTTCGGGCTTTGCCTGCTGGGCATTGGCCATAAAAAAGCTGCCGGTTAACGCAGCGGTAAGTATTAGAGAATATTTCATTTTTTTTCTGATTTAATGATTAAAAATTGATTGTACCGATTGCAGTTGCTTAACAATTCCAACCTTACAACCACTATAACTTTTAAAACTAATAGCAACTAAACATGCAACACATTCTTTACATAAGCAGCGCTTTCAGCAATACTTACGTATGGGTCAATATTGATAAAGTTTTCCTGTTCAACAATAAAATGCTTTAAGCCGGCTTCTTTTGCGTGGCTCATTATCGTCTTGAAGTCGATGCTGCCTTTGCCTATTTCGGTGTTAAGGTCGGTTTGTTTTTTGTCCCTGTCTTTAATGTGGCAAAGGGCAAACCTGCCCGGATGCTGATTGAATAATTTTACCGGGTCTTGCCCTGCGCGTACAACCCAGAAGATATCCATTTCCATATTTACCAGCTTAGGGTCTGTGTTTTTCAGAATGGTATCATAGAATGTAGTTCCGTCAACAGGCTTCCATTCGAAATTGTGGTTATGGTAGCCAAGCTTTAAACCTGCCTTACCGCAAATTTCAGCGGCCTTGTTCATCTTTTCCGCAATTTTTTTAAATGCATCTGCACTTTTCAGAGCTTCGCCGTTTACCGAAGGGATGACAACATAGGTCATGCCCGTCGCGTTGGCAGCAGCTATATTATTTTCCAGCTCGGTAGTTTTGCCCTGCAACAAAAATTCATCCATTCCAAAATGGCCGCTGGGTGTTTTCAAACCGTGTGCTTTCAAAAGGTCACTGAAGCTTTTTGCGTCGAGGCCCCAAAAGCCCCCCTTCTTTGAATACCCGAAAGTCTCCACCTCTTTGTAGCCTGCTGCAGCCACTTTTGCAATTACGCCCTTAGGGTCTTTTGGTAACTGATCGCGCAAGGTGTACAGCTGTAAGCCCACTACCTTACCTTCCGGCATCGCCGATAAAAGGCGTGGCGCTGCTAAGGCCCCTGCCGTTAACATACCCGCCTGCGCTAAAAATTTTCTTCTTGTAGTCATTTATTAGTTCATAGTTAATGGTTATTTGCCGCTGCGCCTATCAATCCCGAAGCCTTCTTGATTCCTGGCTCTTGATTGATTTTTCGTCAACTATACGTCGCAAATCTGGATCGCTTTTCTTAACGAGGCTATCTTATCTGCATTTTTCGGAACAAACTCCTGCCCTACGTAGCCTTTAAAACCTGTTGCTACAATAGCTCGCATCACGGCCGGATAATAAAGTTCCTGAGTATCATCAATCTCATGTCTGCCTGGAATGCCGCCGGTGTGGAAATGGGCGATGTACTGATGATGGTCGGTTATATTGCGAATAATGTCGCCCTCGTCAATCTGCATATGGTAGATATCATATAGCAACTTAAAGTTATCAGAGCTTAATCTTTTAGCCAATTCTGCGCCCCATGAGGATTTGTTACATTGATAATCTTTGTGATCAATCTTACTGTTCAGCAACTCCATGCACAGCACTACTTTATGCTTTTCGGCCAGGCCCAGTATTTTTTTCAAGCCTGCTTCACAATTCTTCCAGCCGGTTTCATCATCCTTACCCCTGCGGCTGCCACTAAAACAGATCAGGTTGGTGTAGCCATTCTTTGCTACCAGCGGGATCATCTCGGTATATTGCTTTATCAGCCTGTCATGAAATTCGGTGTCTCCGAAGCCATCGGTGAGGTTTATCTCTGCACCATTACACATTGGCGAATACATGCCGTGTTTCTGCAAAGTCGGCCAATCTTTAGGGCCGCATAAGTCTATGCCGGTAATCCCAATCTCCTTTGATGTTATGCAAAGCTGGTCGAGTGTAAGCTCGCTATAGCACCATGGAGAAACCGAATGGTTGATATTGCCTTTCAGCTTAAATTTTAATTCTTCTTTTTCTTCTTTGGTAAATGATGATAACATACCTGTTGCGGTAATAGCTGCAGTTCCGGCAACTATGTTTTTTATTGCAGACCTTCTGTTTTGTGTGTTTGGCATAGAGTTATTAGGTTAAATTTGTACTTCGGGCGATGGTTCCTCAATATCCAGGCCTGGTTTGGTTGGTAATTGGTTAGAGTCTCTGAAAAATAACAGGAATAGCACCAAGACCGCGACAGCAATTCCACCCGGTACCAGCCAGATAGACTGCCAATCATGTGTTGTCCCTGTTTTATGGCTATCAACAATCGGTCCCGACAAGTAAAAACCTATCAACATACCTACCCCGTAAGTTGCAAGGGTTATGAATCCTTGCGCCGCACTCTTAAAGCGCTCACCGGCAAGGTTGTCGGTATAGATCTGACCGGTAACGAAGAAGAAATCATAACACACGCCATGTATCACAATACCTGCAATCAGCATCCAGTAATTTGCACCAGCATCGCCGTAGGCAAAACATACATAGCGCAGTGCCCAGGCAATCATACCCATAGCCAGCATCCGCTTTACGCCCAGTCGGACAAAGAACAGCGGCATAGCTACCATAAATGCTAATTCAGATACCTGTCCGAAAGCTTGTATGCCTGCTGCACCTTTCACGCCAACCTCATTTAAAAACGGATTTGTGAAATTGTAATAAAATGCAAGCGGGATACAGATAGCTACTGAAGCCAGGAAAAATACCAGGTACGAACGATTCTTTAATAAACCAATCGAATCGAGGCCGATAATATCACCAAATGATGTTTTCATACCTTTCTTTGCCGGAGGGGTATCAGGCAAGCTAAAACTTAGCAATCCCAATATACCTGAGGCAATGGCTGCCATTTTAAAGGTTAAAGCCAGAGCGCCCTTCTGTTCCCACTCCAGCCAGCCGATGATAAAACCAGCCACTATCCAACCGATAGTTCCCCATACCCGTATCCATGGAAACTCTTTGCTGGGGTTTAACATTTGTTTAAACGAAACGGAATTTACTAAGGCCAGGGTCGGCATGTAAATTATCATGTATGCTAAAATACCAGGATAAAAACCATCGAATGTTGGTGTTGTAGTTACATAGTACAACAAAGCTGCACCCAGGAGATGTAAAACCCCAAGTATTTTCTGCGCCGAGAAATACTTGTCGGCAATGAGCCCTATAATAAACGGTGCTATAATTGCGCCAAACGCCTGCGTTGCATAAGCTGCTGCGTTTTGCGTGCCGGTCGCGTTTAAATTTTTGAATAAGTAAGTACCCATCGTTACGAACCAGGCGCCCCAAATAAAAAATTCGAGGAACATCATTAACGACAGCTTTATCCTGATACCTGCGGTCATGCTTTATAATTTATTTCTTTAATGAAAGAACATATTTCACCATTTCCGTTACATCTTCTTTCTTTAGCTGCGGATGTGCTGCCATAGGGATATCACCCCAGTGGCCGCTGCCACCTTTAATCACCTTTTCGGTCAACATTGCGATGTTGGCATCGGTTGGAGGATACTTGGCTGCGATATCTTTAAGCGCAGGTCCTACAACCTTCACGTCTTCCTTGTGGCAGGTATTGCAATCGCTGCCGGCCATCAGTTTGGCGCCAGGGGCTAACTCTGCCGTAGTGGTACTTGAGCCGGTTTTTGTTGCACTGGTATCTGCCTCTGATGATTGTGCCTTGGCAGTCTGGTCAGCAGCTTTAGTGCTGTCGGCATTTTCGCCCGATTTAGAACCACTACCGCCGCACGAACTGATCACTGCGCTTATTAATAAAATTGCGAAAACTTTTTTCATTTGTGTTGATGTGTTTTAATTGATATTTGGGGTTTTAATTAAGTTACAATTCAAATATTTTATTGTTCTAAACAGCAGCCGTTTTCATCGGTGCAGTTTTGTTTTTTGAGCGCATATACACTATAAGGCCGATAAACGCCACTATTAAAACCAACGGAATAACAAGCGTTGCCTGCAGTATTTGCTGACCTGCCGTTGCATTGCTGCCGCCTGCCTGAGCTACAATCTCGTCATAGTGCCGACCCATAAAAATTGTGTATATTGACACTGCAAACATACCAGCACCGCCCATAAGGTTGAGGCCGACAGCACCTGTGTTGGGAAGATTGGTATTAACAAATCCAAGCATAGTCGGCCAGAAAAAGCACACACCCATTCCGAAGATGATTGCCGCCACTATCAGCATATCGCCACTTACTGTACTTAACAGGTAAATACCTAATGCTGCAAGTATAGCTGAACATAAGAGTAATACCTGCGGAGAAACCATCTTTAATATGGGCTTCGCAAAGCCACGCCCCATAGCTACTACGCCATTTTCGAGCGCCAGTAGCAAAATAGCGTTTTTTGTTACATTTTTAAGCAGAACGTCAATCCATTGACCAGTGAATAATTCGGTGATCGCTGTACCAAACATCAAGATAAACATGAATAAAAACAATGGGTTAACCAGCGCTTTATACATTCCGCCGGTCGTTATACCTGAAGATACGCGTTCTGTAACAGGAAAGTCAAGCTTTGAGAAAAGGTATCCATAGATAAGAGTTGGTATCAGCATAACACCAACCTCTATTTGCCAGATCAGCTTTCCAGCCACATGCCCGCCTAAAAGATGATCAAATAAGGATACTACCAACGTACCTATAACAATACCTCCCGGAAACCATAAGTGGAAGTGGTTTAGCTTGATAGTCTTGTTATCTGTGTAGAGCGATGTAACCAAAGGATTACAGGCCGCTTCAACTGTACCGTTTGCCAAACCGATAAGGAATGTTGAAATGTATAATGTCCAAAATCCCTGAGCAAAAATGGTTAGTAAAATACCGACCAGATGAAAAAGAAACGCAATTGAAAGCAGGCGCTTCATGCCGATGATATCTACAATCATCCCGCCTATAACAACTGCGATTGGGAAACCATAAAAAGCTGTTGCTGTAATGGATGCTAATGCGGCTTTGTCGAGGTGAAATTCTGTGCCGAATTTATCTAGCAGGCCCGCCCTAATGCCGAACGAGAGCGATGTAACCAACAGTGACAAGCAGCTTGCCCTGAACAGTTGAGTACGGTTAATGGATTGCATTTTAATAATTTTAGGTTTGTATGGTTTGAATTAATTGGTTTGATTTAGTTAAATGCCCAGCGTTTTACGGTTAAAAGCTTCGTCTCCTCCCGAAGCAGCAAAATCGTCAAACGCCTTTTCTGTTACGCGTATAATGTGGTTCTTTATAAACTCCGCGCCTTCCCGTGCGCCATCTTCAGGATGCTTTAACGCACACTCCCACTCCAGCACCGCCCAGCCTGAATAATCATACTGGGTAAGTTTACTAAAAATTCCTTTAAAATCAACCTGGCCGTCGCCTAACGAACGGAAACGCCCCGCGCGATCAACCCAATTCTGATAACCGCCATAAACCCCCTGTTTCCCGGTTGGGTTAAACTCGGCATCCTTTACATGGAACATCTTTATCCTTTCATGGTAGTTATCTATATATTCCAGGTAGTCCAGGCATTGCAGTACAAAGTGTGATGGGTCATAAAGCAAGCATGCGCGTTTATGATTATCCACCTTTTCCAAAAACATTTCGTAAGTAATGCCATCATGCAGGTCTTCGCCAGGATGTATTTCGTAGCAAAGGTCTATGCCGCAATCTTCATAAACATCCAAAATTGGTTTCCATCTTTTGGCCAGTTCGGTAAAACCAGTTTCAACAATACCGGCAGGGCGTTGCGGCCAGGGGTAAACCATCGGCCAAAGCAATGCACCGCTGAATGTTACAGATGCGTTAAGACTCAGATTCTGCGAGGCCTTTGCTGCATATTTCAATTGCTGTACCGCCCAATCCTGTCTTGATTTCGGATTTTTACGATATTGTTCAGGCGCAAAGCCATCAAACAGATCATCATAGGCCGGATTTACAGCGACTAATTGTCCCTGCAGGTGAGTTGATAGTTCTGTAATTTCTATTCCATAGGAGTTAACCTCTCCTTTTAAATCTTCGGCGTAAGTTTTGCTCTCTGCAGCCTTTTGCAGATCGATAAAGCGCGGGTCGAGCGTTGGAAGCTGAATACCCTTGTAACCAAGGTCGGCCGCCCACTGGCAGATACTGCCAAGGCTATTAAACGGCGCAGTGTCGCCTATAAATTGAGCTATAAATATTGCTGGTCCTTTAATTGTCTTCATTTTTGGTCATTAGTCAGTGGTCATTAGTCATTAGCCACATGGTCGATCAGAGAAACCGATCTTCACACATTCGGAATATGCATATCAAACCACGTAGTCTGTCCACTTTTCGTTACTGTTGTTTGACGCAACGACATTTTCAATAAATGCCATGCCCCTGATGCCGTCTTCAATGCCCGGGAAATCCAGCCATTCATCTTTAGGATCCTCACCGTTCATTTTTGCCTGTAAAGTCAAAGCAAAGTTGCGATACAGGTTGCCGAATGCTTCAAGGTATCCTTCAGGATGACCGCCCGGAGTACGGGTATTATGTACTGCATAGCTCGATTCCCTGTCGCCGTAGTTTCCGCCGGCACGGTAGGTTTGTGCAGCTTTGTCTCCCCACTTAACAGTAAGGGTATTTGGCTCCTGTTGCGCCCATTCCAGGCTGCCGTGCTCGCCGTAAACACGTATTTTCAAAGCATTCTCCTCACCCACGGCAATTTGAGACGCCGTGAGCACGCCCGTAGCATTATCTTCAAAACGCAACAATACAGCGCCATCATCGTCAAGCATGCGGCCTTCAACCACTACGTTCAATGAGGCGTTTAATTGTTTGATTTTCAGTCCAGAAATATATTCAGCCAAGTGTGCGGCATGAGTGCCTATATCGCCCATGCAGCCACTCTTACCTGAGCGCTTAGGGTCCGTTCTCCAGGCGGCCTGTGCGTTACCTTCCCTTTCAGAAAGCTTACTTAACCAGCCCTGAATATACTCTACATAAATCTTTCTGACCTTACCCAATGAACCGCTTTTAACAATTTGTTTTGCTTCTTTCACCATCGGATAGCCCGAGTAGGTATGCGTAAGCAACAAGGTAAGGCCGGTTTCATCCAGCTTTTGCTTGAGTTGCTTTGCTTCATCGAGTGTAAAAGTGATTGGTTTTTCAATAACCACGTGGAAACCATGGTCAAGCGCCATCATAGCCGGGCCAAAGTGAGCAAAATTTGGGGTAACGATGGTCACAAAGTCCATGCGTTTATCTTCGGGCAGTTTGCTCTCTGCCAATATCATTTCTTCGTAATTAGTATAAGTGCGGTCTTCAGGTAAAAAAAGCATTTTACCGCTTTCAATTGCCGTATCATGATGAATGCTGAGCGCACCACACACCAGTTCAATTAAGCCATCCATATTAGCGGCGATCCGGTGAATAGCGCCTATAAACGCATCTTTGCCCCCGCCAATCATTCCCATGCGGAGTTTTCTGTGAGCCATGTTTTTCTTTTTTGAGTTGATTGAGTTTGATTGTATTGATTAGTTGATTGTTTGAATAGTCAGTTAAGATGCAAAAAGTTGAATAGGATGGTTTTCCAGCCTAATCAACTTATTTAATCTAATCGACTGTTCAAACAAAAATCAGGTCGCCCAGGCTTTGTCGCCTTTTTTATAAGGCACATTTCCGTCATAGTGTCCCGGAACAGCGATATAACGCAGTGCCTTGGTCGCGCCGATCTCTGACGTAAAGTAGCCTAATAATGTAAGCTCCTTCATCATCTTAAAATAATGGTTGGGTACTTCCGGCGCCTTATAATCCTTTTCGCCTTTGTGCTTAGCAGCGTCAGCTTCCGCATCCTTATTCTTTTTAGCAGTGTATTCTTTTTGCTCTTTGTCCAGGTCAACCAGCAAGTCTGTCCGCTGCTGTGGCGTAAGTTCCATGAACTTCTTGCTGAATTTTTTATCAGATGCATCATTCAGTTTACCAATGCCTTCCAAAAATGTTTCCTGGTCACCGGTAGTATAGCAATCCTGCACCATTACGGCCATAAAATGGCCAACCTGTGCAGCTTTTGCACCTGGTGAGCTGGTAGTAGGCAAAATAGTATCGGCTACCTCATCCAGAAAGGCAACATTGTCGGGCAGAAATAAGTCCGCCACTTTTGGCGCACTCCCACCAGACTTACAGCCCGAAACAAAGAACTCAGCCCCAATAACAGCGCCGCCCATCAGCAGGGCTACTCTTCCTATGGCGTCTCTTCTATTCATCTTATTTAATGATTTATTGATTGGTTAAATTAGTAAATTGTGAGTGGATAATGACGGGTGGAAAGTGGTTATTTTTTAACAATCACCACTCTCCTCCTCTACATTCACTCAACTATAATGTCCATCCTTCGCGGTACTGGCGCTTAACAAACTGGTTGGCAGCATCAAAGTTGGTAACCTTCTGGTTTTCGTTATCCCAAAGATATTTAATCCTGCCGCCACGTAATGAATGGCCACGTACCGCAAGGTTAGCCATCAGCAGCGCTTCCGTAAGCGGACCAGCTTTATCAAAAGACGAGCTCAGTTCTGTCTTACCGTAACCAGCAATACAGCCTTCAACCCATTGTGCATAATGGCCTTCGGCGCCGCCCGGTACACGTGCCCATTTTTGAGGCGCCTTTGCATCTTTTGTAAGTGATTTTGGCAGCAAGGTTGGCGCGTCGGAATAAGTGCTGGCAAACATCTTGCCTTTAGTACCGATAAACAGCGTACCGTTACCTTGTTCGCCACCCCAATCTTCGTTCGGACCTAACTCAACCGGTCTTTCGGGCTGTATACCACCATCCATCCAGTGTAAGGTTACATCACCCTGTGTTTTTGCAGTTTTAGGGAACGTTAAAGTAATGTGACTTGACGGAGGGCAGCTTTCAGGGAAGTGTCCCTCTTTAAACTCATCAACATAAACACTACCCACGCTTGCCTGTACGTCTTTTGCGTAGCGGATGTCCAGCACACGGAACGGCGCTTCCACCAGGTGGCATCCCATATCTCCCAGGGCGCCTGTGCCGTAATCCCACCAGCCGCGCCAGTTAAATGGCACCAGTTTATCTACATAGTCTTTTTTAGGCGCAGTACCCAACCACAGATCCCAGTCCAGTTCTTTCGGGATGTTAGGTTGTGGCGGAGGCCATGCAATACCCTGCGGCCAAACAGGGCGGTTTGTCCAGCAGTAAACAGTATGCACGTCGCCAATCAGGCCGGCGTCATACCATTCTGAAAGTAAACGTGTACCGTCGTTTGATGCGCCCTGGTTCCCCATTTGCGTAACCACTTTATATTTCTTTGCTGCTTCGGTAAGCAACCGGGCTTCGTACAAATCATGCGTCATCGGTTTTTGTACATAAACGTGCTTGCCCAATTGCATTCCGTGGTAAGCTATGATGGCGTGGTTGTGGTCAGGGGTGGATACCGACATTGCATCAAAATGCTTGTGTTCTTTATCCAATAACTCGCGCCAGTCCTTATAATATTTTGCTTTAGGAAAGTTCTTTCTTGTAGTAGCCGATCTTCTGTCGTCAACATCGCATAAAAATGCAATTTCTGCTTTGCCGCTCTTGGCAAACATGGCAATATCGCTCTGACCTTTGCCACCTGCGCCGCATCCGGCAACCAACAGCGTATCGCTTGGCGCTAAAAAGCCTTTCCCGCCAAGTACGTGTCTTGGCACAATCATAAAGCTTGCAGCAGCCATAGTTCCCGTTTTCAGAAAATCTCTTCTGGAAGTATTATTTTTCTGCCCGGTTTGTTTTTCTTCAGCCATTTTGTTTTGTTCTTTATAAATTAAAAATAGACGTTATACATTACCTTTTTTCAGTTCCTCTACAGCGTGATTTGCCGCACGTGCAGTCAATGCCATATAAGTTAATGACGGGTTCTGACATGCAGTCGAGGTCATGCAGGCTCCATCAGTTACAAATACGTTCTTAGCATCCCAAACCTGGTTCCACTCGTTCAATACTGAAGTCTTAGGGTCGCGTCCCATACGAGCAGTTCCCATCTCGTGAATGCCGCGACCAAGTACCGGTTCACTGTCGAAGGTATGTACATTTTTCACACCGGCAGCTTCCAGCATTTCCTTCGCATCTTCAGCCATATCTTTGCGCATTTTTCTTTCGTTATCTTTTACCTCAACGTCAAATGCCAATATGTTCAATCCCCACTTGTCTTTGCGTGTCTTGTCAAGAGTGATCTTGTTTTCATGATAAGGCAATGTCTCACCGAAACCGCCAATACCCATGGTCCATGCGCCGGGTTCCGTCAGCGCATCCTTAAATGCACCGCCGATATTCATCTCTGCAATATCACGGCTCCAGTTTTCGCGACCAGCTGCGCCCTGGTAGCCAAAGCCACGGATATAATCGCGTTTTTCACCATTAAGATTGCGATAGCGTGGTATATAAATACCGTTAGCCCTGCGGCCGAAGTAGTATTTATCCTCGTAGCCTTCAACCGTTCCGCCTGCACCAACGCCAAGATGATGGTCCATCACGTTATGACCCAATTCACCACTGCTGCTGCCTAAGCCGTCAGGCCAAATATCTGTTGCCGAGTTCATCAAAATCCAGGCACTGTTTAATGCAGATGCATTCAGGAAGATTATCTTGGCGTAATACTCGTAAGTCTTCATATTCTGTGCGTCGAGCACTTCTACTCCTTTGGCCTTTTTGGTGTCTTTATCATAAAGAATGCGTGTCACAATCGACCACGGTCTTACCGTTAGGTTTCCGGTAGCTGTCGCGGCAGGCAAAGTAGAAGACTGCGTGCTGAAATACGCTCCAAACGGACAGCCTAACCAGCATTTATTGCGGTATTGGCAATTGGTGCGCGCCTGCAAAGGCTCGGTTATATTCGCAGTACGCCCGATAATCATTGCACGCTGATTTTTATAATGTTCCATCATGCGTTTAGCCACATCCTTTTCAACAACATTCATCTGCATCGGAGGCATAAATTCGCCGTCGGGCAGTATGGCTAAATGATCTCTGTTGCCTGATATACCTGCGAACTTCTCTACATAACTATACCACGGCGCTATATCTTTATAACGGATCGGCCAGTCAACGGCGATACCGTCTTTTAAATTAGCTTCAAAATCCACGTCTGCCCACCGGTATGATTGCCTGCCCCACATAAGAGAACGCCCCCCCACGTGGTATCCTCTGAACCAGTCAAATCGTTTTATTTCCGTGTACGGACTATCCTTATCGCTCGCCCAGTAGTCGAGGTTCGTTTCGTTAAGCGGATAATCACGTTTTAAAACGGGGTAATCCTTAATCATTTGCTGTGTACGGCCGCCCCTGTGCGGGAAATCCCATGGGTCCTTATTCGCGTTCACATAATCCTTCACATGCACAATGTCGCGTCCACGCTCAAGCATGATGGTCTTAAGGCCTTTTTCAGTTAGTTCCTTAGCAGCCCATCCGCCCGAGATTCCCGAACCAATGACAATGGCGTCATAAGTGTTTTCAGACATATATTTAGTTAATAAAAGGTGAAATAAATTCGTTTAAATTGGTCAATGGCTAAATGTATAAACAAAATATGGCCTTACAAATATTTCAATGTGTTTTTTTAACACAATAATGGGTAAAACCCATCAAAAAAGCCGTTTTTCAGCGAATTTGTTTAAGCGTTTGGATAACAAAAACAGCCTGAAAACTCGTCAAATCAGCCTAAATTTCCTCTCTTTAATTCATCAACCGCATGGTTTGCCGCACGGGCGGTTATAGCCATGTAAGTAAGCGACGGATTCTGACACGATGTCGATGTCATGCACGCTCCATCTGTAACAAAAACGTTCTTACAGGCATGTACCTGATTCCATTCATTAAGTATCGACGTTTTGGGATCTTTACCCATACGGGCGCCACCCATTTCATGTATGTCGAGCCCCGGTGCACGGTGATCGGTTGAGGGACGAATATTTTTAAAGCCCGCCGAAGTAAGCATTTCCGTCAGCTGCTCTATAAAATCCTTTCGCATTTTATTATCGTTATCGTCATAATCTACCGAGACATTTAACAGTGGCACACCCCAATCGTCTTTCAATTTAGTGTCAAGGCTTACCTGATTAGTAGCCTTCGGTATGGTTTCGCCCATAAACTGTGCACCTACGTACCATGGACTAAGGTCGCCCTTTACCAAACCTTCTTTAAGACTTGCGCCGACACCCTCATATTTATGCTGCTGATACCGGTAGCCACCAAAAGTACAGGCATACCCGCGCAAAAAGTCGGTTTCCTGTTTATACAGGTTTCTGAAACGTGGTATATAGCCGCTTGTAGGCGAACGGCCATCGGTAGTCCATTCTTTGAAACCATCATATTCAGCGCCAATGTTGGCTGAATAATTATGGAAAGCTACAAACTTGCCCAGCACGCCACTGTCATTACCAAATCCGTTGGGGAAGCGGTGCGAAGTGGAGTTCAATAAAACCAGGCTAGTATTTAACGCAGAGGCGTTTACGAATATGATTTTTGCAAAATATTCTTTGCTTTCCTTAGTATTGGTATCAACTATGCGCACACCAGTAGCCTTACCCTTATTTTCGTCGTAAATGATAGACTGCACTACCGAATGCGGCCTCAATGTCATGTTGCCCGATTTTTCCGCCCATGGAATAGTGGATGCATTACTGCTGAAATAGCCACCGAACGGACAGCCCCGCTGGCAAAGGTCACGGTTCTGACATTGGGTGCGGCCCTGGTCTATATGTATTTGATTGGGCTTTGACAGATGTGCACAGCGGGCACTTATTACATGGCGATCTTTGTAGTTTTTCTTCAGGTGGTCGCTAAAATATCGCTCAACATCGTTTAACGGGAAGCCAGGCAAAAATTCGCCGTCAGGCAATTGCGGGATACCATCTTTATTACCGGCGATACCTGCGAACTTTTCTACATAGCTATACCATGGCGCTATATCTTTGTAGCGGATAGGCCAGTCTACAGCAAAACCGTCTCGTGCAGGACCTTCAAAATCAAAGTCGCTCCATCGCTGGGTTTGCCTGGCCCAAAGTAACGATTTACCTCCAACCTGGTATCCCCTTATCCAGTCAAAAGGTTTTTTCTGGATATATGGATGCTCCTTATCCTTAACAAAAAAATGCTGGGAATCTTCGCCGAAGGCATAGCATCGCCCCACTATCGGATTTGCCTCCATAACTGACGATGGCAATTGTCCATGATGCTCAAATTCCCAGGGCATCATGTTGGTGGTTGGATAGTCTTTAACGTGTTTCACATCACGGCCGCGCTCCAATACCAGTGTCTTTAAACCATGACCAGTCAATTCCTTAGCTGCCCATCCCCCGCTTATGCCCGAGCCGATAACTATGGCATCAAAAGTACATTGTTTAACGCTGTCGGTATTTAAGTTAGCCATGCTATGCAGTCTTCAGTTTTAGTTTGCTAACGGGATGATGAACGATATATCTTCCGGGAACTAATTCGTAAGGAATCTCCTTCGTCATGAAATACTGCGAAGTAGTATAGCCAAATGTGGTCTGTCCCTTAATAATCGAGAAAAAATTAGTTACTGGGTCGGGATGGGCGCCTGGCTTTGCATTCTGCGCAGCCTTTTCAATAGCTAGTAATATTGCTTCACGCTGTTTGACGTCCAACCAGCCAAAATCCTTGCCGTGTTCCTTTTTAATTTTGTTTTGAAAAGCTACTAAACCTGCAACAAAAGCCTCCTGCTCCTTTTTATTAAAGCAGTCATCAATCATTTTTAAGGTAAAAGCAGGCAGGCCTAATTCCTTCGCACCGGGTGTATTTGTTTTTGGGATGATGGTCTCCGCAACATCGGCCATGAGTTTTTGCTGATCTTCATTAATCTGCACGTGTTTTAGCTGCACATAGCTAGTACCATCGCTATGCAGGCACGAAGGCAATAACACTGAGCCACCTATTACCAAAGCCAGATTTTTGAGTATGGTACGCCTGTTCATTTAAGCTAAAATTGGTTGCGCAAAAAAATCCTGTATAATTAACATTTATTCCTGTCAAATGCAAAATAACTTCGCTTTAAATTTAACCCAGGGTTGCCTATTGGTTAAATTTAAAACGAAGCTTTTATCATTATCTTGTATATTTTTGTCTAAATGAATGGGGAAGATATAAATCAAAAGTTAATATCCCCACTTTTTCATCGTTTGTAAATCAATTATTACACAATCCACCGGGTCTTTACCCTGGTACGACTCCTGCTCTATGATAAATTGCGAGGTTCCGCCGGTTTTGCGGGCAGTTTTCAATATTTCTTTCATAGGCATTATCCCTTGCCCAATAATGGTACTCTCGTAACCGTGGCCCATTTCGCCGTTGCCCGTAGCCTTAATTTCATCCTTTACGTGCATAAGCTCAAAACGGCCGGGGTATTTGGCAAGCAGCTCAAGAGGATCGCCACCAGGTACACCTGCCATGTTGCCGGTATCCAGTTGTTGTACAACCAGCTCGGGATCGGTGTTTTTCAAGATGTAATCAAACAGGTTACTGTCACCTACCCTGGTGCTGAATTCAAAGTCGTGGTTATGATAACCAAATTTCATTCCATGGGATTTACATAGTTCGCCGCATTTATTAAACTGCTCCATAAAGCGTTTCAGGCCATCCATATCTGTACGCAGACTTTCATCCAGCCAGGGGCTTATCACATAACGCTGGCCAACTTCGGCTGCGTCTTCTACCGTATACTTCCATTTATCGGTAAAGTCATTTTTTGATGCATCCCAGTCTTTTGCAGTCATAACGGTATGCCCGCTCGGCATCAGCATGCCCAGGTCGTTTAATATCTTTTTAAATTCTTTAGCGCTGTAACCATAAAATTTACGGTTAATGTAATTGGCATGTTCTACGTGTTTAACCTCGCCTGCCGACAACTTTTTGAGTGTGCCCATTGGGTCTTTACCCATCGCATCGCGTACGCTGTAAAGCTGGATACCCAACCTTGTCAGTTTTTTCGATTCGGCAAATAATGCGTTGGGCATGATGGCAGCACCGGCGACAACAAGGGCACTGTTCTTTATAAAATTTCTGCGTGATGAATCCATAATATGTATAGGTTTTAATTAGTTGCTGTTGGAAATACCGGGAATAATAAATTGGTGTTGCTTACAAAAGCCAGGTGTTTGCTGTCAGGCGACCACGATGGGGTGTTAATGGTACCCTGGCCGCCATACAAGTAAGCAATAACTCTTGATGGCCCCCCGCCAACCGGCATTATTCTTAAATAAACATGTTTATAAAAAGGATGGTCGCCGGGTGCAACTTCACTTTTCAGGAAGGTAATATATTCTATCCACTTACCGTCAGGCGAGATATGCGGAAACCAATTGTTATAATCATCGTTGGTCAACTGGGTTTGCTCGGTGCCATCGGCTTTCATGCGCCATATCTGCATCAAGCCGCTGCGTACCGAATTAAAATAAATGTATTTACCATCTGGGGAATATTCAGGGCCATCGTCAAGACCCGGCGTGTTGGTCAGCCGTTCTTCTGCGCCGCCGGCCGCGGGTATCCGGTAAACATCATATTCATTATTGCGCGATCCGCAAAACACCAGCCATTTACCATCGGGAGACCAGCCATGCATATATGACGGCCCGGTCACTGTAATTCTGCGTGGTTCGCCGCCCGTGGCTGGCACTACCCACCCTATCGAAGGACCACTTTTGTCCACACTGCTGCTGATAGTAATCCATTTCCCGTCGAATGACAATACGTGATCGTTATTATTGTTATTTACCGAGCCTGTGTTGAATACGGTTGGCGTGTTTGTTTTCAGGTCAAATTTATAGAGCAGACCTTCACTGTTATAAAGCAGGTGCCTACCATCCAGCATCCAATTTGGCGCCTGTAATGATTTCGGCGATTGATAGATAATAGTACTATTTTGAGTGGTAACATCCAGTATCTCGATATTGCTGCCAAGATATTGCTTGTAAGGGACCAGCGTTGCCGGTGCAGGCACAACAATCCTTGTATTCGTAAACACCCCTTTTTCGACTACATTCGCGTTGTGTGAGCAGATGAATATTCCCACATAAACATCATCTCCCAAATCGACATCACTTACAGCGTCCTCTGTAAATAGATCGCCTTTGCGTGCAACAGACATAATATATCTATTACCATGTCTTTCCAGTTGGATAACGTCAGCGTGGGTTACGGTTGATTTTTTTTCATCAGTTATGCCGCCTGTCTCTTTTCGGAATTGTAATGAAGTAAGGCCATCACCGTGTACAACAACGTTAACCTGTTTTGATGTAGAGTCAAGCGAAGAACGCACCATAAAGCCAACCTTGCGATGCTCTTCCACACCTTTGCCGATCAGGGCCGCATTGGTGCGCAATATAAAATCTCCCTTCATCTTCTTCCATACAAAATGAAAACCATCGGCTTTTGCCCAAATGTTGGACCCTGAGCCCGTCAGCGTATACTGCTGTAGTTTGGCATCATACGTACCAGTTCCTTTATGCTTTACCACGCCCACATCACTTTGTCCGTCGAAAATTCCAATTGATTGTGAAAGAGCATTCCGGCTAAAACAAACTATAACCACAAGGGTAATAGACAAAGAACATATCTTTTGTTTCATTTTGAACTTGGGGCTAAATAGGTGAGAAATTGGTTTACTAAGTTAAAAATCCATTTGCAAATGGTGTAATACTTTTTTAACAATAGTGAATTTTTGGGTGGTTTAGATAATATTGTTACAGAGGATAGTAACAATAGCCCTCAATTCAGGAGCATCCGCCGGGATGGTCTGCTTAAATTAGTATCTTAGTTACCCAACTTATTCATGAGCTCCGTGCTCTCTTATTCATGAGCTCCGTGCTCTTCCAATAAATCAGCCACCTTCTTATGCCCTTTTCTATTCGCGCGCACCAGCGGCTCATCACCGCCTATAACAGCTCGCAGGGCCGCAGTATTTTCATTTTCGGGAATTCGTTTTTGTGCGTTCATGTCAGATATATTTAAGCCATTTCTTTTCCGGGTGACTAGCTTTATATCCTGCGCATTGCCTGCATACTAAATATAATATCACTTCCAAAATAACGAAGACGAGGTACAACACAGGCAAGTTCCACCGCCCCGCATCAGGCAATTCTGTAAACGGTGCAGTGCTATACCATTCCTCGTGAGGATTGCCGGTTCTAATGATATTTACTATTAATGCAGCCAGGTGTATCAGTAGAATATGTAAGATGTAATAAAAAAACGGCACCCGCCCAAAAGTTATCAATACGCCCGCAAACCAGCCCTTTATTTTCTCAGCAAAAGGAATCAGGGCTATCAGCGGACCAAGCGTCATTAGCAGATAAAGCTGCGATGGCGGATACTTTTGTTGGCCTAACAGTCTGAAAAGGAATGGCATATTTCCTTTATATGCAGGGCCAAAATAAATAAGCAGCACACCGGCAACTACAAACAACGCGATAGCGGCAAGCCCCATCCGTATACAAAGCACTCGCTTTTTGGCCTGCTCAATCATTAAGAGCTGCCCGAATCCGTAGCCGGCCATCATTACGCCTACCCAGGGCACTACAACATATAAAATAGCTATGCCCGGCGGACCATCAAATCCTGACGAATAGATAAACTCCCAAATCCAGCTAAAATGTGCGCGCGACGACTCTGGTAGCAAATAAGGCACTCTGGCAAAAACCTGCTGAATAACGATCATCAACAGACCCGATATCCAAATAACCTTAAACGGCAGATGCACCAAGACCGACATTAGTACCATACACCAGCCCAGCATCCAAATAACGCCCGCCAGCATAAATTGTCCAAAATTGAGATTGAATGTCCAGAAAAGCCTGATTAAGGTCAATTCAAGCACTATCAGCAAAAGTCCGCGCGTAAGTAAAAAGCGTGAGAGCGCCCGTCTGTCGTTTATTTTTTTACCATATAAGAACGCGCTGGTACCTGCTAAAAACACGAACGCGGGCACACAAAAATGAGTAACCCATCGTGTAAAAAACAAAGGAGGCTCAGGGGAGCCTGAAGGCAGGCCTGAGTAAACGCGCACATGGTCGATGGCCATTAAAACCATTACCGCGCCGCGCAGCAGGTCGACGGATTGTACCCTTTTGCCCGGCGACAAGGATGAAATAGGATTTGTCATAATTTTAGGTTCTAACTCAGTGATATCCTTACTTCCAGGTAGTGTCTAACAAGTTATACGCCTCTAATTCGGCGTCCGCTGCGATTCTATTTATTAGAATATACATGATTAACTGTCCGAGTATTTATTTAGGGAAGACGCCCTAAAAATCAATTAGTTGCAAGCCACCATACTTTTTAATACCTGATGTGCCAGTCCTGTCTAAACATAATGTGGATTTTACTGTTAACAGATGAAATAATCGAAAAAGAAAACTTAGAGCCATAAACCTAAATATTTTATAATGAAAAAGCTGTTGATATTAATGATATATCTTATGCCATCCCTGTTGCTTGCTCAAAATTTGAAAGAATACAAAGCGGCTAATGGCAGGACTTACCATGTTGGCGATACACTCAAAATCGGCATGGGTTCCACATCCGATGGCAATTTTAAATATATACAAGTCACCCCTCCACCGTTTTTTCCGCCCAGGCCAAATGGCAACGGCATGAACGTCCGAAAAGATTTTTCGATGAGCACCGCTGTTATCCGGAAAATCAAAACCGCCTCACAGGTTACCGGTTCAGACAAAGTGGTTTTTACCGTAAAAGCGGGCGGAATTGGAACCTATGATGTGTGGATTGCCGAAGCGATTGCGGCTTGTGAGGTAACACCATGTGCAGGTTCAACTAGCACGGGGACGACAGGCGGCAGCGTTGCGGATGAAATTTTGAAGTTGAAAAAACTTTTAGATTCCGGCGCATTAACACAAGCGGAATTTAATGCGCAAAAAAAGAAATTACTTGGTGAATGACCGGGGAGTTGAAAAGGCCTTGCTAAGCGATCCACGCCATGCATTGAATATATCCTGTTGACCAATTTCTGTGTCGGCCTCTGTCTTATCGGACAATTTTATGCATAAGCGCCAACCAGCGGCAAGTTGAAATAAAATGTACTGCCTTTGCTAATGGCCGAAGAAACAGACAATTTTCCGCCATTCAGCTCCACTAGTTCTTTACATAACAGCAAGCCGATACCAGTGCCGCGCTCGCCAGATGTACCGGAGTTTGAAAAATGCGTATTTAATGAAAATAGCTTTTCGACTTCTTCGGGGCTCATGCCTTTACCGGTGTCGGTTACACTTACTATAATGGAATTGTCCTCCATTGCTGTGGAGAGAGTGATTCTGCCGCTATTATTTGTAAACTTAATGGCATTACTTATAAGATTGCGCAGTATAACTTTAATATGATTTTCATCGGCCAGCACCGATTGCCCGGGAAAGGCACTATTAATAAACTCAATATTTTTTTGCTGCAGGTGATGTGTAAAGGTTTGTTCCATTTCGACCCCTAACAGAAAAACATCAATATTGATTGAATTCACATTTTTGCCCTTAATTTGACTGCCGGCCCATTCCGTCAGGTTCGAAAGGGTTAATTCCGCGCCCTTAATAATCGGCCTTATTTCTCTCATCAGGTCACTAATTTCAGTCGCGCTAAGGTATTCATCGTTAAACAGTTCAATGATGTTGCTCATATTAGCAACCGGAGTACGGAGATCGTGACCAATAACAGCCAGCAGTTTATCCTTCAAACCATTGACAGATTGAAGATTGACAGTCTGTGCCTCTATCAGCACTTTTTGGTCCAGCAATGCCTTATGCTGCTGTTCAAGTTTAGTGCTGAGCAGTTTCTTTTGTTTGTAAAGGTACCAGGTGACAAATAATAGGGCGATCAAAACAACCAACGATGCAGAAAGAAATATTATCAGGTTGGTTTGAGCTTTTATTTTGGCTTTGTTCTCCCGGTCGCTTACTTCCATCAGTTTAATGCCACTTATCTTAGCACTGAGGTCATGATAATTTTCTATAAGCTTTGCAGTTTTTAGCTTTGATGCATTACTGATACTATCATTTAAAGAACTATACCTCTTTTGATAAGCAAGCGCTTGTTTTAAGTCGTTCTTTGCTTCGAAACTGCGGACGAGTGATTTAAATCCGTCTTTCTGGGCATCAATCAAACCGATACTATCGGCTAGCGCTATACCCTTTTGAGCGTAATTAATCGCTTCGTTATATTTATTCAAGCTATTATTTATAATTGCGTATTCAACATAAATTTTTGCCCGTAAGCGTTTATTGCCTATAACCCGGCTCATTTTTAAAGCAATATTATCGTAATAAAGTGCTTTTTTCAAATCGCCCTTACTTTTATATATGCCTGCGAGGCGCGCATTCAGTATAGCAATATCGCCGGTTGCTTTTATACCTGAATGCAGGGCCAACGCATGCAGGGCATCAGCTATAGCCTGCGGGTAGTTTTTAAGAGCACAATACACGTATGATTTTTCACTGAACACTTCAGCAAGCCTTCCAATGTCATTACCTGCAAGCCCAAGCGATTTATTTAAATTTATTAGCGCCCGGTTATAGTTGCCCAGATCGGCATAGGTACGGCCCAGGGCATTGAAACAGTCAGATAAGTATAAATTACTATGCTTTGGCAAGTTATTTAGCGCTGAATTGAGATAAAAAAGGCTGATAGTATAATAAGATTGCGACCAGTAAATAAGCCCTATATTGTAATAGCTGCGACCCTTACCCAATAAGTAATTGTTTTTTTCAGAAAGCAGCAGGGCCGCCTCGGCTAATCTGCGCGCCGAGTCGGGCGAGTTAAGGTAAATACGGTAAGCGGTGTTGTTTAAATTATCAATACGGGTAAATAACCGTTGCGTATTTATTGCAGCAGAATCACTGTAAGCAGCTTTTTGAGCTGCAAACAGTTTGACCGTGATGAGTAATGATAAGATTATAAAAAAACCTTTCATGCGTATTAATACGGCAGTAACACCCTAAAGTGTTTCGTTTTCAATGATTTTTAATTTATGAGATAAGATTAAGTTGCATAATGAGGCCTATATATTAGGTGAATGGTATTTAATAATCATGCACACACCTCAAGCCACAACTGCATGAGAAGCCCGGTTTAATGCAAGATTATTATCAGATAGCAGGCTAAAATTTGGCTGACGACATAGTTAATACTGATGGCAGAAAACAGGCTGGCCAGCTATCTATCATAACTAGCTTTTTTAGTTTTGATTTTGGCTATACATGCTTTATATTGCGCAAAACCTGATGTTTTGAAATCTGTCACTTTTTTATTTATTAGTCTTTTTTATATAACTGTTTGCTTTGGGCAAGATACCATTAACAAGCGCAAATGGCTGTCAAACGAGGTTTTGGAGCGATACAAGGTTGTTAAAGGTAACGAGGATGTTAGAGTCGGACCATACAAAGCTTATTACAAACGCAGGACGCTGGTGGCAGAGGGTAATTATAACAAGGGGCGAAAAACTGGCCTTTGGAATTTTTATGATGATGAGGGTAAACTGATGCAAAAATATGATTTCGATAAAACGGAATTTATTTATGAAGCGCCCTTGGACACAGATACCGATATAAGCTTTGCTTTCGATTCACAAATTAAAGCTGGCGACAGGCTTACCCGGCCCATTAAAATAGGCGGCAATTATTATGGGCTCATTCCCTACATAACGGCCTTCCGCCTGCCATTTGAAACAGAAGGCATAAATGTAGACTATATCGACGCCGTAGTTGAGCTCCTGATCAGTCCGGGAGGAAGGCTTGCCGACTACAAAGTACACCTGATCTCAAGGGTTTATAATTATAAGCAAACCTTCAACTTTGGGCTAGACTTTTTTAACGAAGAAGATAAGCAATTTTCTCCGGCAACCCTTAACCGTATCCCGATATTATCAAGAATTTTTATCCATTGTTCAGTTAACAATGATGGAAGTCTGGATTTCTATTAATTAATGGTTAATGATCCGATAACCGTTGCAGGCTGCAGCCTGTTCACCAGGTTTATCTGGCTGAATTGACAGCTTCTTGATGTTATTGCGGAATTGGTGATTTGAATGGCGATTATCGGGCAATGCTAGGACGGCCACTGGCAATCAGTTAACGCTTTTCAAAACCAGGTATAAAGAAATCCCTCAAATGAGAAAGAGCGTCGGAATAGTAAACCCGACGCTCTTTTTTGTTCTTAAATAACTTATTACCAGAAAAATGTATACAAAAACGTAAGAATAACGGCAACTACGATGGCGCCTATAGCAAAGCTTCTGTTAGTCTTAAACATATTTACATCAACTTCTAATCCGGTCGTCTTCACTCCCCGGGCATTTTCAATCATTGATATGACATACATACCAACAAGGCAAATAATGAAAACAAAACCCATCCTGTCAAGGAATGGAATTTCATAAACGCCATCGCCATTAAGCTTCGAAAAACCGAATGGCGACAACCATGAAAGATTCGTCCAGTAAGGCAGGAACTTAAATACTATCGCAAACCCTAAACCGCCTATGGTAGCGAATAGCGCAGCATTTGATGTCGCCTTCTTCCAGAAAAAACCTAAAATAAACATGGCAAATATACCCGGCGATACGAATCCTGTGTATTCCTGGATATACTGAAAGCCCTGCTTACCTTCGCCCATCAGCAAATCGCCGATTACAAATGAGAGCAAAACGCCCAATATCATAGAAACCACAACAGCAACTTTACCGGTATTAACCAGGTTTTTCTCAGACGCTCTGGTATTTATTGCTTTTTTGTAAATATCTAGTGTAAATATTGTAGCAATACTATTGGCTTTGCCCGCCAAAGAGGCCACAATTGCTGCTGTAAGGGCTGCAAATGATAATCCTTTCAGGTAGTTTGGCAACAAATTAAGTATAGATGGGTAGGCTTTATTCACATCTAAAACGCCCTTTGAACTTAGCATTTCCTGGTGAAACATACCCTTTTGATAAAGTACGTAAGCTGCTATACCCGGTAACACCACAATCACGGGCATTAGTAACTTAAGGAATGCCGCGAAAAGAATACCCGAACGGGCTGTTTTCAAATCAGCCCCCAGCGCCCTTTGTGTGATGTATTGGTTACATCCCCAGTAATTTAAGTTAGTAATCCACATACCGCCAATGAGCACCGACAGACCGGGCAGATCGAGGTAATTGGCGTTCCCTTTATGGAATATCATCTGGAAGTGGTCGCTGGCGTCAGCACGCAGCAACTTAAAACCATTCCAGAGGCCGGTTGTGCCGGATTTCTCGCTTATTAAATGGAGCGCGATATAAGTAGCAGCCAGGCCGCCCAGTACCAGGAAAAACACCTGTATTACATCGGTATAGCCGATAACCTTCATACCGCCCAGTGTGATAATTATTGAGAATACAGCTAACAAGAAGATTACAAGTTTCAGGTCAAGGCCCGAGATACCGGCGATTGCTACCCCCCCCAGGTAAAGGATTGACATAAGATTCACCACAATATAGAGCATCAACCAGAAAATGGCCATTATCATGGCCACGGTACCGTTATAGCGCTGGTGAAGGAACTGCGGCATAGTAGCTATCTTATTTTTAAGATAAACCGGAATAAAAAATACGGCTACAATAACCAATGTAGCCGCAGCCATCCACTCGTACGTACTGATAGCTAAACCCATTTTAAAGCCTGATCCGCTCATCCCAACCATCTGCTCCGCAGAAATATTTGAAGCGATTAAGGAGGCGCCAATAGCCCACCAGGTTAGTGAACCTTCAGCCAAAAAGTAACCTTTTGAAGTGCCATCGCTTTTATTTTTTCGCTTGTATACCCACCAGCCGTAAAGGGAAACAATTACAAAGTAGACAAGAAAAACGGCCCAGTCGCCGGAAGAAAGGGATTTCAAGCTCATAGTTTAGTTTAGTTAGTTTTATTTGTTGGTTTGACAATTATAAACTATATATATCTATTTATCAAATTTTCAAGATATTCTTGTTTGCCGCTTGTAACCGAAGGTTCGCCATGCTCAACTGCGTACGCCCGCAGAGCTTCAAGCGACAGCTTGCCCTCTTCAAATTCCTTACCTTTACCACTGTCGAATGATGCATAACGGTCTTTACGCAGCTTAAGGTATTCCGATTTTTGCAGGATATTGTCGGCGGTGATTAACGCACGGGCAAATGTATCCATACCACCAATGTGTGCGTAAAACAAATCGGCCGGATCTGTTGAGTTGCGGCGTATCTTAGCATCGAAGTTGATGCCACCGCCCTGAAAACCACCGGCTTCCAGTATTATCATCATAATTTCGGTTACCTCATTAATATCGTTCGGGAACTGATCGGTGTCCCAGCCGTTCTGGCTGTCGCCACGATTAGCATCTATCGAACCTAATAAGCCTGCGTCAGCTGCCACCTGCAGCTCATGCTGGAAAGTATGACCGGCCAAAGTGGCGTGGTTAACTTCGAGGTTCAGTTTAAAGTCGTTCATCAAATCGTATCTCTGTAAAAAGCCAAGTACGGTGGCGGCGTCATAATCATATTGATGCTTGGTTGGTTCGCATGGTTTAGGTTCAATGAAGAATGTCCCTTTAAAACCTTGTTTGCGGGCATAATCTTTGGCAGTGTGAAGAAATCTTGCCAAATGTTCCTGCTCACGTTTCATGTTTGTGTTCAAAAGGCTCATGTAGCCCTCACGTCCTCCCCAGAAAACATAGTTCTCGCCGCCAAGGGCTATGGTGGCGTCTAATGCCGCTTTTACCTGAGCGGCCGCATGTGTCAAAACATGAAAATCCGGATTGGTAGCAGCTCCATTCATATACCGGCGGTTGCTGAACAGGTTTGCCGTTCCCCAAAGCAGCTTAACGCCGGTGTCGGCTTGTTTTTGTTTAGCATAATCAACCAGCGCTTGCAAACGGCGTTCGTTTTCATTTACATCGTTCGTATAATCAACCACGTCTACATCATGAAAGCAATAATAATGAATACCCATTTTGGTAATAAATTCAAATGCAGCGTCCATTTTGTCTTTAGCGCGCTCAACAGCGTCCGCCTTTTTATTCCATGGGAATATATGAGTAGGTTCGCCAAATGGGTCGGCGCCGTTACCGCAGAATGAATGCCAGTAGGCGCAGGCAAAGCGCAGATGATCTTTCATTGATTTACCGGCAACTACTTTATTTTCATCATACCAGCGAAAAGCCAGCGGGTTATCTGATTGTAGTCCTTCGTATTTGACGTGGCCTATGCCTTTAAAAAATTCATTCATGATTTCACAGATTTTTAGTTTGATTTCACCGGCTCGTAAGGCTTACGGAATTTTTGAAACCTTGTAAGCCTTCGCAGCCAGTCTATTAGTTTGTTAATTGTCTCTCTAATAATTCTCTCCAATCCTGGTAGGCAGCTTCTAATTGCCGGCCCAATGGCTCTACTATTTGTATGGCATGCATGTGCTCAAATGCCTGCTGCGGCGATTTAAATATACCCGCCCCTATTCCTGCGCCTAAGGCTGCGCCAACACTACCGTCGTTTTTGTAAAGTTCTACGGTAGTACCGGTAATATCCACAAAAGTTTGGGTGAACAGCTCACTTAAAAACAAGTTGTTCTTCCCGGCGCGGATAATGGATGGGGTCATTCCGTTCCCACGCATAATATCTAATCCGTATCTGAAGGCAAAGGCGATACCCTCCTGTACGGCTCTTATAGTATGCGCCTGGGTGTGAATATTCAAATCAATATTATGAAAATGGGCTCCTATTATTTTGTTATTAAGCATACGTTCGGCGCCATTTCCGAATGGTAAAACGCGAAGCCCTTCGCTGCCGGCTGGCGCCTCCATAGCTTTGGCATTCATCTGCACGTAACTTTCTGATGCACTAAAAACTTGTTGTAGCCAACGGTACATGCTGCCGACGCCGTTTATACAAAGCAATACCCCTAAACGCGCTTGCTGCGGGGTATAATTTACATGGGCAAATGTATTTACCCGGGATTGATCGTCATAAGCCAATTGATCACTTACGCCGTAAATTACGCCGGAAGTGCCGGCAGTCGCAGCGACTTCTCCCGGGTTGAGCACATTCAAAGAAAGCGCGTTATTTGGCTGATCTCCTGCTTTATAAGTTACAGGCGTGCCGGGTTTTAAACCCAGTTTTTGCGCTATGCCAGTCTTTAAAATACCGTGTGAAGAAAAAACATCCTTTACTTCTGGAATAAGTTTTTCATCAAACCCGTAGTAACCCATCACATCTTTGGACAGCGTATGGGTTTGAAAATCATAAAACACACCTTCTGACAGCGCTGAAACAGAGGTAGTCGCTTCACCGGTAAACATCATGGCAATAAAATCCCCCGGCAACATCGCTTTGTCGATTTTGGCATAAATTTCAGGCTCATTTGCTTTCACCCAGGCCAGTTTTGACGCTGTAAAATTTCCGGGAGAATTAAGCAAATGTTGCAGGCATTGGTCCTGCCCTATCGCTTCAAACGCTTTATCCCCGATTTCTACAGCCCGGCTATCGCACCAGATAATACTATTGCGCAGTACATTTTGCTCCTTGTCAACTAAAACCAACCCGTGCATCTGGTAGGCAATGCCTATTGCCGCTATGTCAGCAGGATTATAACTGCCGGTCTGATTACAGCGGATAATCGCCTTCTGCGTATAGTCCCACCAGCTGCCTGGGGACTGCTCGGCCCAGCCGGGTTCTACAGCAATAATTGGCGCCTCTTCATCAGGGCATTGGGCCGAAGCAACTACTTTTTGTGTAGCAGCATCAACAACGGAGACCTTGACAGACGAAGTGCCTATATCTATACCTAATAACAGCATGGGTTAAAGCCTATAGTTTATAAATTGTTTGCGGCAACTAATCTAAATAATTTTTTCTATATGCAATCGATTGCACAAATTTATTTTGTCATCTTTACAGAGATTTATGAACAGTAAAAAGGGCGTCACCATTTACGACATAGCGCAGCAGTTGAAGATCACACCTTCGATGGTATCGCGTGCACTAAGCGGCAACGGTTATGTAAACGATGCTACCCGCCAGTTAGTGCGGGAAACTGCCGAGGCGCTTAATTATAAACGTAACACCGTTGCTTCGAACCTGCGTATGGGGCAAACCAAGACAATTGGCGTAATTGTACCGCGCATAAACCAAAATTTTTTTGCGAACGTAATCGCCGGTATAGAAAATATCGCCTACGAGAAGGGCTACAGCCTGATTATCTGTCAAAGTGACGAACAGAATGAAAAAGAGGTAAAATCAGTGAACACGCTGATCAACCAACGGGTGGAGTGTATCGTGATATCCGTATCTGCAGACAGTTATAATTACAAACACCTGCAAAACGTCATAGACCAGGGCATACAGCTGATACAATTTGACCGCGTTGCTGAGGATTTGGATACCCTTAAGGTCATAAATGACAATGAGCAAGCCTCGTTCGACGCAATTAGACATTTGATTGAGCAGGGCTATAAAAAAATTGCGCTGCTTGAAGGGCCGCAAAACCTGGCTATCTTCCGCCAACGTAAAAACGGATACCTAAGGGCACTGAAGCAACATGGCCTGCCGGTAAAAGATGATTACATTATTGAAAATGCCTGGACAAAAGAACTTGGCGCAGCCGCAACAAAAAAACTACTTGGCTTCAACGATGCGCCTGACGCAATATTTGCTTCTACCTCAGACTTCTCCGCACTCGGTGTGCTCGAGGTTGCTAATCAGCTTAATATAAAAGTCCCCTCGCAATTAGGTATTTGCGGTTATTCTAATGAGGCATTTACAGAGATTACCAGCCCGTCTATCACTACCGTAGACCAGTACAGCGTTGATATGGGTAAAACTGTTGCGAATTTATTTTTTGACAGAATAGAAGAACAGGCCGATGCCATAGCTGCCAAAACGGTAAGTATTAAACCGGAATTGATTATCAGAGGGTCGACTAGCCGAATGGTTTGAGCCGGTAATCCTGAGTCGAAAATGTATCGATACTTCCGACTCAAGACTATTGACTTATGACCCGATTAATGATGATGGTGTCCGTCCGGGCCGTGCGCGTGACCATGCGACAATTCCTCAGGAGTTGCCGGGCGGACATTAATAATGTTTCCTTTAAAATGCAGTTCCCGGCCAGCCATAGGGTGATTCAGATCAACGATAACGCCATCTTCTGCAATTGAAGCAACAACACCCTGGAAACGGTTGCCGTTGTTATCCTGCAAAGGTAATATACTGCCAATTTCGGGAATTCCTGATTCGTTAAACATTTCCCTGGGTAAATTTGCAACCGCCTCATCGTCATATTCACCATAAGCATCTTCAGCCGAGAGGCTGAAATCATAGCTATCTTCGGTCGACAATTCGCTCAGGTTTTCTTCGAATTTCGGAAGCATTTGTCCTGCGCCGTATAAAAATGTTAGCGGCTGTTCTTCGGTAGCGCTTTCTTGCAATACTTCCGAGCCATCCTGGTCAACATACAAGTCATATGTAAGCGATACCACGTGTTGAGGTTCAATTTTCATGATAAATGTGTTTTTATGATTTTTTGTTAATTACGCCGATTAGATCTTGCCATCGGTACTATTCTATCTGTTTTAATGCTTGTTCAGTGTCTGTTGCCGGCAGTCCGCAAGTTCTGTCTTTACATATATAGATTTGTGTTTCAGCGTCAAACTTTCCCTGCAGCAAAGGTAAACTTCCTTTTTTACCGCCCAACATTATTTTGTTCGGGATGTAGTTATTCTCAATTTCTCGTCGTTTGACCTCAAAATCGTTGCCGGTAATAGCGATTTCATAAGTTCCAAACACCTCTTCCATTAGCAGCATAGTCCAGTTTGAATAGCTGGATCCGTATCTGGCCATATGCGGCACAATGTTCCGCAGCATTTGCGCTGAAATTTGCGCGTAATTTTCATCGTCAAATAACAGGCCAAGTTTTTTAAGAATGCGCGCCATTACCGAGTTAGACGACGGAATTACGCCATCCATAATCTCCGGTTTGCGGGCTATAAGTTGTTCATCATCATTGGCAGTAAAGTAAAAAATACCGCCTTCTGCATTATAATAATGCTTTATTGCATTATCGGTTAAAGTTCTTGCATGCCTGAGCCAAAGTTCATCAAAGGTTACCTCGTACAAAGCGATAAACGCGTCTATGACATTCGCATAGTCATCCAGAAAGGCGACAGTCTGCGCAGTTTCGCCGGGATTGTAAACACGCGTCAGCCTGTCATTATTCCCTAAAAAACTATTCAACATGAAGCTCGCATTTTTTAGGGCAATGCCGAGGTATTCCGGCTTATTAAATACTCTGTAGGCGTCACAAAGCCCCTTCAGCATCAAGCCATTCCAGGAGGCGAGTATCTTATTATCCAATCCAGGGCGGATCCGGTAGGCCCGCACATTAAATATTTTTCGTCGTGCTGCCTTTATTTCTTTGATCAAATCATCAACCGATAGACCTAACTTTTCAGCCAGACTCTCGTCACTATCTTTCCTGAATAGAACGTTGGAGCTTTCTTCCTCCCAGTTACCTTTTTCGGTGATATTATAGTAGATACAGAAAAGTTCAGCTTCATTGCCTAAAATTTCCTCAATCTCAGCTTTGGTGAAAATATAAAATTTCCCTTCCTTACCGTCGCTGTCTGCATCAAGGGCAGAGTAAAAACCATAATCAGCAGACATCAGCTCACGCTTGCAGAAGTCAACTATCTCTCCAACCGTTTGTTCATATAGTTTATCTGGCTGCCAGGCGTAAGCCTCTGCATATAAGCTAATAAGTTGAGCATTATCGTACAACATCTTTTCAAAATGCGGTACATGCCAGTGATCATCTACCGAGTAACGGGCAAAACCGCCGCCAACATGGTCATAAATACCACCGAATGCCATTTTCTGTAAGGTTAATCTGGCAGCATCCGCTATTTCCCTATCTTTCATTAAATGTGCATAACGTACCAGGCATTGCCAGTTATTGGGCATCGGGAATTTTGGCGATGAACCGAGGCCACCCTCCCGTTTATCAAAATAACGGCTCCAGGCGTCTACAATAGTCTTTAAGTCCGCTTTGGTATATTCTTGTTTCTCTTTTACAAACGAAACAGACTCATATTGCTGAATTCCTTCAGTAAGGCGCGTTGCATATTCCTCGGCTTCTTCAGGTTTAGTATTATAAAAATCAGCCAGGCTGTATAATAAACTCGCCCAGTCCTGCTTGCGAAAATAAGTACCACCATAGATAGGCCGCTGGTCGGGCAGGCAAATGCAGTTAAGCGGCCACCCCCCCCTTCCGCTCATCAGCTGCACAGCGCTCATATAAATCTGGTCCACATCAGGCCGTTCTTCCCTGTCCACCTTAATGCACACAAAATATTCGTTCATTAAGGCGGCTATGCTTTCATCCTCGAAGCTTTCATGCTCCATTACGTGGCACCAATGGCAGGCCGAATAGCCGACGCTTACCAATATCAGTTTATTTTCGGTTTTGGCTTTTTGCAAGGCTTCAACTCCCCAGGGATACCAGTCGACCGGGTTATTGGCATGTTGCAAAAGGTACGGCGAAGTGGATTTGGCAAGTCGATTCATAGCAAATGTTTACACGCAAAGGTGCGAATATTACCGGGCTTTATTTGGAAAGCAACTGGGATCTGGAAAAGTTTTCGGAAAGTAACATTGAAGTCCTGATAATAGCGTGATTATTGCGCTTAAGCCCAATGAGCATGGTCAGATATTTTTATTTAAAGCCGTGATGAATTTTGCTTTTTTATGCGCACTGTAATTTTTTAGTTTGATAGCAGCCGGCATGCGGATTTCAATATTTAAATCATTAAATATGCAATAGTTAAACCCTTTCGCATGGCCGTATTAAAAAAGCGTGTTCCTTTGTCACCAATTCTAATTTTCGTTGTTTCAGTATCGTTCGCACAACAGGCAAAAAAAGCGCAGGTCAAACATGCCGTGTCGGCACTTGAGCAACTGTTCGTTAACCCGCCTGAATCGGCCAAACCTGGTGTTTTATGGATGTGGATGGGCGCCAATGTTAGTAAGGCAGGCATTACCAGGGACTTGGAAGCCTTAAAGGAAGAGGGATTTAACTCAACCACCACCATCAGCCTGGCCGATATTACCAATCCATGGGGTGCGCCGATTGAAAAAGATCCGACACCCGAAGTGATAGCATGGACCGAGCCATGGTGGAAGCTTATTGAACATGCAGCGCTTGAGTCCAAACGCCTGGGCATGAAAATGGGTATGTTCAACGGTGCCGGGTACGCTACCAGCGGCGGCACCTGGATTACACCGGATTTGTCGATGCAGCAATTGTGTTGGTCGCAAGAGCGGATAAACGGCGGCAAAGGGAAACAGCAAATAGAATTGAGCCGGCCAACGGTTAATCCTCGCGCGAATGCCCGTTTCCCCACTTACAACCCTAAAAACGGAAAAATCGAGCTACCGGAGATACCTGAGCGCAAAACCTATTATAAAGATATAGCTATTATTGCTATGCCCGCGCGAGATACAGTGTCAAAGAAAAACATCATCGAGCTGACGCCTTTGATGACACCGGCGGGAAAGCTGCAATGGGATGCGCCTCCGGGAGAGTGGGTAATTTATCGCTTCGGCCATACCCTGCTTGGCGAAAAAGGGCAGCCGGCGCAATGGCAGGCATCAGGCTTTGAATGCGATAAAATGAATCCAGAAGCCGTGTCTTTTCACGTTGACCATATAATAAACCAAATGAAAAGCCACCTGGGCGACCTGGTGGGCACTACAGTCGACCACATATATTTCGACAGCTACGAAGAAAACGATGCCACCTGGACGCCAAAGATGCGCGAAGAATTCGCCAGTCGCAGGGGATATGATATTTTGCCTTACCTGGCCACGTTTGCCGGCCGGACAATCGAGGGCCGTGAACAAACCGATCGCTTCAGGCAGGATTTTTACAATACAATTCAGGATTTATACCGCGACATTTACTTTACTATCATCGCAAAAAAACTAAAAGCCGCTAATCTGAAATTTCTGAGCGAAGCATACGGCGGTCCCTGGAAAGTTGATGAAGTTCTGCCGATGGTAACCAATGTTATGGGTGAATTCTGGACACACGACGGCACATTTGCTCCTTATGAGTTAGATGGCGTAATTGCCGGCCTGCGCAAGACCAACCAGAATATACTCGTGGCCGAGGCATTTACCGGGCAGCCTGCCGATAGCAAATGGACGGAAACACCCGCATTTTTAAAGCCGATTGGTGATGAGGCCTTTTGCGCCGGGGTAAATAAAATTTTGATACATCGTTTCGTGCACCAGCCCTGGGACAGTAAATACCTGCCCGGCGCTACCATGGGCCAATGGGGAACACATTTCGACCGCACGCAAACCTGGTGGAAACCGGCCAAAGCTTTTGTTTATTACCTGCGTCGTTGTTCTGCAGTGTTGCAATGGGGACGTTATGTGCCCAATACGCTTGATGATTTTAGTCTGAAACCCGGTAATATCAATATGGTGGTAAAATGTATCCATCGTAAAGAAAAGGGTACCGATCTTTATTTCGTAGCTAATACATCCCATTATCCAGGGAAGGCCATTTGTACATTTAATGTTTCGGGTATGCAGCCGGAATTATGGGATCCGGTGACCGGCCAAATGCGCGATCTGAAGGATTTCAGCGAAAATGGCGCCAAAACAACCATAGAGATAAACTTCGACGACGCACAAAGTTTCTTTATTGTGTTCCGTAAAAAACTTACCGGGCAGGGCCTGTTGCGCAAGCCGAATTTTGCCGCAGCGAAAACGGTAGCTGACATCGGCGGTCCGTGGACAGTAAAGTTTGATGCCGCCTGGGGCGGACCGCAAAATCCGGTTAAGTTTGACGTACTAAGCGATTGGGCCATAAATAGTAACAGAGGTATTAAATATTACAGCGGCACCGCTGTCTATACCAAATCATTTGAAATACCGAACACCGACCTGGCCAAATTGAACAGCATTGCTTACATTGATCTTGGCCAGGTTGACAATATTGCCAGGGTGTTTATAAATGATAAAGAAGCGGGAGTGATCTGGACTGCGCCCTGGAAAATAGCCATTCCATCATCTATACTTAAAACTACCAATGAACTGCGGATAGAGGTAACCAACACTTGGGCTAACCGCCTTATAGGTGATGAACAGGAACCACAGGATATGAAATGGGCCCCGGGTATGTACCTGTACAACAGCGGTGAGTATTTAAAAGAATTCCCGGACTGGTTTTTGAAGAATCAGCCACGGCCATCCAAAGGCAGGTATTGCTTTACCACCTGGAATTATTTCGACAGTCATTCCAAATTATCGCCATCAGGATTGCTGGGCCCGGTAAAGATCACAGAGGACGAGTATTAGCAATGAGTAAAGTGAATTCCAACTTTTATTTTGAGCGGTTTAACGATACCATACAACAGTGGATTGATAACGTTGATCATTACAGCCTTGCAATGCTGCTGCAAAAACCGGCAGATAAATCATGGTCGCTCGGGCAGGTTTATATGCATATCATTGATGATACGCACTATTTTGCTGAACAGATCAGGCTTGCCCTCAAAACAAATGACAATACTGATAAACCGATGCATGAAGATGCTATTATGATCTTTAAAAATGATGGCTTTCCTGATATTAAAATTGTTAATACTACAGCAGGTCAACCTCTTCAGCCATTTAATATAGCAGCTTTAAAAGATGACCTTAACACCATTAAGCAGGAAATAGCCGCGCTTTGTGCAGATCACAACCTGGATTCTGCTCAAGGCAAAACCCGCCACCCCGGCTTGCTTTATTTCAGTGCGCTTGATTGGCTCCGGTTTGCAGAAATGCATATGCGGCATCATTTACGCCAAAAGAAAAGGATAGACGAAGAACTGTTCCAAAAGTAGACCCCTAAAGCCTTAAAGGTTACAACCAATTCAATCCCGATAAGGATATTCAGAACCAACTATAACCAATCCAGGCAATATTCATTTAATCGTAGTTTAAGTCGCGTAAAAATACGGTAGAAATAAGGGAATTTTCCTCTTGCCGGTTATGGCGTTCGCCTCTTATCTTTATATAGATATATATAACACCTGTTGATATAACCAACGGTAAAATAACAAACCCCATTATTAAACCATTAAAATCGCAGAAAATGTTAACCAAAAATCTGGCACTTATCAGTCAAAGCCGCTCAGTATCGGCAGACGACCTGAACGAAGTTGCAGCAGCACTTCAAAAACAGGTAAGCAGGGACGTGGCTCCTATCTGGGGCACAAAGGCAACCATAAACGTTTTTAAACATCTTAAATCGGTGCCCACGGGCTACTGGCCTGTTGTTATAAAAGACAATATACACCAGGCCGGAGCGGGCGGTTATCACTCCAAAAGACACAATCAGCCATTTGCACTAATACAAGCGGGCAACGACTGGGTGCTATCTACAGGCCACGAGGTGCTTGAAATGTTGATTGATCCATGGGGTAATCAAACTGTTGCTGCAGATTCACTAAAACCGGGTCAGGGACGCGTAATGTATTTGCTGGAAGCCTGTGACCCTTGTGAAGCCGGACAATTTGCGTACACCATTAACGGCATCACCGTGTCAGACTTTATAACCCCTAACTACCATGACCCGGTAGCATCGGCCTCTGTGCGTTATAGTTTCACAGGCTCTATAAAAAAGCCCCGGGAAGTGCTGCCCGGCGGTTATCTCAGTTGGTTCGATCCGGAAAGTCAGCAGATATGGCAAGCAATTAACCGTGGCAATGGGCTCGAATTTCGCGATCTGGGCACATCGCCAGGCGGATTTAGCCTAAGGCACTATGTTGACTCGCAAATGAGACTTAAACCTGTTTTTCCCGACGGCTATTCAGCAAGCCTTGCAGAAAGCAAATTACTTGGCAATACATCAGCTGCAACCCGGGAAAAATCTTCATCGGCCGCAGCGGATATTTGGGAGGAAGATATTAACAGCTTAACGCGCAACATTTAAGCCCAGCCGGAATCAGTTTATAGCTCCCGGAATAACCACGGGAGCTTTTGATTTAGCAAAATCAGCAAACTTATCATGACGCTTTACCGCCATTGATCATGTCTGAAGTAATACCACTGCTATCCTTTCTTTCTGCCAGTATTACGCCGGCAATATGTATTGCAATAAAGGTGAGTATGAGGTACATGGTGAACTGATGAACTTCCCTTATAGCGTGGATGGCCTTTAGCGCAGGCACATCGTCCTCAAAGGCGAGGCACAGGCCGGTTACCGCCATGATGATTATAAAAAGGTAAAAAATGGCGTATATGGTTTTAACCCAAAATTCATGCCTGGCTAATTCCCTATGCTGTTTTATCACCTGGTAGTCCTGGTAAGCAACTTTTATCTTGCGTATCAGTTTTTGGTCTGCGAGCTGAAAAAACTCAAGTATGATCCTGAATATGACCAGCGCTGCCAATGTATAGCCTAAATATGTATGCAATGCCCAAACCTTGTCTGTCAACTCGTGCGCTACTGAACGTGCCTGTTCATCCGTTACCGATGCGCCGGCCTCATGCAGCGTATCTTTTATAAACGCTGCATTTTTGCGTCCTTTTAAAAGAGTCGAATTGAGCAATACAGTTAACAATGAACCTGTTATAACAATAGCATTTAGCCAATGCCACAGCCGTAAAGGCGCTGAATATTTTTTTATTTGTTCCGGGTGCTCTACGTCTCTGCGTTTTGGTTCGATAACGGCCATATTTTTTAATTTAACTATGTAACTCTTTTTGGTAAGTAGTAACAACAAAATGTCCTTCCGGTTGGCGATAGATTACATTAAATTAAAACCTGCGGCCCAGAATAACTTTAAAGATAGATTTATCTGTCTCATCAGTAAGCCCGAAACCATAACCAGCGTTGAATTCCCAATTCGGACTAAAATTTAAATCAGTGGCGATAAATAACTGATGTTCTTCATCCCGGATTGGATAGTAATGAAAAAACGGACCAGTGCTACCATAATATTCAAGCCCGAGGGCAACTACTTTTGACACATCGTAACTTGCTTTTACATTGGGCGAAAAAATCATTCCGCTGTGTTGTTCCGGCCCTTTGAAGCTTTGCTCAAGCGTTGGATTTATAGCTACATACAGTGCGCCCCATTTCTTGTCAACTATCGGCCTGATCTCAAGGCTCGCAGTATTGGCATCATACTGTGCCTTTTGAAACCCGAACTCCATAGATATACTCACACCAACAGGCCATTTCCAGCTTTCCGGAACGGCTACCCGGGGACGAATATGTGAACCCACATAAGCCGTTCGGCCATCGCTGCCGATGGTATTAAAAAAATAAAACCCTGTTTCAAACCAGGGTGTCCAGCCATGGGTAATTTCAATAGTCTCATGGAAGACATGGTTGGTCGGCAATACGCCATCCACAACGGTTTTGCTTCCATCAAAGGTAAAATTGCTATGAAGTTCAAGCATTGTATGGCCCTTTTTAACAGTTTCAGAGCCATAAACCTGTATTTCGTAATTATCCTGAGCTTGCGCGGAAATAACAATAATAAATACAAAAAGAGCAGTAAGATAGTGTTTAAGCATAGTAACCAATTACGTTTTAAAACTAAAGTTAAAATCTGTATTAAAATTGAAGCATTTTTTTGTAGACGATACACGGCTCTCGCGCTTAATCCTGCTATTTGCAACTTACCTTTATTGGTAGACTGTCGGTAACAAAGTAAAGCGCCGGCTCGTGACACTTCATCATTGTTTGGTAGTTGCTTGCGCTGTTTGCTCGGCTTCCGCCATTTTTGCAAACATTACCCTAAAAGTATCCCAGGGCGTATTGTCGCCGTTTTGGGTGGCAACGGTTCGCCCGTAATAACCGTCCAGGAATTGCGGCGTAGTCGACCATATAGTTTCGGCAATGCCATAAAAACGCGGCTTCATTTCTTTGCCTGAAATTAATCGTGATTTGTAAAAGTTATCCACCTGGCTTAAGGCTACATTCGGGCGATTCCATGCACAGGTAACGACACGCAGCCCCTTCATAGCAAAATACACCGCGGTTTGATTGTCGCGGTCGTATTGCCAGTCGCAAATCACCACATCCCGGGGAATCATGTCGATAGCTTTCCAGGTATCGTTATAGCTGGCAGCCCATTGGCCTATGCCGGTAGTACGACCATCTATTAGGCGGTCGCCCCATATCCATAATTCACGCCCTTTCTCGGCGAGGTGATCGCGGATGGTTTGCACTTCATTAGCAAACAGAACAGCTTTGTCGCGACCTGCACAGCGAGGGCACTTAGTCTCGCCCAGGTAAAAAACCTCATCCATGCCTGCATGAAAGGCCTTTGCCTCAAACGCATCTAACACCTCATCCATCACATCAAAAACAATTTTATGCACACTGGGGTGCAGCGGGCAATAGCTCTTGCAATACAAACCGTCAGCATTGGGCCATTTGTATTCGGCAGGCGTGGCCGGCATTTTTATCCACGGGGTCTCATCAAATTCAGGATATACTTTTAATAAACTACCTAGTTTACTTGCCCATGATTGGTGACCCAATAAGTTAATCTGGGGAATGATGGCAATGTTATGATCCTTGCAAGCCGCAACGATCTTCTTGACATCCTTTTTTGAAAGGCAAATAGAGTCGCGCAGTTCCGGATGGATTTTAAACTCATAATTATAATCCACCCGAAGAATCAGCGTGTTCACCTTGCGCGGGGCCAGTTCTTCATTTATAAATTTCACAAAATCAGCGACACCGTTTGGCCGGGGGGCGGCTATCGCAAACCCTTTTACCTGGTATAGGCTGTCTGTAATTTGCTGGGCGGATACATTCAGGGCAATGATGCTTATTGAGGCAAGCATCAGTAATTTAAGCTTTTTCATTAGTTAAGGATTAAAAGGATCAACCGGCAACCTAAGTTAAAGCAAAATGGGCCGGGTTTTATATAACAGCAGCGTTTATTTAAGTACTGTAGTGTAAAAATAGTATGATAGTTCCCGGTTAGTCGCACAAACGATTCCTTGTAATAACAATCCGATAAGCCATTGTATATTGAAACGAAAATATTACACTGTCTCTCTCCTTTTTTCCTGATTTAAAAATCCGGATGGAAGCTGAACTTCACCCCATACCGCGACACACCGGGATGGTCGAGGTAGTTGAAGCGCCTGATGACATCCACCCGTAAAAACTTAAAGATGTTGCCTATGCCTACGCCGCCCTCAACGTATGGGGTGCTGCCAAGTGCGTAGGTGCCATAAGCGCCGTTGGTGGCTGGCGGCAGGCGGTAAAGGCCCCCGGTTTGGGTTGGGTCGTTTTCGGCACGCAGGCCGCCATACAAAATTTTGGCCGACAGGTATTCGCGCCACTTCAGGCGTTTGATGAGCGGTATGCGGTTCAGGAAAAAGCCGTTGAAGCTTTGGGTAAAGTTGATGCCTGCATAATGGTCGCTCACAAACTCAAGATAGTTCATGCCATTATAAAAATCGCGCTCATAGGCCAGCGACTGGTTAGCCGGGCTGATGTTCAGCAACGGAAAAGGCACTTTACCCTGCACATACCCGCCGATAGCAGTAACATCGGCAAAGCCAAACTGCCCGAAATAAAAGCGTTTGTACAGGTTAAGCCCGATGTCGGTATAGCTGTAGGAACCGTTCATAAAGCCCTTAATGCCGCGGTTAAGCTGCAGGTCAAAAATGGGGTATTTGCCGTGGGCGAAGTGCCGTTGCTCGGTGCCCTGCAATATAATTTCGTGCGGGGCATAGCGCAGGTGTACGTCAATTTCGCTGGTGGTAAGGTTATGCACCATGGTTCCGGCTGCATCATTCATCTGGTAAACCAGCTGCGCCGCCGGCGACTGGTTCCAGTTTTTAAAGGCGACGTTCCAGGAGAAATGGTTCTCGAAATCCTTTACATATTGCAGCTCGAAAATGCCGCTGTAAAGCCAGTAATTGGTCTTTCCGGTTTGGAACGAGGTAAAAGCAGCCTGCCTGTTGGTGATGGAAAAGGTATGCCCCGGCACATCCACATCATATAAATAGCTCACCTTAAAGTAGTCGTTAGGGAAACGGTAAGGCGAAGTTTTGTTGAGCGAGATATAGCCGACGGCGTCCACCTTGGCCTTTTTATCCTTTGTGCCGATGGCGGCGTATCCCTGCAAATAAAAGGTACTGTCGAACTTTGGCGTGGTGCGTGCCCCGCCTTCAAGTCTTATGCCCTCCTGGCTGTTAAACGAAAAGAACCTGCCTACCGGGCCTATCTGCACCTGGCCTGCATCGGCATATCCGCCAATAATGGTAGCTGCCCACCACATGGTACGCTTGTAAGAGGGCATTTGTGCCAGCCTGTTCATTTTGCCGTAAACCTGTTTCTGCTGCGGGGTCAGCGTGTCAGTACGATGCGCGGCCCAGTAAGCAGTATCGGCATTGTTGGCATGCGGCGCAATTTGCAGGGGCTTTCCGTCATAAAACATTTCGGGCTGCGGGGCGTCCAGCTTATAGTTGGTATAGCTCACCGTTCGCTGGCCCATGGCTCCCCAGCCTTTTGTTTTGGAGATACCGAAATCGGCAGTAACATCACTTTTGGTAAGGTAATACCTGCCGTTGGGCTGGTGCGCAAAGTCAAGCCGTATCCGCATACTGCGCATAAAGTTGATGTTGATATCCTTATTCACGTTCATCTCGCAGGCTGTAACGGCGTAATGCCCGTCGAGCGTAACCACCAGCTTTCCTTCAAATAGCTGATCGCCCTTCACACGCGGGGTAAAGGCAACTTCAATCTGCTTACCGGCAGGTGTGCTGATGGTATCAACTATAAAAAATTTATAATAATTGGGCGAGTGGTCGGCAATGGGGCTTAAAAACTGCTTATTAATGATAAAGAGGTTGTTTTGGTAGATGTCGGGATTATCGCCATACAGTCGGTTCACATATACGTTAAGCCCGGCGGTATCAATAAACTTAATAATGTTCACCTGCTTTTGGGCAGTTACCACCTGTATCTTTTTTTCGGGTTGTTTGCGGTAGTAAATCTCCGACAGTTTTTCGCCCTCGATAACGGGCAGCAGGGTTTTGCTATTACCGTTCTCATCGGTCACCGTATCCAGCATAAACCGGTACTTACTAAAAAACTTACCGTTAACAAACTTTGGCGAAAGGTCGAAAAAGGAAATTCCGGTGCGCTCGTACTGGTTATATTGCAAGTAGGCGGCTGCTTCCATCTGGTTTTCGGCCTTATGGTTAATGATCTGCTGGATAAGAGAAACTGCAGGGTTATCCTTGTTGCGGTACTTTTGTTTCCTGGCTGATGTGATCAGCACGCCCTTTAGCTGGGTCTGACTGCCATACATGCTTATATTCAACTCGTTAACCTGCTCCGGTTTAATTACTTTGGTTACCGGCTGGTACCCCACCTGCGAGAAGGTAACCTTTGTAAAAGCGCCGGGCTTGCTCAGCCGGAATCTCCCCAGCGAATCGGTACTGACGGCGTAGATGGTGCCGGTAAAACCTACGGTAACATACACCAGCGGCCTGCCGGTTGCAGCATCATAAACCCGCCCGGTAATGGTGGTTACTTTAACGGTATCAGCGGCGTCTTTAATGGTGTCGGTTTGCTGTGCGGCGGTGTTTAAGGCAAACAGGCACAAACACAGGCAGCCCGCTAACTTTAACGGGATACTAACCGGCCTTAAACGGTCAATGATACTTCTGTAATAATAAGCCGGTCCACATGCCCCAACCCAACGAATGCGTAACAAAGTAATAAACACTAAATAAGTAACAGGAACTAAACAAACGTATATGTGCACTATAAAGTATTATGGCCCAAATTTTTAAGGGTACCGGTTAGTTAAACCCGTATCAGGCGAAATATGTTTTAACAGATAATTCCGGGTACAACAAATCGTCCTCTCCAACAGCTTTTACCTTTAACCTTTCGCCGGCTCACGCCGTCACTGTTAATAACCTTTCCGCCTCCGCCCTTTCTGCTTTCGCCTAAAACGATTAATTTCGCCTTGCAGAAAAGAGGAAAAGAATATTGGACTACCTACAGGGATTGAACCCCGAACAAAGGGGAGCTGTTGAGCAGATTGACGGACCGGTGATGATTGTTGCAGGCGCAGGGTCGGGCAAAACACGCGTGATCACTTACCGCGTGGCGCACCTGATACGCAGCGGCGTGGATGCCTTTAATATACTGGTGCTTACGTTTACCAACAAGGCGGCTAAAGAAATGCGCGAGCGTATTACTAACCTGGTAGGCCCGGATGCCAAAAACATCTGGATGGGCACTTTTCACTCCGTTTTTGCCAAGATCCTGAGGGTTGAGGCTGACAAGATCGGCTACCCGAACAACTTCACCATTTACGATACCGACGACAGTAAAAGCGTTTTAAGGGCCATTATTAAAGAGATGAACCTCGACGATAAGCTGTACAATGTAAACTTTGTGCTCAACCGTATTTCGGCAGCCAAAAACAACCTGGTATCGTGGATGGAATACCAGCAGAACCCGCAGATACAGGCCGATGATATCGAGACCCGCAGGAACCTGATGGGCGCCATCTACCAAAATTATGTTGCCCGCTGCTACCGCGCCGGTGCGATGGATTTTGACGACCTGCTGTTTAAAACTAACGAGCTGCTGAAAACCCACCCTGAAGTTTTGAACAAATACCAGCATAAGTTTAAGTACCTGATGGTGGATGAGTACCAGGATACCAACTTTTCGCAGTACCTGATTGTAAAGAAACTGGCTGCAGTGAACGAGAATATTTGCGTGGTGGGCGACGATGCACAAAGTATCTACGCCTTCAGGGGCGCCAACATACAGAACATCCTGAACTTCGAGAAGGATTACCCGGATCTGAAGGTGTTTAAACTGGAGCAGAACTACCGCTCTACGCAAAATATCGTGAATATGGCTAACAGCATCATTGCCAATAATAAAGAGCAGCTGAAAAAGCGCGTGTTCAGCGAAAAAGAGAAGGGTGATAAGATAAAGGTGATGCGTGCCTACAGCGATAACGAGGAAGGCAAGCTGGTGGCCGAAGCTATTATGCAGGAACGCAGTACCAAAGGCCTTAAATGGAACGACTTTGCCATACTGTACCGCACCAACGCCCAGTCGCGCTCCATGGAGGAGGCTTTACGCAAGCAGGGCACGCCTTATAAAATATACGGAGGATTGTCCTTCTATCAGCGTAAGGAAATTAAGGATCTGATCGCTTATTTCAGGCTCACTTTCAATCCTGCCGATGAAGAAGCATTAAAACGCGTTATCAATTACCCCAAGCGCGGTATTGGCGACGCTACGGTAGATCAGTTAATTGTAGCAGCGGGGGCTAATAACATTACCTCGTTCGAAGTGATCATCAACGCACAGAAGTACCTGGACGGACGGACAGCTGCCAAAGTCTACGGCTTTGCCACCATGATCCAGAGCTTCCAGGTGATCACGCAAAACTTAGGCGCTTATGAAGCGGCCCTGCATATAGCGCAGCACTCCGGCTTGTTGAAGGACTTGTATGAGGATAAATCGGTAGAGGGTTTGAACCGTTATGAGAATATTCAGGAGCTTTTGAACGGTATCAAGGAGTTTTCGGAGCGCGAGGACATTGAAGAAAAAGGCCTCGATGTGTTTATGCAGGATGTGGCCCTGCTCACCAACGACGATAACGACAAGGACAAAAACGCCGATACGGTATCGCTGATGACGATTCATTCTTCCAAGGGATTGGAGTTTCCGCAGGTATACGTTGTGGGCTTGGAAGAGAATTTATTCCCGTCGCAGATGTCGCTTAACTCGCGCAGCGATTTGGAAGAAGAACGCCGGTTGTTTTATGTAGCCACTACCCGTGCTGAAAATAAACTTACCTTAAGCTATGCTACCTCCCGCTTTAAATTCGGTTCGCTGATAAACTGCGAGCCAAGCCGTTTTCTGGACGAAATTGACGCCCAATACCTGGAGCTTGATTTCACTGCGCGCCCAACCAGCAGCAATAACCCATTTTTTGCAGATGAGCGCAAGGCCTGGAGCAGCGGCCCGGGTTCACAAGGCAGTAATCGCCCATCTGCCGATACGTTTTCCAAACCGAAGGCCCCTCCTGTTAAAACTACATCTATATTAGCTAAAGCACATGTGCCAAGCGCCGGTTTTGCACCGTCAGACACATCAAACTTACAGGTTGGTATGGAAGTTGAACATGAAAGGTTCGGGTTCGGGAAGGTGATTAATCTTGAAGGGAATAAACCCGATATAAAGGCTACCATCTTCTTTAAGGAAATTGGCCAAAAGCAGTTGCTTTTAAAATTCGCGAAGCTTCGCATAGTTAACAATTAAGCAATTTTTTTCCTACCTCTGTAGAAATCATTCCCCAGTTTTCCCACCCGGTTAATTATTAAATCATTTAGCAAATGCGTATTGCCCATTAATTAATATGGCATAAGGTTTGAATGTTTACTTAAATCCATTTCTATAATTTAAACTATCGAGTAAACTCATGACTGAAAACCTTAAAAAGAAAACCAACAAAACTGTTGGCAAGAACATCCGCACCGTACGTCATCAGCGCGGCTGGAGCCAGGAAGATGTCGCAAATCGTTTGGGCATTTCCATTCCTGCATTCTCAAAAATCGAAACAGGTGTAACCGACATTAATTTGTCGCGTTTGGAACAGATCGCCAACATTTACGAAATCAACGTGGTGAATCTTTTAGCATTGGATGCTGAAGATACAGAACCACAGGTTTCTCATCTGAGCATTGCAGAGAAAAAGATACTGGACCGCGAGGCCGAAATTGCAAACCTGCAGCGAAAAGTGATTTTACTTTACGAAGAACTAAGGAACAGGATACCTGTTATGGCGTAATTTCTACAAGCACTGTTCATTAAACATTACATTAATGTCTAAACTATCAGGCGTTTAGAACACCTTTGTTTTGTTTTCCTTTTAACTTCATTCATACCCTACCCACTATATTACTCCAAAATTCGGCATGATATTAATTTATCTGCGTTTTTTGGAGTAATAATTGCAGCGACCTAAACACATCAACAGTTATCTGCCATGGCAAACTACCTGATATCGATCCCAAACAGTGGTACGGCGCAAGACGGTACTATCCACGACCCTTCAAGCAAATTGAAAGTTAAGGTTGTGCGTTTGCTTCAATCGACTATCGGTCCGTTAAAAGGCGAAAAAAGGTTTTTTGTTGACGCGAACGGCGAAATGCTTGCATTTGAAACTAAAGGCTACAATCAGCACCGTGAACTGCTGATCCTGCATATGATAGCCTGGTATTGTCTTTATCTTGGTTTAATTGAAGCCCAGATACATAGTAGCCTGCCATTAGCCGTATAACAGGGCGGGGTTTATTTTATAATTAAACGATAACTTGCTGTTAAATTTTAAGGCTCACGAGCAGGTGAATATACACTTGCTGTTAAACAAGCCATTCTTTTGATCCCTATATATAGATCATCCCATAGTTTTGCAGAAGCGCGGCCCGGTCTCCGCAATATATCAGGATAAACAGTAAAACCCTGGTGCATACACCAACACTACAGCTATAGGCTATGGCCTTTCGACTATAGACTATGAACTTCCGGCTTTCGACCATCGACTATGGACTATGGACTATGGACTATCGACTATCGACTATCGACTCAAAGGCTTGTCTTCACCGGATCATGCAGCATGTCGCTCATCTCGATGATTTTGTTATCGATCTCACCTACGCATTTGTTCATCATGCGGATACACTCTGGCTGGTCAACAAGGCCCTCTTTTTCCAGGTTCATTAACCCTTTAAGGGTGGCTATTGGTCCGCGTATCTGGTGCGACAGGTATGAAGAGTATTCGGAAAGCTTCTTATTTTTTATCTGCAGATCTTTGGTACGCTCATCAATTATTTCTTCAAGGTGATGGTTGATGCGGTCCAGGTTATCTTTCTGCCGCGATACCTCGTCGTTGAGGGTAGATAATTGCTCATTGGTTTTGGCTTTGCGTTTTACGTTGCTTACCAACAAGCCTACCAGCACCAGTAATAAGCCAGCTACAATGGTAACGGCCCAAAACTTTATACGGTCGTTAGCCTGGCGTTGCAGTAATATCTCAGTTTTTCGTTGAGCATCCTGCTGTTTCACCTGCTCCTCCATCATTTTTATCTGCGTGGAAGCGCCCTGTTTAAAGTTAAGACTGTCTTTGGTGTAGATATTACGCAGATAGCGCAAGGCTTTTTCGTAATTCTTGCGTTTGGATTCAAGCTGGTAGCTGGTATACTCAAAATCCGACTTCATCTTATCGCTTTTTATCATACCTGCGTACACAGTGCCCTCTTCAATGGCTTTATTAGCTTCCGCAAATTTCTCCTGAGCGATGTATTGTTCGGCAAGTATCAGGTCGATACCGGCAACTACCTCATTCAAATCCAGCTGATGTGCCGCCTTATTTGCTTTCAGCAATAACTCCTCAGCCTTGTCGTACTGATGCAGGTTGAAGTACATCAGGCCTTTATTTTGCATCAATTGAACGATATTGGTAGAATCTTTTAGTTTATTATAAAGGGCACTGCTTTTTTCGTAATAGATCAACGCCTGGTTAAAGCTGTTCTTATGGTAATAAACAGTACCCATGTTGTTGTACACACCGGCCATCAGTGCCTCATCAGAAAGCTGTTTTGCTATAACGAGGGTCTTATTAAAAAACTCCAGGGAGAGATCGTAATCGGTATAGCGGTAGAGGTTACCTATATTATTATAAACTTTACCCTGGCTGGCCAGGTCCTTAAGCTGCTGGAAATAATTTAGGGCCGTGAGGTAGTTATTTATTGCCTTTACGGATTCGTCCAGGTAATAATAACCGATGCCTATTACACGGTAAGCCTCAGCCATGCCGGGTACATAGTTAAGCTTTTTCGCCATTGCCAGGGCTTTCTTTCCATCGGCGATGGTTTGTTCAGGGCTGGTCAAACGCATGTCAAACCCCTGCTTATTCAGCTGTATTACGCTGGTTGTATCATCTGCAGCAAGCGTCTTTGTGCCGTCGGCAAAAGCCATGCCTGCAAATAAAATACTGAAGACAAGTAACAGGAATTTGTTCATCAGGGACTATTACGTTCAAAAGTGAATTAGGGTTATATTTTATTTTCAATTAATCGGCATTGAAAATAATAATCGTTTCAATTAAAAAAATCGCCACTTTATTTGTTTTTTTAAAAAGTATTATATACTTTTGAGGCTGATAAATTATTTGACATCGAAGTCAGATTGATAGAGGGGTTTTGGGTAAAGCTATTTAGCGTTTTGCCAACATGTATGCTCTGTTCTAAAATCAATACTAACTTCCTGGAATTAGCACTTTGAAACAATGGTATTTTTCATTCGGACGAGTTATTTCGTTCGGGTGTTTTGTCGTCTCCATACAAATGTGGCCGGCAAAACTGTGAGAATGAAAACCATTTTACCATTGCTTCCTGAGGCGTTAAAAAAGCCTTGCTGCTAGCCCTCCATACCGGTGTTTTCTACGCTTTGTACGCAAAATCTATTAAAAAGATACGCGTGGATACAACTAATTTATCAGCATAATTAGCATACAATAAATTAGCATATCATTAAATTTTAAACAAAATCGTTAAACACTCAGTATGAAAAAATTATTATTTTCAGCAGTAGTAGTTTTAAGCGCGGCATCTCTCTCAAGCTCTATGCACGCTAAAAACGTAACTGCAAATCAGGTTGTTGCCGACAAACACAACACTGGCAGCTCTGATTTCTCAGACAAGCACAACACCGGTAGCTCTGACTTGTACGACAAGCACAACACCGGCAGTTCTGACTTCGCTTACGACAAGCACAACACTGGTAGCTCTGATTTTGCAGACAAGCACAACACCGGTAGCTCTGACTTGTTCGATAAACACAATACCGGCAGCTCTGACCTGTATGACAAGCACAATACCGGCAGCTCTGACTTTGCTTACGACAAGCACAATACCGGCAGCTCTGATTTTTCAGACAAACATAACACCGGCAGCTCTGACTTGTTAGACAAGCATAATACCGGTAGCTCGGATTTAGCTTATGACAAGCACAACACCGGCAGCTCTGACTTTTCAGACAAGCACAATACTGGCAGCTCTGACTTGTTAGACAAGCACAACACCGGCAGTTCAGATTTAGCTTAAGTTTTAAGCACCATCATACAGCATTTAGCTGGCTATTTTTAGCCTTAATGGCTGTATTTTGTCTGAATTTTATACTGAAGTATATCTTTAACCAATATTGCAAAACAGCTTCCAATTTCCGGGGCTGTTTTTTTTTTTGCGCAGGCAATTACATTTATTGTCTTATCTGTTTTAATTTGTGTCGCTTTAGCGAACGGACGAACACTTCAAAAGCCGTAAGTGGCTGATCGGCAAATTGAGTCCTCTAACTCAAAAAGGTATTGTTGCCGGATATTTTAATCTTTCCCTGCCCAGGGTTCGCCTTTTATACTTCCGTTGCTATATTTGCTTCAAATTATCAACCATGCAGCATATTACCGCTTATATCGATCAAAACAAGGAACGCTTACTGGATGAGCTTTTTGCCCTGCTCCGTTTTCCGTCTGTTAGCGCAGACCCTAAATATAAGGCTGACGTGTTAAAAACGGCAGAATTTGTAGCACAAAAACTACGGGAAAGCGGTGCTGATGAGGTTGAGGTATGCCAAACGGCCGGCTACCCGATCGTTTATGGCGAGAAGATAATTGATTCCTCCAGGCCCACAGTATTGGTTTACGGCCATTATGATGTACAACCGCCGGATCCGCTGGAACTTTGGAAAACCCCTCCTTTTGAGCCCACTGTTCGTGACGGTAAGATCTATGCCCGTGGCGCCTGCGATGATAAAGGTCAATTCTATATGCATGTTAAGGCCTTTGAGCTCATGATGCAAACCAACACTTTGCCTTGCAATATCAAATTTATGATCGAGGGTGAAGAGGAAGTGGGGTCAAACAACCTGGGTATTTTTGTAAAGCAAAATAAAGAAAGGCTAAAGGCTGATGTTGTGCTCATATCAGACACGGCTATGATCAGTATGGAGCACCCATCGCTGGAGACAGGGCTGCGCGGCCTCTCCTATCTTGAAGTAGAAGTAACCGGTCCTAACCGCGACCTGCATTCGGGTGTTTATGGCGGTGCAGTAGCCAATCCGGCAACCATCCTGGCAAAAATGATCGCCTCGCTGCATGATGAGAATAACCATATCACCATCCCTGGCTTTTACGATAAGGTAATTGAATTAACCGAAGCCGAGCGTAAAGCGATAAACAATGCGCCTTATGACGAGGATGAATATAAAAAGGATCTTGATGTGACCGAACTTTGGGGCGAAACAGGTTACACTACCTTTGAACGCACCGGAACCCGCCCTACCCTCGAGGTAAACGGTATTTGGGGAGGCTACACAGGCGAAGGAGCAAAAACCGTATTGCCCTCTAAAGCCTTCGCAAAAATTTCGATGAGGCTGGTGCCCAATCAGGTTTCGGACGAGATTACAGAATTGTTTACCAAACACTTCGAAAGCATCGCTCCGAAATCGGTTAAGGTGACTGTTAAGCCACACCATGGCGGCGAACCCGTTGTAACACCGACTGACAGCATTGCTTATCGTGCTGCTGAGAAAGCAATTACAGAATCTTTCGGCAAAGCACCTATACCAACCCGCGGTGGTGGCAGCATACCTATTGTCGCTTTATTCGAAGCAGAGCTGGGTATAAAAACTGTTTTGATGGGCTTCGGGCTGGATAGCGACGCACTCCACTCGCCAAATGAAAAATACGACATCTTTAACTATTACAAAGGGATTGAAACCATTCCGCTCTTCCATAAATATTTTGCGGAATTAAGCGCGGAGTAAAGGCGGGATAGAACCAGGGACATGTGGAACACATGAAACAAATGATTATCAATTGGCTTTAAACAGCCCGTATTTCAATATACAGTAAATTGCGCGGACGCCATCCTTCCATCCTATCTTCTTTCCTTCTTCATAGGTGCGGCCATAGTAGGATATGCCAACCTCATAAATACGTATTTTGGGAATGCGCGCTACCTTTTGCGTTACTTCCGGTTCAAACCCAAAACGCTGCTCGGTGAGTTTAATGGACTGTATCATTTTTGTATCGAATAGTTTATAGCAGGTCTCCATATCAGTCAGGTTTAAATTACTGAACATGTTCGACGCAAACGTGAGCCAGCGGTTGCCAATGGTATGCCAAAAAAACAGGATACGGTGCGGGTTGCTGCCCATAAAGCGCGAGCCGTAAACCACATCAGCAAAACCGGCGCACACTGGCCTTAACAGGTCGTTGTATTCGGCCGGGTCGTACTCCAAATCGGCGTCCTGGATGATAAGATATTCACCGGTAGCTTTGGCAATACCGGTATGCAGGGCGGCGCCTTTGCCCTTGTTATATTCGTGCTTGTAATAGCTGATGGGTAATTCCGGATTTTCGCGTTGATAGGTAAAAATGGCTTCTTCGGTATTGTCTTTAGAAAAATCGTTAACGATGATAACTTCCTTTTGGATGTCTTCAATCAGATCAACAGCTTTGATTTTATTTAAAATTAAATGTATGGTATTACCTTCGTTGTAAGCCGGGATAATAATTGATAACTTTCCTATCTTCATTCCAACAAATGCGACTGGGTTTAAATCGAGCTAAAACTTTCCTGAAAAAACCAAAAGTAATAATAATACTCACGATTTTATTGGGACTGCTGATGCTGTTCTGGTTTTGCCTGCCCAAACCCATGTTTAATAGCCCAACCTCATATGTTATAGATGACGCGGACGGCCAATTACTCGGCGCTGCAATTGCTTCTGACGGGCAATGGCGTTTCCCGCATAACGCCAGCGTGCCTCAAAAGTTTAAACAGTGCATCATGGCCTTTGAGGATAAGCGCTTTATGCACCATCCGGGTGTCGATATTTTTGCTTTAGCTCGGGCTGTGAAGCAAAACTTTCACTCTGGCAAAGTAACCAGCGGCGGCAGCACCATTACTATGCAGGTTATCCGCCTGGCAACAAAACATAAACGCAACCTATGGAACAAACTGAAAGAAATTTTTATGGCACTGCGGTTAGAAGCCGGTTACACCAAAGATGAAATACTATCCCTGTATGCCAGTAACGCGCCCTTTGGCACCAATGTTATCGGCCTTGACGCGGCTTCATGGCGTTATTTTGGCCGCAGCCCGGATAAATTGTCATGGGGAGAAATGGCGGCGATGGCCGTGCTGCCTAACTCGCCATCGCTTGTACATCCGGGCAAAAACCGGTTGATACTGTTAAAAAAGCGCAATTTATTGCTGGACAAGCTCTATCACCAGGGCGTAATCGATTCAACAACGGCGGTGTTGGCCAAATTTGAGCCGGTACCCGACAGGCCGGTAGCATTACCCCAGCTCGCTCCTCACCTGCTGCAGCGGTTTAAAAGAGACAACGAAACCACGATACATGGCGATACCCGTTTAAAAACAACTATCAAAGCAACGCTGCAGCAACAGGTTAGCGACGTACTGGAGCGGCATCACCAGGTTTTAAAATCGAACGAAATAAACAATATCGCTGCTGTTGTGCTGGATGTGGAAACCGGCGCAGCGCTGGCATATGCGGGAAACATTTCTCACCCGGAAGATCCCGAAATGGAAAGCGATGTCGACGTGGCAGATGCGCCGCGCAGTCCGGGCAGTACGCTCAAGCCTTTACTGTATGCCAATATGCTTCATGACGGGCTTTTGCTGCCAAACAGCCTTATGCCGGATATCCCTACACAAATTGCAGGCTATCACCCGGAGAACTTTGACCTGGGTTACGATGGTGCAGTTCCGGCATCAAGGGCCTTGTCCCGTTCGTTAAATGTGCCGGCCGTAAAGATGCTGCAGCAGTTTAAATACGAGCGTTTTTACGATGTGCTGCGCAAAATGGGCATTACCACGCTGAAAAAACCTGCAGACCATTACGGTCTCTCGCTGATATTAGGCGGAGGTGAAAATACATTATGGGAACTCGTCGGCGCCTATGCAGATATGGCGCGTGTACTTAATCATTACAACAAGTACAAAGGCAAATACGACCCGGCAGATTATCATAACCCTATTTATAACCAGATTGAAAACCATCAGCCCGAATTAGAAAAAAATGGACTCCTGGATGCGGGTTCCATATATTATACGCTGCAAGCCATGGAAGAAGTAATGCGCCCGGGCGAGGAAATGCTTTGGCAGCAGTTCAGCTCGAGCCAGCGCATTGCCTGGAAAACAGGCACCAGTTTTGGCTTCCGCGATGGTTGGGCAATAGGAATCACCCCTAAATATGTGGTGGGTGTTTGGGTAGGCAATACCGATGGCGAAGGGAGGCCTAACCTCACCGGCATCAATACCGCAGCCCCGATACTTTTTGAAATTTTCCGTCTGCTGCCTGTAACACTTGATTGGTTTGAGATGCCCGTAAGCGACATGGTAAAGATCAAAGTATGCCGGCAAAGCGGCTACCGTGCAGGTCAGTATTGCGATGATACGGATGAAATATGGGTACCCAAAAGCGGGTTGAAAGCGCCGGTTTGCCCCTATCATCAGTTGGTACATTTAAGTGCCGATGGCAAATGGCAGGTAACGGGTAATTGTGTCCCGCCTAATCAAATCATCAATAAAACCTGGTTTGTGCTGCCGCCTTCTATGGAGTATTATTACAAAACCAAAAACTACCAATACCGGGTTTTACCCCCTTTCAGACCAGATTGCGCACAGGCAGAAAGCTCACAGCCGATGGAAGTTATCTATCCTAAAGACGGCGCTAAAATATATGTACCCCTGGAGGCTGACGGTACCCGGGGCAGGGTGATTTTCAATGCCGCACACCGGCAGGCAGGCGTGAAAATTTTTTGGTATGTGGATGATAAATATATGGGCGAAACCAGGGGTTTTCACCAATTCGCACTTAATCCCACGGCAGGTAAACACTTGCTCACTTTAGTTGACGGTAACGGTAACACGGTACGGTTGGGATTTGAGGTATTGGAAAAATAGTTTCCAGGTTTCACTATAAAGATGGTTTCAGGTGAAACCTTACCGAAACAATTAAATAACTTATTATCAATTACTTAAAGTAAGGTTACAGTTAAAAACTGTAAAGTACCTGTAAACCTTTTTTATCAGCACGATTCAATATTATGCGCCGGAGTTCGGTTTGGACGGACGCTGTAACAGGCACATTGGATTCAGATAGTTTCCAGGCATATTATTTGAAGCACGCAATCGTTTATTGGTTCAATTGTAATATTTATTGTTCTATGTTAAAAAACTGCCGGCTGCTCACTCTAAACTGCCAACTGATTACATATATTGCTCAAAAAATCGAACTCAAAAGAAATGCTCGAACAATACGACCTTCATAACCTGATGGTAATCGACATTGAAACCGTGCCGCAATACAGCAGTCACGATCAAATGCCGGAGGTTTTTCAAAAACTTTGGGATACTAAAACGCAACACCAGCGCAAAGAGGAAACGGCTGAAGCATTTTACGAGCGTGCTGGTATCTGGGCGGAATTTGGGAAGATCATCTGTATTTCGATGGGTATCTTTACCAATGGCCGCGTAACCGGGTTAAGGGTAAAATCTATTGCATCGCACGATGAAAAAGAACTGCTGGAAAAATTTGCCTCGATATTGAATAATCAGCCGCCCAGCCTGATACTTTGTGCGCATAACGGAAAGGAGTTCGATTTTCCATACATCTGTCGCCGCATGCTGGTAAATGGTGTAAAGATTCCCTCGCAATTAGAACTGTCCGGTAAAAAGCCCTGGGAAATAAATCACCTGGATACCATGGAGCTATGGAAATTCGGCGATTATAAAAATTACACCTCGCTTAGCCTGCTTACGGCCATCTTTAATATACCCACTCCTAAAGATGATATTGACGGAAGCATGGTGGGCAGTGTATACTGGAACGAAAATGATCTTGACCGCATTTGCACCTATTGCCAGAAAGATGTGATAGCCACCGCCCAATTGCTGAAACGATATCGCGGCGAAGATTTGATACCGGATGAATGCATTACCATAGTAACCCCCTGATGCTGCAGGTAAATAATCTTTCCGTTAAGTTTAAAACACAAAATGGCCTGTTCGACGCGGTTAAAGGCATTTCATTCCATCTTAAAAAGGGAGAAACAATCGGCATCGTCGGCGAGTCGGGTTCCGGCAAATCGGTAACTTCGCTGGCACTGATGCGTTTGCTGGATGGAAACCAGGCACAAATTAACGGTGCAGTACAGCTAAATGATATAAGTTTGTGCGGACTGACTGAAAGCGAGATGCGCCAAATCCGCGGTAACCAAATGGCGATGATCTTCCAGGAACCCATGACCTCGCTCAACCCGGTACTAACCTGCGGTTATCAAATAACGGAGGCAATTCAGCTCCATCTTAAAACCACCAAAGCGGAAGCAAAAAAACGCACTATCGATCTGTTTAAGGAAGTGCAGCTGCCCAGGCCGGAAGCAATTTTCGACAGCTATCCGCATCAAATCTCCGGAGGGCAGAAACAGCGCGTCATGATCGCCATGGCGCTTTGCTGTAACCCGGAAATACTGATAGCCGACGAGCCCACTACCGCGCTGGATGTTACCGTTCAAAAAACTATCATCGAGTTGTTGCTGAAATTAAAGGCCGAACGCAATATGAGCCTTATTTTCATCTCGCATGATTTAGGTGTTATCAGCGAAATTGCCGACCGCGTACTGGTGATGTATAAAGGCGAAGTGGTTGAGGAAGCTACAGTAAAACAACTATTTAATCAGCCAAAACATCCTTACACCAGGGGGTTACTGGCTTGTCGCCCGGTACCGGAATTACATTTAAAGAAATTGCCGGTAATCGCTGATTTTCTTGACCGGCACGATGGAAAGCATCAAAGCATCAGGCATATACGCGAAAGCCTGAGTTATAAACCGGCCGAAATAACAGATCGTAAAAATCGTTTGTACAACCAGGAACCATTGTTGAAAATCAATCAACTAAGCACATGGTTCCCGACCAAAGGCGGATTTTTCAATCGCGATAAATCTGTAGTAAAGGCTGTGAACGAGGTTAGCTTTGAAGTGTTTCCCGGAGAAACATTAGGGTTGGTCGGCGAATCAGGCTGCGGTAAAACAACCCTGGGGCGAAGCATACTGAGGTTGATAGAGCCCACTTCGGGCAGCATTGAGTTCGGTGGTATTGATTTGCGTAACCTGAATAAAGACGACCTGCGGGACATCAGGAAAGATATTCAGATTATTTTCCAGGATCCTTACTCCTCTTTAAACCCAAGGCTTACTGTCGGCGCATCATTGATGGAGCCGCTGCAGGTGCACCGGTTCTACGCCAACGATACAAAAAGAAAAAAGAAAGTACTGGAACTGCTGGAACGGGTTAACTTATTGCCCGGACATTTTAACCGCTATCCTCATGAGTTTTCAGGCGGCCAGCGACAGCGTATCGTAGTAGCCCGCGCATTGGCACTGCAGCCAAAGTTTATAATTTGTGATGAATCCGTTTCGGCGCTGGATGTTTCGGTACAGGCACAGGTTTTAAACCTGATTCGTGAATTGCAGGATGAATTGAATCTGACTTATATTTTCATCTCGCATGATTTAGCGGTTATTAAGCATATTTCAGACAGGATGATGGTGATGAATAAGGGAAAGATTGTAGAGATGGGTGATCCGGAGGAAATATATCATCGGCCGAAGGAAGAATATACCAAACGGCTAATCGCATCGATACCCGGCACATTTTGATAAAACACGGAGAGCCAAGATGCGTCGCGTCGTCCCCATGACGATTATATCAACACATCCCAAGGCGCGTGTTAAACTGCATTATTGAGCGATATCTATTAATTTCAGGTTATCAAACACTCGAATCTTGCAATTTGTATTTGCATACGGAGACGCGGAGTGTCGCGTCTTCACGGCGTTTTTAATCGTATCTTTGCAACAATACATTAATACTATCTATGTCAAAAAAGAAAAACGGTTCATCTATAAACAAGATACTCACCCAAATGGTGCTTGATATATTTGAACAAAATGGCAACACGCCATTAAACTATAAACAAGTTTCTGCAAAACTGAACCTGAATGACCCCGACGACCGGGACATTATACATGGCATCCTGCGGGATGAAACCAAAAAGCGCACATTAAAGGAAATCTCTCACGGTAAATATCAATTACTTGAATTGAAAACATTTATCGAGGGGCGCGTGGATATGACAGCGGACGGATCGGCCTTTATAGTAACAGACGACGAGTTTGAAAATGATATTTTCGTCGCCCCCCGCAAACTGCGCACCGCACTTAACGGCGACCGTGTAAAGGTATATGTTTACGCCAAAAGTAAGGGTAAAAATAAAGAGGGCGAGGTAATAGAAATTTTGCAGCGTGCCAAAATGGAGTTCACCGGTATCGTAAAGCTATCTGATCGTTTTGCGCTGTTTATACCCGACGACCGAAAAATGCTGCACGATATTTTCATCCCAATGAACGAGCTGAACGGCGCTAAAAATGGAATTAAGGCAATTGCCGAAATTACCGACTGGCCCGCTGACGCCAAGAATCCGGTCGGCCGCATTAAACATGTTTTGGGCGCGCAGGGCGAGAATGACACTGAGATGAACGCCATACTTGCCGAATACGGTTTCCCACTGGAATTTCCGGCAGAGGTTGAACGGGAATCAGAAGAAATATCAGATATTATCAGCAAGGAAGAAATTTCCCGCAGACGTGACTTCAGGAACGTAACAACTTTCACCATCGACCCGTTTGATGCCAAGGACTTTGATGATGCACTATCCTTTCGGGTATTAGAAAACGGCAACTATGAAGTTGGCGTACACATTGCAGACGTGGCACATTATATACAGCCCGATTCTGCTTTGGATAAAGAAGCATTCGACCGTGGCACTTCGGTGTACCTGGTTGATCGCGTGATACCCATGCTGCCCGAACGTTTGTCTAACGGCTTATGTTCCCTGCGGCCAAAAGAGGATAAGCTTTGCTTTGCCGCCGTTTTTGAGCTGGACGAAAATGCTTACGTTATAAATGAATGGTTCGGCAAAACTGTCATCCATTCGGACAGGCGCTTTACCTATGAAGAAGTACAAAGCGTAATTGAAAGTGGCCATGGCGATTTTGAAGGCGAAATACTGAAATTAAATGAACTGGCTTATAAACTTCGCGACCGCAAGTTTAAGCACGGCGCCATCAGCTTTGAAACCACAGAGGTTAAATTTAAGCTGGATGAAACCGGCAAGCCAACCGGCGTATATGTAAAAGAGCGGAAAGACGCCCACAAGCTGATAGAAGACTTTATGCTCTTGGCGAACAGAAAGGTAGCCGAGCATGTAAGCAAAATGGGAAAAGGCAAACACAAATACACTTTTGTATATCGCGTACACGATACACCGAAGCCTGATGCACTGGCTGGTTTTGCTCAATTCGCGGCAAGGTTTGGTTACAAAATAAACACCAAATCGGACAAGGAAACAGCCCGTTCGCTTAACTACCTGATGGAGGACGTGGAAGGCAAAAAGGAGCAAAACGTACTGACACAGCTTGCCATCCGCTCAATGGCGAAGGCTATTTATACTACCAAGAGCTCGAGCCACTACGGTTTGGCCTTCGATCACTATACGCATTTTACCTCGCCGATACGCCGCTATCCGGATGTAATGGTGCACCGCTTGTTATTTCATTACTTAAACGGCGGTAACTCTGCAAATGCAGAGCATTATGAAAAGCTTTGCCAGCACAGTTCGCAGATGGAAAAAAAGGCCGCGGATGCAGAACGTGCCTCGGTGAAATACAAACAAGCCGAATACCTGCGCGACCAGATTGGGAATATCTTTGCCGGTGTTATTTCAGGGGTTACGGAATGGGGAATGTATGTGGAGATAATAGAAAACAAATGTGAGGGTATGATACGGCTGCGCGATATTTCGGACGACTTTTATACCTTAGATGAAAAAAATTACGCTATAATTGGCCAGCGAAAAAAGAAGGTTTACCAACTGGGCGATGAGGTGAAGATAAAGGTGAAAAATGTCGACCTTACCAAAAAACAGATAGATTTTTCTTTAGTACAAGACTAAAGCAGCTAATGGGCGCAGATAAGATAATAAGGCCTGAATGGATACCCGAAGCGTACCGGGGAATGGAAGCCCCCGCCAGGAATAAAAAACAAATGAGAGAACTACACGAATTGCAGGATATTATCAGTGATGCTGTAAACAAGCTGAATTTTCCGGAATATCCTGCACAACTATACGAGCCGATAAGTTACATCCTGGCGCTAGGCGGCAAACGCATGCGCCCGGCGCTGCTGTTAATGGCCTGCGATTTATTCGGAGGAAACGTAGAGGCGGCCATCCCTCCGGCGCTCGCAATCGAGGTGTTCCATAACTTCACGCTGATGCATGACGATATTATGGACAATGCCCCATTGCGCCGCGGCAGTGTTACCGTGCACAACAAATGGAACCAAAACGTCGGCATTCTTTCCGGCGACGTGATGCTGGTGCAAGGCTATAAGCTGATGATGCAGGTGCCCGACCACTTGCTGCGGCCTATCCTTGATATTTTTAATATTACAGCCATCGGCGTTTGCGAAGGCCAGCAGCTGGACATGGAATTTGAAGAACTTACCAACGTCAGCATCAGCGAATATTTGAATATGATAAAGCTTAAAACCGCCGTGGTTTTGGGTGGAGCGTTAAAAATAGGCGCGCTGATTGGCGGTGCAGACGCGAAAGATGCAGACTTGCTGAGCGATTTCGGTGTTAACCTCGGCATCGCTTTCCAGTTACAGGACGATATTCTCGATGTTTACGGCGACCCCGAAAAATTCGGCAAACAGGTTGGCGGTGATATTATATCGAACAAAAAGACGTTCCTGCTTTTAAAATCTCTGGAATTAGCCGACAGCTCTCAATCAGCTGAATTGAACAGCTGGCTGAATGCGAAACGGTTTAACAGCACCGAAAAAGTACAGGCAGTGACAGCAATATACGACAGTCTTAGCATACGCCAGCTAGCCGAAGAAGCCATGCAAACCTACGCCGATAAGGCATTCGAGGCACTTGATGCTATTAACCTTCCTGAAAATCACAAGCAATACCTGAGGAATTTTGCCGATGGATTATTGGTAAGAGAGCATTGAAATGTATGGTAATTGATATTCCCGCTTTAGATATTTGGCTATATTTAGTGCGTGAAAAAGTTAACCCTCATCCTTTTACTATTATCATTATCGGCAGTCGCCACCGCGCAAACCTTAATGCCACCCGAATTTCCCGGGGGCAAAAACGCGTTTCATGATTTTCTTAATAAGAATATCAGCTGGCCTGATAAGAATGTACAAGGCATAGTAACGGTAGGTTTTACGGTAGAAAAAGATGGGCAGTTAACGAATATCCATATAGTTAAAGCTTTGTCGCCAAAACTTGATATGGAAGCAATGCGCGTTATAAATCTTTCGCCAAAATGGGTGCCTGCAAGGCAAAATAATAAGTTTATTAAGTCGAATTACAGTGTACCGATAAGTTTTATCGTACAGGTGATTCAGCCTGTAAGAGTTAAGGACGTACAATTATCACCTGGCCACAATGCCGATATCACGATAGAAGAACCCATTTCCGGGAATGACGCTAACGACCCACCTGATAAAATTTACACTTCGGTTGAAAAAGCGCCGCAATTCCCAGGCGGCATGGCAAAGTTTTTTCAATATATTGAAGACGGCTTAAAAAACGAGAAGATCACTGAAGCCGATGCGGGTCGGGTTATTGTGTCATTCGTAGCAGAACGCGATGGAAGTCTGACAGACATCAAAATAGCGCGAAGTGTTGGCGCAAAAAGCGATGCGTTAGCATTAAAGCTTTTGAAAAATTCTCCAAAATGGCTGCCAGCCATGCGATACGGGCGACCGGTACGAGTAGCATTCGCTGTTCCTGTTCCGATTAAACCAAACATTTAAAAATGATGCGTTACATATTTACCTTAATTCCAATTTTAGTTTCGTGTAGCCTTTTCGGCCAGGAGCAAAAGCTCACTTCGGGTGGCAAACTTAAACCTGAGCAGGCCAACATGGACATCAGGCATTACACCATCAGCCTTGATGTAAACCCTGCACAAAAAAGCATCAATGGCTACACCACAATCGATTTGATAGTGGGGAAGCCAACGCATGTTTTATTGTTCGACTTGTTGGATTCGCTAAATGTTAGCCAGGTGTTGGTCAACAATAAAAAAGTACCTTTTGAGTATAAGGACAACCTGATACGCATCAACACGGCAAACGAATTACCTGCCGGTAAAGCAAACGTAAAAGTGGTGTATGGCGGCAAGCCGCATGTAGCGCGCCGCCCGCCGTGGGATGACGGCTTTATCTGGACACGTGATTCAACCGGGCACCCGTGGATGGCCATCACTGCCGAGGGCACTGGCGGCAAGCTTTATTTTCCATGCAAAGACCATCCTTCTGATGAACCAAATGAAGGAGTTAATCTCATTATCACCGTTCCCAAAGAAATGGTTGTTGCCGGACCGGGCTTATTGCAGAGCGTTAAAAAACATGGCGAAACTACCACGTTCCATTGGAAGACAAATTACACCATTAACAATTATAGCATATTGTTTAATGCAGGAGATTATACCGTAGCCACCCGTCCATACACTACCTGCGACGGGCATAATGTGCCAATACAGTTTTACGTGCTGAACGAGCACAAGGACAAAGCGCCGCATTTTTTGGATATCTTCGTAAAAACCATCCGCGAGCAGGAAAAATATTTTGGTGAATATCCGTGGGCAAAGGAAAAGATCGGGATGGTAGAGACACCGCACCTGGGTATGGAACACCAGAGCATGGTAGCTTATGGCAATAAATTTAAATATGCCAAAATAGGCGGGGAAGATTACGACTGGCTGATGCACCATGAGTTTGGCCACGAATGGTGGGGAAATAAGGTAACCGCCAAAGATTGGGCCGACTATTGGATACACGAAGGCATCTGCACATTTGGTGATGCGCTTTATATTAAAGAATTTGAGGGAAACGACGCTTATATTCAGCACTGGAAGCAGGCCTCGGTGACGTTTCAGAACAAGATACCAATAGTTATGGGGAAAGATATCGACGAGGAATCAGCCTATAACGGCGACATCTATGGCAAAGGCGCCTTTTTTATGCATACCCTTTGCTATGTAATTGGCGACAGCGTGTTCTATCCCGCTGTCAGAAAATTCGCCACATCACCCAAATACACTTACGACAACCTGGTTGTTACAGATGATGTGGAGCAGTTCTTCAGCCAGGAATCAGGCAGGAATCTGAAACCCTTATTTGATCTTTATCTTCGTTCAGTAAATAAGCTCGGCATTCATGTTAAGGCGCTGCCGGGGAATAAATATGCTATAAGTTTAGAAAATATTTCGATGCCTCTGCCGCTGGATATAACTACGGATGCCGGTACCAAACGCATGGTGATAGACAGCAAAGGTATTTTGTTGACCAGCAAAACCGCACCGGTAATCGATAAAGATTGCTATTACCTTAAAAAACTGATAATAGAATAAACACCACTGAGCTGATGGAACACGAAATAATGGGCCATACCAAAAAGGCAATAAAGGCGATACGAAACAAAGAAAAAGGTTTGGGCGAAAAATTCAAGGAAGTAATGATAGAGGTCGCCATAATAATTTTTGCTGTATCCTTCGCCGCATTTATCGAGCGTACCCGCGAGCATTATAAAGAGCAGGGCGAAGCGAAGGAATTTTTACTGGGCCTAAGCGATGATATCCGGTACGAAGAGCAGCAGATAAAACATTCCAAAACACAGATGTTAGAACTAGTCGCTGATTATAAAAAATTAATTCATTTTACGTCAAAAACTATCGATAGTATAGAGAGAAATCACATCAAAGAAAGCTTTACTATACCTAAGTTTAATAACCGGCCGCTCAATGGGCGTTACGAAGGTTTTAAATCCAGCGGAAAGATACAGACTATCGAAAATGATTCGCTGCGCAATAATATCTTAAAGCTTTATCAGGAATCTGTGCCTTTTATTGATTTTTCAGAGAACGCCTTCAATGCCAATCAGGCGCGGATAGAGGAAATTTTGTATTCAGGCCAGGGTAACAACGCCGCGGAAGACAACCCCTTACGCGTAATAAGCAGCCCGCGCGGTAAAATGGCTCTCACATTTTCCATCAGCTATTCTAATGGCGTAATTGCCGGCTATGACAGGATGATAGCGCAGGCTGAAAAGGTGCAAAAAGAAATTAAGAAAGAATACGGAAAATAAACCTTGTACCTGCGACGTTTTTTAGCGCTGCAGGTCTCAGCATAATCTAGCTTAAATATTCTTCCGGTATCTGATAATTCTCATTCTCATCGCTCCAGACCATTGACGTGATCAGCCAATGATCATCAACCATAATATATTGAATATAATTAATCCCGCGCGGCAGTTTATCTGTACCATAATCAGCAAAAGTATATTCGTAAACGCTGGTGCGCTGGGCAACTTTTCCGAAGACATCTGTTTTTGAAAATAGCTCGCGCTGCATAAACTGCTGTAAATTTCCTTCAGCCACCTGCGACTCTATAGCCTGCGTAAATGTTTCGAGCGTAAACTCAACAGGCCTGGCAAAACTGTTATTGATCAGAACACCATTGCCATAAAATAATTCCTTTACGGTTTCCAGGTCGGGCAGTTCCCCGTCCTGAAAGCTTAACGACTCATAAAAATCTTCTGTAACGTAATCAATCGCCCTTGTAGTCATTTAATAAATAGTTGTTTTATATCGTTCCAAATAGATCCGGCGCTAACAAACACTTTGTCGCCCTCTATTTTAACGGGGTAAGTTTTTATATAATCATATGAACCTTTGCCGGTCTGCAAATCAAATGAATAACCGTGCAGCGAACAAATAATTTTTCCGTTTTCGCACCAGCCGCCCCCGGTCATATCATAGCCATGGTGCGGGCAAATTGCCGATACCGCATATATTTTGCCTTCATAGCCTACCACGCAAATACTGGCGCCGGGGACTTTAACTTTAGTCATAAACGGTTTATTGACATCGGGGACACCAGGTACCGGGTACCAATTCATAGATCAGAAATCAATTTTCAAGTTCATCAGTGACGGATTCTTCATCACATCGTCCATATTGGTGATAAGTGTAACACGTTTTCTGTCGGCAGAAACTATCGCTTTAGGATTGTTTACTTTTTTAACCGGCCTTGCAAAGTTAAGTATTACCTTGTAAGGCATATCAATCAGCATTGCTTTCGCCATGGTAAAAGCCGATTGCGTTTTCTTTAAAAATGCATTAAACTTATCCTTATCGATTATGCGGTAAAATTTATGAGGTGTTATTTCGTATGTATAGTAATCTTCTCCAGCTATAAGTTGCTGGGCGCTGAAACCTACCGGCGGCTTCTCCCCTTTCTGCAAAGTTTTCAACTGGCTATCCATCGATATCTTTGAAATATGTTTGAGGTAATACTCAAGTTCGGCTGAATTTTTTGCAGAATGGGTAACATTTACCTTCATAATAGATTTTTTTAAATCCATTTTGATCGACAGATCGCTTGCTTTAGCCATATTGATATCATCAGGCGTCATTTTTTGCTGCGTGCTGTCGGGCAATGCGGAATAAAAATTCAGTGTGGTGTCTTTCACCAATGAAAATTGAGGCGTCTCGCGCAAAGAGTCAGACAGCAGGTTGGTGAGTACCGATATGGCGCTGCTCATATCAAAACCATACTTTACGTCGCATGAACCATCCTGCTTAAAAGTATAATGTTCTTCTATATCGAGACATGAAGAAAGGCTGCAAAGAACGAAAAACAGCACCAGGAAGTAAAGTTTTTTCATAATGCAAAATTTAAGTAAAAATACCGAAAAAACAGAAAAGTAAAAAGCGAAATCAAAGCCGGATGTTACACCCTTTCTGCATAACAGATTTATTATTTAATTGTTGTTTAGGTAACTTTGAAAAGCTAACACATAAACTTATGAAAATGAAGAAAGCATCTGTCTTCCTGCTATCGGCGTATGCATCGGCAGGATTGATATTATTCAACGCGTGTAAAAGCCCGGATAAAGGTTCAACAGCTGCCAATGACAGCACTGCTACCGCGATAAAACCGACAACTTCCAGCGCAGGATTAACAGTACCTTCGGGATTCAGCGCTGTAGTATTGGCAGAAAAATTAAAAGGGCCGCGTCATCTCGCTGTTACTCCGCAGGGAGATATTTACGTTAAGCAATCGGAGGATAACGGTGATGGCATTGTTGTATTACATGACGATGGCGGCAAGGCTACCGTAAAGTCTCATTTTGGCAACTATGGCGGAACGGGTATCGCTATCAAAAATGGCTATTTATATGCCACCTCAAACAGCGATATCTACCGTTATAAATTAGATGATAAGAACCAGGTTATCAACCCGGCAACGCCCGAAACCGTTGTGAGCGGACTAACCAATAAGCGCATGCACAACTCCAAGTCGATTGTGCTGGATAATGATGGAAACATTTATGTTAACATTGGGGCTTACTCAAATATCTGCGAAGAGTACGATAAAGATAAAAAGGGCTGCCCGGTATTAAATGATGCCGCAGGTATATGGCAGTTTAAAGCCGACAAGCTCAACCAGAAACAAAGCGATGGCGTTAAATATGCGACGGGATTGCGCAATGTGGTCGGTCTGGACTGGAACCAGCAGGACAACCAGCTGTTTGTAATGCAGCATGGCCGCGATGCACTGCACGATCTTTTTCCATCATTGTATAGTACTAAACAGTCCGCCGACCTGCCATCAGAATGCATGTATGCACTTAAGAAAGGCGATGACGCCGGTTGGCCATATGTATATTACGACTGGATACAGAAAAAACTAATGCAAGGCCCTGAATATGGGGGCGACGGCAAAAAAGAAGCGGATGCTAAATACCTCCGTCCGGCGATGGGCTATCCCGGCCATTTTGCGCCGGACGGCTTACTGTTTTACACAGGCAGCCAGTTTCCTGAAAAATATAAAAATGGCGCTTTCATTGCCTTCCACGGCTCATGGAACCGTGCACCGGAACCACAGGAAGGTTATTGCGTGGTCTTCCAACCATTTAAAGACGGAAAGTCTGACGGTCAATACGAAATATTTGCTGATGGTTTTGCCGGCCCTAAAAAAACACCCGATGGCGCGCTGCACCGTCCTTGCGGATTGGCACAGGGTCCGGACGGCTCGATATATGTAACTGATGACCAGGGCGGTTCACTTTATAAAATCAGCTACAAAAAATAATGAAGAGATTATTTCTGCTAATATTTCCATTAGCTTTTTTTATGGCGACAGTTGCGTCGGCCCAGACAAGGCGCAGCGGGACGGAGGCTGTCATGGCGCGGGGGCAAATTGTCTATAAAAGCGTGTGCCTGGCCTGCCATATGGCAACCGGTGCGGGAGTGCCACATTTAAATCCTCCGTTGGTTAACACAACATATGTTTTGGGCGACAAGGCAGCACTGATAAAAATTGTCCTGAACGGATTTAATGAAGATGTAAAGATCAACGGTCAGAGCTACTCAAATACCATGACACCGCACCCGGATCTGACAGACCGGCAGATGGCCGATGTGTTAACCTATGTTCGTAAAAGCTTTGGTAATAAGGCAAGCGCTGTTACTGTTGCAGAGGTAAAAAAGGTAAGAGCGCGAAATTTACGTGCCGGTAAATAGTTCAAAGGCCTGCAAAGTTTAAAAACGTTGCAGGCCTTTGGCAGTCATCCCCTTCGCAGCCGGCATTTACTTACCGGCGCGTTTTATTTTTGCGGTAACGCGTTCGATACTTTCCTCAATTTTCTCACGGTCTTTTTTATTGACCGCTTCTTCAAGGGCTTCGTTGTAAAAAGCCAGGGCGTCCAGCCAGCGCTTGTTCTTTTCTGCGCTTAAACCAAGCTGGTCATGGATATCGGAAACATCTACACCGGGCACCGTTAAGGCTTTGCCGGCAATTTGCTTTACCAGCTTTTCCATGTTCAGGAAAACTGCTAAATGCAGGTAGTGCCCGTAATTACCAGGGTAAGAAGGCTCCAGTTCCATGCAGGTCTTAAAATGATAGCCAGCGGTTTGGTAATCTTCCATTTCATAGTAATATATCTTCCCGAGCTGGTGATGAGCTTTGGCATGAAGCGGGTCGTTGCTGATTATCTCGTTAAATAACTGCAGGGCCTTCTGCGCCTTTCCATAAACGGCCCGGTCTACGGCTTTCAGGTATTTTTCTTCAATGGTATAATATGAGTTCATAAAAATTCAATAAATAATAGCTATGCTAACCGCAAAGCGTAAGATTTTAAATCAAGCGTGTTTTTCGAAAGATAGATGGTAGAAATCGTTATCAGCCGGCAAGTTTCTAAAAATGCGCCCGCTGCCGCGCCATAAAGGCCCGCACACAATTGTATTTGGAAAAGGAATAAATACGTTGCATCTTACAAAAATACATGATTTTACTGATTTTTTAAAATATCATGTTTTTTTGATACGGCAGTTAGATTTAATAAAAGCCTGATTAAACAATGATGGCCGAATCGCAGCCGCTGAAAATCAACAAATCGAAGCAATCTTTTCACAATCCTTGAAGTCACAAAAAACAATCAGTCAAATTACAAAACAATAATTTTTATATTTTTGCGGGTGATTAAAGGCGTTATACCCCTGCCCTTTATTTCTTATTCCCAGTAAATGGATATATCAGTAGTAGTACCACTTTATAACGAAGTTGAATCATTGCCGGAACTCACATCATGGATCAGCAAAGTGATGGATGAAAACCGCTTTACTTACGAAATCATCCTTGTTGATGATGGCAGTAAGGATGGTTCATGGGAAATGATAAAGAAACTGCGCGATGGAAATCCTTTTATCAAGGGTATCAAATTCAGGCGTAATTATGGTAAATCTGCGGCGCTGAATACCGGTTTCGAAGCTGTAAAAGGCAATGTAGTGATTACTATGGACGCTGATTTGCAGGATAGCCCTGACGAAATACCTGAGCTGTACCGCCGTATAATGGTTGAGGACTACGACCTGGTATCGGGCTGGAAGGCCAAACGCCACGATCCCCTCAGCAAAACCATTCCTACTAAATTTTTTAACGCTGCAACACGCCGCATGTCGGGCATACATAACCTGCACGACTTTAACTGCGGACTGAAAGCTTACAAGCACCGGGTAGTAAAAAACATAGAGGTGTATGGCGAAATGCACCGTTATATACCTGTAATAGCCAAATGGGCCGGTTTCACTAAGATCGGTGAACAGGTTGTTGAGCACCGCGCCCGTAAATACGGCAAAACCAAGTTCGGCATGAGCCGTTTCATCAACGGTTTTTTAGACTTATTGTCGATATTCTTCGTTGGCAAGTTTGGCAAACGGCCGATGCACTTTTTCGGCTCAATGGGGGTGCTAAGCTTTCTTACGGGAACAATCATTACTATCTGGATGATAATTGACAAGCTTCACGCTATATCAAAAGGATTGCATTATAGAGACATTACCAGTCAGCCTTTATTTTACATTGCACTTGTTGCCGTAATATTAGGTTCGCAATTATTTTTAACCGGCTTCGTGGCCGAACTGGTAGCCCGCAGCGCCCCCGAGCGTAATAATTACCAGGTGGAAGAAACGCTTTAAAAGTTGTGCGAATGTGTGGATATGCAGATGTGCGAATGAAAGAAATGGAAAATATAAACTACCCACCTAAGGGTAACATCTATTGCGACATTTGTTCATCCACAAATCCATCAATCACTCCATTCGCATATTTGCACATCCGCACATCCTCACATCAACTTTCAGGTTCTTACATCTGCACATTCGCACATTCATAATCCGCACATCCAAAAAATGTTTTTTTCCATTATCATACCGTTATACAATCGCCCGCAGGAAATAAAAGAACTGCTGGAAAGCCTTACGCTGCAAACCTATAAGCAGTTTGAGGTTTTGGTGATTGAGGATGGCTCGAAAGATGATGCGGCTGATATTGTAAAAAGCTTTGCCGGCCGGTTAGACGTAAAATATTTTGTAAAGCCTAACTCCGGGCAGGGCTTCACCCGTAACTACGGTTTTGAACGTGCTAAGGGCGATTACTTTGTTATCTTCGATTCGGATTGCCTGATACCGGAAGATTATTTTCAAATCGTAAACGATTCGCTGAAGACAAACTGGCTGGATGCTTATGGCGGCCCGGACGCATCCCATCCCTCGTTTACTCCTGTGCAAAAGGCAATCAGCTACTCCATGACCTCGCCTTTCACAACCGGTGGTATTCGCGGCAACAAAAAGGGCATCGGGCAATTCCATCCCCGCAGCTTTAACATGGGGGTATCCCGCGCGGTTTGGGAAAAGGCAGGCGGATTTATCATAACGCGCTCCGCTGAGGACCTGGAGTATAGCATACGGATCCATTCCCTCGGGTTTAAAATCGGGCTGATCCCCGAAGCCAGGGTTTATCATAAGCGGCGTACCAATTTTCTGCACTTCTATAAGCAGATACACTTCTTTGGCCGGGCCCGGATAAATGTGTATAAGTTCTTTCCTGATCAGCTTAAGGCAGTACATTTCTTTCCGGCACTATTCACGCTTGGCCTCATTTTCACACTAGTTGCCAACATATTTACACTAAGAATTGCAATCGTGTGTAATATTGTCCTGTTGCTTATTATTTTGTTGATATTTTTTCACTCGTTGATTAAAAACAAGTCGCTAAAAATTGCATTTTTGAGCTTAGTAGCAGCCTTTATACAACTTACCGCTTATGGCCTGGGGTTTATGCAGGATTTTGTGAAGCGCATAATTTTTAAAATATCATAACACTATGTACCATCCATTTTCGGTAACAGAAACGCTAAGTATAGCCTGGCACATTCTGAAAAAGAATGTGGCTACCATTGCGGTGTATACTATAGTTTCGTTCATTATCGTTGGCGGAGCCGGATTTGTAATTTATAACCTGATTAATGACGAAGTACTTACATCTATTGGGGTAGTGCTGCTATTGATTGGTGTGAGTTTCCTTTTTTTAGGATTTATTAAGCTGGTTTTCCAGTTGATTGATAAAGAGTTTTATGACTTTGGATTTGGCGATATCGTACCAAAAATAAAAATGCTTGGAAGTTACCTGCTTTTACTGGTGATAGTGAGCACACTTGCCGTGTTTATGAACAATGCACTACAATACCTGGGCGATGGCATTATTCAAAGTATCCTGGGGCTGGGCATATTCATGTTCATCCAATTTTTCTTTTTGTTTTATTTCCCTATTTGTGCGTGCTTTATAGTTGACGATCAATCCGGACCGTTTGAGTCTGTGGCGCAGAGCTTTAAACTCATAAAAGGAAATTTTTTTAAGTATTTTCTTCTGTTCCTGCTGATTGAGGCCATGGTTGTGATTGGCACCATAACCCGCATCGGGATGATTTTTGTGATCCCGTTTGTAAACATTTTGCTGGTGGTTGCCTACCGCAAGCTGGTTTACAGTCATATGGATGTTGATGACGATATTACCGAAACTGTTTAAGTTATGGGATTAAAGGCAGCATTAAGCAAACCTTTCGCCGCAATTGTTAATTTCCGGTTAAACAAGCTTCGTTATAATGCAGTGGCCCTGCAGCAAAAGGTATTTGAGCAGCTTATTGTAAAAGCAAAAAACACAGCTTTTGGGGTCGACCATCATTTTGACGAGATCCGTAATTACGGGCAATTCAGGAAAAATGTGCCGGTAAGGGAGTATGAAGACCTGCGCCCGTACATCGAGCGCGTAACCAAAGGCGAAGAAAATGTGCTTTGGCCCGGCAAACCAGCCTATCTTTCCAAAACATCAGGCACCACCTCGGGCGTAAAATATATCCCCATATCCAAAGAAAGCATGCCCGAGCACATTAAAGCGGCCCGCAATGCTTTGCTTAGCTATATTCATGAAACCGGTAACGCTGATTTTGTCGACGGAAAGCTGATATTTTTACAAGGCAGCCCCGTCTTGGCTGAAAAGGCAGGAATTCCTACGGGGCGACTATCGGGCATCGTGGCGCATCATGTGCCCGCCTACCTTCAAAAAAACCGTATGCCCAGTTACGATATCAATTGCATTGAAGATTGGGAGCAAAAAGTCGACGCTATTGTTGAAGAGACTAAAAACGAAGACATGCGGCTGATATCCGGTATTCCACCCTGGTGCCAGATGTATTTCGACCGGCTTTCGGCAGTGTCAGGAGGTAAAAAAATAAAAGACGTTTTCCCGAATTTCAAGCTGTTCGTGCATGGCGGTGTAAACTACGAGCCCTACCGCGCCAGGATAGAAGAAAGTATTGGCTTTAAAATAGATACTGTTGAAACCTATCCTGCATCCGAAGGCTTTATTGCTTTTCAGGATTCGCAAAAAGAAAAAGGTTTGTTACTGATGGTTGATTCCGGTATATTCTATGAGTTTATCCCGACTGACGAATATTTTAACGAAAATCCAACCCGTATCAGCTTGAAAGATGTACAGCTTGACAAAAACTATGCGTTGATCCTTAACACCAGTGCCGGGCTGTGGGGTTACAGCATTGGCGATACGGTTAAGTTTATATCAAAAAACCCTTATAAGATTGTTGTAACCGGCCGCATTAAACATTATATATCGGCCTTTGGCGAGCATGTTATTGGCGAGGAGGTAGAGCATGCACTGTTAAGCGTAGCTAATCAGCAAGGGATCGACATTGTTGAATTTACGGTAGCGCCCCAGGTGAATCCACCGGTGGGTCAATTGCCTTATCATGAGTGGTTGATAGAATTTGGTAAAGAACCCGCCGACCTTAAAGCATTTGCACTAGCAGTTGACGAAGCGCTGCAAAAGAAAAATATTTATTATTCCGACCTGATTACCGGTAACATTTTGCAGCCATTGGTTATCCAAAGCCTAAAAAAAGATACCTTTATAGACTATATGAGATCGCAAGGTAAATTGGGCGGCCAAAACAAGGTTCCAAGGTTATCGAACGACAGGAAAATAGCAGACGAATTGAAGGGATATATAGCATAACAAAGGAAAAACTTGAGCAATAAAAAAAATATAGCAATCCTCGGTTCTACAGGTAGCATAGGCACGCAAACGCTGGAAGTTACCGGCGCCAACCCGAGCCTTTTTCACCCATACCTGTTAACCGCTCAAAGCAACGCTGACTTACTGATTGCGCAGGCTCTGCAGTTTGCCCCGGAGTATGTTATCATCTGCGACAAAAGCAAATACCAATACGTTAAGGATGCGCTGGCAAAAACCGTTACAAAAGTACTGGCCGGCGCTAACGCAGTTGTTGAAACTGTCACCGATAAAAAAATCGATATTGTGTTAACCGCAATGGTTGGTTTTGCAGGACTGGAACCTACCATAGCGGCTATAAAGGCTGGAAAAGACATCGCGTTAGCAAATAAAGAAACACTGGTTGTTGCCGGCGAAATTGTCACGGCCCTCGCTAAAAAACATAAGGTTAATATATTGCCTGTTGATTCGGAACATTCGGCAATATTCCAATGTCTTGCCGGGGAGGGAAATAATCCCATCGAAAAAATAATCCTTACTGCATCAGGCGGGCCATTCCGTAATAAATCTTTGGCCTTCCTGGAGAATGTTACCCGCGAGGATGCACTCAAACATCCTAACTGGGTAATGGGCGCCAAAATTACTATCGACTCAGCTTCGTTAATGAACAAAGGGTTGGAAGTGATAGAGGCTAAGTGGCTGTTTGGACTGGAAGCAGAGCAAATTGAGGTAATCGTCCATCCGCAATCCATCATTCATTCAATGGTGCAGTTTACGGACGGATCCATCAAAGCCCAGATGGGCTTGCCTGATATGAAGCTGCCCATTCAGTATGCCCTCACCTACCCTGACAGGATTGAAACCAGTTTCAAGCGGTTTGATTTTACAAGCTATCCGAATCTGACTTTTGAAAAACCTGACATGGTGACATTCCGTAACTTAAGTTTGGCGTTTGAAGCGCTGAAAAAAGGTGGAAATATGCCATGTATCGTTAATGCTGCCAATGAGGTAGCCGTGGCCGGGTTTTTGAACAAAAGCATAGGATTCTTAGCGATGAGCAACATTATTGAACAATGTATGCAACAAATTGCTTTCGTCCGGAGTCCGGATTTGGAGGACTATTTGAATACAGATAAGGAAACACGCATCTTTGCGGAAAATTTAATACAACAAATGCCGTTAAAAGCATTACAATTTTAATAAAACGTATAAATGAATATAGTGATCATGGTTGGCCAGTTAATCCTGGGCCTTTCTATCCTGGTAATCCTTCACGAACTTGGCCACTTCCTGGCTGCCCGCGCATTTGGCATTAAGGTAGATAAGTTCTACCTGTTTTTCGATGCATGGGGTTTCAGCCTGTTCAAGTTCAAATATAAAGATGTGGAATACGGCGTGGGCTGGCTACCTTTGGGCGGCTATGTAAAGATTGCCGGGATGATTGACGAATCAATGGACACCGAGCAGCTCGCCGGTCCGCCGCAGCCCTGGGAATTCCGTTCGAAACCTGCCTGGCAGCGACTTATCGTTATGCTTGGCGGCATTATCGTAAACATTATATTGGGCATATTTATATTCTGGGTATTGACCATAAAATATGGCGAAACCTATATGCCGAATGCTAAGTTGAAGTACGGCATAGTTCCGGGTACGGTAGGCGAAAAAATCGGGTTAAGGCCCGGCGACAAGATCACCGCTGTGAATGGTAAAGAGGTGGTACGCTTTGAAGAACTGACCAGTACTGAAGTGATATTGGGGAATACCGATTTAACCGTAGAACGCGGCGATAAAACATTACACATAAAAGTACCCGGCAATATCTTAAATGATATTTCGGAGGTAAATGTTGGCATCGAGCAATTTATCAGCAGATCGCCCCGTTTTAAATTCTCTGTTGATTCGGTTGCTGCCAAATCAGGCGCCATGCAGGCGGGCCTGCAAAAAGGCGACAGCATAATTGCCATCAATTCTGCCAAAGTTGATTTCTTTGACCAACTGCAAAAAGACCTGCAGCAATACAAAGGCAAAACCGTACAGTTAACCGTTAAACGTGACGGCAATACCTTCCAGAAAGAGGCAAAAATAAGTCCTGAAGGAACTTTAGGATTTTTCTCGACCAACGACCTACCGAAAGAAGAAAGGCTTACCTACGGCTTCTTCGGGTCATTACCAGTGGGTGCAACCAAAGCCTGGGGCACTTTTACTGATAATGCAAAGGGCATTGGAAAAATGATAAAAGGCGAAGTTAAGCTGAACAAGGCTGTAGCAGGCCCGGTAGCCATCGCAACCATGTTCGGCGCCCATGTAGACTGGATCCGCTTTTGGAGCCTCGTAGGCTTTTTGTCGATGGTTTTGGCGTTAACTAACCTGCTCCCTATCCCGGCGCTTGATGGCGGGCACTCGTTGTTCCTGATCATCGAAATGATAAAAGGTAAACCGCTCAGCGACAAATTCCTTGAACGGGCGCAGATCGTCGGCTTTGTGCTGTTAATTACGCTGATGGTTTTCGTTTTCGGAAACGATATTGTAAGGCAGGTGATGAAGAAATAACACGCGGTGAGTGATCCCCGGACGTAAGGGTTCTTTTTCACCAGCATTCGACGACCTGCATGAAAAAACAGAGGCCGTTTCTTAATCGAAGCGGCCTCTGTTTTATATACCAAATACAGCCAATATTAAACCGGATCTGAATAATTCTCGTTCTGCCTCAAAATATCTGCAGCAGTGCGCTCCTTTTTGAAGATCGCTGCACCGATCAATGAAATTATTGTGCCGGTAATTACACCGCCGAATAAGGTCGCAACCGTAAGGAATGTTACACTGGCATACGTTGCCGACATTTTAGCTGCGGTCTCTTCGTCTACCCCTTTGGCTATCATTTGGTCTTGCGTGCTTTTCACGACCTCATTATAGGCGGCAGGGCTCAATACTTTATAGTAAATATAAATAAACAGAGTCGACAGAACGGCTGTATATATTGCAAAAAGGAAACCGGTCATAAATCCCTGGCCATAAGTCATGTATCCGTTTGCTCTGTCGCGATATTCTTTTTGCGCCAGGAACATAAATGCAATGTAAGGTATAAACGTAGTGTATTTCAACCCGCTTGTTTGACTGATCCCTGCAAACTGAAAGACGTAGGTCAAAACGATAGAGGTCAAAAAACTAAAAAGAGTCCATTTAAGTGCCACAGACGATTGTGAAGGTGCTGCTGTTTCCATTAGAGTTTTGTTTTGAGTTTATAATCCTGATTGTTTAGTGCTAAATAAATGTAGAGAAATTAATTTGAATTAAAAGTTTAAGTATAAAAAAAGCAGGACTGTGATAGCCCTGCTCTGTTCAAATTTTTATTTGATATAATTGCCAAAAATAGTTGGTAAAACCTTTGTAAGAATCTGTATTACAGAAAGATACATCAAGCAAATTGAAA
>NZ_JAUMKC010000001.1 GCF_030519355.1 Mucilaginibacter sp. L3T2-6
CCGCCCAGGGCGCTGATCTTTTTCTCATAGTCCAGGCAGAAGGCAGCAACGGCATCCTGCTCTAAGGTACCATCGGGGATATGGACATTGTCCTTATCGATATCTACATGACTGAACAAATTCTCGTTCATAAAGGTCACATAGCTTTGGGCAGCGTTGGGCTGCATCGGGTAATACTCGTCCAGGTTAAAAGTGATCACGTTTTTAAAGGATAAACCTTCTTCTTTGTGTAATCTTACCAGCTCGGCATAAACGCCTACCGGGGTCACACCGGTGGCCAGGCCCAGCACCGTCTTTTCGCCGGAGGCAGTTTTGTCTTTGATCAGCTTTGCGATCCGCTGTGCTACCGCAATCGATGCTTCCTGCTGGTTCTCATACACCGTTACCGGCAGCTTTTCATAACGGGTCTCTTCTAATAAATTTAATCGCGCCATTTGTAGGTTGGTTGTGTTTTTGGTAATCGATAGAAATGTCACTACAAAGAAAATCCCCGCCTGGGCGAGGATTTTTCAAACCAATTTAACTATAATTCCCCTTACCGACATAAGGCTGATATAAAGTTCCCGTTTAAGTATGCAGTGCATTATCTATACAAACTTAATAAAGTAATTTTTTAAAATCAAAAACTTTTTAAATTTTTTTAATAAGTAAATTGCGACTACTGTTTAAACCGGCCTGGTTTCCGCTGTTAACGGCCATAATTGAGGAATGCAGCACCCATTACCGGCCCTTTACAGTTTTATGCGCCTGTAACTGTTTAACTATTTTATTATCAGTATTTTAACTCAGGGTTGCAGCAAAAAACTGTAAAGTACCTGTAAACCCCTGCTTTTCGCGCCCGATATCAAACTCAGCTTGGCAGCCCTGACGCAATTAAGTTAGTGCGGATTTCTCCATATTTTATCACAGGTAGCCTATACTTTACCCTGTTATTGTAACACTATTGACATGAATGGCTAATTATCAATTATGTTCATAAATTAGCCTTATTAACTGACCGAAACATACAGATGAAAAAACTGCTCACCTTAGCTGCATTTGTGCTTTTATGCGCATCTGCCCAGGCACAAGCTACGCCTGATACCGGCTACGTTAGGGAACATTACACCAAAATGGAAAGGTATATCCCTATGCACGATGGTAAAAAACTGTTCACCGCGATATACGTGCCTAAAGACCAGTCGAAGAAATACCCGTTCCTGATGACGCGTACGCCTTACACGGTTTCGCCTTACGGAGAAAATAACTACCGCAGAACGCTGGGTCAAAACTCGCTGCTGGAAAAAGAGGGTTTTATTTTTGTTTACCAGGATGTGCGCGGCAAATGGATGAGTGAAGGCGACTTTGTTGACGTACGGCCCAATATCGATAATAAAAAAGGAACACAGGTTGACGAAAGCTCCGACACTTACGACACCATAGACTGGCTGATAAAAAACATTCCGAACAACAACGGCAAGGTAGGGGTTGAGGGAATTTCCTATCCGGGCTTTTATTCAACCGCTACCTTACCAAATGCGCACCCTGCATTAAAAGCTGTCTCACCGCAGGCGCCGGTTACCGACTGGTTTATTGGAGATGACTTTCACCACAACGGTGCATTGTTCGTGATGGATGCATTTTCATTTATAACCAGCTTTGGTGTTCCAAGGCCCAAGCCAATCACCCCCGCCCAGTTTAAAACCGGTATCAAATTCAGATATAATGATAATTATGAGTTTTACCTGAAGCTTGGCGCCCTGCCAAACTATAAGAAGTACTATTTCGGCGATTCGGTGAAGTTTTGGAACGACATGATGGCGCATCCGAACTACGACAAATTCTGGCAGGATATGAACATCCGTCCGCATTTAAAAAACATCACGCCGGCTACCATGACCGTTGGCGGATTTTTTGATGCCGAAGATTGTTTTGGGGCATTGCATGTGTACGAGGCGCTGGAAAAACAAAATCCGCAGAGTCATAAAAATATGCTGGTTATGGGGCCGTGGTATCATGGCGGCTGGGAAGCAAAAGACATCCAGCACTTTGGCGACCAGGATTTCGGCTCGAACACAAGTCAATGGTTCCGCGAGAATTTGGAACTGCCTTTCTTTAAATATTACCTTAAAGACGAAGGTGAAATGAACCTGCCGGAAGCCGCCATCTACATCAGCGGCAGCAACCACTGGGAAAAATTCAGCAAATGGCCGCCCGAAAATTCAACTATCAAAACGATGTACCTGCATGCCGGCGGCAAGCTTTCGTTTGAAGCGCCCAAAGCAGGGGAAGGGTATGATGAATACGTAAGCGACCCTGCCGCGCCGGTTCCTTACCAGGATGGTGTAGGTAAACGCGGCCGAACCCGTGAATACATGCTGGACGATCAGCGTTTTGCGAGCCGCCGCCCGGATGTTAAGGTATACCAAACCGACACCCTTAGCAATGATATCACTTTAACCGGTCCGATAGTGGCTGACCTGATGACTTCTATCAGCACAACGGATGCGGATTATGTGGTTAAGCTGATTGATGTTTTCCCCGATAATTATCGCAACCCGATACCGAATCCAAAAGGCGTGACCATGGCAGGTTACCAGATGCTGGTGCGCGGCGAGATTTTCAGGGGCAAGTACCGTAACTCATTCGAGACACCCGAGCCATTTGTGCCGGGCAAGGTTACAGAGGTAAAATATAACCTGCCTGATGTTGGCCATACTTTCAGAAAAGGCCACCGCATTATGATACAGGTACAAAGTTCATGGTTCCCATTGGCCGACAGGAACCCGCAGAAGTTTGTGGATATAACGCAGGCAAAAGATTCTGATTTCCAGAAATCGACCATAAGAATTTATCATGATGCACAGCATAAATCCAATATTAAAGTAACCGTACTCGGAGAATAGATCACCCAACAACACCACCCGTGGCCTGTGAGAACACAGGTTGCATTGTAAATAAATAAATGAAATTGAATAAGCTATTAATCATTTGCGCATTGGGATTAATCTCATCTGGCGCTAATGCGCAACTCGGTCAAAACAAAGAGAAATTCACCAGGGCCGATTCACTGCGCGGAAACTTAACGCCCCTGCGCACCTGTTACGACATCAACTATTATCACCTCGATGTGAAATTCGATATTGATAACAAATTCATCAGCGGGAGTAACCTGTTTAAGTTTACTGCCACGCAGGATTTTACTAAACTACAGTTTGACCTGTTCTCGAACCTGAAGGTGGAAAAAGTGGTTTATAAAGGTAAAGAGTTGCCTTATACCCGTGAGTTTAATGCTGTGTTTGTGACTTTCCCCGAAACCATAAAGAAAGGCAGCAAGGACGAGTTTAGGGTTTTTTATTCGGGCAATCCAACTATAGCGAAACGTGCGCCCTGGGATGGAGGCATCGTTTTCGCCAAAGATTCCCTGGGTAACCCGTGGGTGGCAACTGCTTGCCAGGGTATCGGCGCCAGCATCTGGTGGCCAAATAAAGACCACCAGGCCGACGAGGTGGACAGTGCTCTTATCAGTATTAGCGTGCCTAAAGGTTTAACCGATGCTTCGAACGGCCGTCTGCGCAAGGTAACGGATTTAAAGAATGGCTACACCCGCTTCGATTGGTTTGTAGCTAACCCGATCAATAACTACGACATCGAGGCTAACATAGGCAAATATTCGCACATCAGTGATACCTACCAGGGCGAAAAGGGTAAGCTAACCCTTGATTATTGGGTGCTGAGCTACAATGTTGAAAAAGCTACCAAACAGTTTGGGGCTAATGTGAAAGATATGATAAAAGCCTTTGAGCATTGGTTTGGCCCTTATCCGTTTTACGAGGATGGATACAAACTGATAGAAGCACCCCATCTCGGCATGGAGCATCAGAGCGGGACAGCTTATGGTAATCATTATCGTAACGGCTACCTGGGCCGAGACTTATCGGGAACCGGTTGGGGTTTAAAATGGGATTTTATCGTAGTACACGAAAGTGGCCACGAGTGGTTCGGCAACAACATCACGTCGAAAGATTTGGCCGATATGTGGATACACGAAAGCTTTACCAATTATTCTGAATCCCTTTTTATTGAGCAACGCTATGGTAAGCAGGCAGGCCAGGAATATGTACATGGTACCCGCTTTGCCATCGTTAATGACAGGCCGATTCACGGACCTTATAATGTAAATAAGGAAGGCTCGGGCGATATGTATTATAAAGGCGGCAACATGCTGAACATAATACGCACAATCATCAACGACGATGAAAAATGGCGAAGCATATTACGCGGACTTAACAAAACTTTCTATCACAAAACAGTGGATTATGACGATGTAGTTGGTTATATCAATAAGGAATCAGGCAAGAACCTTTCTCCGGTGTTCGATCAGTACCTTAACTACCGCGGCATCCCGATTTTAAACTTTATGGAAACCGGCGGCAAGCTCTACGTCCGCTGGATAGCTGACGCGCATAATTTCGAAATGCCTGTCCGTGTAAAAGTTAAAGGCGGCGAATACCAGTTTATTACGCCGACAACACGGTTCAAGCCGGTTGAAATTGAAGGGGCTAACAAGGATAATATAGAAGTGGACACCTTTAATTATTATATAGGGGTGATGAAGGATTAGAAATTAGAACTTAAAAACTGTATGAAGGCCCGCTAACATCGGGCTTTCTGTATTTATAGAGAATATTCGGACGATTTTCCAGTGCGCCGCAGGTGCAAAATATTGGTAGAATAAATAAAAAGCAGTCTTGCGTGCCGTAGGTATGCAACCTATCCGACGCTAAATGCGGTGTTACGCACCTGCGGCGCGGATAATATGGCTGTGTTATTTTCTACCAATATTAGACCCCCGCGGAGTCGTGAACCCTTACCCGCAGATCGCACATATTAAAACTGCAATTTGATTTCCCTACCTTTGCCGGATGATTGAGGTCGTACTAAAAAAAGGTAAAGAAAAGGCAGTATTGCACCGCCATCCATGGGTGTTTTCCGGCGCTATTGAACGTGTAAAAGGCAAGCCGGAAAATGGCGATGTGGTTAGGTTGATTGATGCCAAAGGCGCCTTCCTGGCTTATGGATTTTATAACAACCAGTCGAGGGTGGCTTTACGCTTGTTGGAATGGGATGAAAACTCCGAAATAAACGAGCAATGGTTCCGGGACAGGGTGGCCGCAGCGGTAGAGAGCAGGAGCAATATTTTAGTGGAGGGCGTTACCAATACCTGCCGCTTAATATTCAGCGAATCGGATTACCTGCCGGGCCTGATTGTAGATAAATATGCCAATCATCTTGCTGTACAGGTGCTAACCTCCGGCATCGAAAAAATGATGCCTTGCATAATAGATGAACTGCAGCGCCTGTTAAAACCAGAAAGCATTTTTGATAAAAGCGATGCTTCTTCGCGCGGACATGAAGGCCTGCCAACAAGCAATGTTGTACTGGCAGGCAACCATCCGCCGGAACATGTTGAAGTGATCGAAAATGGCATCCGCTATAACATCAATATTGCCGAAGGTCAAAAATCTGGTTTTTACTGCGACCAGCGCGATAACCGCAGCATACTTGCCGCACATGTTAAAGGCAAAAAAGTTCTGGATTGCTTTAGCTATACCGGCGGTTTTACACTCAATAGTCTGCATCGTGGCGCGGCTTCGGTAACTTCGGTCGATAGCTCGCAGCTGGCTATCGATACCTTAAAAGAAAACATACTGCTGAATAAATTCGATACCAGAAAATCAATTGCTATAACTTCCGATGTAAATAAACAGCTGCGCAAGTTCAGGGAAGAAGGTGAAACATTTGATATTGTAGTGCTTGACCCGCCTAAGTATGCCCCATCCCGGTCAGCATTGGATAAAGCCTCGCGGGCTTACAAAGATCTTAACCGGCTTGGAATGCTGCTGTTGAATAAAGGCGGCTTGCTGGCAACGTTCTCCTGCTCAGGTGCTATGGATATGGAGACATTCAAACAGGTGCTGGCCTGGGCAGCGCTGGATGCCGGCAAGCAGGTGCAGTTTATATACCAGTTCTGCCAGCCGGAAGACCATCCTGTGCGGTCATCATTTCCGGAAGGAGAGTATTTGAAAGGATTACTTTGCAGGGTTTTTTAGTAGGCGAAGCTGAAAGTTATAAGGCGAAAGGTTTTCGGATGGGATTTTTTCAGGATACAAATTTTTTACAGGGGGTTGTCCAGTTTGGTTGCCCACTGTTCGTCATTGAGGTATAAACATAAAAACTAAACATCATGAAAGATTTTCTTTTCGTTTACCGTAATGATTTCAAAAATCAACCAACAGGCTCGCCTGAAGAATTACAGGCAATCACTAAAAAATGGATGGATTGGATTGGCGGTATTGCTGCTCAAAACAAACTGGTTGACCGTGGAAACCGCCTTACGCATGACGGCCGGGTAGTGAAACCGAACAATGTGGTTACTGACGGCCCGTACACCGAAATTAAGGAGCTGATCGGCGGCTATTCAATTGTAAAGGCCGAATCGTTTGACGAGGCCGTTGAAATGGCTAAAGGCTGCCCGATTTTCCCTTTCGGTGGCAACGTTGAGGTTAGGGAAATTAATCCTATGTAATTTGCCAGGTGAATACCGAACACCGAATGTTGAATAAGAAATAATAAGGTAGTAAACTTCGATGTTGGACATTTGATATCCGGTGTTCGATTCATTAATACTATAGCCGCTTCCATCTACCTACCTACCCCCCCCCCAATGAAACAACAGGAGCTGATACCGCATTTATTTCGAACGGAATTTAGCAAGATTACCGCTGTACTCGCAAAGCTTTTCGGCTTTGAGCATATTGAGATTGCTGAAGACATTGCCAGCGATACATTTTTGCTTGCCTCCGAAACCTGGAGTATCAAAGGGCTTCCCGAAAACCCGGCGGCATGGTTGTATACGGTAGCAAAAAATAAAGCGAAAGATTATCTGCGCCGCAATAAGCTTTTCAGCGAAAAAATAACACCACAGCTCCAATACAGTAACTCAGAGCTTCATGAGCTGGATATTGATTTGTCGGATACCAATATTGTTGACAGCCAGCTCCAAATGATGTTTGCCATCTGTCAGCCCGCTATTCCTCCCGAGGCACAAATTGGTTTGTCATTGCGTATACTTTGCGGGTTTGGTATCGAGGAAATTGCCAATGCGTTTTTAAGCAATAAGGAGACCATTAACAAGCGCCTGATGCGTGCCAAGGCGAAGCTGCGTGAAGAAAATGTGGAGATTGCTTTCCCTGCGAACGCCGAAATTGACAAGCGCCTGGAAACGGTGTTAACCACTATTTATTTGCTGTTTAATGAGGGATATCATTCCTTGTCTCAAAATACAACTATTCGCAAGGATCTCTGCCTCGAAGCGATCCGTCTGGCTTATCTGCTTACCATCAATCCAGCCACCGACAAACCGGCTGTGAACGCGTTGCTGGCGCTGATGTGTTTCCATGCATCGCGGTTCGAGGCGCGGACTAACCCCGATGGAGAACAGGTATTGTATGAAGACCAGGATACCAGCCTTTGGGATATAGAATTAATCAATCGCGGAAAGTTTTATCTGAACCGTGCCGCGGAAGGCGGCGAACTAAGCAAGTATCATGTTGAAGCGGGCATTGCATGGTGGCATACCATTTACGAGGATACCCCGGAAAAGTGGGAAAGTATCTTACAGCTTTATAACAGGCTCTTGATGATAGAATATTCCCCCATGGCGGCACTTAACCGTACCTATGCATTGGCCAAAGCAAATGGTAAACCTGAAGCTATTGTGGAGGCTGAGAAGTTGCAGCTAACCGGCAACCAGCTATACTATACATTGCTCGGGCATTTATATACCGATGTGGATAACGGGAAAGCCATCGGTCATTTAAAAATGGCGTTGAATCTGGCTAAATCTGATAATGATAAGGCCACATTGCAAAAGACCATTCTTAAAATAACAGAGGGGCTTTAAAACAGAAACCTTACGAAGCTTTGATGCCCGTAAGGTTCTCCCGGTATAAAATCCGCATCAGTAATGACTACTCAAAACGTACCCCGCCATAGCTGGTGTTGATGGTTACCCTTGCATCCGGGTTGCCTTTGCCGACATGCCCTTTATAATTGCGGGTGGTACCGATATGCCTGCTGCCATCAGGTGGATTTTTACTGGTAACATCTACCTTATCATCATTATAATTGAAGCCGCCGTAACTAACGGTAACGTCAAAGTCGAAGTTGCTGTTTGGCGAGAGACCCAATGAGGCGCCTGAATAGGATGTATTTATATTCAAATGTTTTAGCGAACTCTCCACGTTGTCAATCTTAAAACCACCCTCGTATGACAGGTCGAAATCGCCGCTGCCTTTTAATTTGCCTAGTTTAAATGAGCCATAATCCAGGTCGGCTTTCAGATTGTTTACCTCATCCATATCTACGCTGCCGTACGAGAAGGATAGTTTGCCGCCATTCATGCTGCCAATCTTTAAGCTGCCGTAACTACCGTTAATCTCGTTCGCCGGATTTGAAAGGCTTTCTACCGACGTGCTGCCGTTAGAAACGTTCATTCTCAGCTTGCCATCTAAGGCTGGCAGGTCGACAGAGCCGTAGCTTGAGTTAACATCAAGGTCTGTTTTGGACGGCATATAAACTGAATAGTTGATGCTTAATTTACGCCTTTTATTTCCTTTTGAACGGAACAGCGCCCAAAAACCATTGTCATCATCTTCGCTCGTAATATTGGTTTTAAATGATACCTGGTCGCCGCTTTTCCCGTCGGATATAGATACCCCATCAATTAACCGTTGTGCATCTGCATCGCTGCCGGCTTCGGCTTTTATGGATATATCAACTTTAATCTCGTTCCTGTTCCAGGTATTAACCGATATTTTGCCGAACTGGTTGCTCAATCTTATTTTATCATTAGCATCCAGCGGATAGCTTTTGCTGTAATTTTTTTCTCTTACACTACCGGTATTGGCGCTTTCAATTTCGTCATCGCCGTCGCTATCTCCGTTCGCCGAAATGTTGACTTTCAGATTATTCAACAGATTGCCCAGATTTAAATTCACTTCAGCATTATTGGCTTCATCATCTGCATCATTTACATCGATGTTCAAGCTGGAGTTGAGGCTGTTGGTAATCGTCGCCGAAAGGTTTTTACCCAGATCTTTCAAATTGTTGGTTAATGCGGTTAAGTTTTCCGGTAAATCGTCTATACCGGCTTCGAAATCCTTACTATCAACATTTATGGTTACAGTAGCAGGTTGCTTCGCCTTTACTTTATGGTGCTTTTTTTGTGCCATGCCCGCGGAACATGCAATCAGCAATCCGGCTGCGGTAAGCAATACGGGCTTATATATCTTTAATTTCATTGTTTTGGATCTTTTTGTCTCTGTTTAACTGCTGAATTATGGATAGCTGCTGGTTAAGCACTTGTGTTTGTACCTGCAGGTTCCGGATCATTGCACGTAAAACACGCTCCTGGTTAGGAGTAGTAGCCAGCTCGCTGTTCAGTTTCTTATAGGTCGAATCCATTTTAGCTATTTCCGAACTGAACTCTTTATACAGCTCAGGGTCGGTTTTCGACATCGATTTCAATTCGGTGCGTTTGCTTTCAATCAGCGATGTATATTGAATCTGCTGTTGCGCATACACCGGGTTAATAGCTGCCAAGTCTATTTTAGGTTTCTTTTCGCCGCGAAGGTAAAGGGCAAAGCCAATGCTCATTACTACGATAATAGTGGCCGCCACACGCAGTACAAAGCCCAGCGAAAATGTTTTTGCTTCTTTTTTAATCAAATCATGGCCTTCCGGCGGCAGGTGCATTTCAATCCTGCTCCATAAATCAGTCGACGGCTCCAGGTCATCAAATTCCTCACGGTTCATCCTCATATATTCCTCTAATCGCTTGCTCATGATGTTATTCTTTTTTTTTGTAAAATTTCCAGAAGTTTTCTTTTTGCGCGCAGGAACTGTGTCCGCGAGGTATTTTCTGAAATGTTTAAAATTTGTCCTATTTCTTCGTGGTCGTACCCTTCCAGCAGGTATAGCGATATCACCAGCCTGTAGCCTTCGGGCAGTTCCTTCATTGCTTCTTTAATTCTTGCGGCCTGAAATTGTATTTCCTCATCATCCTCAACTTCATCGTCCGCAATGTTTTCCAATTGGCCTTCTTCCAGGTCAACCAGTTCCAGCCGGCGTTTGCGCAGCAGGTTTATGGAGCGGTTTACCACAATTTGTTTAAGCCACAACCCAAACGTAGTATCCTGCCTGAAATCCTTGAGTTTGCTGAACGCGTCAACAAATGCTTCCTGCAACACATCTTCAGCCTCGGCAATATTTCCCACTATCCTGAAGGCGACATTTAACATCGCTTTAGAATAAAGTTTGTAAAGCTCATAACAGGCTTTTTTACTTCCCTGTTTGCACTCCAAAACCAGTTGATAGTGTTTGTCGATAAATACGGCTTCCAATTTTTGATCAGCTTGCATGTTAAATGACGCAATGATTTTTAGAACGTTGCATGCGGAGGAAAGAATTTATCTGAACCGGAAATTAGGAACTACCGGAATGTGCTTTAAATTCTGTTAATTCAATAATTCTGCAAATTTCGGTTCAGACAAAACTCATCTACCGCTGCCACTGCCCGTTCGTACCGTTCGGTCCCGGCGCCTTTTATCAAAACGTAGTTAGCATTTAGTTCGTCCAGTTCTTTATACCAAACATTCATAAAATGCTCGCGCAGGTGGGGGAAATCCCGTAGCGGGTCGTCTTCCCAGGGCAGGTCGATGTTCAGCAGGAGGTATAAATCGTAAGGGCGTTTGGGCAATTCGTCCAAAACTTCCTGCGGGGATTTACCGAAGGTATGGTCGCTCCAGATTTTTACTGTTATAAACGTGGTATCGCAAATCAGTAGCTTGTTGGCCTTAGGCAGTAATTCTGCTTCCAACGCTATTTGCCCGGTAAACATATTAATCTCATCCTGCCAGGTAGGGGGGGCGGTTAACTTTTCGCAATAGCCGCGGGCATATTCCGGCACCCAAACCGTATCGTAATGTTTGGCCAGGTAAGCAGACATGGTTGATTTTCCGGTAGACTCCGGGCCGACAACAGCGATCTTTATTATGGATGATTCGGGATTTGCCATTTAGGGAACCTATGCAGATGTTTTAAGTTGTTTTTTATAATCCTTTTTCCAATCAAAATAACCTATCGCAGCAATGATAACATAAACCGCGTACATCACTGCGGTTAAATCGAGATCTTTAAAAATATAAACACCTACATATATAACATCCACAAATATCCAGATTAACCAGTTCTCCAGAACTTTTCGTGCCAGAAAAACCTGGGCTATCAGGCTGCAGGCCGTACAAAAGCTATCCAAAAAAGGAAAGGATGCTGTTGTATATTTCAACAGCGAACCTAAAATAAAGGTGAAAACTATAATGGCAATGGCTGAGTAAACTATTTCCTTTTTAGTGATCAGCAGCACGGGCGACTTATCTTCGCCGGCCGGGCGTTTGCTCCAGTTATACCAGCCGTAAATATTCATCGCCATAAAATAAAACTGCAAGCCCATATCAGCGAATAACCGGCTGTCGAAGAAAATGAAAATGTAAATGCCGACGCTAATAATGGCTATGGGCCAATTCCAGATATTATTGCGGGCAGCCAGGTAAACGCATAGAAGACCGGTAATTACACCTGCAATTTCCAGCGGTGTTTGGTGCCGCAGCCATTCCTGCAATGCATGGATAATTTGCATGGCCTAAATATAACACTTCACGGCAATAACATTTTACTTTCGCAATTCTGCTACCAAATCTTCACACGTTTGTCCGGATCCAGCCACATTTTATCTCCCTTTTTGATGTGAAAGGCTTCGTAAAACTCGGGCACATCAGTAAACGGACCGTTTACCCGCATAAAGCCCGGTGCATGTTCGTTGGTTAATATCTGGCTCGATAAGGCTTCCTTCCTTTCCTGTCCGAGCCAGCCCAGGGCATAGCCCAAAAAGAAGCGCTGGGTTGGCGTGAGGCCATTGATAGGCTTGCCTTCTTTATATTGATCCGTCTTCTTAAAGGCATCCAGGCCAATTACTATACCGCCCAAATCGGCAATGTTTTCACCCTGTGTTGCTTTGCCGTTTACGTGCAGGCCGTAAATGCTATAGGTATTAAATTGGTCGATGAGCATTTTGGCGCGTTGCGTAAATTTTACCGAATCCTGCGGCTGCCACCATGCTTTCAGGTTACCGGCGGCATCAAATTGACGTCCTTCATCATCAAAGCCATGCGTCATTTCATGGCCGATGGTAGATGCGGCTGCATATCCGTATACTACTGCATCGTCAACATCCTCATCTTTTACACCCGGTATCAGGAACTGCGCAGCGGGAAGCACAATCTCATTGTTCGACGGGTTGTAATAGGCATTATAGGTTTGCGGGGTGATATCCCATTCGGTACGGTCTACCGGTTTGCCCAGTTTATCAGCGTTAAATTTGTGCCAGAAGTTGTTGGCCCGCATAACGTTAAGCGCATAGGGCCCGCGGTCGATGGTTAGGGTTGAGAAGTCTTTCCATTTATCGGGATAACCGACTTTCGGGGTAACCTTCGCCAGCTTGTCATAAGCTTTCTGTTTGGTAGGCTCGCTCATCCAGTCCAGTTTTTGGATATGCTCCTTAAAGCTGGTACGCATGGCCTCAACCAGGTTTACATAACGTTCCTTTGTTTTTTCGGGGAAGTATTCCTTCACAAATATCTGCCCTAACACCTCGCCCATTAAGCCGTTCTCGGTATCCAGTACGCGCTTCCAGCGGGGCAATTGCTCCTTGCTGCCGTAAAGTACGGTACCATAAAACCTGAAGTTCTCTTCGTCGAAGGGCTTGCTCAGGTATGATGAATAGGCATCAACCAAATTCTTCACCAGGTAATTTTTCCAATCGGCAATGGTATATGCGGTAAGAGCCTTGTTTAATGCCCTGTAATACTCGGGCTGACCAACGATAACCGTATCCGCATTCTTAAAATCCATTTTTTCGAATGTTGAGGGCCAGTCTACCAACGGAGTCAGCTTAGCCAAACCGGCTACCGGCATTTTGTTATAGTTGCGGTACGGATCGCGCAAATCTTCCAGCTTACGCGAGCTATCAGCCAGGAATTTCTCCAGCGCGTAAGTTTGTTTGGTTGCTGCCAGGGCAGCGTCGGAAGTAAGGCCCGACAGCTTATATAGTATAGGCAGGTGCTTTTGCTGGTAGTCGTTGCGGATCTCTGCACTGTGTGCATCGGTATTAAAATAATAATCGCGGTTTGGCAGGCCGATGCCGCCCTGGTATAGCTGCAGCATATTTTTACTGCTGTTCTTGGCATCCTGACCCACACCGGCAGCTATAGGCGTTTCAACTCCGATAGTAGCAAGGTGAGCAAATTCATCAACCAGGCTTTTGATACCAGTTACTGCATTTATTTTGGCTATCTCGCCTTTCAGCGGGCCGATGCCTTGTTTTTCAATATCAACAGTATCCAGTCCGCTAAAATAAAAGTCGCCGATTTTTTGCGTATTGCTGCCCTTTGCGGCGGATTTATCGTTCAACGCATCCTCATTGATTTTCTTCAGCCTGTCGCGCAGTTCTTCATTTACCACGTTGCCAATGCCCCACCTGGCATAAGCCGGAGGGATTGGATTCTTTTTTAACCAGCCTCCGTTAGCATATTTAAAAAAATCGTCTCCGGGCTTTACGGTAGTATCCAGGTTTTTAAATATCACATCGTTCTGTGCGTAATCTTTTGTCTTGTTGTTGCAGGCGCTGATAAGCAGGCTACTCATAACGCAGGCAGACGTTGCCAGGCGGGTAAATTTTTTGGTCATGTTTACTTTGTATGTAGTTATTAGGATACAGCCGATGTATGAAATTTAATACAATTGTACACTTAAAAAACAGGATTTAATGTACAAGGCAGGCAATCCCGTAACAAATTAACGTTAAATAATAATATATTTTATGGTCAAAATCACCTTTAGTTCATCAGCCATTATCCATTAATACCAACTTCTCGGGGTTATAGCATACTCGCCCGGGTAAAATATTTTAAGTTAGATATCCGGGTTCTAAACCGCTTAAAAACCCCGCCCAGCTTAAAACCAAGGGTTAATTTGCTTAACCAAGTATAAACCGAAGCTAAAAAAATTAACTAATAATAATTGTCGCTTCCACAACCATTAAGATTTTATTTTGGCAGACACTAAAAGCTGGCGATACGCTCACTATAATTTTGTGGCTTGACATTTGTTATTGAAACGGCAGCCCTGCATGAAATCTGTGAAAAACGAAATGATACATCTACCTGTGAAAAATAAATTGTTTTGAATTCTCAGACGCCCAAGCTGAGGTTTTTTTGTTCTTTGTTTTGGGTTTAATCAATAGTTTAAATTAATTAGGGGAAAGGGAGCTTCAAAAGAGCTCTCTTTTTTTTGACCGAAATTTTGCTATGCATGCATAATATTTTTACTTTTGCCACACCAATTGACAGCCGATGTATTTTGAATTTACCGAAGAACAAAAAATGATTCGCGACGCCGCCCGCGATTTTGCACAAAACGAGCTTAAGCCCGGCGTAATAGAGCGCGACGAGCACCAGAAATTTCCTGCTGAGCAGGTAAAAAAGCTTGGCGAGCTTGGTTTTTTGGGCATGATGGTATCGCCGGAATATGGCGGCAGCGGCATGGATGCCGTGTCCTACGTGCTGGCTATGGAGGAACTGTCAAAGGTCGACGCCTCGGCATCGGTGGTGGTTTCGGTAAATAACTCCCTGGTGTGCTACGGTTTGGAAAAATACGGTACCGAGGAGCAAAAACAAAAATATTTGAAGCCGTTAGCCAGCGGTCAGCAGATAGGGGCGTTCTGTCTTTCGGAACCCGAAGCGGGCTCTGACGCTACCTCGCAGCGTACTACCGCTGTAGATATGGGCGATCATTATCTTGTAAATGGCGTTAAAAACTGGATAACCAATGGCGGAACGGCATCGACCTACCTGGTAATGGCGCAAACCCATCCCGAGAAAAAGCATCACGGGATAAATACCCTTATCATTGAAAAAGGCATGCCGGGTTTTGAGGTTGGTCCTAAAGAAAATAAGCTGGGTATACGCGGGTCTGACACGCATTCCCTCATGTTTAACGATGTGAAGGTACCAAAGGAAAACCGGATAGGCGAGGATGGCTTCGGGTTTAAGTTTGCCATGAATACGCTGGAGGGCGGCCGTATAGGTATTGCTGCACAGGCATTGGGTATTGCGTCAGGCGCTTATGAGCTGGCGATGGCTTATGCAAAGGAGCGCAAGGCATTCGGCAAAACCATTGCTGATTTACAGGCTACCCAGTTTAAGCTGGCCGATATGGCTACCGAAATTGAGGCTGCCCGTTTATTGTGCCTGAAGGCTGCCTGGCTGAAAGACCAGGGCCTGCCTTATGCCAAAGCAAGCTCGATGGCTAAACTGTTTGCCAGCGAGGTAGCTATGCGTACAACTGTTGAGGCCGTACAGATACACGGCGGATATGGCTTTGTTAAGGAATACCACGTGGAGCGTTTAATGCGCGATGCCAAAATAACCCAGATTTACGAGGGAACATCAGAAATTCAGAGGATCGTTATTGCAAGGGAGGTGTTGAAATAACCGGATACATTCTTTAACTTTGAGTATGACAGATAAAGATTTGTTAGTTGTTATTTCGGAAATGCTGCGCAAGCAAGACCAGCAGTCGGAAATATTAGGAAAGCATACGCAAATTTTACAGGAAACGCGCGATGCATTATCGGATTTTATTGATATATCCACCCAGGAGTTTCAAAGAAACAATAGCTTCAATGAAAGGCAGGAGCGCTTTAATGAAAGGCAGGAAGGATTCAATGAAAGGCAGGAAGGATTCAATGAAAAGATGCTGGAATTCAATAGTCGCTTTCTTGCACAATTTGACCGCCAGAACGAATTCAACGAGCGCTTCCTGGATAAGTTGGACGAAATCGCTAAAAAACCTTAAGCAACCTTTCTTATCTTCAAACTATTGTCATATCAATAAACTCTACTAAAATAATAGATTAAGATTTCATACGTTTGGGCATGATGAACCATGCACGACTCCTCCTGTTAATTTTCCTCGTATCATTTACAAGCATTGCCTCCGCCCAAAATAGGCTTAAAACCGGCACATGGCGCGGTATTTTAACCAACGAGAGCAAGCATCAATTACCTTTTAATTTTGAGGTGAGCAATGTGGGTGACAAGCAGCAGATCACCATTATTAATGGTACCGAGCATTACCAGGTGCCTGACGTAACCACTAATGGCGACTCGGTATTTGTAAAAATGCCTTTGTTTGATTCGGAATTCAGGTTGAAGATGGGTGACGGCCACCTTTCGGGTAACTGGATACGCCACCTGGGCGACCATGATTCAGCATTGCCGTTTACCGCTACAGCCAACACTCCATGGCGCTTTTTGAAAGACGTTGAAAAACCGGCTTATGACATCAGCGGCCGCTGGGCTGCCGTTTTTGGAGAGGGTGATGGCCGCGACGAACTGGTAGGCGAATTTAAGCAGGACGGCAATAAGCTTACCGGCACCTTTTTAAGTACCACCGGCGATTACCGCTTCCTGGAAGGCTCCGTTTCTGGCGACAGGATGTATCTCTCCTGCTTCGATGGTTGCCACGCTTTTTTATTCACCGCAAAAATTAAAGACGGAAACACCATTGTTGACGGCGAAAATTATTCTGGTTACTCGGCCTTTACCAAATGGACGGCCGTTAAGAATGCCAACGCCAAGCTGCCCGACGCCTATTCGCTAACTGCATTGAAGCCGGGTTATAAAACAATCAGCTTCACGTTCCCGGATATTGACGGCAAAAAGGTGTCGCTGAGCGATGCCCGCTTTAAAAACAAGGTGGTAATTGTGCAGATGCTCGGCTCGTGGTGCCCTAACTGCATGGATGAAACCAATTTTATTGTCAACGGCGGCTATTACAAAAAATATCACCCTAAAGGGGTGGAGATCGTCGGCCTTGCTTATGAGCGCACCACCGATTTTAAAAAGTCGCAGAAAACGCTTGCCCAGCTTAAAAACCACTTTAACATACCATACCCGCTGCTGATAACCGGCTACACCCCGTCCAAAGGCGACCCGATGAAAAGCCTGCCCATGCTGGCCGACTTTAAAGGTTTCCCCACCACGATCATCATCGACAAAAAAGGAAACGTACGCAAAATACACACAGGCTTTAACGGCCCCGGAACCGGTAACCATTACACCGAATTTATTGTTGAGTTTGATAAGCTGACAGAAGACCTGCTGGCGGAGAAGGGCTGATGTGCGGATTTCTGATGTGCGAATTACGATCTTAGATTAATTGGCGGTTTGGGTAGTCGTAATTCATTAACCTGAAACGTATATTCCTTAACTCTTTTCTTCCCAGATCGTACACAGGTGCAAAATCGTTTCCACCGCCTTCTGCATATCCTGAACAGATACCCATTCGTGTTTGCTGTGGAAGGCATGTTCGCCGGCAAATATGTTTGGGCAGGGCAGGCCCATAAAAGATAACCGGGAACCGTCTGTACCGCCGCGGATGCTGCATAGCCGGGGTTTAAGTCCGGCGCGCTGCATGGCTTCCATGCCATATTCAACAATCTGCGGATGCTTGTCCAGCACGCTTTTCATATTGCGGTACTGTTGTTTTATATCGAGGGTATAGGTTGAGCCGGGGAAACTGGCCAATGCTTCGTCAGCTATCTTACGGATTACCTTGGCGTGTTCAATAAGCTTGTCATCCTCAAAATCACGGATAATAAATTCGACCACGGCGGTTTCTGCATGTCCTTCAATACCCACGGGGTGCACAAAGCCCTGCATGCCTTCGGTATGCTCCGGCGAAAGACCGGCGGGCAGGCTGGCGATGATCCGGGCAGCAATTTTTATGGCGCTTTCCATCTTGCCTTTTGCAAAGCCGGGGTGCGAGCTAACGCCATGTATGGTAAGCTTTGCTCCATTGGCGCTAAAGGTTTCGTTCTCCATATTCCCGGCACTTTCGCCATCCATTGTATAGCCTGCAAAGGCGCCAAGCTTTTTGATGTCGGCTTTATCAACGCCACGGCCGATCTCTTCGTCAGGCGTAAACAAGATCCGGATGTCGCCGTGCTTAATCTCCGGGTGGTTCATCAGCTGGTAACAGGCATCCATAATTTCGGCTACACCGGCTTTGTTGTCAGCGCCAAGTAAGGTAGTGCCGCTGGCGGTGATAATATCGTTGCCGGTCTGGTTTTTCAGGCCTGGATGCTCGTTTAGTTTGATTATTTGCGAGGGATCATCAGGAAGAATAATATCATTACCCTGGTAGTTTTTATGTACCATGGGCCTTACGCCTGTGCCGCTGCAATCGGGCGCGGTGTCCATGTGCGAGCAGAAACAAATAACCGGCACCTGCTTATGCGAGTTTGACGGGATGGTGGCATAAACGTAACCATAATCGTCCAGATGTGCATCGGTAACCCCCATAGCCTGTAATTCGTGTACCAGCACGCGGCCCAGGTCCTTTTGTTTTTCTGTTGATGGGGTGGTCTCAGATTTTGGGTCAGACTGGGTATCGATAGTTACATAGCGCAGAAAACGGCTGGTAACGGTAAAATCAAAAGGTGAATTAAAAATCATCACCTAAAGGTATTGATTTTAATTTATTACCACTAAATCGTCATCCGGAATGATCCATTGGGCTTTGCCGGCATCTGTGCAATAATAAAAATTCATGTCGTAATTTGATTGTACGTACACGCTGTCTACCGTAAACGGCGCTGTTGAACCCGGAAGCTTAACACTGCTTTTCATTTTCACTTTGGTTCCCGGTTGCAATAGCCGCAAATCCGACGTTGACTTTTTACATGCGCATAATAGTAATAAGGCAATAATAAAGGTCCATTTCATCTCAGTAATTGTTTATCTGCCCAAACGCCATAAAAAGGGCGCTTAAACAAATGTCTAAGGAATATAGGTATTCGTTAATTTATCAAATCGGGCCCCCGGATAGGCGGCCTTAAGCCATAATTACCAAAAACAGTACCCGAAATGTGGAAAACTAATAATTTATCAGTAGCAAATATAAGAATCTGCGTTCAACTACCTAAAAACATCACATTTTTTATTATATAAATTTTCGCCTCGTGAAATTGAAAGTTATCAACACTTGTTAAATGGGCAAACAACGAGACGAAACGTGTAAATATCGCCCCTGCGGTGCTTATCAGGGCGGTTTTGTACAATTAGTTATGTCAGCTGCCTTTAGCGAACGTTTTATTTAGGTTGCTGTTTGCCCGTTTTGGCTTACAATAATCGTTTATGAGTTACTGCATCAAAAACAGCTGGTCCGGAGCCTTTCAAATCTTTAATTCATTGCTGCATATAGAGTTATAGACATTATGTTAATAAAAACTAACAGTTGTTATTTGAAATAAACATTTGATTTGCCGCAGTGGTATTTTGAATAATGTTGGCATAACGATACAACTGGCTTTAAATCAGTTGCTTTCGGTTGATTAACTGTTAAGATGCCAGCTATTTTCAGTTGGTATGCTTAAAGGCCGGGCCGCTGTGTAAAAAGTTCAATGGATTGTTAATGAAAAAAGTTTGCCGAACATTTATTTCAGACCTATCGTTTAAATACAAACCATCATGATAAATCCGGGAGCTTGACATTGAAAAGGTTTATTTTATTTATTGTTGCGGTAATTGCGGCTATAAAAGCCGAAGCACAGGCAGGGTTTAATTATTACGAATTTGGGATTGGCGGCGGATTGTCCTATGAGCGCGGTTACACTAATATCCCCAGGCAAAACAATAATATCGCGTATAACTTTAATCTGATCTACAATTATAATCCCTATTTGCCCATGGAACTGGAAATTCAAAAGGGGCAATTGTCTGGCGGCGGGATAACAGTGGATAAAGACAGGTACGGACGGAAATACGTTAACAATTTCATGGCGCTTTATGCGCATGTTGATGTGCAATTGGGTTCTTTTATCGATTACGGAAATGATAAATTCTTAAATTTTGCAAAGAATTTTTATTTTGGTTCAGGCTTCGGCGTCGTGAAAAACAACAATACCGTGCAACGTACCAATACGATTGCTGCAAACGGTCCGCTGAATTATGTTTTTCCGGGGCAGGATAAAAGCTACAACTATGCTGTGCCGTTGCGGGTAGGCTATGAAATTAAAATATTCGATTCATACAACGAGCCGGGCTGGGCGATAGACATAGGATACGTTCACAATCTTGTTTTCGGCGAAGGACTGGATGGTTATGACGACCCGACGGCGAAGTTTAAAAATAACGCTACCAACCAGTACCGGCAGTTTGCCATTACCTTTAAATATTTCTTCGGCAATACGGTATCATACAACAAACTGGTTAGAGATTACGGATTTTAGTTATGAATATTGAAGAACTGCGTGAATATTGCCTGCAAAAACCTGCAGTTACTGAAGGGTTGCCCTTTGGCGAGGATACGCTTGTATTTAAGGTTGCCGGTAAGATGTTCCTGCTCACCAGCATTAGCCAGGGCAACAGCTTTAATGTAAAATGCGACCCTGAACTCGCCATAGAATTAAGAGAAAAATATCCCGAAGTACAACCCGGTTACCACATGAACAAAAAGATGTGGAACACCGTAGCGCTTGACGGCGCACTTACTACCCGCCAGCTGCACGGGATGATCGACCACTCGTACGACGAGGTGGTTAAAGGCCTGCCAAAAAAGGTAAGGGAGGAGATGGCAAATGAGGAGCAGTAAAACCATGTTTGAAAGAGCGACTGCGTCTGCCAGTTAGATAGGCTTGCGGGAAAAAAACTCTTTTGGAACAAGAAGAGCGAGGGTTGTCATGGTGAGCCTGTCGAACCACGATGCGCGGGGGCAACACAGATATTATTGGAACCTGATTGTATAATGAAACAATATTTTGTATACATATTACTTTGCAGCGATAACTCCTATTACACCGGCCTAACAAACAACCTTGAGCGCAGATTATATGAACACGAAATGGGTTTAGATCCTAAATCTTACACTTTCAAAAGAAGACCTTTAAAACTTGTTTTCCAGGAGACGTTTCGGAATATAAACCAGGCGATATTGTTTGAAAAACAAATTAAAGGATGGCGCCGGGAAAAGAAAGAAGCAATAGTTCGCGGCGATTGGCACTTATTACCCGAACTTTCAAAAAATCGCATGTAAAAGCCTGTTGGTAAGGCATGTGTACGGGCCACTGCGCTTGTCGTGGTTCGACAGGCTCACCATGACAGGCCGGCGCTTTCAGTCGGGTCATAATATCCCGCAGGTAACTAACAAAATACACTATAATCTCCGGCCGGTAATTATATTTGTGGAAAGCCCTTTTCATGAAAAAACTATTACTGGCCCTGTTTTCGTGCGCTAGCTTTTTAACAGCCCATGCACAGCTTACCCCTTTTGAATTAAGCAAGGATAAAAACTACACCGCTACCTATGCAGAAGTCATCACTTATTATAAAAAACTGGCGGCCGCAAATCCGCAAATGAAGCTGATCAATTACGGCACAACCGATATTGGCAAACCGCTTACATTGGTGGTATTATCGCGCGATAAGGTGTTCGACCCCTTGCTGGTAAAGAAACAGGGAAAGCAAGTGCTGCTTATTAACAATGGCATCCATCCCGGAGAGCCGGAGGGTATAGACGCCAGCATGATGTGGGCCCGCGACCTGCTTAAGAAGAACGCGCTGCCAAAAGATATTGTTATCTGCATGATAGCATTATATAATATTGATGGCAGCATGAACCGTGGCTTGAGCCGTGTAAGCCAGAATGGCCCGCGTGCTTATGGCTTTAGGGGCAATTACCGCAACCTGGACCTGAACCGGGATTTTATTAAAGCCGACAGCCGCAACGCCCTGGCTTTTGAGCGGATAGTAAATACATGGAACCCTGAAATATTCCTGGACAACCACACCAGCGATGGCGCCGATTACCAATACGTGATGACGCTGATTGAAACTCAAAAAGATAAGCAAAACCCAATCCTTTCAAAATATACCTCTGAAACGTTAACCCCCGAATTGTATAAACGTATGAAAAAGGGAGGCTTCGAGATGATCCCTTATGGCGCCGGCGAAAGGGGCTTGCCGGATTCGGGTATCGTAAGTTTCCTGGAGACGCCGAGATTTGCCACCGGTTATACGGCGCAGCGCAATATCATCAGTTATATTACCGAAACACATATGCTTAAATCGTTTGATAAAAGGGTTTATGCAACGTATGATTTTGAGCAACACCTGCTGGATATTTTTGTGCGCGATGCCAAACTTATTGGCGAACTGAAGCGTAAAGCAGACGAGCAGGTGGCTAAACAAAAGGTATTTGCCCTGAATTGGGATGTGGACCGGGATAAGGTGGATACCATTACCTTTAAAGGTTATGCAGCCTTGTACAAACCCAGCGACGTAAGCGGACTGAAGCGCCTGTATTACGACCGGAATCAACCCTACGCCAAAATTGTTAAATACTATAACACCTATAAGGTTACCGACAGCGCAACCAAACCCATCGCCTATGTAATTCCGCAGGCATGGGGTAAGGTTATTGATTTGTTTAAGCTGAACAGCGTAATGATGCACCGCTTAGCGCACGATACTACATTGAATCTCCAGATGTATTACCTTGGCGATTTTAAAACGGCTCAAAGACCATTTGAAGGGCATTACCTGCACAGTGGTGTGAAACTGGAACCGACCGAAATGAAGGTAAAATTTTACGAAGGTGATTATGTAGTTTATACCAACCAATGGCTGAACCGTTATATTGTTGAAACGCTTGAGCCACAGGGTGTGGATTCATTCTTCGCATGGAACTTTTTTGATTCGGTTTTAGGCGAAAAGGAATACTTCAGCAACTATGTATTTGAAGACAAGGCAGCCGAAATGTTGAAGAACGATCCTGAGTTAAAGAAAAAGCTGGACGATGCCAAAGCAAAAGACCCTAAACTGGCCGGCAGCGCAGGTGCGCAATTAAACTTTATTTACCGTAACTCCATCTATTTCGAAAAAACATATCTTCGCTACCCTGTCGGCCGCATTGTTACCGACGCTAAACTTGATTTGAAGTAGATGAACGAAATAGCAATAATTTGGGCTGCTGCGCCGGTAGCCTCGGTAATATTTATAATAACATTGGCCGCCTCCTGGTGGGCGTTCAGCAGCGATAATGCGTATGCCAATATGATATTGCACCCCTATGGGGTATACAGAGGCTATAAGCGCTATACCGTAATAACCAGCGGCTTGATACACGCTGATTTGATGCACCTGTTCTTCAATATGTTAAGCTATTTCTTTTTTGCTTTTCAGTTAGAAGTCAGCCTGGGGCACTGGCAGTTTGGCGTGCTGTATTTTTTAAGTTTGATATTGAGCGATCTGCCCACGGTCTATAAACATAAAAACGACGACTGGTATTATTGTCTTGGCGCATCAGGCGCAGTAAGTGCGGTGGTATTCGGCGCCATTTTATATGACCCGCTGGCTCCCTTAGGTTTTATGCTGATACCGGGCATACAGATACCGGCGGTTATATACGGTGTGATGTATTTGTTTTATTGCAATTATGCTTCAAAACGGGCTTCGGATAACATCAACCATGATGCGCACATGTTTGGCGCCCTGAGCGGGTTGCTGCTTACCATTATATTAAACCCGCACGTAGTGCACGAGTTTATAGGCAAGGTTAGCGTGGGAGTTCAATCGTGGTTCCATTAACCAGGTTGCCGTCCTCATCGAACAAAAAGCTCATCGGGTTTTCCGGGTCTTTGATGATCTCGAACAGCACATAGCCCCAGTTTTTCCAGAAGCTTTCAAGCACCTGGCCGTAAACTTTGCCAATCCAGTTATCGAACAAGGGCTTGCTGCTCATGCCGCGTAATGGCATTGCCTCAATGTATATTTCATCCCCCGCAGGTAAAACGTTATATTCCGGTAACCGGTTAAACAGGTAAGCCGAATAAAACACCCGTCCGCAAAACTCTTCGAACTGGATGGGGTGCAGTACTTCTCCCTTTATCTTATCGTAAATCTCCTTGTGGTATTGAAAATTTGCACCGTTATCCTGCAGGCAGATAATCAACCCGAAATTGCGGATACGTAAAGAAAAAGTAAGGGTGTTGATCTCATCGCGATAACCAAATTCAGCCGGGTTATTATCTACCTTAAATAAAAAAAGACTAAAAGGAGTGAAATCTTCAAACACAATGGGCAGCGTTAAACTCTGCAGCATCAGATGCAGGTGGCTGAACTTATGTACGATGGATTGCGAGATGTTAAACTCTTCCCCCTGTGCATGTTGTAGTTTAATGCCGCTTTGCACTTCATTAAAAATGATGCCATACAGCAGTTTGCCTGCCCACTGGAAAAGTTTAAGCTCATCAAGTTGCTTTACGGCCTCGTAACCGCTATCAAACGCTGCTGCAATTTCCTGTTCAAGCGGTTCAAGACAGGCCTCGTTAACTTTAGCGGAGCACGGCACTTTAATATCCTTATAAGTGGTCATGCTTTCGTCCAGCATTTTGATGGATTTATCTTCCAGCTGGTAGCGGCTCATGAGCCATTGCGGGAACACCTGTATCCGTTCCTCGGGCGAGGTTAATTCCTGTCCGGTTAAAAAGCAACGCTGGTTGCCGAAACTGAACGACTCGAACGGAGAATAAATTTGTTGGCTCATGGCGCAAAGATACGCTTCAAATCCGGCAGGAAAATTTTAGCTTTGAATTTAACATGAAGCTGACTTACCAACCATTCGAACTTTTACTAAAGCATACGTTTACCATCGCTAAGTTTTCGCGGACTTCCACGCCCATCATGCTCATTGAAATTGAACATGGGGGGCAAACCGGGTACGGCGAAGCATCCATGGTGCCTTACATGGGCGAAAGCTTTGAAACAGCAAATGCTTTTTTAAACAAGATTGAGATAAGTCAGTTTAAATACCCGTTTGATTTTGAGGCGATAACAGGCTACCTGGATGATGTAGCGCCTGGTAATCCTGCCATAAAAGCGGGAATCGACATTGCGCTGCACGATTTGGATGGTAAGCTGCAAAACAAGCCCTGCTGGCAATTGCTCGGTTCTGAACCGGCTAAGATGCCACCTACAAGCTTCACCATCGGCATTGATACGCCGGAGGTAATTATTCAAAAAGTAAAAGAAGCACCGGATTGCAAAATTATCAAAGTAAAACTTGGCCGCGACAGCGACCGGGAGCTAATAAAAACTATACGCACCGTAACAGATAAGCCACTGTTTGTAGATGCCAACCAGGGATGGACAGATCTGGAGCAAAGCCTCGACCTGGTGCACTGGCTGCATGAACAAGGCGTAATACTGATTGAGCAGCCTATGCTCAAAACCGACCCCGGCAGCAATGCCTGGCTAACCGAACGTAGCCCGATCCCGATAATCGGGGATGAAGCTGTGCAGCGCCTGCCTGATGTAGAGCGCGCTAAAGGCGTTTATCATGGCATCAATATCAAGCTGATGAAATCAGCCGGGATGTACGAGGCAAAGCAGATGATAAATAAAGCAAACGAATTGGGCCTTAAATTAATGATCGGGTGCATGAGCGAAACCAGCTGCGCCACGCTTGCCGGAATAGCGCTTGCTCCACAATGCGATTGGGCTGATTTGGACGGGCCTTTTTTAACGAGTAATAACCCTTACCAGATGCCTGAATTTGCAGATGGGAGATGGGGGTTAGGGAATGCCGCAGGCTTAGGCTTGAAACGATAGTTTAGGCGAAATTAGTTTCTGTCAATTTGTTGCTTAAAATTGATGCCCCGCAACACTTTTGTAATTTGCTTTCAACACCCCACGCTAGCCTATAAACTTTTTTCACCCAACCTCTTGAAAATCAAAAATTAACTCCGTACTTTTGCAGTCCCCAAAAACTGCCCGCCGTGTTGGCGTGCTAAAAAGGGTAAACAAAAACAAAAAAAGGAAGAATGCCTACTATTCAACAATTAGTTAGAAAAGGTAGAGTAGCTCTGGTTGACAAGAGTAAGTCGCCAGCGTTGGACAGCTGTCCACAGCGAAGAGGCGTGTGCACCCGTGTGTACACCACTACCCCTAAGAAACCAAACTCAGCAATGCGTAAAGTGGCCCGTGTGCGCCTTACCAACGGAAAAGAAGTAAACGCTTACATCCCTGGCGAAGGTCACAACTTACAGGAGCACTCTATCGTGTTAATCCGCGGTGGTCGTGTTAAGGACTTACCAGGTGTACGTTACCACATTATCCGTGGTGCACTGGATACATCAGGTGTGGCCGGCCGTAACCAGCGTCGTTCTAAATATGGTACTAAACGCCCTAAACCAGGACAAGCAGCAGCACCTGCGGGCAAAGGCGGTAAAAAGAAATAATTAAAGGAGGATAGTAAACAATGAGAAAGTCAAAACCAAAAAAGAGAATCCTTCTTCCTGACCCGAAATTTAATGATGTTCTGGTAACCAGGTTTGTAAACAACATGATGTATGACGGTAAGAAATCAACCGCGTACACCATTTTCTATAACGCCGTTGAAATTGTTGAAAAGAAAACCAACGAAAGCGGCCTTGATACATGGAAAAAGGCATTGAACAACATTATGCCTTCTGTAGAAGTAAAAAGCCGCCGTGTTGGTGGTGCTAACTTCCAGGTTCCTACTGAGGTTCGTCCGGAGCGTAAAGTGGCTTTAGGTATGAAATGGCTCATCAGCTATGCACGCCGCCGTGGTGAAAAAACCATGATGGAGAAACTGGCCGGCGAAATCATTTCGGCAGCTAAGGGCGAAGGCGCAGCAGTGAAGAAGAAAGAAGACACGCATAAAATGGCTGAAGCTAACAAAGCGTTCTCGCATTTCCGCTTCTAATAAAGGATTACACCGATAAAAAAAAGATTACACCGATTAGGTGCATGATTTGCGGATTTTAAGGATTAACACCGATTAAATATTGAGATTACATTGATTTAGCACATTTGCCGGAATCTGTAAATCAAAAAAATCGGTGAAATCATCCTCAAATCGGTGAAATCAAAAACAAAAAATAATGTCAAGAGATCTTAAATATACAAGAAACATAGGTATTGCCGCTCACATCGACGCGGGTAAAACCACTACAACGGAGCGTATACTTTACTATGCCGGTGTAAGCCACAAAATTGGTGAGGTACACGAAGGTGCAGCGACTATGGACTGGATGGCGCAGGAGCAGGAACGTGGTATTACCATCACTTCGGCTGCTACGACAGTTAACTGGAAGTACCGCAACCATAACTACCACATTAACATCATCGATACCCCGGGCCACGTGGACTTTACCGTAGAGGTAAACCGTTCATTGCGTGTACTGGACGGCCTGGTGTTTTTATTCTCGGCTGTTGACGGTGTTGAGCCGCAATCTGAAACCAACTGGCGTTTGGCTAACAATTACAATGTGCCACGTATCGGTTTTGTTAACAAAATGGACCGTAGTGGCGCCGATTTCCTTAACGTGGTAAAACAGGTTAAAGAAATGCTGGGCAGCACTGCTATCCCGCTTCAGCTGCCTATTGGTGCTGAAGACCAGTTTAAGGGCGTGGTTGATTTGATCAACTTCCGCGGTGTGGTTTGGAATGAGCACGATAAGGGCATGACCTTTACTGAAGTGCCAATCCCTGCTGATATGCTGGATGAAGCCAACGAGTGGCGCGAAAAATTACTGGAAGCAGTAGCTGAATTCGACGATCACCTGATGGAGAAATTCTTCGAAGATCCGACTACTATTACCGAACGCGAAGTATTAGACGCTTTACGCCAGGCTACTTTGGCCGGTAAAATCGTTCCGATGACCTGCGGTTCTTCATTCAAGAACAAAGGTGTACAAACTATGCTGGATTACGTGATGGAGCTGATGCCTTCGCCGCTTGATTCAAAAGGCGTGGTTGGTCATAACCCTGATACCGGCGCCGAAGTACTGGTAAAACCAGACGTAAAAGAGCCTTTTGCTGCTTTGGCATTTAAAATTGCTACCGATCCGTTTGTAGGCCGTTTGTGCTTCATCCGTGTTTATGCAGGTAACCTTGAGGCAGGTTCATACGTGTACAACATGCGTTCAGAAAACAAAGAGCGTATCAGCCGTATATTCCAGATGCACGCTAACAAGCAAAATCCTATCCCTAACGTAGGTGCGGGTGATATTGCTGCGGTAGTAGGCTTTAAAGATATCAAGACCGGTGATACGCTTTGCGACGAGAAACACCACATCGTACTCGAGTCAATGGTATTCCCTGACCCGGTTATCGGTTTGGCGATTGAGCCTAAAACACAGGCTGACGTTGATAAATTAGGTATTGCTCTTGGTAAACTGGCTGAAGAGGATCCAACCTTCCGCGTACAAACAGACCAGGATACCGGTCAGACAGTGATCAGCGGTATGGGTGAGCTTCACCTTGACATCATCATGGACCGCCTGAAACGCGAGTTTAAGGTTGAGGTTAACCAGGGCGCTCCGCAAGTTGCTTACAAAGAAGCCATCACAGGTACTGTACAGCACCGTGAAACCTATAAGAAACAAACTGGTGGTCGCGGTAAATTTGCCGACATCCAGGTGGTTATTTCTCCGGGAGAGCAGGGCAAAGAAGGCCTGGAGTTTGTGAACGAGATTGTTGGTGGTGCTATTCCGCGCGAGTTTATCCCATCTGTTGAAAAAGGCTTTAAAGCTGCAATGGATAACGGTGTTCTTGCTGGATTCCCGCTTACCAGCTTAAAGGTTCGGTTGATTGACGGTTCGTTCCACGCTGTCGATTCGGATGCGCTTTCTTTCGAGATCGCTGCCCGTTCGGCTTATCGCGAAGCATTGCCAAAATGTAAACCGGTATTACTGGAGCCTATCATGAAGATCGAGATACTTACCCCTGAAGAAAACATGGGCGACGTTATCGGTGACATGAACCGTCGTCGTGGCCAGCTGCAAGGTATGGACACCCGCGCAGGTTCGCAGGTAATTAAGGCACAGGTTCCGCTTTCTGAAATGTTTGGCTATGTAACCCAGTTACGTACCATCACTTCGGGCCGTGCAACTTCAACCATGGAGTTCGACCATTACTCTGAAGCACCTCGTAACGTACAGGACGAAGTTGTGGCTAAAAACAAAGGCCGCAAGCAGGTTGCCATAGACTAAAATTACAGTGATAGTTGATTGGTGATTAGAGATTAGTTGCCAATCAACTTAATAAAAATAAAACCCGGTTAGTTCTAATAAATAGCTCTTAGGATTAGCCATAACAAAAACAAAAATGAGCCAAAGAATCAGAATCAAACTGAAATCGTACGATTACAACCTGGTTGATAAATCAGCTGAGAAAATCGTAAAGACAGTAAAGCCTACCGGCGCTGTAGTAAGCGGACCACTTCCGTTACCAACTGAAAAGAAAATCTTTACAGTATTGCGTTCACCGCACGTTAACAAAAAAGCGCGCGAGCAATTCCAGTTATGCTCTTACAAGAGGTTACTGGACATCTACAGCTCGAACTCAAAAACTGTTGATGCTTTGATGAAGCTTGAATTGCCAAGCGGTGTTGAAGTTGAGATCAAGGTGTGAGAGTACCGGAAGATCAGCTGTTTTAGAATCAGGACGTTAAAAATCAAGATTCAAAATAAAAGAGAAGCCATTCGGAAACGGATGGCTTTTTTGCGTTATATATTTGCTATTTTAATCAATGGAAAGTCATCGCGTTCGTCATAGCCGTCTTTATCATAAAGCGATTGTTTGAATTACAATATTATCGTCTAATTTAGGTTATAACTTATAATGTGATCCAATAATTATTTTTCTTAAATTTGATTTATGGCAGCATATGTGATATATCCTACAAAAGAACAGGAAAAGTTTATGAAAGCATTTCTTGAAGCATTAGAAATTTCTTTTGTTAAGGATGATAATCAAGAACTCCCTCCACATGTTTTAGCCGGTATTGCTCGTGGCGAGGCTGATTTTGCCGCAGGTAGGTTTGTGACTTTTGAAGAGATAAAAAAGAAATATCCCGCTGACTAATGCATTTAGACGTATTTTTTTCTGCTGAAGCAGAGGATACATTTGAGTCCATTGCTCAGCAAATAGAAAGTAGGTGGGGTGAAAAGGAGAAGAACGAATTCAGGCGACGTGTTTATGAAGTCACTGAAATAGTCGGCAAATTCCCTCTTATTTTTAAGGCTGCAAATAAAACAAAAGATGTTAGAAAGGCCTTCATTCACAGGAATTGTTCAATGTTTTATAAAGTGGTCGAAACACACATAGAAGTTTTATTTTTCTGGGACAACAGACAAGATCCAATGTTCTTATAAAAGCATTTCTAAAGAAGTCGTTTTATTTGAGTAAATATTACATTTACTACAGTGTAATATCTAATCCGCTCACTGGTTTAACCATGTGGACCTGACCCCAATGCCAGCATCAATTTTATAACAAAACCCAGTCGCACTCCTGCGGTGGCTATGCGTTAGATGATTCCATGGCAGTTAAGCCGATGGAAAGCATTGCTCTGTTTCATACCTTTATTAATGCTTACCGGCAGATAGGCCCGTTTGAACTGCATCCCGTTAAAACCAGGGAGGCATTATTAATCAATATGCGTTTTTGTACCGTCAATAAAATCGGCAGGGATTATACCGATGCATTTTGTCCTGGTGCAACCATTTGATGATACCCCGTGTTTTTATAAGATTGATAATCTGGCTAATCGCTTTTTTGTTCATCATTTCCGGCTTTATAGTATTGCAGATATTAATAATAAACTAAAAAATATATGGCGTGGTTTGTGGGATGGGCAAAGGGAACATGTGCTGGATACAAAGTCTGCGGATTGAAATTGCAAATAACTATCTTTATAAGGTAAAGTACTCAAGCCAGAGCAATAAAATATGAAACCCCGCATTACCTTTATCGCTACGCTGCTGATGGCAGCAATATTTTTCGGCTGTAAACAAAAAGCTGCCGAAACCCATGACCGCCTCGGCAAAGCCACCCGCGAAGATAAAAATGGATGGATATACGTGCACCTGTCAGGCTCGCCCGCGGATGTAGGTTATCAGCATGGTTTTTTAGTAGCCAGGGAGATTGACACCTTGGTAAAAGTAATGCAGTATTATCTGCCGACTACCAGCGGCCGCAGCTGGGATTTTTACCGCAGCGCCGTAAAGCGCTTTTTATGGAAGAAGATCGACCCGGAATACCAGGACGAAATACGCGGCATTGCTGATGGGCTGCATGCTAAAGGATTTAAATACGATACGCTGGATATTGCCGCTCTTAATGCCAACATCGAGCTGGCACAGTACTATGTGCCTGAATTAAATAACAGGATTAAACCGGGCAGCGGAGATAACAAGGCTCCGGGCAACTGCAGTGCCTTTATTGCTACGGGCAGCTATACCAAAGACCATAAGATAGTTATCGGCCACAATAACTGGACGGACTATATTGTGGGTGAGCGCTGGAATGTAATCGCCGATATTAAGCCGGAAAAAGGTAATCACATGCTGATGGACGTTGCTCCCGGCTTTATCCATAGCGGCGACGATTTTGTAGTAACCAACAGCGGCATACTGATTACAGAAACTACCATAACTGGTTTTAAGGGTTTCGATACCACCCGAACCCCGGAATTTGTACGGGCACGCAAAGCAGCTCAATACGCCAAAAGTATTGACGACGTGGTAAAAATTATGACCACCGACAATAACGGCGGCTATGCCAATGACTGGCTGATAGGCGATACCAAAACTAACGAAGTTGCCAAACTGGAACTCGGTTTAAAGAATTACAAAGTTTGGCGCTCAAAAGACACGGCTATCATCGGCTCTAATTTCCCGAGCGATCCAACGCTGATAAAGGAAGAAACAACCTTTGATGTTAAAAATAAAGCCAACTCGCCCAATGCCCGCCGGCTGCGGATGGAAAAACTGGTAGCAGTGGATAGCAAAGGCAAGCTGGACCCGGAAACAGGGAAGGCTATAGAGGGCGATACCTATAACGCGCTTAGCGGCAAAACTTCGTTGGACCGTTGCGTGATAGATGGACATGTTGAGCTGGACCCGGTTGGTGTACCGGAATGGAGCGAAGGCCCGTTTTACCCTATGGGTGCTGTACAGGGAAAAGTGAGCAGTAGCGAGCTGGCCAAGAAGATGTCGCTATGGGCACACATGGGTCATCCTGGCGGAGCAGATTTTCTGGCTGGCCCTTTCTTTAAAGCGCATCCTGAGTATTTTAAAACGCAGGGAAAATATTTAAGGGATATGAAGGCCTACCCATGGACGCTGTTTAGTGCCGCTGATCATAAATAACTGCTCATAAGATATAACTATCTTGGAGCAGGGAGCCTTTTTACTCCGGACCATATACTATCGCTTATCGCTCGCATGCCTTTGTCACTGGGATGGACTTGCAGGCCGGGGGTATTAAATAATCCGTAGGCAGTGTTCGTCCTGTCCTCATTAATATGTGCTAATGATACGTACGCGTTGTCGTGCATTATTGGTTCCATAAGATAAGCATTCCACAATGGCCCTGCTCCCAAAACAAGCAACTTACTGTTTTTGCTTATAAAATAATCTATAAGCGCTGTGTATCTCGCTTTAAAGATGTTGGCATTATAGGTGGGGACATCCACGTCTTCCCCTATCCGCAGAATCAAAAGGTCGGGCACGCTATCGCGTAAATCTTTTAAGTTCGCGTCAAAATCATAATTCACATAATCAATTTCAAATTCGGCTATATTGCGGGCCGATACTCTGCATGTGGGATTAAGGGCAGTAAAATGAGCAGTCAGCCGGTGTACATAGTCTGAGTCTGCTGCCGATGCCGCCATGCCCCAATTTCCTTTCCATTCGCCATTCGGATTCGATGGCGTAAAAGTTATGCTGTTACCCAGAATAACCACATTTTTAAATTTTAAGGCCGAATGCGGATGCAGTTCAATGTGCTTTTCCGGATGTCTTCCGTCTGGCAAGTGCTTAAAGGGTTGGTCGGGACCTGATAAAGAAGATTGTTTTCCCGGAAAGATAACGGTTTGGTCCTTTTTGCAGGATACAGCCGCTAATGCTATCAGCAGCAGTATGGTGTAAAGCTTCATTTGTGATAAGTTATTCCTGCTATAACGCAGGGAGATGTTATTTTTTTTGAAAACAATTATACAAAATAGTTGCGAAGGCTTGGGGGTTATTCAGTCATCAACCGTCGTATTAACTCCGCGCTTTGTTTATTTCCCTCTTCTAATCTACCGTCGAAAAACGACTGCACTTCCTTAAAGTGTTTTTTATAGCCTTCCATATCGCCATAACCGATAATAGCCGACCATTCCCGCACAGCGGAATGAAATTCCAGATCATCGCCGCGGATAGTTTTATCATAAAGGGCTGTTTCGATCGACTCCTCCAGTAGTTCTTCATTTTTAAACAGATATTCGGCGATGCCTAAACGCAGTCGAAAGGGGGGCGTTTGGCAGATGAGATTATCATAGGGGTTTACGCCGAGATGATACCAGGCATCAACCATGCTCAGGATGCTCAAATGCGAGTTTGGTTTCGGATGATGGGCCTTTTGCGACAGTGAGAACTCTCTCATAACCGAATCGTTCAGCATAATGGGCTTGCGGCTTTCGTGAAATACAAAATCGCGGGCGCGATACAGCCGGATGCGAAATGCTGCTTCCTCCTCTTTTATCATCAGCTTAAATAACTCCGATTCTGAAACTGAATAAGCCTTTACCTGTTGCCGGGCGTAGGGGTTCAATATCGCTAAGCCGCCGTACACGTGTGCTTTGTAGCTAAAGATGCGCAGGGTGGTTAATATTTTTACATTATCAATGCCACCGATATACGAAGCATTTTCCCACGGAAAAAAACCGGCTTCTTTCCATGCTGTGCCCATGCTCTCAAATCCAACGTGTGTTACGGCCTGGGTGTCGGCTACAATTTTATCATGATCGTGGTAGTCGTATAGTTCAACTATGTTTGAGCCAATTGCGCTAAACAGGTCGGTCATACGCTGATAAGCTGCGTCATCAGACCTATGGCGTATCAGTATCAGTGTTTGTCCCGCAGGTTTAAAGCCGGGACCGTGCATGCCGTGAAAGGTGATGATCTGTGCGTCAGCGGGCAGGTATTTCTCAAAAGCTTCAATCTCCGGTGTTTTTACCGAAGTTTGGCCGGCAACTATAGCGCCGTATTTGGTTGACGGACCACATTCTGCAACCACTTGCTGCAGCCTTTCAGCTTCAACGGAATAAATTATCAGATCGCTGATGCGCGATACTTCCATACCGCTGTCCATAACTTTTATACCATGGGGCATAAGTTCTTCTTCCAGCCTGTGGCGGTGTTCTGGCAGGTCGCAGCCGCACACGGAATAGCCTGCTTCGGCAAACGCCTTGGCATATAAACGGCCCATATCGCCCAGACCAATAATACCTATATTCATTTCGCTAATATAAGTATGAGTAGCAAAATTCAGCAGTAAACCTTACTTTCGCTTTTATTAAACCGATATTTTGGGCAATAAAAACCTTAAAATACCTGTTTTGTTAATATTGTTGAACCAAATTTACCCTATGAAGAAGCTTTTTATCGTAAGACTATTCACTATCGTAACGTTGGCAAACCTGGGTGTTATATCTGCGTTTGCAAACAACAATAGTACTACGGCTACTCAAACACCGGCCGCCGCCGCGCCGCAATACAGGCAACCGCCAGCTCCGCGATACCACAAGCCTACGCACGAAGATACCGTGCTGATGAACGATAAATCGATAAGCGGACAGTATAAATATTTGCTCACGAAAATTTACCACTACCAGGAACCTCAGGTTGCTGCTTTTTACCGAAACCTTAAGGATACTATTGAGGCCACTAAAGCAAAATTAAAACAGACAGAAGCCAAGCTTGCAGCCCAGGTAAAGACAGCAAGCGACCTGCAATCGGACGTAAGCGATAAGGAAAAATCACTGGCGCTGTCAAATTCGCGCGTTAATTCTGTGAATTTTTTAGGCATCTATATCGATAAGTCGCTTTACAACATGATTATGTGGGGGTTGGTTATAGCACTGGGAATTACTGCTGCTATTGTGATTTATCGCACAGGCAGCTTTAGCCGCGAGGCAAAATACAGGATAGACCTTTACAACGAGCTGGATGAGGAGTTTAAGGCCTATAAGGCAAAGGCCAATGAAAAAGAAAAGAAGCTGGCCCGGGAGCTACAAACCGAGCGCAATAAAGTAGACGAACTAATGGGCCGCGCGTAACCTTCATGAAAGCCTATCTTTTTGGATGGAACCCCACAAAGTGGGAGTGGCCGGGGCTGGATGAAGATATTAAAAAACTCAGGACTACCGGTCAGCTCGAAGACAACTGGGCCGTCATTAGCCATAAAGCCATCAGGCCTGGCGACAGGGCATACATTGTACGGCTGGGTGTTGAGCCGAGGGGGATTTTTGCATCGGGAACTATATCATCTGAAGCCTATCCTGCCTTTCGCGACGGACGGCATTATTACCGTATAAAAATTACGCTCGATGTTTTGCTTAATCCCACAAAGGAAAGTATACTGAGCCTGGATATTTTAAAAACGGGTAATCTTGCCGTACAAAACTGGACGCCGCAGGCATCGGGCATATCGATAAAACCGCAGCTGGTTGAAGAATTAGAAGCCGTTTGGCTGGATTTTCTGGCGAATAACGGCAAAGTTGAGCTTTTTTGATTGTAGAACTTCCCCTACCAGGTTTACCGGGGAAGTTTGATGTAACAATGCGGGCAGCCGCTCGCTCTAAATATCATGAAAACAAAATTCTGCCCAATCCTTATTGCCGTACTGTGCATTTTTGCCGGCTGCCAGAAATCATCCAAAGTAACTGATGCTGCCACATTAAAACACCTCCAAAGCCTGCTTAGCCAAAATGAATATTTTAAACTTGATGCAGCGTTTAAATCAGCCGTTGATAAGTTAAGCGATGCCGACCGGTTATATTTCAGGGCTTATTTAGATAATGCATTTAACCGGAACGAGGACTGTATTAGAAATGTGGATTCACTCATACAATTATCTGCCAGGCTTCCCGACACAACAAAAGCGGCCTTAAAGCGCCTGCAGGACGATAGTTATTTTAAAACTTTTCAATATGCAAAGGCCGCCCGGTGCGACAGCGATATACTTAAAAATTATTCTCATGTCCTCAAAAAAGATGTCGTGGATGACATCAAAAATGATCTGATTATTCGGGCGGGGCTTAAAAACGTACCGGCACAGCAAACACTTATAAAAACAAATACCACTATTTCCTGGAAGAGGGACAAGATAGGCCTGGTTAATATCCCGGTTACTACACATGCACAAACTGTGGATGCCATTTTTGATACGCGGGCGAATATCTCATCGATAACACAAAGCTATGCCAAAAAGCTCGGCCTGCACATGCTGGATGTAACCTATAACGAAGGCAGCGGTGCAACCGGGATACAGTTTAAAACCGGTATGGGTATTGCCGACAGCCTTTATATAGGCGATATATTGGTGAAAAATGCTGTTTTCCAGGTGATGCCCGATTCTATCCTTTATATAGCGCCCATCAAATTTCAGCTGAACATTATAGTCGGTTTCCCGGTGATTGAGCAATTGCAGGAAGTGCATATTTTTAAGGATGGTAAAATGACTATCCCGCTTACACCTCAAAAAGATAACCTGCACAACTTTGCGCTGAATGGCCTCGACCCGGTTATAGCGTTGCAGTCTGGCCCAGATACTTTATCTTTTCATTTTGATTCGGGCGCAAGCAGTTCGATGCTTTATGAATCTTATTTCAAGAAAAATAAGCAGGAGGTACTCAAAGCGGGTTTCAGAAAGACCGTTGGCTTTGGCGGGGCAGGGGGGACTCAAAAGAAAGAGGTTTGGGTACTGCCAAAACTTAACCTGCGCGTAGGTGGTAGGACCGTTGTGATAGATAGCGTGAGCGTTCTTACCAAACCCATTTACCCCGGTGAGAAGTTTTACGGCAATATCGGGCAGGATTTTACAGGCAAGTTCAGCGAGTTGGTATACAATTTTAAGTTTATGTATATTAAAGGTGTGCTGTAATAGAAATAGTTGCAACTTCTGTTATTTATTTCTCAATTTTGTACTTAATTAAGTACTTGCTATCGAAGTTTTGAATTTCACCGAGTTTCGTCAGAACCTGGCCAAAAATTTGGATAAGGTAAATAATGATGCGGAGATAGTTATAATATCACGCAGCAAAGGGAAAAACGTGGTCTTGATGGATTTGGAGGAATATAACGCTATAACTGAAACCCTGCATATCACAAAAAGCGAAGCCAACAGAAAAAGATTGCAGGCCGAGATAGATGAAATGAATAGCGGAGCGTATCATACTCATAAATTGGCAGAGGATTGATATGGAATTGGTTTGACAATCCAAAGCATGGGAAGATTATTTGTACTGGCAGCAAACTGATAAAAAAGTATTGCAAAGAATAAAGGATCTGATTAAAGAAACTCTTCGCACACCTTTTCAGGGAATAGGGAAGCCAGAGCCGCTAAAAGGCAATTTCGCAGGCAATTGGAGTCGCCGTATAACGGATGAACATCGCTTGATTTACTGTGTCAAAGAAAATAGATTGCATATTTTACAGTGCAGGTATCATCATAATTAACCAATAGATCCTAAATTATTTATGTATACATTAGAAGATAATTCCTTTTGGTAAATATAAGGGGGGAGAGAATTAACGCCGGTTGGGAAAATTTGTAAAATTTTACATCGGTTTTAATCTTTCGGACGCTGTAAACCCGTTGTTTTTCAATCAAGCGGATTTCCTTAAACCGGGCCATTTTTTATTCCTCAATTAATCAACAAGTTCAGCCGCCAACCAACCATTCAATTATTTTAAAAAATAACTAATTAACTATTTGACAGTTAATTTATAATTTCTATCTTTGCCGTCCCTTTCGGGGGGAACATATGTCTTGAACGAAGCCCTACTGCTTCGATGGACACAAACTAAAAAAGAAAATGTCAGGAATTATTGGTAAAAAAGTAGGAATGACCAGCATTTTCGACGAGACAGGGAAAAACATCCCTTGTACTGTGATCGAAGCTGGCCCTTGTGTAGTAACACAGGTGAAGTCTGTAGATACAGACGGTTATGCAGCTGTTCAGCTTGCATACGGTGAGCAAAAAGAAAAACACACCTCCGCTCCTTTAAAAGGCCATTTCCAGAAAGCCGGCACTACTCCAAAACGTAAGCTGGTTGAATTCAAAACTTTCGAAGATCAAAAGAACCTTGGTGACACTGTTACCGTGGATATCTTCGAGATTGGCGATTTTGTGGATGTAGTTGGTACTTCAAAAGGTAAAGGCTTTCAGGGTGTTGTAAAGCGCCACGGTTTTGGCGGTGTAGGTATGCAGACCCACGGTCAGCACAACCGCTTGCGTGCGCCGGGTTCAATGGGTGCCTCTTCATGGCCTTCACGCGTATTTAAAGGTATGCGCATGGCTGGTCAGATGGGTAACGAGCGTGTGAAAATTCAGAACCTCCAGGTTGTGAAGGTATTCGCTGAGCAGAACCTGTTAGTGGTAAAAGGTTCCGTTCCGGGAGCTAAGGGTTCATTCGTAATAGTGGATAAATAAGATGGAAGTTAAAGTATTAAATGTATCAGGTAAAGAAACAGGTGCCAAGGTGCAGCTTCCTGAATCCGTATTCGGTATCGAGCCAAACGACCACGCTATCTATCTTGACGTTAAGCAGTTTTTAGCTAACCAGCGTCAGGGTACTCATAAATCAAAACAGCGTAACGAAATTGCAGGCTCAACCCGCAAATTATATAAGCAAAAAGGCACCGGTGGCGCCCGCGCAGGTGGTATCAAATCACCTTTGTTCAACGGTGGTGGCCGTGTATTCGGTCCCCAGCCGCGCGACTATAGCTTTAAACTGAACAAAAAGCTTAAATCACTGGCCCGCAAGTCGGCTTTATCATACAAAGCAAAAGACAGCAACATTGTAGTATTGGAAGATTTCAATTTTGAAACCGTAAAAACCAAAAACTACGTGCAGCTTACCGCAGACCTGAACGTTGGCGATGTGAAAACATTGTTAGTGTTAGGCGCTGCAAATAACAACGTTTATTTATCAAGCAGAAACCTGAAAAAAGCAAAGGTTATTACTGCCGACCAGTTGAACACCTATGACGTGTTGAATGCCGGCAAGCTTTTGCTGACCACAGGTGCTCTTAAATCATTGGAGGAAGCATTAGCTAAGTAATTATGGAAATCCTTAAAAAACCAATACTTACTGAAAAAGTAACTCAATTAACTGAGAAGCTTAACCGTTATGCTTTCAAAGTTGATCACAGAGCTAACAAAATTCAGATAAAAGGCGCTATCGAAGCGATGTATGGTGTTAACGTTAAGGCGGTAAACACTATGAAATATGTTGGGAAACTTAAAACCCGCAATACTAAGGCTGGTATGGTTGTAGGCCGTGCTGCCACTTATAAAAAGGCGGTTATTACGTTGAACGACGGAGAAGTAATAGATTTTTATAGCGGTATATAATTAAAGAGATGGCAGTTAAAAGATTTAAACCGGTTACGCCCGGTACCCGCTTCCGCATCGACACCAGCACGTCGGACATCACTACAAACGTTCCTGAAAAATCGTTGGTAGTTTCGTCAAACAAAAAATCAGGCGGACGTAACAACAGCGGTAAAATGACCATGCGCTATTTAGGCGGTGGCCATAAACAAGCCTACAGATTAATAGACTTCAAACGTAATAAATTTGATATCCCAGCAAAGGTGGCGACTATTGAGTATGACCCTAACCGGTCGGCACGTATAGCCCTGCTGCATTTTGTTGATGGTGAAAAAAGGTATATGATAGCCCCTGAAGGCTTAACAGTTGGACAAACTGTAGTTTCAGGCGAAAAGGCGGCTCCTGAAGTAGGTAATACATTACCGCTTAAGAATATTCCGTTGGGTTCTATCATTCACAATATCGAGTTAAACCCAGGCCAGGGCGGTACTATTGCACGCAGCGCAGGTACTTATGCCCAGCTTTCGGCACGCGATGGTAAATATGCTATCATCAAATTGCCTTCAGGCGAAACCCGGATGATCCTGGCAACCTGCCTGGCTACTATCGGAACCGTATCAAACGGCGAAAGAGCAAATGCCGTGCTTGGTAAAGCAGGTCGTAAACGCTGGTTAGGCCGCAGGCCAAGAGTTCGTGGTGTAGCCATGAACCCGGTAGATCACCCTATGGGTGGTGGTGAAGGAAGGGCCTCAGGTGGTCATCCGCGTTCACGTAAAGGTTTGTTAGCGAAAGGCTACAAAACCCGTGACAAGAAGAAAACATCAGATCGTTACATCATTGAAAGAAGGAAGAAATAATGGCTCGTTCAATTAAAAAAGGACCTTATATCGATCACAACCTTGACAAGAAGGTTGCGGTGCTGAATGATTCGAACAAGAAATCGGTTGTTAAAACATGGTCTCGCCGTTCCATGATCTCTCCTGATTTCGTTGGTCATACATTCGCAGTACACAACGGTAATAAATTTATCCCTGTGTACGTAACAGAAAACATGGTTGGACACAAGCTGGGAGAGTTTGCACCAACCCGTACATTCCGTGGTCACGCAGAAAAGAAAAAATAAACAATGGAAGCAACACAAAAAGTAAAAAAATCTGTGCGTATCGCACAGCTTAAAACTGAGCAAAAAGCCCAGCAAGGCGGCCCTGCAGTTGCCAAGTTGAACGACTGCCCTACCTCGCCCCGCAAAATGCGCTTGGTGGTAGATCTGATCCGCGGCAAAGAAGTTTTCGCAGCTTTAAGCATACTGAAATTTACCAATAAGGAAGCGGCTATACGCGTTGAGAAACTGCTTATGTCTGCTATTACCAACTGGGAAGCGAAGAACGAAGGACAACGTGCTGAAGAAAACGGCCTTTTTGTAAAGGAAGTTTCTGTAGGCGGTGGCCGTCAGTTAAAAAGATTGCGCCCGGCACCGCAAGGAAGGGGTTATCGCATTCGCAAGCGCTCAAACCACGTAACACTTATTGTGGATACTAAAAACGTTAACAATTAATTTGAAATGGGACAGAAAGCACATCCAATAGGTAACAGATTAGGAATCATCAGAGGTTGGGATTCTAACTGGTTCGGTGGCAATCACTATGCCGACAAATTAGTTGAAGACGAAAAGATCCGCAAATATCTTTCAGCACGTATCTCTAAAGGCGGCGTATCTAAAGTTGTTATCGAGCGTACTTTGAAGCGTATCACCGTAACTATACACACTGCCCGTCCGGGTATTGTTATAGGTAAAGGCGGCCAGGAAGTTGATAAAATAAAAGAAGAGTTAAAGAAGCTTACCAAAAAGGAAGTTCAGATCAACATATTCGAGATCAAACGCCCTGAGCTTGACGCACAATTAGTTGCTGAAGGCATAGCAAAACAGCTTGAGGCTCGTATCTCATTCCGTCGTGCAATGAAAACTACCATCGCGTCAACCATGAGAATGGGCGCCGAAGGTATCAAAGTAATGACATCAGGCCGCTTGGGTGGTGCTGAGATGGCACGTACTGAACAATATAAAGAAGGAAGAATTCCTCTGCATACTTTCCGTGCCGATATTGATTATGCATTGGCCGAAGCATTAACTACCTATGGTAAAATAGGTGTTAAGGTTTGGATTTGCAAAGGCGAAGTTTACGGCAAGCGCGACCTGTCGCCAAACATTGGTGCAGCAAGCAGCGCAAGCGGTAAAGGCGGTGCACGTACCGAAGGCAGCGACCGCGGATTTGGCGGCCGCAGTGAAAGAGGCGGTGAGCGCGGTGGCGAACGCAGAGGCGACAGGAAACCAGGTGGCGACCGTCGTGGCGGCGGTAACAACCGTGGCGGACAAGGCGGCGGTAACCGTGGCGGTGGTAACCGTCCGGGCGGTCAGGGAAAGAGATAATAATATTTACAAAATATATCGTGACGATATAAAAGCTTAAGAAAATGCTACAGCCAAAAAGAACTAAGTTCAGAAAGATGCAAAAAGGCAGGATGAAGGGCAACGCCACCCGTGGCGCCGAGCTTTCATTCGGATCTTTCGGTATAAAATCACTGGAACCGGCATGGATAACCAGCCGCCAGATTGAAGCTGCACGTATTGCTGTAACACGTTTTATGAAACGTGAAGGCCAGGTATGGATCAGGATTTTCCCTGATAAGCCAGTAACTAAGAAACCTGCAGAGGTACGTATGGGTAAAGGTAAAGGTGCGCCTGAATACTGGGTTGCAGTTGTGCGCCCCGGAAGGATCATCTTTGAAGCAGAAGGCGTGCCTTTGGAAGTTGCCAAAGAAGCGTTGCGCCTGGCAGCACAGAAATTACCTGTGCAAACAAGATTTATAGTACGTAGAGATTACGTAGAAGCATAAATAAAAGTGAACGTTATAAATGCGTTGCAGTACGGTTAAATGCGGCGGCTAACATTTATAACCTCTTCAACATATCAAACAGTTAAAGAAAATGAAGAACTCAGAAATTTTGGAGTTGTCAACTGAAGAATTGGTTGCCAGGATCAGCGAGGAGAAAGCTACGCTTACCAAACTGAAATTTGCACACGCGGTTTCTGCTATTGAAAATCCAACACGTATTACTAAAGTACGTAAGGATATTGCCCGCTTAAATACTGAATTGACAAAGCGCAAGTCGGCGGCAGCTTCTGAATAATTTTAAGCATCGGGAAAAATGGAAAGAAATTTAAGAAAAACACGTACCGGACTGGTAGTTAGCAATAAGATGGAAAAATCTATCGTAGTTGCTGTAGAGCGTAAAGTGAAGCACCCTATCTATGGTAAATTCGTTAAGAAGACCACCAAATTTATGGCTCATGACGAAGCTAACACTGCCGGCATAGGCGATACCGTAGAAATTATGGAGACACGCCCGCTGAGCAAAAACAAAAACTGGAGATTAGTTCAAATCATAGAAAGGGCTAAATAACATGGTACAACAGGAATCAAGATTAACCGTAGCTGATAACAGCGGTGCTAAAGAAGTTTTAGTTATCCGTGTGTTGGGTGGTACCGGCAAAAGGTATGCCTCAATCGGCGATAAGATAGTAGTTACCGTAAAGAGCGCCCTGCCATCAGGCAACGTTAAAAAAGGTACCGTTTCAAAGGCTGTAGTAGTTAGGACCAAGAAAGAAATTCGTCGTAAAGACGGTTCTTACATCCGTTTTGATGACAATGCTGCCGTTTTGTTAAACAACCAGGATGAGCCAAGAGGCACACGTATTTTTGGCCCGGTAGCAAGAGAGTTGCGTGAAAAGCAATTTATGAAAATTGTATCATTAGCACCGGAGGTATTGTAACAATGGAAAAGAAACAACACACACAACCAACCAAACTGAAGATCAAAAAAGGTGATCTGGTTAAGGTTATAGCCGGCGATTCGAAAGGTTCACAAGGCAAGGTATTAGAAGTAATACTGGATAAAGGCAGAGCAATTGTTGAAGGCGCAAATATGGTATCGAAACATACGAAGCCTAATGCCGCAAAGCCAAACGGCGGAATCGAGAAACAGGAAGCTGCAATCGCAATATCAAACCTAATGCTGGTGGATCCAAAATCAGGAAAACCAACCCGCGTTGGCCGCAGAAAGAACGATGCCGGTAAATTAGTAAGGTTTGCAAAAATATCAGGAGAGGAAATTAAGTAATGGAATACGTACCAAGATTAAAAAGCAAGTACAAGGACGAAATTCGTACCGCGCTGAAAGATAAATTTCAGTATAAAAGCGTAATGCAGGTTCCTAAGCTTGAGAAAATCGCTATCAACCAGGGTGTTGGCGGCGCCACTACTGATAAAAAGCTTATCGAAAGCACAATTACCGAGCTGACTACCATTACCGGCCAGCAGGCAGTTGCATCGAAATCAAAGAAAGATATTTCGAACTTCAAGCTGCGTAAAAACATGCCTATCGGCGTTCGTGTAACTTTGCGCGACAATAACATGTACGAGTTTCTTGACCGTTTGATCGCTGTTGCATTGCCTCGTATCCGCGACTTCAAAGGCATCAATGATAAGGGTTTCGATGGCCGCGGTAATTATACTTTAGGTATATCTGAACAGATCATCTTCCCTGAGATCAACATCGACAAGATCAACAAGATCCAGGGTATGGATATTACCTTTGTAACCTCTGCTACCAACGATGTTGAAGCATTGGAGTTACTTAAACAATTTGGATTACCATTCAAAAATCAAAATAATGGCTAAAGAAGGTGTAAAAGCACGTGAACTTAAACGTGCTAAATTAGTAGCTAAATACGCTGAGAAAAGAGCGGCCCTTAAAGCAGCCGGCGATTATACAGCATTGGACAAATTGCCTAAGGCAGCCTCTCCGGTAAAGTTGCACAACCGTTGCAAATTAACCGGTCGTCCGCGCGGTTATATGCGTCAGTTCGGCATATCGCGTGTTACATTCCGTGATATGGCGTTAGCAGGCCAGATACCAGGCGTTAAAAAAGCGAGCTGGTAATATAAGGCGAAAGCCGAAAGGTAAAAGGCGAAAGGAAAGAAACGAGGATAAAACCTTTTATCTTTAACCTTTTGCCTTTCACCTCAAAACAAAGAATTAACCGGTAGAAGGTCGCCCCGGATGTTACGGGAAGGAAACCACTACCACAAATCGATAAAATGAATACAGATCCAATCGCAGATTATCTTACACGAGTAAGGAATGCTATTAAAGCCAACCATAGGGTTGTTGAAATTCCTGCATCAAATCTGAAGAAGGAAATCACTAAGGTGCTTTTCGACAAAGGTTACATTGCTAATTTTAAGTTTGAGGAAAATGGTCCGCAAGGCACCATTAAAGTTGCTTTAAAGTACCATCCGATAACTAAAATTTCTGCTATCCGCAGCATCCAGCGCATCAGTAAACCAGGTTTGAGGAAATACGCAGGCATGGACAATATGCCAAGAGTATTAAATGGTTTAGGTATCGCCATCCTGTCAACTTCTAAAGGTGTTATGACCGATAAAGAAGCTAAAGCACAGAATGTTGGCGGTGAGGTTTTATGCTACGTATATTAATAGGAGGAAATTAAGCAATGTCAAGAGTAGGAAAATCACCTATAGCGCTGCCACAGGGCGTTACGTTTTCGGTATCGGCAGATAATGTTGTTACTGTAAAAGGTCCTAAAGGCGAGCTGCACCAGGCGGTAGACAGTGACATCACTGTTGAGCAGGAAGAAGGAAACCTTGTTGTTAAGCGTCCTTCAGACCAAAAACGCCACAAAGCATTACACGGCTTATACCGTGCGCTAATAAACAATATGGTTGTAGGTGTAACCACAGGTTACAAAGTTGAGCAGGAATTAGTGGGTGTAGGTTACCGTGCAACAAATACAGGTAATACCTTAGATTTAGTGTTGGGTTATTCTCACCACTACGTATTTGAGTTACCAAAAGAAATAAAAGTTTCAACAACTGCTGATAAGGGGAAAAACCCGACTATCATCTTAGAGTCGATTGATAAACAACTGATAGGCCAGGTAGCGGCAAAAATCCGTTCGCTGCGTGCACCAGAGCCATACAAAGGTAAAGGTATCAAGTTTGTAGGCGAAGTATTGAGAAGAAAAGCAGGTAAATCAGCATCTAAAAAATAATCGTCATGGGAGCTAAATTATCAAGAAGAGACAGAATTAAGAAGGGAATCAGGAAACGTCTTTCAGGTTCTTCGGCACGTCCGCGTCTGTCGGTTTACAGGAGTAATAAAGGTATTTACGCACAGATCATTGACGATGTTACCGGCAGAACACTTGTTTCGGCCTCATCATTATCAAAAGATTTTACGGCGGCAGAAGGTACTAAGATCGACCAGTCAGTTGCCGTTGGCAAGCTGGTTGCTTCTAAAGCTATCGCAGCAGGTATTAAAGATGTGGTTTTCGACAGGAACGGTTATTTGTACCATGGTCGTGTAAAATCACTGGCTGAAGGTGCACGTGAAGGTGGTTTAAACTTTTAATCGAAAAGAGAAATGTCAACAATCAACATAAAAAGAGTAAAAACAAGCGAGATTGAATTAAAAGACCGCTTGGTAAGCATCCAGCGTGTAGCCAAAGTAACCAAAGGCGGCCGTACCTTCAGCTTCTCTGCCATTGTGGTAGTAGGTGATGAAAATGGTGTTGTAGGTTACGGCTTAGGTAAGGCAAAAGAGGTTACCGAAGCCATTGCAAAAGGCATTGATGATGCTAAAAAGAACCTGGTAAAGGTGCCTATCATTAACGGTACAGTTCCTCACGACCAGATCGGTAAGTTTTCAGGTGGTTTTGTTTACATTAAGCCAGCTGCAAACGGTACAGGTGTAATTGCCGGTGGTGCGATGCGCGCAGTACTGGAATCTGCAGGCGTACACAACGTATTGGCAAAATCAAAAGGTTCATCAAACCCGCACAACGTGGTTAAGGCAACTGTATCTGCATTAGCGCAATTGCGCGATGCTTATACTGTAGCACAGCACCGCGGCGTTAGTTTAGGTAAAGTATTTAACGGATAATCTGTCATGGCAAAAATCAAAATAACCCAGATTAAAAGCGTGATCGACAGAAGTGAGCGCCAAAAACGTACGGTTGAAGCCCTGGGCTTAAAAAAGATCAACCACAGTGTAGAAGTTGAAGCTACTGCAGCTATCATCGGTATGGTTAGAAAAGTTAATCACCTGGTAGCGGTAGAAAACATTTAATATCATGAATTTAAGCAATCTGAAACCTGCAGAAGGTTCTACAAAAAATAGAAAAAGAATTGGCCGTGGTACCGGTTCGGGCCGTGGCGGAACATCAACACGTGGCCATAAAGGCGCCGGTTCGCGTTCAGGCACCAGCAGCAAGGTTGGTTTTGAAGGTGGCCAGATGCCTTTACAACGCCGTGTACCAAAGGTTGGCTTTAAAAACCCTAACCGGGTTGAGTATAATGGCATTAACCTTGACGTGCTGCAAGCATTAACTGAAAAATATTCTTTATCTTCGGTTGATCTGGAAACACTGAAAGCGCATGGCCTGGCATCACGCAACGACCTGATTAAGATATTGGGCCGCGGCGAGCTGAAAGCTAAGTTAGAAGTTAAAGCCCACGCCTTTACTGCTACAGCGCAAAAAGCTATCGAAGCAGCAGGTGGTACCATAGTAAAGCTATAATTTTCGATGAAGAATTTTTTCACCACATTATCCAATATCTGGAAAATTGATGATTTAAGAGTGCGTATTACTAACACACTCTTATTTCTTTTAATATATCGCGTGGGCTCTTTCGTAGTGCTTCCGGGCGTTAATTTTAATTCGCTTACCGCTAAACAGGGTACTGAGGGACTTGCCGGCTTACTGAACATGTTTGCAGGCGGTTCGTTTTCTCGTGCCTCAATTTTTGCATTAGGGGTAATGCCTTATATCTCTGCATCCATCGTAGTGCAGCTGTTGGGTATCGCGGTGCCTTATTTTGCTAAGTTGCAAAAAGAAGGTGAAAGCGGGCGTAACAAGATTAACCAGTGGACCCGCTATCTTACCATTGGTATTACTGCATTGCAGGCTATAGGTTACCTACGGTCGCAGATACAGGATACACAGATGGAGATTGCAAATCCGTACTTTACAGTAATCAACGTGTGCGTGCTTACAGCAGGTACTATGTTTGTAATGTGGCTTGGTGAAAAAATCACAGATAAGGGCATCGGTAACGGTATATCGCTTATTATCATGGTAGGCATTATAGCTGCTCTTCCAGGTGCTATATCAAGCGAATTCCTGTCACGTACTACAGGTACAGGTGGTTTAATTATGTTCATTGTCGAGATCGTTGCACTGATTGCTGTCGTGGCATTTACTGTTCTTATTGTGCAGGGCACACGCAAAATTGCGGTGCAATATGCTAAGCGAATAGTGGGTAACAAACAATATGGCGGCGTTCGCCAGTACATTCCCTTAAAGGTGAATGCTGCGGGTGTAATGCCAATTATATTTGCGCAGGCGCTGATGTTTATTCCCGCTACAATTGCACAGTTCTATCCCAATGCGGCGTCAAATAAAGTATTGATGGCTTTATCTGACTATACTTCATGGGGACATAACCTGCTATTCGCAATCCTGATCATACTGTTTACTTACTTCTATACTGCTATCACCGTTAACCCGCAGCAGATGTCGGAAGATATGAAGAAGAACGGCGGCTTTATACCCGGTATTAAACCTGGTCGCGATACAGGTAACTTTATCGACGGTGTAATTTCAAAAATCACGTTACCTGGTTCAATTGCATTAGCTATAATTGCTATCATCCCTGCCTTGGGCAGCCTGGTAGGTGTAAGCAGTACATTCGCACGTTTCTTCGGCGGTACTTCGCTGATCATCCTTGTGGGTGTTGTGCTGGATACCTTACAGCAGATTGAAAGCCACCTGTTAATGCGCCATTACGATGGTCTGATGAAAACAGGAAGAATTAAAGGCCGCACCGCTATCCCATCGGGTGATACCGGTCAGCCTGTTATCTAACCATAAAACATGTCAAAGATCCATTATAAGTCTGTCGAAGAGATAGAGCTGATAAGAGAAAGTTCTTTACTTGTTTCCAAAACACTAGGGGAAATTGCGAAAGTAATACGCCCTGGTATAAAAACCATAGAATTAAATAAACTTGCAGAAACCTTTATCCGTGACAACGGGGGGGTTCCTGCATTTTTAAATTATCACGGGTTTCCTTACTCTTTATGTATTTCGCCCAACGACCAGGTGGTGCACGGTTTTCCCAACCAGCGCGAGCTTGTCGAGGGTGATATAGTATCGGTTGATTGCGGCGTAGTCCTGAATAAATATATCGGTGACTCGGCTTTTACTTTTGCAATAGGCGAAGTGAGCGACGAAGTTAAGCGCCTTATGCGTGTTACCCGTGAATGCCTCGACCTGGGCGTGCAAAAAGCAGTTGCCGGAATGCGCATAGGTGACATTGGTTACGCAGTTCAGGAGCACGCCGAAAAACACGGCTATGGTGTTGTGAAAGAGTTGGTAGGTCACGGAGTTGGTCTGCAGCTGCACGAAAAACCCGAAGTGCCCAATTATGGCAGACGTGGCTCGGGTACCAAACTTGAAGAAGGTATGGTGATAGCTATTGAACCTATGATTAATGCCGGCAAAGCCAGGGTGAAGTTCTGGGACGACGGTTGGACGGTGTCGACAGTTGATGGCAAACCATCTGCGCACTACGAACATACGGTAGCTATCAGGAAGGGACAACCCGATATCCTGTCTACCTTTTCGTATGTAGATAATGTTTTAAAAGAAATTAATAATAATTAAAATATTTTTTATTAATTTTGCATCCCGGTTTTGGGGCGGATAATTAAGTAATAATCAGTAAAATATGGCTAAACAATCATCGATTGAACAAGACGGAACCATCCGGGAGGCATTATCAAATGCAATGTTCCGGGTTGAACTGGAAAATGGTCATGAGATTATTGCTCACATATCCGGAAAAATGCGGATGCACTACATCAAAATTTTACCTGGCGACAGGGTTAAACTGGAGATGAGCCCGTATGACTTGACAAAGGGTAGAATAACCTATAGATATAAATAACAGCAGAGATGAAAGTTAGAGCATCCATTAAAAAACGCAGCGCTGATTGCAAGATCATTCGCCGTAACGGGAAACTTTATGTTATCAACAAAAAGAATCCTAAGTTTAAGCAGCGTCAGGGATAATTAGAAAGAAATTGTGATAGCCCGTACAACGGTGGCCCGCCGTTCGGTATCATTTAAAAACACAAAACACAAATATGGCAAGGATTTCAGGTATAGATTTACCGAAGAACAAAAGAGGGGAGATAGGTTTAACCTACATTTACGGTATTGGCCGTGCTACCGCTCAAAGAATTTTAACTGAAGCCGGTATCGATTTTGATACTAAAGTTCAGGATTGGAACGACGAACAGTTAGCTACTATCCGTGGTATAATTAACGATCAGATCAAGGTTGAAGGCGCGCTGCGCTCTGAAGTTCAGCTGAACATTAAACGTTTAATGGATATAGGTTGCTATCGTGGAACCCGTCACCGTAAAGGGTTGCCTTTGCGCGGTCAGCGTACCAAAAACAACTCACGTACCCGTAAAGGTAAACGTAAGACTGTTGCTAACAAGAAGAAAGCTACTAAATAGTGATTAATGATCAGAGACCAGAGGTTAGAAGTATCCTGTGGTTTCTGACATTAGGAATACCTGATTATATAACTCGCTAATGAGTCCGGATTATTCGCTAATCCAGTAATTCATTGGCAAAAAGAAAATCAAAAAATGGCTAAAGCTAAAAAAGTAACCAAAAAGCGTATTGTTATTGTAGAACCGGTTGGTGAAGCACATATCAATGCTACTTTTAACAACATCATCATCACCCTTACCAACAAAACCGGCCAGGCTATTTCGTGGTCGTCTGCTGGGAAAATGGGTTTCAAAGGTTCAAAGAAAAACACGCCTTATGCTGCCGGTCAGGCTGCTGCTGATTGCGGTAAAGTTGCGTATGACTTAGGTCTTCGTAAAGTTGAAGTATTTGTGAAGGGCCCTGGCGCCGGTCGTGAGTCGGCTATCCGTACTTTGCAAACTGCAGGCATCGAGGTAACTACTATAAAGGACATTACACCGCTTCCGCACAACGGTTGCCGTCCATCAAAACGCAGAAGAGTTTAATTAACAATTTTTTTAAAGCTAAGATTCAGCAGCTGCGGGCTGCCTGATACTTTAAAAACCACAAACAATGGCTAGATATACAGGACCAAAATCCAAAATTGCGCGCCGTTTCCGTGAGCCGATCTTCGGTCCGGATAAAGCGTTAGAAAGAAAAAATTATCCTCCGGGCATGCACGGCGTGTCGAAAAGGAGAGGCAAACAGTCAGAGTACTCAACCCAGTTGCAGGAAAAACAGAAAGTTAAATACACTTACGGTGTGTTGGAACGTCAGTTCGAAAACCTGTTTCACCGTGCTTCTGCTAAAGAAGGTATCACCGGTGAGAACCTGTTGAAATTTCTGGAGGCCCGTTTAGACAATGCTGTTTACCGTTTAGGTATAGCCCCAACCCGTTCAGGCGCACGTCAGTTGGTTGGTCACAAACATATCACTGTAAACGGTGAGGTGGTAAACATCCCTTCATATTCACTAAAAGCTGGTGATGTTATAGCGGTACGTGAGAAATCAAAATCGCTGGAAGCAGTTGCCAATTCGGTAGCCGGCCGCAAAATAAACAAGTACAGCTGGCTGGAGTGGGATGCTGCCAATTTAACAGGCAAGTTTCTTAACTATCCAAACCGCGATGAGATTCCTGAGAACATTAAGGAAAACCTTATCGTCGAGTTGTACTCGAAGTAATAACGATACTTATCCACGCGATGATTGGCAAATTTTGTCAATCATTTCGTGGTTTAAATCATTTCAATTAGTAAACAATAAATAAAGGATATAAATGGCAATTTTAGCATTTCAAAAACCAGACAAGGTTATCATGCAGAAATCAACTGATTTTGATGGCACGTTTGAGTTTCGTCCGTTAGAACCAGGCTTCGGTGTAACCATTGGTAATGCTCTGCGTCGTATCTTACTTTCTTCACTGGAAGGTTATGCGATCACTTCAGTACGTTTTTCGGGAGTGATGCATGAGTTTTCAACCATCAAAGGCGTTGTTGAAGACGTTACCGAAATTATACTTAACCTTAAGCAGGTTAGGTTCAAAAAAACCGGTGAATCTGGCGACAGCGAAAAAATATTTGTCATTATTAATGGCCAGGATGCTTTCAATGCAGGCGATATCACCAAGTTTTCAAACAACTTTACGGTGTTGAACCCTGAGTTTGTTATATGTAATATGGATAGTTCGGTAACGCTTGAAATCGAGCTTACTGTTAATAAAGGCCGTGGTTACATTCCGAGCGAAGAAAATAAAAATCCTGACGCTAATGTAGGTGTAATAGCAATCGACTCGATTTACACACCTATCAAAAACGTTAAATATACTATTGAGAACTATCGTGTAGAACAAAAAACCGACTATGAAAAATTAGTACTGGACATTACTACCGATGGTTCAATACATCCTGAAGATGCACTTAAAGAAGCGGCTAAGATACTTATCCAGCACTTTATGCTGTTCAGTGATGAGAACATGATGCTAGAAGCGCAGGCTAAAGAAGAAACTAAAGAAGTTGATGAGGAAATCCTGCATATGCGCAAGATCCTTAAGACCGAACTGGTTGACCTTGACCTTTCAGTACGTGCACTAAACTGCCTGAAAGCTGCTGATATACGCAGCCTTGCTGATTTAGTATCATACGACGTGGCTGATATGCTTAAGTTCAGAAACTTTGGTAAAAAGTCGTTAACTGAGATCCAGGACCTGGTAAAATCAAAAGGCTTATCTTTTGGTATGAACCTGTCGAAATTTAAGTTAGACGAAGAATAAATTAATAAAAAGAGGTTAGAGATTAGTTAATTAGTCTCTAACCTCTTTTCATTTATAAAACACGGGTTTGAGAAAGCAGGTGAACTATTCTCTAACCTCTAATCAACAAATCACTAACACCGGCATAATTCCGAGGGCTTGACGAAAAGCCGCCGCCCGACGGTATGCACGTGCCACAACAACAAAAACAATGAGACACGGAAAAAAAGTTAATCACTTAGGCCGCACCGACAGCCACCGCAAAGCGATGCTGAGCAACATGGCCACTTCGCTTATCCTGCACAAGCGCATTACTACAACATTAGCAAAAGCGAAGGCTTTACGCGGATTTGTTGAGCCCCTTCTTACAAAATCGAAAAATGATACTACACACTCGCGTCGTGTGGTATTCAGCTATCTCCAGGACAAAGATGCAGTTAGCATCCTGTTCCGCGAAATTGCTGAGAAGATTGCCAGCCGTCCGGGCGGTTACACCCGTATCATCAAAATGGAAAACCGTTTAGGTGATAACGCTGAAATGGCGATGATTGAATTGGTAGACTACAATACAGTTTATGGTACCGACGTTGCTAAAACTGAAAAGAAATCAACTCGTCGCCGTGGTGGTAAAGGCGGTAATAAAACTGCTGCACCTGCTGCTGCGCCAGCAACCGAAGAAGTTGTTGAAGCAGCTCCTGTAGCTGAGGCCGCTTCTGCTGAATCACCGGCAGTTGAAACTGAAGCAACTCCTGCAGCTGAAACCGAGGCCCCTGAGGCGCCGGCAGCAAACGAGGAAAATGCTGAAAAAGCCGAATAATTTTAAATCCAAATAAATCTAATTATTAAAGAAATGCCTCCTGGCTTGCCGGGAGGCTTCTTTTTTTTAGCGGTACTGATCATTGTTCAGTCTAAACGATAACAATCCCTCATCAGTTCTCTTAAACTGTTTAAAGCAGCATTTTTCCAGTATCCGCACAGAAGGCAGATTACTCTCGTATGTATGAACAATCACCGAATTAATCCCTTCCTTTCCCAAAGCCCAATGGCTCATCAGTTTTAGAGCTTCCGTAGCATAACCTTTGCCCTGGTGTCCTTCCTCAATCATATAGCCGGCTTCCGCCTCGCCCAGGTCGTTGGGTTCTCCGTTGAATCCCATGCCGCCGATAGCGAGGTTTTCAGCCTTAAGGATGATTTCCCAATCAGTGTACCAGATGAACTGGTCAGGATTAGCCAGTGTTTTTGGCAGCCAGAAATTTATCATGGCGTCATCTATTTCCTTTTGATAAAATTCATCCACCTGCCAGTTGGATAGGGTAAGACCAAGTGATTCCTCCAGGGCATGCCGCCCGCTATTATGTAATATTTGCAGTTGTTGATGTGTTAACGGCTGCATTTTCAACCGTTCTGATTCGATAAAAAACATGGATATTTTGGATTTGTATAACAATAAAAATTCATTTCAATTTGCTGATTGAAGGTTCAGCCGGTGATCAGGCTGTTGTTATACAATTCCAGGCGTTGTAGTTTGCCTGTTTGGTGTGTTGAGTAACAGAGGCGTTTTTTTTGTGAGCAATTTACAGAAAATAATTGTAATGCTAATGTCTCGCCCCTCTCGCCTCAACTCCTGCCAACCTGTCACCGTTTTTAAACATCGTCATGACTAAATAATACCTTTCGCCTTTAACCTTTAACCTTTAATCAAAAAAACTCTGCCAAACCCAAATTGGCACAGGCATTGATAAATAACCAGTAATTCAGAAAACATCAATCAAGAAAATATAATCATATGTCTAAAATAATTGGAATCGACTTAGGAACAACAAACTCCTGCGTTGCAGTAATGGAAGGTAACGAGCCCCAGGTTATTGCGAACAGCGAGGGTAAACGTACTACGCCGTCTGTAGTGGCTTTTGTGGACAACGGCGAACGTAAAGTTGGCGACCCTGCAAAACGCCAGGCTATCACCAATCCAACAAAAACTATTTATTCTATTAAACGCTTTATGGGTAACCAGTTTAATGAGGTTACCAAAGAGGCCGACCGAGTGCCTTATAAAGTGGTAAAAGGCGATAACAACACGCCGCGCGTTGAAATAGGCGACCGTAAATATACTCCGCAGGAAATTTCTGCCATGATCCTTCAAAAAATGAAGAAGACTGCTGAAGATTTTCTGGGTACGGAAGTTACTGAGGCGGTTATAACTGTGCCGGCTTACTTTAACGACGCACAGCGCCAGGCTACTAAAGAGGCCGGCGAGATTGCAGGTTTAAAAGTTCGCCGTATCATTAACGAGCCTACTGCAGCCGCTCTGGCTTATGGCCTGGACAAAGCGCACAAGGACATGAAAATTGTTGTGTTCGATTGCGGTGGCGGTACGCATGACGTTTCGGTACTGGAATTAGGCGATGGCGTATTCGAAGTGAAATCAACCGATGGCGATACTCACCTTGGTGGTGACGATTTTGACCAGGTAATTATTGATTGGCTGGCCAATGAGTTTAAGAATGATGAAGGTATCGACCTGCGTAAAGACTCAATGGCGTTACAACGCTTAAAGGAATCAGCTGAAAAAGCTAAAATAGAGTTATCAAGCACTGCGCAGACTGAAATTAACCTGCCATACATTACAGCTGCCGACGGCATGCCAAAGCACCTGGTTAAAACCTTAACCCGCGCTAAATTTGAGCAACTGGCCGACGGTTTGATCAAACGTACTATCGAGCCTTGCAAAACCGCATTGAAAAACGCGGGTTACGGTACATCGGATATCGACGAGATCATCTTGGTAGGTGGTTCAACACGTATCCCTGCTATTCAGGAAGCTGTTGAAAAATTCTTCGGTAAAGCGCCTTCAAAAGGTGTGAACCCTGACGAGGTGGTGGCTATCGGTGCTGCTATACAGGGAGGTGTATTAACCGGCGAAGTAAAAGACGTTTTATTGCTTGACGTTACCCCGCTTTCATTAGGTATTGAAACTATGGGTGGCGTAATGACCAAGCTGATTGAAGCTAATACTACAATACCAACCAAGAAATCGGAAGTATTCTCAACCGCGTCTGACAGTCAGCCATCAGTAGAGATACACATTCTGCAAGGTGAACGCCCAATGGCATCGGCTAATCGTACGATCGGCCGTTTCCACCTGGATGGCATTCCACCAGCACCTCGTGGTGTGCCACAAATTGAAGTGACTTTCGATATTGATGCTAACGGTATATTGAATGTATCTGCAAAGGATAAAGCTACCGGTAAAGAGCAGAAGATCCGTATTGAAGCTTCTTCTGGCTTAACTGAAGCTGAGATCAAGAAAATGAAAGACGAGGCTGAAGCGAATGCCGATGCTGACAAAAAGGCAAAAGAAGAAGTTGAAAAACTTAATGCTGCTGACGCGCTGATATTCTCGACCGAAAAACAATTGAAAGAATACGGCGACAAGATTTCGGCTGACAAGAAAGCGCCTATCGAAGAAGGCCTGAAAAAACTGAAAGAGGCCTATGCAGCTAAAAACTTCAGCGATATTGACGCAGCCCAGGCTGAGTTAAACAATGCCTGGAACGCAGCCTCTGAAGAGATGTATAAAGCCACTGCTGATGCAGGCCAGGGCGCACAGCCAGGTGCTGATGCAAACGGCGGCGCCTCTGCGGGCGGACAGAACGAAGGGGACACTGTAACGGATGTCGACTTTGAAGAAGTGAAATAAAAAGTTCCCTATCTCCCTAAGAGATATAAACTATTAACCCCGGTTATGCATTTAGCCGGGGTTTTTTGTTGAGTGGTTTTGGCGCGCCGGGCAGTATGCCGCTATTTAAAACGTTAGTTTAAATGCGGCATTGCCAAACTTATAGAGGACTTGCCGCCTCTCCGTTTCACCGTTCTTGGAGGAATCACTAAACCCATGCAGCATCAATTTTACCTGGCTGAATCTTGATGTAAACGAGCCCTCCACATCAGAAAAGCTTATCGAGCGGCGAACAGGGTCGAAAATTATTTGCCGCTTATAGTAAACCTTATTTTGATAGTCATAAGTAGTCCCATCATCCTCATAGTAATTAAATATTGATGGTTCGACGCCATTCCATGTATGCAATGCCAAAATACCATCGCCTTTGTCATTTGTGCTTTGCACAACGTTTTGCATTGGAATGATTGCGCCGGCTTTTATAAATACCGGAAGGTCTGTCAGTGGCGCATCAACTGTTATCGTTTTGCCACCATTAAACTTCTCGCCTGTGCTAAACCGGTACCAGGCGCCTTTCGGTAAATAAACCTTCGCTTTTAGCTTTGTACTTTCCACAGGTGCAACCAGTATACTATCACCGAATAAAAACTGGTTGTGGTAACTCTCATCGTACACCTTTTTATCATTGGTGTAATCAATAGCCAGCGCACGGCTTACGGGCAAGCCTGTAAGGCAGGAATGGTAAAATGCAGAGTAGATATAAGGCAGCAAGCGGTAGCGCAGCTCAATATCTTTTTTGATGATCGCCATATTCTTTTTGCCCCAGCGCCATGGCTCGCGCATGATGGTGCCTTGTTGGGCATGATTACGGAACATGGGGGTATAAACCCCGAGCGAGTTCCAGCGCACTATCAACTCAGGGGAAGGATTATAACTAAAACCACCAATATCCACGCCGGCAAAGCTCATCCCGCAAATGCCGAGGCTGCTTACCATACGCTGGCCCATCAACATGTGCTCATCAAATGCGGAGTTATCACCTGTCCACACTGCAGAATACCGCTGGGTGCCGGCATAGGCAGCCCGGGTTAATACGAACGGCCGCTTATTACCCATTATCTTTCGGACACCATCATACGTGGCGCGCGCCATTTGCATTCCATAGGCATTGCGCACTTCGGGCATGAACTTCTCGCCGAATTTAACCAGCCAGGGGATGTTTTGCCCCCAGGCGGCCGGTTCGTTCATATCATTCCAAAAACCTTCTACTCCAGGTTGTGTTAATGCGGCAAACGATTTACCCCACCATTCGCGTACATCTTCCCTAAAGAAATCCGGAAAGTGGCACCGGCCGGGCCAAACCTCGCCAGTATAGTTTTCTCCGTTAGGATAAGTAGCAAAGTAGCCTTTTTTAACACCCTCATCATATTGTGGGTAGCCCTTTTCGATCTTAATACCCGGATCGACGATCGTTATCAATCTGAAGTTCATTTCTTTCAGTTTATCGATAAGCGCCTTCGGATCGGGAAAAGTTTGGCTATTCCAGGTAAAAATTTTGAACCCGTCCATGTAATCTATATCACAGTAAATTACATCGGCGGGAATATTATATTTCCTGAAATTTTCAGCGACTTTCAATACTTCTTTGGCGTTCATATAGCTCCAGCGGCATTGCTGGTACCCGAGGCTCCACAGCGGCGGCATTTCCATGCGGCCGGTCAGCCAGGTATAATCTTCAATTATTTTGGCTATGCCCTGCGTGCCGAAAAAATAATAATTCATATCGCCGCCGTCCGCGCCGAACCACGTCATCTGGTCATCAGTAGTAGCGCCGAAGTCGAAATAGCTTTTATGCGTATTATCGAAAAAAAGACCGTAAGTCAGCCTATCGTGTATCCCAACAAAAAATGGTATTGTTTTATACAGCGGGTCGGTTTTAGTATCGTGCATGGCGGCATCGGTGTTCCAGTTTACAAAGCTGGCTCCGCGCTTGTTCAGGTTACCCGTCTTTTCGCCCAGGCCGATAAACTTTTCATCCGGGTAAAGCTTGCGATAGTTAATCACCCTGTTGCCCTGCCAGTTAATGCCGAATCGCTCGTCATCCTCGCTCAAAGCATGACCATTTACCGTATAAAAATTAAACCGTAACGGGTTTTTGGCAATTCCCAAGCGCATGCCGGTGGTGATGATAGTCACCTCGTCATTAGATTCTGAAAATTCAAAATCACCGGCGGGTTGCTGTATAACTGCAAACGAATGATCGTTGGCATTAAATGCCTTGCTTACGTTTACCCGGATGATATTATTGCTGTAAACCCAAATGCGGGCAGTAGCTTCTTTGGTTTGTATAACAAGGCCGTGCTTTGTTTTTTTTATGCTTTCAGCTTTGCCTAATATTTCTAAATCCATGCCGTGTCCTTACAATTTAGCCTTTATAAGGTAACGACCAGGAGGGGATAACGTTTTAAGTATTTGACGATGTCAGGCTTGTGCAAATTGACTTACGCTGCCACGGCTGTTTATAAACCTCCAGCCTATAACAAAGAAAGGTACAGCAAAAAGCAGGTCGGTGAGGTGAGCAACAACTTCAATGCGTAAAATACGACCCAAAGGAAATACGATTGCGCCGAGACATATTAAAATGCCCAGCCAGGTTTCGATAGTTCTTTTTCGTATAAGATTAATTCCCAATACAAGGAGACTCAATGGGAAAAGCGGTCCGGCCCAAAAGATGAGTATACCGGAGCTTATAGGGTAATGCGCCAGCGTAGAAATATATGTTTGATGGGAAATACCGAAAACAGTGGTAAAATATCCGAGATAGCTAAAACTGTTACCCCCTATGCAGCTGCCGCAGATAGCAACAAACAGGCCTATTGGATAGTAAACCGGCATTTTATTTTTGATAAAGCCAAACAATGCAATAAGTGCGGGAATCCAAAAAGCATTGGAAAGTGTTAGCAGCACAGCGGCCGTTGGGCCGTATTCGCCATTTTGCCAGAAGAATGTTGACGCGCCAAATAATAACGGCGCCACAATTAAGGCAAGTCCTGATAACTTTATATGTAATAGGTTTGTGCCGGTCTGCATGGTTTAAAGATTTGCAGATTGGACGATGGCCGGCAAAGATAGGTTACAACTGACTTTGAAAGTTGTATTTACCGGGGAAGAAAGGTGGCTGTGGAGGTACAGCCACCGAAAGACCGTTATTTTAATTATCCGTTATAAACAAATTTATAACCGATACCTCTTACAGTTTGCAGGTATTGCGGAGAGTCAGGATTCGACTCGATTTTCTTACGCAGCCTTACAATATGCATATCAAGCGTACGGGTATTTACATCGGCATTATAACCCCAAACTTCCATCATTAATTCTTCGCGGTTAATCACCTTGTTTTTATTTTTAAGGAAGTATAGCAGGATACGATTCTCTAAAATAGTTAGCTCTATTTTGCGTCCTTCCTTTATCAGCAGGTGTGTATTTGGCAAATGCTCCATACCGGCAAATTTGTATGATTCGGTTTTCTCGTTATTGAGCGAAAACTTGATCTTGTTTTCAATCATTGCCACGAGCACATCCATATTAAATGGTTTAATAATGTAGTCTGATACGCCGAAGTTATAAGCAGCAATCTTGTCAACGTCCTGCCCTTTGGCAGTCATCATAATTACCAGGTTATCGAAGCCTTTGGCCCTTATATTGGTGCAAACTTCAGAACCTTGTTTGCCGGGCAACATCCAGTCGAGCAGTACGATGTCTGGGTGTTCATTTAAGATCACTTTTTCTGCAGTGTCGCCATTGGCAGCTTCCAGTACTTTATAGCCTTCTGACTGCAGGCGTTCGGCCACCAGGAAACGCAGGTTTTCATCGTCCTCAACCAGCGCAATTTTTATTTCTTTATTCATATTTTAATTTTCGTAAGGTAAGGTAACTATAAACTCCGAACCTTCATTTACTTTACTGTTAACTGTTATCTCTCCGTCCATAAAATTAACCAGTTCTTTGCAAAAAGCCAAGCCCAGGCCAACACTGCCGTTTTGGTTGTACTGGTTCTCTATCCGGTAGAATTTTTTAAATACATTCCCCAATTCACTCTTTTGTATCCCAATACCTTTGTCTTTGAATGAAAATACAATGTTTCGTTTAAAGCCGCTCACGTTAATATGCAGTTCCCTTTTTTCGGGATGAGAGTATTTATAGGCATTTTCCATCAGGTTCTGCAAAACGCTCCCAAGCATAACAGGGTCAGTTAGAAGGGTAGGTGTACCATCAAAGTGCGATGTGATTTTAAAGTCGGGATGTTTTAACCTGAAGGTCTCGATATAGCTGTTTACAAATTGCTGTACATCAACCGGCTCTCTTTTCAACTCAATCGATTTATTTTCGAGTTGGGTGAACGAGAGCAGTTTGCTCATCAGTTCATTAAGCTTATCGGCTTCCTCGTTTAATATCCGTCCATATTGTTTTCGCTGCCGTTCGCTTAGCTCGCTATCTCCGCTAAGGTTTGAGCCTGCAATTTTTATAACACTCACGGGTGTTTTAAACTCATGGGTGAAGTTATTAATGAAATCATACTGCAGTTTAAATAGTTTGATGTTAATACCGAGGTTGCGGTAGATGAGCCAGCCTATGAGCACGAGTACACAATAAATCAGTAATACCAGTCCGGCAACAGGCATAAAACGACGATTAATCTCGGCATTTAAATATCCCGGGGGCGACAAAAAATAAAGTTTGTAATCAGAAAAAGCGCCCGGCAGTGGTGCTTCGGTCACGAGGGTACCGATCGGATTATCAGGCGGGTCGAAAACCACCGGTTGAATAGTTACCTTTTGATAGAGTTGCTTATAGGGGTTTTTAATCTTGAGCCTGTAGGGGTCAAGAAAAAAGGTCATCATGGTCTGCTTGGAATAATACGGCGAATTGGGGTGCATTTGCAGTTCGCGCAATATTTTCACGTCCTCCCGGCGCAGAATGTTCGAATAACTGATCTTACCTGGCTTTACGTCATAAAACGTCTTATAAATTTCGTCCTGGGTGGAACCGCGCGTAGTATCTGATAGGGCGATAAAACGCGCCAGTTTGGTGGCCATTTGCTCAAAATCAATTTCGTTCTTAGTGTTCCATATCCTGATCCCTTCTACCTTATTATTTTTAGGCCGGAAAAGGTACATCGACTTTATAGATATGCCCAAATGGTTTTTAATAATGATACCCTGATTTTGGTTACCTATCTGTACATCATAAAAAACCATCTGCCGCACGAAATGATAGCTCTGAAAAACAGAATCGGCATACCTGGCCGCAGACGCCGAGTCGAGAAAGCCCTGGTAAGAAGTAATCTCTGTGATTTTATTCTGAAACAGGTTGTTGTAAGGCCGTGTGGTTTGTTCCTGTACGTATATTTTTTTCGAGTCAAATTCGTTTTCTACGTATTTGGCGTTCAGATTGTATGAAACAAAAAGGGCGATAATAAACATTACTGATGTGAGGACCAGGAAAATGATGGCCAACGAAAAATTTTTACGGTAGCTGTTGTCCTGCTTTTTCATAAAGCCAGGTTTAATTTTTTTTCCGCATATTTTCGTCCAGGAACTTTTCAATCTCAGCATACATTTCCATCCGGTTTGCCTGGCTCCTGAAGCTTGTACGCTCCATTGGCTTTAAAAAGTATTTTACTTTGTCGCTGCCATTCTGTTTTTGCAGTTCACGCACAAACTGATTTAATTCGGGTATGTTTGCGCGGTCATCTCTCGCACCCTGGAAAATAAGCACAGGCGCGTGTATTTTATCAGTATTAAACACAGGCGAAATAGCCCTGAACTGGCCGGCATCGGTCGCGGGATTGCCTACCCTCTCATAGGTCATTTGCACCATTGGCTTCAAAAATGGCGGTGCATCTTTAATATAGGTGAAGAAGTTAATAAGCCCATGCTGTACTATGGCGCAGTTGTATAGTTCAGGATGGAACGATACACCGTATAACGCGGAAAAGCCGCCAAAACCTCCGCCGAAAATGGCTATCTTTTTTGGGTTAGCTGTCTTGTTAGCTATCAGCCACTTTACACCATCGGTAATATCCTGTTGAATTTTACCGCCCATCTGTTTGAAACCGGCACTGTGAAATGCTTTTCCAAAACCGGTAGAACCCCGGTAGTTAACCTGGAAAACCGCATAACCCCGGTTCGCCAAAAACTGCACCTCGGGATTAAAGCCCCAACCGGTACGGGAAAACGGCCCGTCATGCGGTATTACTACCGTTGGTAAGTTAGTCGTTTTGAGGCCGTTGGGTAAAGTCAGATAGCCGGTTATTTTTAAGCCGTCGCTGGCTTTAAAGCTTATCGGCCGCATCGGGCAAAGCTCCTCATGCTTTAAGTCGGGGTTAATATCACTTAATTTAGTTAGTTTACCGGCGCTTCGTTCAAAAAGATAATAGGTGCCCGGGCAACGATCGGTGTATGTAAAAACAATAAATTTGTTCTCTGCGCTATCCCTGTCAGTAATGGCGATCTGGTTGTCCTTTAATTCACCGGATAATTTGTCATAGATGTTTTTCATTACCGGGTCAAAGTAATGTTTCTGTGGCTTCCCTGCGTCCCATGAGACCATTTCTACTTTATGAGTGTTTTTAGAATAGGAGTAGTCAAGTATATCTGCACTGTCCGATGCAAAAATAACCCTGTGCTCCTTTCCATCCTCCGCATTGATTTCAACTAATGCTGATTTGTCGCGGTTAACATTGGACAGGGCATAGAAATAATTTTTTTGGCCGGTGAAAGCTATCGGTTTAACTGAAGTTTTAAAATTATTAGCGATTATCCCTTTAAATGGCGTGTTGTCATTAGGGCGGTACAAAATCGTTTCGTCAACCCCGTCTGAGGCTTTAACAAGGCGTATCTTGCCGTCGGCATCCGGAAACCATTGAGTGATATTCCCCGGGTTGACCAGGTAAGGAGTTAGTGCTCCCGTTTTAATGTTCAGCCTGTAAATGTCAAAGTTTGCCGGGTCGCGCTTGTTCATGCGTATGGTTATTACATCAGGCGTATTTTTATCACGGCCCAGGATAGAGATGCGCACTTTTTTTTGCGATAAGACAGGCGTTACTTTAAGTGTCGCAATGTCAAGTGTGAACATTTTTATCTCGTCCTGCGCAATGTCATCCTGGAAAAACACAATGTCGTTATTGTAGGTCCAGTTATAATCTCCGCGTACTGAATAGTCGCTGAATGAGGTAGCCATTTGTTCTTTTCCACCATCGAGCGACTGGATAAACAGGTTTTGCTTGTCTTTATATGGTTTTAAGTAAGAAATATATTTACCATCCGGCGACAGCCTGTAGGCGACTTTTTCGGGCGTCTTAAAAAAGTCGATAACAGGTATTTGCCTGTTATCCGGTTTGCAGGCGGACAGTGCGGCAACTAAATATACTGCAAAAATCAGTCTTAGATGCTTTAACATCAGTTTATACTTCGTTGTTTAATCAGGTCAAATTATATAATTAAGTTAAGCATTTCAAACTGTCACCATAATTTTACTACAGGTAATTAACTTAATAATTAGTTGTTTCGCTGGTTTCCGCGGAAATGATTTGAAAGTTTAAGGAGCGAACGGATATGGATCAGATACTTCCGGCATAAAAAAACCGTTGTTGTTTATATCCCTGAAATCTTCATGTTTTCTTATTTATCAAATCGCCAAGCGCTCAATCAATTAAAAAGCTATTTTTGATTTAATGAAGAAACTGTGCGTTTGTTTTTTATTGATGTTTGCAGCTTGTAGTACGCTAGTCGCGCAGGAGAACGATTTATTGCTCGCCCGTCAATATGCTGCAAACGGTGCACCGGAAAAAGCACTTGATATCTATCAAAAGTTATACAAGCAAAATAACGAGCAATATTTTACAGTATATGTTAATAGCTTGCTCGAGCTTAAGAAGTTTGACGACGCCATTGGCGCTGCAAAAAAGATGGTGCGCAAACATCCTGAAGACCGGCAATATAATATTATCCTGGCGACAGCGTACACCCAACAGGGTTCGGTTGATAAGGCTAACGCTATATATGACGACCTGATCAAAAATCTTCCGGCTGATCAAAGTCAGATAGCCTTACTCGCGTCATTGTTTTATCAAAATGCCAATATCGATTACGCAATCAAGATATTCCTGCAGGGCCGTAAACTGTTGCAAAATGACAACCTGTTTTCGTACGAGCTAATCAACCTTTATCGCTACAAACGGGATAAGCCGGCGCTGGTAGAAGAATACCTTAACTTTTTGCCATTTAACCCGCCCTACCTTGCGCAAGCTGAAAATACCATTTCGACCCTGTTTGAAGGTTCGGCCGACTATGATATCCTGAAAGCTGCGCTGCTTAAAAGGATACAAAAGGATCCGCAGCAAACTATTTATCCGGAGTTGCTTACCTGGCAATTTTTGCAGCAGCGCCAGTTTGATATGGCACTGAACCAAGCCCTTGCCTTAAGCCGCCGGCAAAATGATGACGGGAGTAACATTTTTGAACTATGCCGCACGCTGGTAAGCAACGAGGCCTATGATGCAGCCATACGGGGATACGAATATCTTGCAAGCAAAGGTAAAGAGCAGCCACTGTACATTCCATCGAAAATAGAGCTTATCAATACAAAAAATTTGAGGGTAACCTCCGGAAAATATACGGGTGAAGATTTGCTGAGCCTCGAAAAGGATTATACGGATTTACTCGCGGAGTTCGGTAAAAACGCCAATACAGCATTTGCCATGCAAAAACTGGCTAATCTGCAGGCGTTTAAGCTGCATAAAATAGCCGAAGCTAAAAACCTGTTAGAAGAGATCGTGAAAATTCCGGGGATAAGGCCGTCGCTTTTAGCGGAATGTAAACTTGATTTGGGAGATGTTACGCTTTTAAGCAACCAGCCCTGGGATGCTACTTTGCTGTACAGCCAGGTTGAGATAGACTTTAAAAACACGGCAATTGGACAGGATGCCAAATACCGGAATGCAAAACTGGCGTATTATACCGGCGATTTTACCTGGGCTAAAGGTCAGTTGGACGTCCTGAAAGCTGCTACGTCTCAGCTGATTGCCAACGATGCGCTCAACCTTTCTCTTTTGATATCTGATAGTATGCAGGCCGATACCAGTGGCGCGGCGCTTAAAATGTACGCACATGCCGATTTGGCGATATTTGCGGAGCAACCGGAAAAAGCCATCGCTATCCTCGATAGTATCGACGTAAAATATCCTGGTAATTCGCTTAATGATGACATACTGATGTCCAAAGCAAGGATATTGATCCAGCAGAAAAGTTATGCAGATGCCGTGCCGCTTTTGAAAAAAATAGCTGATGAGCACGCTTTCGATCTTTGGGCCGATGATGCGGTTTTTATGTTGGGTGATATTTACGAAAATCAGTTGCAGGACAAGGAGAAAGCAAAAATGTATTACCAGAAAATTATCACTGATTATGGCGGCAGCCTTTATATCAATGAAGCCCGCAAACGCTTCAGGTTACTGAGAGGGGATAAGAACGAGGGTGCAAGTTGATTAAGTTGCGTTAGTTATACTTCCCCGAGGTGCTCCCGCTGTTACAACCTTCGCAACAACTACTACATCTCCGCTCAAAACACTACCTTTGCCCCGATGATCATATTTAACGATACCGTAATAATAGATGAAGCCATTCATGACCAGTGGCTTAACTGGATGAAGCAGGTTTATATACCTGCGGTTATGGAAACCGGCTACTTTAAGTCATATCAAATACTAACCGTTATCGATTCGCCGAACGAGGGTGTTACCTACTGTATTCAGTACAGCGCTGAAAGCATGGACGACTTTAACGAGTTTTACAGCAGGCACCTGCACCGCTTGCAGGATATGCATAACCGGGAATTTGAAAATCAGTTTGTGGTATTTAATACCTTAATGAAAACCGTAAGCTAAATGAAAGTTACCGAAACATTTATAAAAGGGCTGTTGATAATTGAGCCGCGCATATTTACTGATGACCGGGGCTATTTTTACGAAAGCTATAATAAAGCTGTTTTTGCAGCCAATGGTATAGATGCTGATTTTGTGCAGGATAATCAGTCATTTTCGCGCAAAGGATCAGTAAGAGCCTTACATGGCCAGGCTAATCCTTATGCGCAGGGGAAACTGGTGCGTGTTGTTGCGGGCAGGGTGCTGGATGTTGCTGTCGATATCCGGAAAGAATCGCCAACGTATGGTAAATATTTTTCGATTGAACTGAGCAGCGACAATAAAACTATGTTCTGGATACCGGCCGGATTTTTACATGGTTTTGTAGCGCTTGAAGATGATACCATCTTTAATTATAAAGTAAATAACTACTTCGATAAAGCTTCTGAGATCGGCGTAAAATGGAATGATCCAACTTTAAATATCGATTGGGGCATTTCGCCGGAAGAAGCACTGCTCTCTCCTAAAGATGAGCTATTGGCGGATTTTAAATCGTTTGTAAGTCCTTTCTGAACACAGGACCAGATTAAGAGGGTCCTACGGACTTTGGGATTGTGTGGAATTAATTTCAGGGATTTATCAGATTTCAAAGCCGAATCTGCTAAATCCCTGAATTTATGTTATCCCTGTTACTGCTTTATCAAATTGTACAATTCATCCAGTTTCGGGCTGAGGATAATTTCAATCCTGCGGTTCCTCGTGCGGGCCTCTGTTGTATTTGCCGGATCGATTGGCTGATATTCGCTCTTACCGGTGGCAGTCAATCTATGCGGATCTACCTTTTCCACCTCGGTCAGGTAGCGGCAAACTGATGTTGAACGCAGTACGCTCAAGTCCCAATTGTCTTTTATCTGGCCAAGATTGATTACTTTTTTGTCGTCGGTGTGGCCTTCAACGGCAATGTTGATGTCGGTTTCTTTATTTAATACCGCTGCCAGCTGGCTTAAGGCCTGTTTTCCTCTCGCATCAATAACAATACTTCCTGACGGAAACAGTAATTTATCTGTTAATGATACATACACTTTTCCATTCCTGATATCCACCGTCAGGCCATTTTGCTGAAAGCCTAACAACGCCTTTTGCAATTTTTCTTTCAATGCATTGGTAGCTTCATCGCGTTTACGCAACGCATCTTCAACTTCTTTCAGCCGGGCTTCGCGTTTTTTAAGGTCGGCGGACAGTTGGTTAACTTTTGATGAGCTTGCGCTCAGGTTATTGTTCAGCGCGCCATATTTATCATTCAGGCTGCTGTAGTCGCCTTTAAGGGCCTGGTAATTGCCCTGCGCTTCACGTATTTCGCGGTGCAGGCGTGCTGTGTCGGCGCGCAGCATAGCTACAGTATCAACAAGCGCGTTGGCCCGCATGGATAACGAATCGCGCTCAGCTACCAAAGCCTTATACTTTTTAGGGGACATTATCACACAGGAGTGGAGTACAAAACAAAATAGTGCGGCAAATAAAACAAGTTTGTTTTTCATGATAATATAAATAGTACGTTATGTAAGGGCATTATTTAAAAATACATTCAGCGGTTGTATCTTGCTGCAAATACCGGCAATAGTTTCAGCTGCGTTCTGTTTCATTAGCTCATCATCCTTAAACGGGTGAAATGCGACAAAACTTTTAAGCTTCAGCAGGTCGATGTTTTCGTTATCCGCACTGTAATCCCTGGGAACGCTCTTTAAAGCTTCCTGGTTTCTGAACTCGCCGAATAGCTTTTTAAACGCAGGGTCGTCGATTATATTTTTCAATTCGTCCGCATTATAGTCGATCTCCTGGCGAATGGCTTTTAAATGGGCAGCCTCAGGCATCCAGTAGCCTCCGGCTATAAAAGAGTTTCCGGGGGCAACCTGTAAATAATATTCTGTGCGGCCGGGTTTCAGCCCTTTGGTGGGAATACTTATGCCAAAGTTGTTTTTGTAGGGGGTCTTATCTTTACTGAAACGAATGTCGCGGTAGATGCGCATTACGCATTTTTTTGGATCCAGGGCGTCGTCGATACCCGGGTCAACTTTATGCATTAGCTTAAGCAGGGATGCTGTAAAATCCAGCACATTTTCACGGGCGGCGTCATAGCGTTGTTTGTTGGCCTGAAACCACTCACGGTTGTTGTTTTCAATAAGCTCTTTTAAAAAATCATAGGTATGGTGTTGAATCATCGGTATCTAAATGCGGCTGATAATTTATCTTCGGAGACATCAAATATAAAAGCAAAACGCGCGAATACCTGAAGTTTATGGGAGAAAGCACAAACAGGCCGCCAATAATCGTTCCCACATACAACCCTGGCGAATCGGTATTCCTGCTGACCAGATAAGTAAGCGCGGCAATTACAAACCCTTCAAACACATTCATGGCATAGCTGATATACATAGCTGCATAAAAGTAGCCGGGCTCTATTTCGAAATGGAGGTTACAGTGCGGGCAATGTTTGTAGATCTTATTGGAGCCGAAATTATATATTCCGCCGCTAAACATAGCGCCCCTGCGGCAACGCGGACACCTGGTATGCAGCATAGCCCATCTTTTAGGGGTAGGGGTGTGGTTCATGTTCCGTGGTTCATCATAAAGAGTAGCCGGTGATTACAAAGTCCTTTTCGGCTATGAACTATGAACCAGCCACCATGAACTTAATTCAGATTCAGCTTCTCGCTGCGGATATCCATGTCAACGTTTTTGCGGCGATATTTTTTATACCAGATAAAGCCTACTATCCCCACAGCTGCATAAGGGGCAAACATCAGGAACAATATACCGGCGTTAAGGCCTTTTGCAGCTTTACCGCCGTTGCTGGTATTGGTTTCAACCTGTGCGGCACATGCGGCACACTGCGCTTTAGCCGGAACAACACTGATCACCATCAGCACAAAAGCAATCAGGAAAAACGCTGTCTTTAAGCTTCTTTTCATGCTGCAAATTTACGCATTCCCGATGGTGGATGACTAAATTATTGTAAAAAAACAGTTGCTCACCTGCTTTTTAGTATGGGCGTCCTGCGGCTAACTCGCGGTTAGCCCATTTTACAGCCAATTTTTCACGGTATTGGGCATAGTTGGCTTTAAACGTCATTTTTAAAACGCTGTCTAAGCCGCCTTTTACGGCCAGGTTATAAACGCTGGCGGCTTTGCGGCTTATCGAGGCATCCCATGCGCGCAGGCTGAGGGAGTAGCCTCCTTCAATATATTTCATCCAGTGCCAGTAGCCCGTCGGCATAAAAAGGGTATCGCCGTGCTCTAAAAATAATTCAATGCCCTCAACACCTTCCAGCGCCGGAAACTTTTTGCTGTCGGGCTTTAACACGTCATAGTCCTCCAGCGCGTAGGTAGCGTTAGGTATACAATATAAACGGCGCTTCCATTTATTTTCGAACAGGATGATATGCTTTTTGCCGCCGAAATGGGTATGAAAGATATGCGGCAAGTCGATATCGTAATGCAAAAAAGTGACAGAATTGGAGCCGCCGAAAAACATGGACGGCATGCTTTCAATAAAACCGCCCATTAATTCCTTCGGAAAGGCAATATCAGCCAAAAGTTGCGGCGCCTGCTTAAAAATATTAAAGAAAAATATGCGCAGCTCTGTAGGCTCCGACATGATCAAATCGATATACTTATCAAAAGGCATTTCGGCTGCTGACGAATTGATCGGCTTTGAAGGGTCGGCTTTGGAATTATCATACAAGGGTACCACTTTGCTCCCAACAACGTTTTTCAGATATTCCGGCGTCCATTTTTCACGTGCGGGCCAGCTGTTGGTCAGTCCTTTTATCAGAAGCGGACGGCGTGGTTTTAAATAGTTAGCGGTAAAATCGGCGGGGGTAATACTTTCTACCGTATCAATAGGGCTAAGGGTGAAGCACATGGTTCTTAATTTTCCGTCTCAATATAAGCTTTTAATAGCGCCTATTACCGGAAAGTTAACAAATTAACGAAATTATACGGCACTGCGTATTAAGGTACTGTTAAGAATTGCCCATGCGGTCATGATCCCAATGATGAGGCAGGTCTGTAATATTACGCTATCATCAATCCAGATAAATGCTTCAGACCCTAATGCCAGAGATCAGGACTTAAGACTGATTTTGAATCGCCTTATTTGCTCTTTTTATTGCCAGTTCTTCCTTCCAGTTCATATAACGGTTTTTAAAATTCTTTTTCATCAGGTCGTCGAACTTGCGTTGTATGGTGAGATTATACAAGCTTTTTGCCTTGATAGCCCAGGATCTGTCCCAGGCACGAAGCGAGATGGAGAATGAGCCGTCGAGGTATTTCATCCAGTGCCAGTAGCCGGTTGGCATGAACAGCGTGTCGCCGTGCTCCAAAAAAGCTTCCTGGCCTTCGATGCCGTCCAACGCCGGAAATTTTTTAAAATCCGGGTGTTCTATATCATAATCCTCTAAAGCATAGGTGGCAAACGGGATGCAGTAAAGCCGGTCACTCCACTTCTGGTCGAATAAAATGACATGCTTGCGGCCGTTAAAATGAGTATGAAAAATATGCGCCAGGTCGATATCATAATGCAGAAAGGTAACCGAGCCGGCCCCGCCGAAGAACATATTGGGATATTTATCTAAAAAACCGCCCATTAAATCCGAGGGTGAGCGGTAGTCGTCAAGCAGGGCTGGGGCATGCTTTATCGGGTCGAAAAGAAAGATACGCAGATCAGTTGGTTCTTTTTGTATCAGGTCGATATAATCGCCAAATTTCATTTCTGCCGCTGCGGCATTTATCGGTTTGGCAGGGTCGGCCTTTGAACTGTCATACAACGGTATCACCTTATCGCCCACAACTTGCTTCAGATAATCGAAAGTCCACTTCTGCAGCGCCGGCCAGCTTTCGGTGGCCTTGCGTATAATAAGCGGCTTACGCGGGTTTAAGTAATTAGTAATAAAATCGTCCCTTGTAATATTGTCGACCGTATCAATCGGCGAAAGAATCAAACTCATGCTCACACAAAATTAACGGGCAAAAGTATATAAACCACAAAAAAGCAAAAATAGTGTGACTTGTTTTTGATGGTAACCTGACAATGAGTCCTTAGTTTGCAGTTCCCGGTGAGCAGTTTCCAGTAAAAAAGCCGCTCCTTTCGAAACGGCTTTACTTAATAAATTTATAGCTGCAAGAGCCGGCATATTAATTGGGCATCAATACCGTATTCACTACGTGTATCACACCGTTGCTTTGAAATACATCGGCTATTGTTACCCATGATTTGCCTCCTTTTTCGTCAACCAAGTAAATCTTTTTGCCGTCGGCCATAGCTGTGAGCGTGCCACCCTCTACCGTTTTTAATTCAGCTTTACCTTTCCCTGCCTTTATGGCCATCCAAATGTCTTTACTGCTCATGCGGCCTGCCACTACATGGTAGGTTAATATTTTAGTCAGTGTTGCTTTATTTTCCGGTTTTACCAAATTATCTACCGTGCCGGCAGGTAATTTTCCGAATGCTTCGTCGGTTGGTGCAAATACGGTGAATGGGCCTTTGCCTTCAAGCGTTTCCACAAGTCCCGCTGCTTTAACGGCGGCAACCAGGGTTTTGTGGTCGTTTGAATTTACGGCATTTTCAATAATGTTTTTTGTTGGGTACATGGCTGCGCCGCCAACCATTTTTGTTTGCGCATTTACGTTTGGGGCCACTGCAATAGCTGCTAATGCAAAGGCCGCAATAATTAATTTTTTCATCTGTATGATTTTGGTTGTTTGAGGGGAATTACGTTGTGAGTTAACCGGCGGATTTTGCAGCCAGCGGCATTTCGCATAGCTATGGGTTGTGTGTTTTTTTAATCTGAATTGGTTTGAATTACGTACTGCAGGGTCGTATAAACATGCGGTTTTGCTCCCTTTTTTATTGATATTTTACCAATAAATGAATTAACTTTATAAGTATAAGGCATGTACAGTTATGAACATAACAGAATATCTACACACGCTGCCGGAAGACCGGAAACGATACATAACAGCGCTGCATGAAGCGATCATCGCTAATGACAAAACAGTTATCCCGGTCGTCGAATCCATGATGGGAAAGGAAATGATATTGTACAAGGAGAGAAAGTACATGAAGTACGCACTTTCAAGCGTAAAAAACTATATGTCGTTACACTGCCTTCCCATGTATGGTTCGCCGGTTTTGCATGCAAAATTTTTGGCTCTTTTGCCTCATGCCAAATTTCAGAAGGGATGTATAAACTTTACCGGTGATGATGAGATGCCGGTAAGCACCATGGCTGCTATAATTTCGGCCTGTTCAGGCGTTAGTATAGCTGATTTGCTGGAGTCGCGCGACAGGAAGAAGAGCAAAACACCCGTAAAGGATTAGAAAAACAACTCTGATGCTATATGGTCGGCGTAAAGTTTTCCTTCACGGCTGAGCGTTATTTTATTTTCACTTTGTTGTACCCATCCTTTTTCGAAAAATGGTTGTGCGTCTTTTATTAAATCATCGGAGGCGCCTTTAGCAATAGCATTTAGGTTGTTTAAATCAAGTCCCCACATAGTGCGCAACGAGGTCATTATGTATTCGTTTAGCCGGTCGTTTTCAGTAAGTACTTCAATCTCTGCGGGCACCTCACTTTTTTCAAGCGCCTGCGTATATTTTGAATTATTTGCGATATTCCATTGCCGTGTTTCTCCGTTAAAAGAGTGCGCCGAAGGCCCTATTCCCAGATATTTTACACCTTTCCAGTAATTGGAGTTATGCCTTGAATAATGGCCCGGTTTTGCGAAATTCGATATTTCGTAATGCTCAAAGCCGTGGTTCTGCATAGCGTCCATCAAAATCGTAAACTGTTCAGCGCTTTGTTGTTCGTCCATCGCCGGCTGTTTTTTCTTTTTTATAAAAGATGCCAGCGCGGTTTGCGGCTCAACGGTCATGGAATACGACGACACGTGCGGGATATCCAGTTCAAATACCTTATCGAGGTTATGCTTCCATTTGGCCTCAGTGAGCAGGGGATAACCGTAGATCAAATCAACGGTAATGTTTTCAAAACCGGCATCCTGCGCCCGTTTTACCGATGCTTCTGCTTCTGCTGCCCGGTGTACGCGGTTCATCCAGGTTAAATCATCATCAAAAAAAGATTGTATGCCAATGCTAAACCTGTTAATATCTGTTTGCCGTAAAGCCTGCAATTTCGCTTTATCTAAATCATCAGGGTTGGCTTCAATAGTAATTTCGGCATTCGAGCCAACGGTATGAAGGCTTGTTATTGTTTCTGTTAGCTGGTTAAGTTCTCCGGCGCTCAAAATAGATGGAGTGCCTCCTCCAAAATAAATAGTTTCTATAGTTTCACCAGCCAGGTAAGTTTTTTGCAGGTTGATTTCCTTTATGAGCGCCTGCAACAATTCATCCTTATATTTTAAGGAAGTGCTGAAGTGAAAATCGCAATAATAACACGCCTGTTTGCAGAAAGGAATATGGATGTAGATGCCTGCCATGAGGCAAAGGTACGGCAACAAAGCGATTCTTTGCCCTGGGAAACATCAAATACAGTAAACCAATACAGTCATAACTAAATTTAACACAAAAATCATCTGCATGCTATAAAACAACTAACTAATTGGGTAATTTTGCGGCATAATTGCAGGGTATACAATGCGTTTAACTATTTGCTGTTTTTTTATGGTTTTGTTTTGGTGCACAGCTATGTATGCGCAACAAGATTCGACAGCGAAAAAGAAAGACAGCATTCCATTGTCCGCACAGGCCCGGCCTGCTTACGTTCGCCAGGATTCTGCGGCTATCGCCAGGGAAGCCCGCGAGCAATTGATCGCCGACTCTATAGGTATGGCGCTTTTCAGACCGGATTCATTGCGCGAGAATCAATTTTTGAAAGCCTTGTTCAAAAACCCTTTTGGCGGTATCGATTCATTGTTTACCGGCAAGGGCCGGCCCCTTGTGCACAAGGATATGAACAGAGGGACATTGCGCACTTTCAGAAGTCATTGGGTACTGATAACCGCGATAGGATTATTAATTTATACTGCCCTGCTTAACATTTTCCTCGGCAATGATTTAAAATCTGTGCTCCGGTCATTTTATAGCAAGCAGGTGGTGGGGCAAGCCGACAAGGAGGGCGGGCTGATTAGCTTCTGGGCGTTTATGGGTTTGTTCGTATTGTTCAGCCTGTGCTCGGGGCTGTTTTTATATCAATTGATGGCCTACAATAATGTGGGCGATATTGGCATCGGCAAAGAGTTCTGGTTATTCATTAACCTTTCCATCATTATAAGCTTACTCTTTGCGCTCAAGTTCCTGGTATTGAAATTTCTTGGATTTGTTTTCAACGCAGGCAAGGTGGTAAGTACTTATGTAGGCATACTAAACCTTACCTATTTTAATTTTGCATTTTTGTTCCTGGCGGTTTCGGTATGCTTCAGCCTGCTTTCTGGCATTTATGTTCAGGATCTGCTGATTTTTACTCTTGTCGCAATAGCGGTAATTTTCGCATGGCAATACCTGCGCAACAGCGTGAGTATCATTTCTAACATTCGATTTCCTAAATTTTATTTATTTGTCTATCTTTGTGCCCTCGAAATTTGCCCAATTTTAATTTTGATTAAGGCACTTAATATATAATTTTTTTGGCAGTTAAACATTGAATTTGGAAGAGAGAAAGAAAAAGGTTAAAAGCATCTTAGTTACTTTGCCTAAGCCTGAAAATGACAAGAATCCATACGCCGAGCTTGCTAAAAAGCTTAATCTGAAAATTGATTTCAGGTCATTTATTCATGTAGAGGGCGTTCCGGCTAAGGATTTCCGCAAGGAGAAAATTAACCTGGCGGACTTTACCGCGGTAATTTTTACGAGCCGTAATTCGGCCGATCATTTTTTCCGGATATGCGAAGAAATGAGGTTTGAAGTACCCGTAGAAATGAAATACTTCTGCTTGTCTGAAACCATTGCATTATACCTGCAAAAGTATATTCAATACCGTAAGCGTAAAATATTTTTTGGCAAGCAAACCGCTTCGGATCTTGCGGAGGTGCTGAAAAAACATTCGGGCGAAAAGTTTCTTTACCCTTGTTCGGATGTAGCGGCAGAAGAGACGCAAAAGTTCCTGCTCGAAAATGGCTACAACTTTACTCCCGCAGTGCTTTTCCGGACAGTATGCAGTGATTTGTCGGATCTGGCTGATGTGTTTTACGATATAATCGCTTTCTTCAGCCCATCGAGCATACAGTCGCTCTATAAAAACTTTCCCGATTTTAAACAGAACAATACCCGTATTGCGGCGTTTGGTGCAACAACGCACAAAGCTGTTTTGGAAGCAGGGCTGATTATGGATATTCCGGCCCCGACACCTGCCGCTCCCTCTATGACGATGGCTATTGAGCAGTACGTAAAGCAGGTTAATAAGTAATACTTTATACAAATAGGCCGCATGCGGCATGCATACAGGAGCTCTTGGTTTTACCAGGAGCTTTTTTGATTTTATATGTTATTGAGCTCAGTCGTTCATATATAATCGCATCAGTTACGTATAAACCTCTGCTGAATTTTTAAGTTCTGGTTCACCGGTTAAATAGCTTATAAGTTAATAATTATGTATAACTCACTTAATCAATTACTTATAGGGGCGATAAGCCATTTGCATGGCGTGGCAAAATTATTTGATCTTGTTGCAACCATTCAAATAAGGAATTCGTAAAAGTGTGTAAAACTATTGCAAACCGTAATGGTTTATTAATTAAGATTACGTGTTTATTAGCTGTAGGTTTAAAGTGTTTTTAACTATAAATAGCGTAGTTTGACTGATAAAAAATGTTTTTTGTATTTTAGTCCGTCAAAATTAATATATTCGGGGGTCGCTTTGTGTTATATTTATATAGCAAACTTTGATTTTTAAGATGAAACAATTATACTTTTTAGTCGCCGTTTTGGCAGTAGGAATTCTTAGCGGCTGCGGCAAGGGTGGCGACAGGGGGGAACTGACGGGCGTCCCGCAACGCTCATTCAGGGCGGAAGTGCCTTACGGCATGGTTTACATACCGGGCGGCTCATTCCTGATGGGGCAAACCGACCAGGATATCACCTTCGGCCAGATCGAGCAGACCAAGCAGGTTACCCAGCCACCGTTCTTTATGGATCAAACGGAAATAACCAACAGCCAGTACAGGCAGTTTGTAAACTGGGTGCGCGACTCAATAGCTATTACCAATTACCTTAATGACGATAAATATTACCTTAAATCGGGTAAAAATGCCTCGCCCAATCCAAGCGGCAAAAAGTATATTAACTGGGCTTATGTAAAAAAATACCCTGTAATGAGTTCAAGAAAAGGTAAAGCAAATGCCGGCAATGCTGCAAAGCTGCAGGGTATGTATTACCAGGGTGACGACAGGGTATTCGACCGTGATGAGCTGGATGTGCGCCTGTTAAAATACAATTACGCATTGATGAGTCTTCGCGATGCAGCCGATTACCACAACGACAAAACCAAAAAACGTTCTGATTTCATCATCCGCGATACTGTACCGGTTTACCCGGATACCTTGGTTTGGCTGAGCGATTTTTCATACGCCGCCAACGAGCCGATGACCGAAGCATACTTTTCACATCCTGCGTTCCGTAACTACCCTGTAGTAGGTGTTACCTGGCGCCAGGCGCGTGCATTTACCATGTGGCGGTCGCGCTATAACGACGCTTACAAAGATTCGCGTAAATTGCCGCACCGCTCGCCTTACAGCCTGCCTACCGAAGCTGAATTTGAATATGCAGCACGCGGCGGCCGGATCGGTACCGATTATCCATGGGGCGGCCCTTACGCTAAAAACGCAAAGGGATGTTTATTGGCTAACTTTAAGCCGGGCCGCGGTAACTACACCGACGATGGCGGCGCTTATACTGTAAATGTAAAATCGTATTTCCCTAATGATTACGGCTTATATAATATGGCCGGGAATGTTGCCGAATGGACTCTTTCAGCGTTTGATGAGTCCGCCTCTACTTTTGTGCATGACCTTGCTCCGACCTTTAATTATGAGGCTAAGGCAACTGACCCCGAAGTATTAAAGCGTAAAGTTGTACGCGGCGGTTCGTGGAAAGATATTGGCTTTTTCCTTCAAAATTCAAAACGTACGTATGAGTACCAGGATACCGCAAAATCATATATCGGTTTCCGTTGTGTTACCCACTATCTCGGTCGCGATATAAGAGATAAGCGCTAATACTTTAAAACCAATTTTAAAAGACAACTTATAAATTTTTCTTCAAATTATTATGGCTGGAAAGAAACAACCTTACGGAATTAATAATATCGTATCATGGGGTGCAACGGTGGTTATTGTGGGATTGATGTTTAAGATATTGCACTGGCCGGGCGCCACCTGGTTTATTGCAGGCGGGTTATCGGCAGAAGCAATTCTGTTCTTTTTGTTGGGTTTCCAGCGTGAAGAAAAGGAAATTGACTGGAGACGCGCCTATCCTGAACTTGATGAAGACTATGATGGCGAGTTGCCAAAAGCTGCTTCGCGAAAAGCCATGCCTGTGGGTGATAGCTTTTCGAATACCGCCGCTCTTGATGCCATGCTTGCTGAGGCAAAAATTGGTCCTGAACTGATCAACAGCCTTGCCAATGGATTACGCACGTTTGGCGATAAAGTAAATTCAATTTCACGCGTAACCGATGCCGGCGATGCTACAATTGCGTTCACCAACAAAATAAAACAGGCTACCGCAAGCTACGATGCACTGGGTGCACAGTTCGAAAAGGCTTCAGCTAACCTGGCGGAAATGGCGGCTTCAAACATCGATTCTAAATCATACCATGAGCAGGTGCAGAAGATGGCCAAAAATTTAACGTCGCTGAATGCGGTTTATGAATTGGAGTTGCAGGATTCAAGCAACCACCTGAAATCAATGAACAAGTTTTATGCTGATATGGCTGTTACCCTTAGCAACTTTAACGATTCGGCAAACGACTCGAAGCAGTTTAAGGAAGAAGTGAGCCGCCTGGCTAAAAACCTGTCGACATTAAACTCGATATATGGCAATATGCTTTCTGCTATGAATCAGCCGCGTGTTCAGTAATTATAGGGTACATTTTTAATCAGAAAAAACATTTAACAAATGGCTGGAGGTAAACAAACCCCAAGACAACGAATGATGGGCATTCTGTACCTGGTGCTTTTGGGCCTGGTAGCATTAAGTATCCCCGATAGTTTTTTGGACGCACTTCGTAACGTAACAAACAGTCTCGATACATCTACCAAAAATGTTGGTAAAGGCATTGACGACACCTATTCGGCTTTCGAAAAAACCAAACTTAAAGAACAGGCTGAAAGAGCAAAGCCAATATACGCAAAGGCAAAAAAGGCCAGTGAGATTGCAAATTCCCTTGTTTCGTATGTTCAAACCCTGAGAGACCAGTTATTGCAGGAAGGCGGTGGTATAAACCCTACAACAAATGACGTAGACGCCCGTGATAACCTCGATATTTCGCCACGTGTAATGGTAACCGAAGGAAAGGGAAAAGAACTGCGTGAAAAGATCGAGCAGACAAAAGAAGCTTTGCTGGCACAGTTGAATGACAGGGAGCGCCAGGGAATTAATTTCTCCCTTGATGCCACTGAACCTAAGACCACTGCAGGTCAGGGTCCCAGAAAATCATGGGAGGAAGCATATTTTGGTGACGGTATTCCGCTGGGTGCTGCTATGACAACCCTGGCAAAAATTCAGACCGATGCCAAAAGTGCTGAAAATGAAGTTGTAAAACGTATTTTGGGCGAAGTTGACCAGGCGCAGGTAAATCTGGACCAGTTTGCTGCGGTCGCAGTAGCTCCAACAAGCTATGTATTGGTTGGGCAGCCCTATACTGCTGATGTATTTCTTACTGCGTATGACTCAAAGCTGTCTCCGAATATTACAGTCGGTGGCTCTCCGTTAGCTGTCGAGGCAGGAAAGGGTAAATACAACGGCAGCACCAGCAGTGAAGGACCTCACACATGGCAGGCTACGATCAACGTAAAGCAAACTGACGGAACGATAAAAACTTATACAACACCGCCGCAAACTTATATGGTTGCGCGCCCGTCGGCCGTAGTATCGCCTGATAAAATGAATGTGCTGTACATCGGCGTACCAAACCCTGTTTCGGTTTCAGCGCCGGGCGTTCCTAAAGAAAAATTAAAAGTATCGATAAGCAGCGGCAGCCTGAGCGGTTCAAATGGTAAATATACGGCCACTGTCAGCAGCATAGGGGAGGCTACTGTTTCTGTTTCTGGCGAGCTAACACCTGGTAAGGTATCATTCCTGGGCAGCACTGTATTTCGTGTGAAGCGCATTCCTCCACCAAAGGCAGCTTTTGCGGGCAGAAGCGGTGGTGTAACCAGTGCTGCTAATTTAAGGGCGCAGGACAGGTTATTTGCCAAGCTTGAAAATTTTGAATTCGACGCTAAATTTAATATTACACGGTTCACACTGCTGGTTGCAAAGCCACGCCAGGACGTGATTATATATACAGCGAACGGCGGCGAACTTACCAGCCAGATGCGTACGGCTATGAGCTCGGTTACCCCCGGTTCAACCGTAGTGTTTAAGGATATTATAGCTGTCGGTCCGGATGGAGTACAACAGGGACTTGACCCGATAGCGTTTAGCGCTAATTAGAATGATTATGAAAAAGATTTTAATTGCCATACTTTGCCTTGCCTGCGTTTCGGGCTATGCACAAAGGCGCAGGAATAAAAAGCCTGCTGCAACCCCCGCTGCCACACAGCAGTCGCAGCAGCCTTCGACGGCTAATCCTAACAATCCCGTAAACTTAGGAAGCCCTAATGGCGGCGTTAGCGCGGCGCCGGCCGATACTTCAAAGAAAAAACCTTTTGAAGCCCCGTTGGATGGTTATTTTAAGAAAAGCAATATCTTAAGCGCCAGGGTAACGCCATATCCTAACCTGAGGGAGTCGGATGCTGCGTTTGTTAAACGTATCTGGCGGGAGATTGATGTACGCGAAAAAATGAACCAATACCTGGCTTCTCCTAAACAGCCTTTAATTAATGTGATATTAGCCGCTGTTGACGCTGGTGAGATGACCGCGTATGACCCAACACCCACTAAGGATGACCCGGGAGGCGACAGGTTCTTAGTTCCGTTGGCACAGGGGAAAGCAAGGAGCAGAATGGCTGACAGCGCTGTGGTTGATAAGTTTGATGCGAACGGTAACAAGATAGGATCTACTGTGCAGGCCGGCGAATTTAATCCTGACAGTGTGGTAAAGTATAGAATCAAGGAAGACTGGATATTCGACAGGCAGCGTTCTATTTTTGAACCACGCATTATAGGCATCGCACCTATGGTGAAAGTGAAAGTTGGCGCTACCGAAGATTACCAGCCGGCATTCTGGATTTACTTCCCTGAAGCAAGGCATGTGCTGGCTACCAAGGAAGTAGTTAACCGTAGTAATGATGCGACGGGGTTGAGCTTTGACGATGCACTTGTTAAGAGATTGTTTACGAGCTATATTGTTAAGGAATCTAACGATAAAGATGAACGCATCAAGGACTATATGAACGGTATCGACAGGCTCTATGAGGCAGAAAGAATAAAGAAGAATCTTGCCGACTGGGAGCTGACGTTGTGGCAGGAATAGTTTGGAAAAGCCCGGTAGTCAGAAAGATATATGGAGCCTCTGTGATACAGGGGCTTTTTTAATTTACCCCCTGGCTATGATTCCTGTCCGAAGTAACTTACAATCGCTTTTGCCTGCTTTAAGTTCACAACCTCCTGCAATTCCGCTTCGGTAGCAGCTTTCACCTTCTTTACTGATTTAAAGTATTTGAGCAGTTTTTCAGCTGTGGTTTTACCTATGCCTTCAATCAGTTCCAATTCGGTTACCAACGTTCCCTTGTCGCGCTTTTTACGATGGAAAGTGATCCCAAAGCGGTGCGCCTCGTCACGCAGGTGCTGGATTACTTTCAGGGTTTCCGACTTTTTATCAAGATATAATGGATATTGGTCGTTGGGGTAATAAAGTTCTTCCAAACGTTTCGCAATGCCGATGACGGTTACCTGCTTTTCTATGCCTAACAGTTTCAGGCTTTTCATGGCCGCGGAAAGCTGCCCCTTGCCACCGTCTATAACTATCAGTTGCGGAAGCTCTGTGCCTTCATCCAGCATGCGGCGGTAGCGGCGGTGAACGGCCTCTTCCATGGTGGCAAAGTCGTTCGGTCCTTCAACGGTCTTTACGTTAAAGTGGCGGTAGTCTTTTTTTGAGGGCTTACCGTCCTTAAAAACTACGATTGCTGATACGGGGTATTTACCCTGGAAGTTGGAATTGTCAAAGCATTCAATATGGCGTGGCAATTGGTTCATCCTCAAATCTTTCATCATTTGGGTGAGCAGCCGTTCGGTACGCACTTCGGGGTTAAGCTTTTCGTACTGGTCCAGCTTATCCCGCTTAAAGAAATGCACATTCTTTTGTGACAGGTCGAGCAATTTCTTTTTCTCGCCAAGCTTGGGTACCGTGAACTTTATTTTTTCATCTTCCAAATCGATATTGAAAGGCACGATGATTTCCCGTGAGTGACTGTTATAGCGGGTTCTGAATTCGGAAATGGCGAGAGTGAGCAATTCTTCATCGCTTTCATCCAGCCGTTTTTTTAACTCAATAGTTTGCGTTTGGATAATGGTACCATTCATCACCTTTAAGTAATTAACAAACGCATATTTTTCTTCGGAGGCGATGCTGAACACATCCACATCGGTAATGGATGAATTTACAACGGTCGACTTACTTTGATAGTTTTCCAGCAACTCAAACTTCCGTTTCAGCCGGTGGGCATATTCAAAGTTCATTTCAGACACGGCCTTTTCCATATCGGCTTTCAACTCGCGCAGCACAGAGCCAATTTTGCCATTCAGGATATCCATTATCTCCTCAATGTTATGGTTATAGTCTTCCTCGGTCTGGTAATCCTGGCAAGGGCCTTTGCAATTGCCTAACTGGTATTCAAGGCAAACCTTAAATTTTCCTTTCTCGATATTCTCGCGGGTGAGCGCAAGGTTGCAGGTGCGCAGCGGAAACGTTTCTTTTATCAGTTCCAGTATGTTGTGCATCATGCTCACCGAGGCATACGGGCCGAGGTATTTTGATCCGTCGCGTATGATGCGCCTGGTCCAGAAAATGCGGGGATAGTTTTCATTCTTGATGATGATCCAGGGGTAGGTTTTATCATCCTTGAGCATCACGTTATAACGTGGCTGGTGCTTTTTAATCAAGCTGTTCTCCAGCAGCCAGGCATCAACTTCTGTATCAACTATCGTAAATGTGATATTTCGTATTTTGGAAACCAGTACTTTGGTCTTTGCATTGACATGGTTATCCTTATTAAAATAGCTGCTGACACGGTTGCGCAGGTCTTTTGCCTTACCTATATATATAAGTTCCTTTTCCTCGTCCCAGTATTGATAAACACCGGGTTTATGAGGTATGTTTTTTAATATGGAACGATAATCAAATACACTAGTCATAGTCATTTTCACAATAACCCAGGTAATAGTCATGCGTCATTTTGAGGAAGGAAGCAATCCCTGCGCATGCTAATAAAAGGTTCAAAATTCATACGGTCACCAGCTGACGCTTACGGGTTAAAACGAGCATCTGGTTCATGACTGTACTTTGCAGAGGTTGCTTCGTGCCTCAAAATGACGATGCGGAATATCAGAATCCCAATCTTTTATCTACCTCCGTTGTACCCTGCTGCTGTTGCTGGTACTGGCTGCAATCCAGCACGATACTCACACCGCCTTTAGGAGCATCAAAATCGACATTTCGTTTAATGCCGAGCGCGGGGTTATTATATACGCGCTTCATAAAGCCGGCAAATATCGGCAGGGCGGAGTTGGCGCCCTCCCCAAGGCGTGTTGAGCGGAAGTGAATATCGCGGTCTTCGCAGGCTGTCCATACACCGGTAACCAGCTGCGGTGTAATACCCATAAACCAGCCATCAGAATTGTCCTGGGTAGTACCGGTCTTGCCGCCGACAGGATTGTTAAAGCCATAGCGGTAACGCAGGCGCGAGCCGGTGCCATCCTCTATCACACCTTTAAGCATTGATGTCATTACATAAGCCGTTTGTGCGTCCATCGCCTGGACCACCTTTGGCGTATGGGTGTAAATCACGTTGCCGTTTTTATCTTCTATGCGTAAAATATAAGTGGGTTCTGTCCATGTGCCATGATTTGCAAATACGGAGTACGCGCCGGTCATATCATAAACTGAGGCATTGAAAGTGCCCAGGCATATTGACGGATATGGCGGTACATCGCTGGTAATGCCCATTTTCTTGATCAGTTCCATTACGGGCACTGGTTTAACCTCGTTCATTACATAAGCGGCGACATAGTTTTGCGAATAGCCTAAGGCCTTACGCAAGGTAATAGCGCCGGGCAGGTAGTCGCTCATCGACTGTTTGGGTGTCCAGGGCTCCGATCCGTAGCCTGTGATGGTTACAGGTACGTTGTCTACTTCCTGGCAGGGCGAAAAACCATTTTCAATCGCTACAGCGTAGGTGAATGGCTTGGCGGTAGAGCCGACCTGCCGTGTGCCTAATTTAACCTGGTCGTATTTAAAATGCTCGAAGTTTGTACCGCCCACCCAAGCCTTTACATAGCCGGTTGTAGGATCCATGCTCATCAGCGCGTTACGCAAAGTCATTTTTGTATAAACAATGGAGTCGATAGGCTTCATCAGGGTATCAATGTCCCCGTGCCAGGTAAACAGGTTAACGGTATCCGGCGTATTGAAATTCTCGCGTATTTCCTCTTCTGATTTGCCCTGTAGTTGTAGTTGTTTATACCTGTCAGAGCGAAACATTCCCTGATCGAGCAATAATTTATAGTTTTTTATACTTCTGGCACGGTTAACCCCTTTCCATTGGTTATCAAACTCAACCTGCAGCTTTTTCATATATTCCTGCTGTGCTTCCTCGGCATATTGCTGCATGGTGGCATCAATAGTGGTGTATATTTTAAGGCCATCGCGGTCGAGATCGTAAGGCGTGCCATCACTTTTAGTGATATTCTGGTCCTTAAATATTTTTTGAATTTCCTGTTTCAGTACCGCCCTGAAGTAGGGTGCGGGCCCGTCATTATGGGTTGTGAGACTAAAGTTAAGCCCGATCGGCTTTGCTTTTAATTCCGCGGCCTGACCGCCGCTTAAAAAGCCCTGCTTATCCATCAGGTCGAGAATGGTATTACGGCGGGCCAGTGCGCGGTCGGGATGGCGAATCGGCGAATAGTACACCGTTCCTTTTAACATACCTACAAGAAGAGCCGCCTGATCAGGTGTGAGTTTATCGGGCGTAACGTTAAAGTAAGTACGTGCTGCCGATTTAATACCAAACGTATTATATGCGCCAAAACTAACAGTGTTGAGATACATCGTCACGATCTCTTCCTTGGTATAGCGTCTTTCGAGGCGGATGGCTATAATCCATTCTTTTAGTTTCTGTGTAAAGCGCACGAAAGGATTTCGCGAAGGCACGTCGGTAAAAAGATTTTTGGCTAACTGCTGGGTGATGGTACTCGCGCCCTGCTTTTTGCCGATCATCGTAAAAAAAACAATCCCGGGTAAACGCTGAAAGTCTATACCTGAGTGCTCTTTAAAACGCACATCTTCGGTAGCTATTAAAGCATTTACCACGTTTGGCGATAACTGCGAGTAATTTACGCTTGATCTGTTTTGTACATAATAGGTGCCTAATACTGACTTATCAGCAGCCAGAACTTCGGAAGCCTGGTTGCTTTTAGGGTTCTCTATAGCGCGGAATGAGGGCAGCGGGCCAAACAAACCGAAATAGGTAACAACCAGCAGCAATATAAAAAGCGCCACAAAAGCAATAAGCGTTTTCCAAATGTACCAGTTATACCGGCGTATGTCTTCCGGTCGGAGTTTAATAATCATGATAGTTAAAAATTTCGCTGGTAATAATCTAAATAGCTATCCAGCAATTTTGCATCGGCTAATTTATTCAGATTTTCCTGCGTTATTATAAAAAACGTGTATTTCTCTTTGGCCACCTTCATAATATCCGGTAACAAAGGCCTCACCTCGCGGGCAAATTTCCTGGCATCGTCAAGAGAATAGAAACGGCCGATATATATCACCTGGTTGTCGGCGCCAACAGGCAGCAACTGATGCTTTATCCCTTTGCCGGCATAATTTGCCCTGATGAACTGCCCGAAACCAAAACGCGTAGATGCCAGATTAGTTGTACCGCTATATACATTTACTGCAACATAATAGTTGGTACTGTCTTTTTCTGAAAAAATTGACGGCACAAGATCAACCTTTTTTAAATCCTGTTGTGCCTGCTGCGTTATGGCGGGCGTTTGCTGCTGCGCAATGGCGGCTACGGTATCGGCATGTTGAACCGGTTGCTGCTTAACCACTGGTGGTATAATCCGGGCTTGATTAGGAACGGTATCCGGTTTTCTTTCAGCCATTGGTGGTTGGGCAACGGTATCCGGCCTTTTCACCGCAGCCTGTTGTGTGGCAACAGTGACAGGCTTTTTAATGACGGCTTGTTCTTGTCCTACTGTATCCGGCTTTTTAACGGGAGGGCGAACAACCGGCGGAGGCGTTACCCCGGCCGGGGGCGCCGGTTTTGGCTGCAGTTTTTCAATCCGTTGCTGCGGTTTTTGCAGCGCGTATACTGCACGCGGGTCTACCGCCGGCCTGTAGGCGGTTTCCTTTTTATAAGCAGGGTCGAGGGTAAACGGGATATCCTGCGGATTATCATCTGCTAATACAACCGGCCTGGCCTGCATTTCAGCAATATTAGCGCTGATAAATGCCAACTGCTCGTTAACTAATGGCGTAACCAGTTTATCGTCAGGGTATCTGGCGGCTATTTGCTTCAGGCTGTCGGTAAACGGCCCTATTTTTTCGCTATGGCCCTCGGCGATAGTTTTCAAATAGAACAGCTGCGCCGCCAGCTTGTTGTTCGGATATTGTTTGAATATCGGCGGCACGCCGGCAATCACCTCACTGTATTTCCGGCTGGCATAAAGATCAAACACTTTGTTGTAGGCGGCTGTAAATCCGGCATTAGCATCATCCAGCTTTTTTGCATAGTCAGGATCGGAAATTATTTTGGCAAACGGCGTATCTGCATAGTCTTTTAACAGCAGATTCTTGTATTTATCGCTTTTTGCGGCGTCAACATCGCTATAAAGCCGGTACAGGTTATAATAGACTACAGCTTTGTTAGGATCTGATGAAAAGCGGGCTAATATATTTTCGTAGGCTATTATGGCCTCCTTTTTATCCGCAAGTATGTCGCGGTAAAAATTGGCAATATCCACGTAAGCATGGTAAACCCTCAGGTTCGACTGTGCAAGCAATTCGGGCGTAAGCGGAAGTCCCTTTACCAGTTCGTTACGATAGCCGCTCACTCCCGCTGAGCCCGCCTTCGCGGTCATGGCGGTTTGTATTCCTGCAGGTGCATCGGGGTCAATAACCGTGGCAGTAGCCTGGTTGCCGGTGATATCGCTGTTCACCCGATTGCTGCGCCGCCAGTTGTCCTCCAGTTTACGGTCGCCCCAGCGGCGTTTAAAATCGCTGTAACCCTGGCTTACCGCAGCGGTGTTATAAAAATAAAATGTGCTGCCGGCATTGTTTTGTCCGGATTGCCGGCCCTGACCCCGTCGCCCCGGGGTACCCGGTAAGCCGCCGGCCACATCGGCATTGCCATTATTAACTGCATTATACGCGCCGTTAGCCGCCGTTGTAGCGGACACGCCGGCCTGTTGCTGCAGTATCTTGTCGTTCACCATTTTATCTATAACCGAATCACGCTTTTTCTGATCCATCCGGGCTAAGGATTGCAGGGTGTCTTCACGGGCAATCAACTGGTAAGCATCCGCCAGTAATTTCAGATTTGCATTCATTTTCCGTATAGATGCATAGCCCGGATAATTCGGGGGCAGCGCCATCAGCGTACTGTCGTAATATTTCTTAGCGCTCAGGTAATCGGCTTTGTTTTTAAAGTAAATGGTGGCAAGGCGCAAATAGGACAAGCCTTTCTGACTTTGATTAATTGTACTGTTGCTGACCGATAACTTGTAATCTTTAATGGCGTCATCAATATTTTTGTCAGCCATCTGCAATTCGCCCACCTGGTAATATATCTGGTCTTTAAAATCCCGGTTGTCAGGGTCCTTCAGCAATGCACGCAGGCGCTCAGTACGGCTGGTCTTTATCCCGTTACGGGCATCCTCAATCCTGATCTTGTTCAGGCTGGCGTTAAAGGCCATCTCGAACGAGACATTGCTGCGGGCAATCTTACTGTAATGGGCAACTGCATCCGCGGGTTTTTGGTTAAGCTCTTCCAACTGACTTAGTATAAAAGTCCACCGCAGGCGTTTTACCCGGTCGCCACAATGCTCAATAGCAAGTTTAGCCATCGCTTCACCGTCTGCATATTCCTGGGCATAAATATCATACTGCAATTTTGTAGCATATATATCGGCTATAAGGTTTTTATTCTTTTTAGGGTCGATATTCTGAATAGCTGTATCAATGGTCAGTTTGGCTTGCGGCAGTAACCCCTGGTACATCAGCGAGCGCGCCTTCCAGGTAAGTGCGTCCTGCACCAGGTCCTTCCTGTCGGGAAACGAACGGATAACGTAGCTGAAGAACTCGTTTGCGTTAAAATAATTCCCCTCCAGGTAATTGGCCTTGCCTATAACCAAATACGCATCGCCCAGGTAATGGCTTTGCTCCTTAATATTGATTATTTTGTTGCCTTTAGCTATGGCCTCTTCCAGGTCCTTGTCGGGCGTGCTGCTTTGCGCTGTAGTATCAGGATACACCGCTAAAACCTCATTGTAATTATCCAAAAACGCGGATTCATAGGCAACCAGCTTCAGGCGCAGTAATTCTTTTGCATTAAAGAGGACGTTATAGTGTGCGGTGAGGTTCTGCATTGCCCGGTTAAAACCGCTTTTTTTTTCAAGCGAACAACCGGCAGTAATCAGTAAGGCTATCAAAAGCAGTAGGTTAAGTTGCTTAAGTGTATAGAATTTAAAAGTCCTGTTCAATTTATCAGATGGTTATAAAAGCCTCGCTAATTTACTAAAATAACCCAACGGGATTAATAAATTTGCATATGGATGAAAATGAACAAAATAAAAATAAGCGGCCTGTAAATAATTATTTAAAATTTACGGGGATGGGCTTTCAGATGATCGGCATTATTGGATTGTTCTCATTCGCGGGCTATAAAATCGATGAATCGGCCAGCCATCATACTAAATGGGTGACAGCCATCCTTTCACTTACCGGCGTTTTTGTATCTTTGTACCTTGTGATCAGATCGATAAAAGAATAGAGGCAGAATTACCAGGCCGAGGCTTATACGAATTTATCCTTAATTCCTTCTGAACAGGCACAAAAACGCAATTCATGAAAATTTATTACGCAATATTTTTTTTTGTATGGTTTACCTTTATTATAGCCATACCACCATATTATTTTGAGCATTATACCACTGCCAAAATAATAACACCTCAGTTCTGGCTTGTCTTTTTTTTCCTTGCAGGGCTAACACTTTTGGTGGTAACCGGGGTGCTGATTGTGCGCCAAATGTTCCCCAATATGTTTTCTGAGGCGTTTCTGGGCGCAACCGTTGTTAAGATACTTGCATGCCTTGTTTTCGTACTGGTTTTACTGGCAAAAAACAAGGTAAACAAGTATGTTTTTGTGGGCGATTTTTTTTACATATATTTCTTAAATACAGCCTTTGAAGTTTATATTTTGTTGCGTACCTTGCGGCACAAAATTTTAAGGCAGAAAACTTGATTTAGATGATAAACGGCTCGATTTTGAAATCAAAAATTCTTAACATATCGTTAATTTGTGCGTTTTTTTTAGCGTTTGGCGCATTTACAGCCAAGGCATCGGAGCCGGAAAAAAAGGCTGAAAAGTTTGATGCCGGCAAAACAGCGATGGAGCACATCACTGATAAGCACGAGTGGCATTTCCTGGGCGAAAAAGTTGTTGTTCCGCTTCCAATTATTCTGTATACCGATAAAGGTTTGGAATTTTTTTCATCTGAGAAATTTAATCCTGAAGGAAATATTTATAAAGGTAAATATTATAACTATAGCCTGGAGCATGATAAGGTTAAGGTAGTTGATGCGGAAGGTAAGGTTGACGAAGCTGCTACAAAGAAAGTATGGGATTTTTCGATCACCCAAAACGTTGCGGGTATGTGGCTTTCGGGGCTGGTTTTGCTGTTTGTATTTTTAAGCGCATCTGCGGCTTATAAGAAACGTGCGGGTAAGGCTCCAAAAGGATTGCAGTCATTTGTTGAACCGGTTATTCTTTTTATCAGGGATGATGTGGCCCTGCCTAATATCGGTGTGAAATATGAGCGCTTTATGCCGCTGCTTCTTACCGTTTTCTTTTTTATCCTGATCAATAACTTTTTCGGGATGATTCCTTTCTTCCCGGGCGGATATAACCTAACCGGTAATATCGCGGTAACTTTCACACTCGCATTTATCATATTCCTGGTGATCAATCTTAACGGTAATAAGTATTACTGGAAGCATATTTTTTCGCCTAATCCATGGTGGTTGTTTCCAATTATGATACCGGTGGAAATTGTGGGTATATTCTCGAAGCCAATCGCTTTGATGATCCGTTTGTTTGCAAATATGCTGGCCGGTCACATCGTGATCATCAGCCTTATTTCGCTTATATTTATATTCAATACTATATGGATAGCGCCTGTATCAGTCGGGTTTGCGTTATTCATCGATGTAATTGAAGTACTGGTGGTATTCCTTCAGGCGTATGTGTTCACTATATTGTCGGCTCTGTTTATAGGTATGGCAGTTCAGGAACACCATGACGAGGCTCACCAGGAAGTAATTTAAAATTAATTATCTATATACACTTTAAATTAATAAACAATGACTACTTACGGTCCTATCGGTGCAGGTTTTGCTGCAATTGGTGCTGGTATCGGCATCGGCCAGATTGGTGGCAAAGCTGTTGAAGCTATCGCTCGCCAGCCCGAAGCAATCTCAAAAATTCAAACTAACATGATCATCGCTGCGGCCCTTGTAGAAGGTGTTGCTTTGTTTGCCGTGGTAGTTGCCCTGCTGTAACAGCGGGTTCGAGAAAAAACGGCCCGGAGCGGTTGGCTCCGGGCTTGTTTTAAAAACATGTTTATAAAGTATAAGAAATATAATAAGTAGTAATAATGGACTTAGTAAGCCCCAATCCAGGTTTAATTTTTTGGACCGCAATAACGTTTCTGATCCTCCTGTTTATTTTAAAGAAATATGCGTGGAAACCTATCCTAAAGGCGGTTAATGACCGGGAGAATTCTATCGAATCTGCGCTGCTAAGAGCAGAAGCTGTTCGTGAGGAAATGTCGCGTTTGACCAGCGAAAACGAGTCTTTATTAAAGCAGGCCCGTGCAGAGCGCGATACCATTTTAGCTGAAGCAACCAAGGTGAAAAACCAGATTATTGCTGATGCTAAGGAGGCTGCACAAAAAGAAGGTGCACGCCAGCTGGAGATTGCCCGCATCGAGATCAATAACCAGAAAGCCATTGCAATGGCCGACGTAAAGAACCAGGTTGCTGCATTATCGCTGGATATTGCTGAGAAAGTATTGCGCAAACAGTTTGAGGACCAGAAGAAACAGGACGAATTGGTTCGTGATTTATTAAAAGACGTGAAGTTGAGTTAATGATTGCGGGTTTCGGATGTTCGATTTCGGATTTGAGAAATTTGAAATTTGCATCCAATCCTGATAATATATTACCAACTAAATAATTCCGAAATCTAAATTCCGAACTCCGAAATAAAAAAAGAATGTCAGAATTAACAGTAGCAGCCAGGTACGCCAAGTCGTTAATTGACCTTGCCGGGGAACAAAATATTGTGGAGCCGGTGAAGAATGATATGGACCTGTTTCTGCATACCCTGAAAACCAGCCCGGAACTGAAGGCGCTTATTGCTAACCCTATTGTTCCGCAGCAAAAAAAGACGAAGATCCTGACCGAGCTGTTTTCATCGAAAATGAATAAGGCCAGCATCGGTTTCTTTACGCTGATGGTTAATAAAGGCCGCGGGGATGTTTTATATGCGACCGCAAACGAGTTTATTAACCTGTATGATATCAAAAACAATATCATCCACGCATCAGTGGTATCGGCAACCCCATTGTCAGATGCTAACAGGAATACGATGATAGCTGATATACAGGCGGCTGTAGGCGGAACTGTAAAGCTGGATGCTAAAGTTGACAAGTCGCTGATAGGCGGTTTTGTTTTAACAGTAGGCGACCGGCAGGTTGATACCAGTATTGCAAGCGATTTACATAAATTGAAAAAGGAATTTGCCCGCAGGGTAGTTCCGGTAAAAAATTAAACACTAAAACTCTAAATAAAATTTAAAAATGGTAGAGGTAAGACCAGACGAAGTATCGGCAATTTTGCGTCAGCAATTAGCGGGCTTCAAGTCAGAATCTGAATTAGAAGAAGTGGGTACGGTGCTCCAGGTGGGCGACGGTATCGCACGCGTTTACGGATTAACAAAAGTACAATCAGGCGAGCTGGTTGAGTTTGGTACCGGCTTACAGGGTATCGTACTTAACCTTGAAGAAGATAACGTAGGTGTGGTATTGCTTGGTAAATCCGACGACATTAAAGAAGGTGACACCGTGAAACGTACCAACAGGATTGCCTCTATCAATGTAGGTGAAGGCATGCTTGGCCGTGTTGTGGATACCCTGGGTAACCCTATCGACGGAAAAGGCCCAATCGCAGGTCAGACTTACGAAATGCCCCTGGAGCGTAAAGCGCCGGGTGTTATCTACCGTCAGCCGGTAACCGAGCCTTTGCAGACCGGTATCAAAGCTATCGATGCGATGATCCCAATCGGCCGTGGCCAGCGTGAGTTGGTTATCGGTGACCGCCAGACCGGTAAAACTGCGGTTTGTATCGATACCATCATCAATCAAAAGGAATTTTATGATGCCGGCAAACCGGTTATCTGTATATATGTTGCCTGCGGCCAGAAAGCTTCAACCGTAGCAAACATTGTTCGCACGCTGGAAGAAAAGGGCGCTATGCCTTATTCTATCATTGTGGCAGCAAACGCGTCGGACTCTGCAACCATGCAGTTCTTCGCACCGTTTGCCGGTGCTGCTATTGGTGAGTACTTCCGCGATACCGGACGCCCTGCTTTGATCATCTATGACGATTTGTCGAAACAGGCCGTTGCTTACCGAGAAGTATCATTGCTGCTGCGCCGCCCGCCGGGCCGCGAGGCTTACCCTGGGGACGTATTTTACCTGCACAGCCGTTTATTGGAGCGTGCCGCTAAAATCAACCAGAATGACTCTATCGCCAGCCAGATGAATGATTTACCGGAGTCGATCAAAGGTATCGTAAAAGGCGGCGGTTCATTAACTGCATTGCCAATTATCGAAACACAGGCGGGTGACGTATCTGCCTATATCCCAACCAACGTAATTTCAATTACTGACGGCCAGATATTCCTGGAGTCGAACTTGTTTAACGCCGGTGTTCGCCCGGCCATCAACGTAGGTATCTCGGTATCACGTGTAGGCGGTAACGCGCAGATCAAATCGATGAAGAAAGTTGCCGGTACTTTAAAGCTTGACCAGGCACAATACCGTGAGCTTGAGGCCTTCTCGAAATTCGGTTCAGACCTTGACGCATCAACCAAAAACGTACTGGACAAAGGCGCACGCAACGTGGAAATGCTGAAACAAGGCCAGTATGCGCCGGTAACAGTTGAAAAACAGGTAGCTATTATTTACCTGGGTACCAAGAACCTAATGCGTAATGTTCCTGTCAATAAAGTTAGAGAGTTCGAAGCGGAATTTACCGGCCAGCTGGAAGTTCGCCACCCTGAAGTACTTGCTGCATTGAAAGCAGGTAAACTGGATGACTCTATAACCGGCATACTGGAAACAGTAGCTAAGGAATTGAGCGGAAAATATTAATGTGCGAATGTGCCAATGTGCGGATATGCGGATTGGCATTATGCTTCATTAATTAATCATATAATTTGGATGTGGGGTTCATCCGCACATCTGCACATCAAAAGTTCGCACATTTAAAGAATGGCTAATTTAAAAGAAGTAAGAAACAGGATTAAGTCGGTAACATCGACACAGCAGATCACCAAAGCCATGAAAATGGTTTCGGCTGCCAAGTTGAAGCGAGCTACCAACGCTATCATACAATTGCGCCCGTATGCTAATAAGCTGAAGGATTTGCTTGCAAATCTGTCGGCAAGCCTTGAAGATGGTTCTTCACCGTTCTTAGCGCAGCGCGAGCCTAAAAAAGTGCTGATTATTGTGGTATCCTCAAACCGTGGTTTGGCGGGCGCTTTTAACACCAATGTTATTAAGACAGCCAATAACCTGATATCCGAAAAATACAGCGAGCAGTTTAAAGCCGGCAATGTATCTATAGTTTCTATAGGTAAAAAGAGCCAGGAGTTTTACCAGCGCCGTAAATACAACGTTATCGGTAACAATAACGACCTTTACCTGGACCTTAACTTCGAAAATACTTCGGTAATTACCGAAAGTATTATGGAAGGCTTTTTAAAAGGCGATTACGACCGCGTTGAGCTGGTATACAACCAGTTTAAGAACGCAGCCATGCAGATATTAACTGTTGAGCAGCTGCTGCCGGTTCCAAAAGCTGAAAAGAAAGAGCCGGTTAAAGATGCCAGGAAAGAAGACAAGGCACAGGTTGACTACATCCTGGAACCGTCGCAGGAGGCCATTGTTGAGCAGCTTATCCCTAAAAATATTAAGATACAGGTATACAAGGCAGTGCTTGACTCAAACGCATCAGAGCATGGCGCCCGTATGACCGCAATGGACAAGGCAACTGATAACGCAGGTGAGTTATTGAAACAGCTGAAATTATCATACAACCAGGCACGCCAGGCAGCCATCACTACCGAGTTAACGGAAATTGTGAGCGGTGCGGCAGCGTTGTCGGCAGAATAAAATTGCCCCTCTGAATTTCCCCTAAAGGGGAGACTTAAAAAACATAAAAGGCCTTCCGGAAACGGTGGGCCTTTTTTGTCTGAACCAGAATTTAAGGATTACCTTAATTTCAAAGGCTCATTTACCCAGCCAGTTCGACGAATTTGTTAATTCTATAGAATCGAGTTCAGACAAATAAACAATTCGCATTTGTCCTTTGTTATCCCATTATGACAAAGCCAGCAAACTCAAAAGATAAACCGTCACCGGCAGATACCCCTACAGACAGGCCAAACGATAATGGCCACAAAAGTGTGGTACGGAAGGAGGATAAAGAATATAAAGCCAACAAGCCTCACGGCGGCGACATTGCCAAAAAGCATGAAAAGGAAGAGCAGCCGGTTCACCCCGGGGACAAAAAAAGATAGTTATTTGATAATTAATTGATATTCAGTTAGTTGTAATTCATTCCAAGGTTACAGGTGTAACCCACGATGAAACCATTAAATAATTGATATTCAAATATTTATAAAAGAGTTTCACATGAAAACTGTAAACCTTCTGTAAACCCTGTAACCCGGCTGTTCGCGGCGTTAAAAGTTTTGGGGAACGGTATTAGTTCCGGTTCTGCGTACATAAATGACGGCTGAACAACGGGGCGCCGCCGTGCAACATTTGCGGATTTTAATAGTCATATTTACATTACTGTTAACCGCTAAATCATGAGACAACGTTTTACGCTGTTGCTGCTTGTTGCAGGCCTTTTTGCCCAAGCACAAAGCCATCACATACCCTTACAGGCAAACATCGATTCTATTTTTAAGGGCTACACGCAACCCGGCAGCCCCGGCGTTGCAGTCTTGATAGTAAAAGACGGGAATGTGATATTCAAAAAAGGCTATGGACTGGCCAATCTGGAATATGATATTCCCATCACACCTGTCAGTGTTTTCGATATAGCTTCTGTTTCCAAGCAATTTACCGGGTTTGCGATTTCGACGCTGATACAGCAAGGTAAACTTTCGCCCGATGACGATATTCATAAATACCTGCCTGATGTACCGCAGTTTGAGAAACCCGTAACAGTGGGCAACCTAATTCACCATACCAGCGGCCTGCGCGATTGGCCCGAGGCTCTGCACGCGGCCGGCTGGCGCTGGGACGAAGCCTTTGGCTGGGAAGACATCATGCGCATGGTTAAAAAGCAGCACGACCTTGATTTTGTGCCAGGTTCGCAATATCAATATTCAAACACCGGCTATAACCTGCTGGCGACGATAGTAGAGAAAGTAACCGGCAAAACCCTGGCGCAATGGCTTGATGATAATCTGTTTAAACCGCTGGACATGAAGTCGACACAGGTGCTGGTTGATTACTCAAAAGTCGTTAAAAACCTGGCAAGTTCTTATTACTCTGATGGCGGTATTTACCACAGGAGCAATGACGAACTGACTGCCTTTGGCTCCAGTTCGATGTTTACGTCGGTTGAAGATTTGGGTAAATGGGTAATTCGCTTTCAAAAAGGACTGGATGAGAAAGATCCTGTTTTTTGCGCATGACAGAGACTGGCAGGCTGAATAATGGGAGCAGCATTGGGTATGCGTATGGTTTAGGCGTTTCAAGTGCTGATGGCGTGAAAAACATATTGCATACCGGGAGCTGGGCCAGCTACGCTACCATTATTTCCAACTACCCGGATGAAAAGCTTTCCATCATATTGTTGAGCAATGCCGGCGGCTTCGACTCTTTTGGCGGTGCAAACACAGTGGCCAAGTTATTTTTGAAAGAGCAGCCTAAAAGCGGACCACAACGCGAAGATTTAAGTGACGGGCCCACGGTGAATATTGATACCGCCATCCTTAAAAAATATACCGGTATTTACAGACTTGGCCCAACCTGGTTTGTAACGCTTACACTGGAGGATGGAAAGTTGATGACACAGGCAAACGGCGAGGATAAGTTTCCAACGGAAATGAAATCGGATACCGTGCTTTGGGTACCGGCCTATCATTCGAGTATTACATTCCTGCAAATTACTGATAACGCAAAAGCTATCAGGTATAAGGGTAACGTCAGCCCACGTATCACGCCCGTTAAAATTGATCTTCAAAAATTCGGGCAATATGCGGGAAATTATTACAGTAAAGAACTGGAAACTACTTACCGGGTAACAGTTCAAGACGGGAAATTGATGGTTCACCATATGCGGCTTGGAGATTTCGGGCTTAATCCCGACATCATAACTGCCGACAGTTTCACCAGCAGCAATGGCAACATCAAATTCTTTAAAGACAACAAAGCTAAAATAGCAGGGTTTAAACTGTCAGGCGGGCGGGTGCGGAATATTGTTTTTGATAAGCAGTAATGATATTACCGCAATATGGATAGGCAATAAATAGTACATCAAAGGATTAAGATAATCGCTTGTCAATTGCCTTTTTATGTTCATCTTTAAATCAAAATAACAACAAATAATCATGAAAAAAATTTACCTTCTCCTAACCGCAATTTTGTTCTTCAGCAATTTTTCTTTCGCTCAAACCAGCTGGGTTGATTACAAAATAGATAGCAGGGTATCGGCAAAGATGCCAACTGTGCCAAAGGAGCTTTTGCCAGGCACTGTAATGTCGCTCACCACAGACAGCACTGTTTGTATAGTTACAAAAGTAGATTTTAAAGCTGCCGCCGGTCTTGATTCGGCTGCTCTTGCACCCATGCTTGATCAAAAAGAGTTTCCAGATGGTTTGCGTAACGGCATGGAGGGGCAGATGAAGGGATTTACGCTCAGCGACGTTAAAACCGGCACATTTCACGGATGGCATACCTTTAGCTTCGATGGTATAAATGAAGGCCAAAAACTTAAATCATACACGTATATGGTTATTATCGGTCAATACATGTATTCATTTACGGCGCTGTTAAAGGACGGTCAGGACACGAAAAACAGAGATGAGCTTTTTGCATCGATAAAAGTAAATTAGTTTCAGTATTACAAATTTTATGATATACATTTGATACCTAATTTATCAATGGATATCATTATGAGACAGGTAAATAGTAAGCTTTCTGACAGAATAAATAATGTGCAATACACGCTGTCGGTAATAAATGGTAAATGGAAGCTGCCGATTTTATTGTCGATGTATTCCGGTATATCCCGGTTCAGGGATTTGCAACGTAATATTCCGAACATAACAACCCGGGTACTTTCGAAGGAACTGAAAGACCTGGAAGCCAGCAAGCTTATTATCCGCATTGTTCAGGAGGGGCGGCCTGTTTCGGTGGAATATAAGCTTACCAGCCATAGCTTTACACTCACCCCGGTTGTTGACGAAATGATAAAATGGGGCAGGGAACATAATAAAGGGACGTTATAACAAGCATGATGCTGAATCTAAGAACCATCCCAAAGCCATTGGAAGGCGAATTCCCGCCTTATGCTATCATGTATATGAAGCTGATCCCGGATGACGGGCGCGTGCTGGAACACCTGATGCAAAATTTTTACGATGTAAAGGAGTTGATTTATAATCTGCCGGCACAAATGCTTTACCATCGTTATGCCGAAGGCAAGTGGAGTATAAAAGAAACGCTGGTGCATATCATTGATGACGAACGTATTTTTGCTTACCGCGCGCTCCGTTTTGCACGAAACGAGCAGAATAATCTGATCGGCTTTGACCAGGATAGCTATGTTACCTATTCGGAGGCGGATGGACGTAACCTGGATAATATCTTCGAAGAGTATTACTTTGTTCGTATGTCAACTATCGCCTTATTTAATGGTTTACCCGAAGATTCATTTATGCGGATCGGGAGAGGGACAGGCACGGCCAATAATGCCAGCGTACGCGCACTGGCTTACCATATAGCAGGGCATGAACAGCACCACATTAACCTGATAAAGGAACGGTACATACCGGCCTGGAAACATGGATCGCCATGCAATTGACATTTCTGCCACGAACTATGCGCCGCGACCTACGAACCATCAACTTTTTCATTATGTTTGTGCCTTGAGCGGACACGCTGTGCCGCGAGTAAAAAGCGCGTAACTTAATGTTGAGCATCAACGAGATTAAAAGACCCATTGCGGCCGATATCGATGTTTTTGAAGGCAAATTCAAGGCTTCGATGCAAAGTTCAGTGCCGCTGCTCGACCGTATTACCCATTATATTGTTAAGCGTAAAGGAAAGCAGATCAGGCCGATGTTTGTTTTCTTTTCGGCTGCCATCTGCGGGGGGATTAACGAAAGCACCCATCGTGGCGCAGCCTTGGTAGAGCTGTTGCATACCGCCACGCTGATACACGACGATGTGGTAGACAACTCCTACCAGCGCCGCAGCTTTTTTTCGATAAACGCTTTATGGAAAAATAAAATTGCCGTTTTAGTAGGCGATTTCCTGCTGTCGAAAGGGCTGCTGCTCTCGATGAAGAACGATGATTATCGCTTCTTAAAAATCGTGTCAACTGCCATGGAACAAATGATAGAGGGCGAGTTGCTGCAGGTGGAGAAAGTGCGCCGGATGGATATTGAAGAGAAGGTTTATTATGAAGTGATACGCCAGAAGACGGCCAGCCTGATAGCCAGCTGCTGCGAATGCGGAGCTGCTTCGGCCGGGGCTGATGACGAAACCATAGAAAAGATGCGCGTATTTGGTGAGAAAACCGGTATAGCTTTCCAGATTAAGGATGATATGTTTGATTTCGGTACCGATGACGTAGGCAAGCCGCTGGGCATAGACATTAAAGAGAAAAAGGTTACCCTCCCGCTGATATTTGCACTGAACAACAGCAAACCGGCCATTAAGAAGGAGATGATAAACCTGGTAAAAAATCATAACGACGACCCTGAGAAGATAGCGCGGATCATCAGGTTTGTGCAAGACACCGGCGGATTGCAGTATGCCGAAACACAAATGAAGAAATACCAGGACGAAGCGTTTGAAATATTGAATACTTTTCCCGAAGGCGAGGCTCGTACAGGGCTAGAACAACTGGTACGTTTTACTACTGAGCGCAACAAGTAATGAGCAGCGAATCGATTTTTATATCCGGGTTTATCGTTTTCATTTTGATAATGCTGTCGCTCGATCTCGGTCTTTTTGCCAAACATGAACGGGCCGTCACTCTAAAGCAGGCAGCCATAATGAGCGCCGTTTGGGTATCAATGGCGCTTGGCTTTTATGTACTGATCCTGAATTACGGCCACCTGCTGCACCATGTGGACAATTTTGCCACGTTGCAGGAGGTAAACGCAAAGCATCTTCACCACCTCAAACTAAACCCTAACGATTTTGCCGGCGGCCTTGAGCTTTACCGCAAAAACCTGGGGCTTGAATTCCTGACCGGTTACGTGGTTGAATATGCTTTATCTGTCGACAATATCTTTGTTATTGTACTGATATTTACAGCCTTCGGCGTTAGCTCACGCCTGTATCACAAGGTGCTATTCTGGGGTATAATCGGGGCAGTGCTGATGCGCTTTACGTTTATTTTTGTGGGTGCTACGTTGATTACGCATTTCCACTGGATACTCTATATTTTCGGCGCTTTCTTGGTATATACCGGCGTAAGCATGTTCATTAATCGTAACCAGGAAGAGAAGATCGATACCGAAAACCATAGAATAGTGAGGTTTGCTTCCAGGTACTTTGCGGTGCACCCACGATTTGAGGGGGGGAAGTTTTTTATAAAAATTGATGGGAAAAAACTGATCACGCCGCTTTTTCTTGTTCTGCTGGTTATCGAGGTGACCGATCTGGTTTTCGCGGTCGATTCCATCCCGGCAATATTTTCCATCACCAAAGACCCTTACATCGTTTTTTTCTCTAATATATTTGCCATTTTAGGTTTAAGATCGATGTTCTTTTTACTGGTGAACATCATCGACAAATTCCATTACCTTAAAGTGGGTTTGGCTATACTGCTGGCGTTTATCGGGCTAAAAATGCTCGGCGCTAACTATGCAGAGGAAATTGGACTGACGACCAGTGTGTCATTGTTGATAATACTCGGAATTTTAGCGGTAAGCATTGCTGCATCCCTGGTATTCCCGAGAAAGGAAAAGGCCGAGATCAGAGATTAGCTGAGAAATTGACCCGGCGGGTATTGCAAATAACATTGCAACTTTTCAACTTTACATCATTCAAACATCTATTCCCATGGGAAACAAAAATACCCCAATACCCTCCTTATATGAATGGGCGGGAGGAATGCCCGTCTTTATAGAACTGTTCGATAAGTTTTACGACAAGGTTTTGAATGATGATACGCTGGAGCCTGTTTTCAGGCACATGTCGCTCCGGCATAGGTTACACGTTGCTCATTTTGTTGCGGAAGTTTTAGGCGGACCAAAAACTTACAGTGAAAACGAGGGCAGTCATTTTAAAATGATCCAAAAGCATTTGGAGCGGCATCTAACCGAAGCACACCGCAAACGCTGGATAGAACTGCTCCTCGAAACCGCTGATGAACTATCCCTGCCTGATGACCCTGAGTTTCGCTCTGCTTTTGTGGCTTACCTGGAATGGGGCACGCGCATTGCCGTCATCAACTCCAACGCCGGCGATATATCCGAAGACCCTAATGTACCAATGCCCGAATGGGGCTGGGGCGTACCAGGAGGGCCGTTTTTAGGGTGACATGCAGATTGCTGATGTGCGGATGAAAATATCAGCTAATTCTCTTCCGGACTTTACTGACGTATCGGACTTCCCGACTAAATACTTACCTTCGCTTTTATGCAATGGATTGATTTTAAGCTTTTCAGAATAACGCCGTTTTCCATATTGGATATCGTGCTGCTGGCTATTATCATTTACCAGTTGTATAATCTGATCAGGGGTACAATTGCGGCCAATATTTTCCTTGGGCTGGCGCTCATTTATGTGCTTTACTTCATAGTTCCCGAATCGAAGATGCCCTTGCTGGCAGGGATATTGAAGAAGGTTGCGGACGTAGGCATTATTGCGGTTATTGTACTTTTTCAGCAGGAAATACGGCGATTTTTGCTGCTGGTAGGTAAGAACGCCTCCCTGCAGCGCAACAAAGCCTGGTGGCAATATTTCTTTGGTAAGGCTGAACGCGAAAAAGATAATTATGCACGCATCAAACCTATTATCGATGCCTGCAAAAGCTTAAAACAAACCCGTACAGGCGCCCTCATAGTTTTTGCTAAATATTACGATGAACAGTTTTACCAGAACAGCTGCGAAATAATAGAAGCTAAAATATCAAAAAGGCTTATCGAAAGTATATTTCAAAAAAACAGCCCGCTGCATGATGGAGCAGTGGTTATTTCTGAGAATAAGATCAAGTCTGCCAGTTGTATTTTACCGCTCACGGAGAAAACGGATTTGCCTACGCAATTCGGTTTAAGGCACAGGGCCGGTATAGGTGTTACGGAAACTAATGATGCCACCGCCATCATCGTATCTGAAGAAACGGGGGAAATATCCTACGCCAAGCAGGGGCGCGTAAAAATGAACATCAGCTTTGCCGAACTGGAAAAATTGCTGAATAAGGATTTTTGATTTCGGGCGTTATAATACGATAATGTGCTTTGCCACAGGGAAAGCCCGGGTTAACTGACAAAGAACAGGATGGAAAACCTTCTTTCATACGATACTTTAAAGTTATTGCTGAATATCAGCAGCCGTTACCTTGTATTTACAGGTTCGTTCTACCTTCTTTTTTACGTATGGCGTAAAAAGCGTTATTGGTACGCCAAGATTCAGCAGCGATACCCGGACAAGAAGCATATTATCCGCGAAGTTACCTACTCGTTCTTCACCGTATTGATATTCGGGGTGATAATTATGCTTACGGTGATTGCCGGTATGAAAGGGCTGACTCCCGTATATGCCCCGGCCGATAAATATGGATGGTTTTATTATTTCTTCAGTATCTTACTGATGATCTTAATGCACGATACCTATTTTTACTGGACACACCGCCTGATGCACTGGAAACCCTTGTTTAAATGGGTGCACAGGGTACATCACTTATCAGTAAATCCTACGCCATTTGCGGCTTATGCATTTCATCCTGTTGAGGCGGTGATAGAAGTGGGGATTATCCCGCTCATAGCATTCATCATTCCGCATCATGCCACAACAATTGTAATTTTCGGTTTATACTCACTCCTGATGAATGTAATGGGGCATTTGGGGTATGAATTGTTTCCTAAAGGTTTTGCCAGTCATCGTTTTTTTAAATGGCATAATACTTCCACTCACCACAATATGCATCATAGGCTTACGCGCTGCAACTATGGCTTGTACTTTAATTTTTGGGACAGGGTAATGCATACCAACCATGCCACGTATGAAGACAGCTACGATAAAGTGGTCGGTCAGCGGGAGCAAGGCAAACTTATCCGCCAATCCTTAAAAACAGAAGCCGGGGAGCCTGTTACTTTTGAGGCCCGGGAAAAAGTGTTGCCGGAAGCTTAGTTGATGGTTTGATGCTGGTGATTGCGTCATCCTTATCTTCGAGCTTTGCTATTGGCATGTTATCGTTACCCTTTAGTTTTGCGACGGGCATTTTTGAATTTCCGGGTAACACGGCAACCGGCATGTTGTCCGGGAAAGCTTTAAATACGCCGGTTTTTACAGCCAGGCCGGGCTTGCTGTTAAATGCAAGCAATTCCGATGTTTTCGGCTTTGCATAAATGGCGTCCAATGCATCCGAATGAAATTTACCGATATTTTGCAAGGTTTTTGCGCTATCGTATAAAGCCTTGAGCTGTTGCTGTGCTTTAAGCTGACCAGCACAGGCTATGATGATGCCAGGGAGGATGAATTTTTTCATGACGATTTAAGTTTAAATCAGTTTAACGGAGGAAAGATGTATTCTGGTATAAAATTGATTTAAATCTTTGTTTCCTAGGCGGCTAATAAGTCAAAGTTTCGGCGCAGGGCTTTGCGTCGCATCAGCTTAAAATACAATAGTGAAGGTCGTGCCAACGTTGGGCTCACTTTCTACACTTATTTTTCCGCCGAAAGTTTCTATTTGCGTTTTTGTCATAAATAAGCCTATCCCTTTACTATCAAAACCAGTATGAAAAGTGTGGTTCAACTTGAAAATATTGTTGGCGTGCCGCTTCATATCAATGCCAAGACCATTGTCGCTAAAGGTTAGTATGATCTTATCGTCAATTGCCTTTGAATGTATATCTATTACCGGCGCAACATCAGCTTTGCTGTATTTAAGGGCGTTGCTTATCATATTGTAAAATATACTTTCCAGGTACATTTTCGGGAACTTCATACTTTTGACTTCAAAGTTGGTGTTGATGACAGCATTTTTTGAAAGTATCTGTCCTTTCAGCATCTGTTCAATGCTGGTAGTCAGTTCGCCGAAGTCGCAATCGTCATACGGGAGGTTTTGGTTATTGCGAACCTCTAATACTTTCATCAATTCATTCAGTGTATCGATCAGCTTTGTGCTTGATTGTTTCAGCATGGTCAGGTAGTCGGATTTCTCCTCTTCCGAATCAGCTTCCGCCATCATGCCCAATATCATATCTATACTGCCAGCGGGACCGCGCAGGTTATGTGCTACAATGCGGTTAAAATCCTCAAACTGGCTGATGCGGTTCTCCAGGTCTAATGCACGTTTGTATTCATCAATATCGGTACAGGACCCAAACCACTTAGTAATTTTGCCGCGGTCGTCCTTCATGGGCAAGGCGCGGCAAAGGTGCCACTTATAGGCGCCGTCTGTTGCCCGCCGGAAGCGTAACTCCATTTGTAAAGGCTTGCCTGTACTTAATGATTCAGCCCAGGCTTTTTCGTACTTTGCAAAGCCTTCTGCATTTAATACGGGTTGCCAGCCTTTTGCGAGAGTTTCATTAAACGACATCCCGGTATAATTAAACCAATGCTGGTTATAATAATCAAAAGTGCCGTCGGGCCCGGCTGTCCAGATCATTTGCGGGATAGAATCCGCAAGGAATTTAAACTCCTGTATTTTTTCGATGGTTTTATCCTGTTGCTCAATCAGCTCTATGTGTTCAAGCATAACGGCATTCAGCTTTTCCTGGGCTTCTAATGACCGCTGTAATGCAAACTCGGCCGATTTAAAATCGTTGATATCCTGGAATGTACCGAAAAGCCGCTTACATATCCCGTTTTCAAACTCAGCATTCCCAATTGACCTTACCCATATCTTTTCGCCGCTAACAGTTGTTAACTGCCGCTCCTGGTCCCACGGGGTTCCGTTCGTCATAGCCGCCGCAAGCGCCTCTTTTATCCGGCGCCGGTCTTGTTCTCTGTCATAAAATTTTAACCCGCTTTCCAGGTCAGGCTTATAATCCGGCGGCACGCCATGTATTTCTTTAGTTACCGACGACCAATAAATGGTTTGTTTCTCAATATCATATTCCCATCCGCCTACCCGTGCAACTTTATTGGTTTGCTCCAGCATACGGGTGGTACGCTTAAGGTCTCTTTCCAAATTATAACGGTTAGTAATATCCATGCCGTTAACAATCACATAGGGTTCGCCGGTGGTGCTGTTTTCCAGCACATTGTTATACATCCAGATGCGCACGGAGCCGTCTTTATGCCGGGTAGAGGTCTGCCCCTGCATATGTCCTTCTTCTTTTATTTTTTGCAGATATTCATCTACAGCGCTGCGGCGCTCGGTTATACTTATGTCATAAAGCGTCATTCCAAGCAGCTCTTCGCGGGAATAGCCCAGAACAGCTGCCCCGGCATTGTTTATAGAGAGTATGCCCCCTTCCAGATCGTGGGTGAACATCATTCCCAGTGAATTTTGGAAAAATACACGCAGGCGTTCCTCGCTGGCTGCCAGTTGCTGGTCTTTAAGCACCAGTTCCGAAACATCGCGGCCTATACCGAAGATATTGCCTGTTCCCGGCTCTGGCGATGAGGTCCATTCAATAGTTTTATAGTCGCCGCTTTTGGTTTTAAATCGCTGTAAAAAGTTAATGGTATTTTTCCCGTCAGCCAGCTTTTGCAATTCCTCTGCAGTTTTGTGTATATCATCAGGATGATAGAATTCGAAGCTTGAAGTGTTTAAGATTTCATCTTCACTCCAGCCGAAGAGCCTGGTAAAAGCCGGGTTTATTTTTTTAAAGTAGCCATCGATACCTCCGATAAAAACAAGGTCGTTCGACAGGTTAAATACTTTTTCAAAATTGCGCAGCTCTTCCCGCTGCCTGCGCTCCACAATCAGCGCAATGGCTTCATCTGCCAAAAGGGATAGCACCTGCTTTTGTTTGTCTGTTAATGCCTTAGGCTTGGTATCGATTACACATAGCGAGCCAAGTGCATAACCCTGCGGATCGATCAGCGGCGCGCCGGCATAAAAACGGATATCCGGGCTGCCGGTAACCAGCGGATTGTTTTTAAAACGGTTATCAGCGGTTGCGTCTTTCACCTCCAGGATGCTTTCATCTATTATCGTGTGTGCACAAAAAGCCTGCTCCCTGGGCGTTTGTTTGCTGCTAAGGCCGACGGACGATTTAAACCACTGTCTGTCGATATCAATCAGCGAAACTGCTGATATGGGAGTTTCGCATATAATGGATGCTAATTTGGTAAGACGGTCAAATTCGGTTTCTTCAAGCGAATCTAAAATCTCATAATTTCGCAGGGCCCTAAGGCGCTCCTGCTCGTTTTCAGGGACAGGCAAAAGTGTTTTCATAGAGGGCTTGATAACTCAAATTGTGAGTTAACACAATTGGGGTAAGTTATTCATGCTGATAAAAATAAACATTTTATCTAATCGAAACTATCGTTGTAGTAGATAAACCATCATAAAAAATATTAAAATTTACAGGTTTGTTTTTATTCGGGTAACTTTACAACCGCTGGTTGTGTTTATTGTTGCCTGGCAATAAAAAAGCAGAATCTGGCCCTTATTTTAATCTTCAAACGCTACTTTAGCATTAATGGCTCACGAATATTATATTTTAGATGGCAGCGAACAACGCGGCCCGTTTACTTTTAACGAGTTAACACAGATGGACCTGGATATTCATACCAGGATACTTTCGCCCCTGGAAAATACCTTGCAGGATGCCTGCGATCTTCCTGAATTCTATCCTTATTTTGAGTCGCGGGGGATTTATTTACCTACCGGCGACAACCTTGCTTCGTTTGGATGGCGCCTGATGGCCTGGGTTATTGATTATATCATTCTCTCGTTCGTTAATAACTTTGTATTTACTGCTTTAGCTGCGGCCGGCTTCACTTTTAAATTACCCACTATGGATCAGCTGGCCAAAGCGCCCATAACGGATCTTATGTCGATGCATGACATATTTACACTGATGCTGATCATCAATTTGATAATGATACTTTACCATGCTGCCTGGGAATCGTCGCCGTTACAGGGCAGCCTCGGAAAAAAACTGTGCAAGCTCGTGGTGGTGGATATCGATGGGCAGCGCCTCAGCTTTGTGAATGCATTCCTGCGCAACTTAGGCAAAATAGTATCAAGCACTATTTTTGGCATCGGTTTCCTTAATATAATCTGGAACGAACATAAGCAAGCCTGGCACGATATTTTCGCCAAAACGTACGTGGTGAAATTGTAGCAGTAATTCACTTACCGGGATGAGTTATGCGTATTACATTATAAAAGACGGGCAGGAAAAAGGGCCCTATACCTTTAACGAACTGATACGCCTTCACCTTGAAATTAATACCAGGGTACGGTCGCCTATGGCCGCCAACTGGGAAGATGCCTGCGATGTGCCCGAACTTTCGTCGTATTTTGAATCGCTGGGTATATATTTTCCGACAAAAAGCAACCTGGCTTCATTCTGGTGGCGGCTGCTTGCTTACATCATTGATTTTTTTATAATAGAGGTAAGTACCTATTTTGTGCTCGACCAGTTGGCAAGGAGCGGGGTAATTGACCCCAATTCGCCCAAGGGCCTATTGTTGGCGCTGGTAATTTTTCAGGGTGTAATTATCCTTTATAATACTATTTGCGAGATAACGCCGATGAAGGGAAGTATTGGTAAAAGGATATGCCGGCTGGTAGTTGTCGATATTGATGGTTCGGGCATTGGCTTTTTTAGGGCATTCAAAAGAAATCTTTATAAAATATTGTCGCGTTTGTTTTTCTACCTGGGTTTTCTGCGTGTACTGTGGGACGAACACCGTCAGGCCTGGCACGACGAGTTTGTGAAGGTATATGTAGTGCGAAGGCGGAAAAATAGCAGCAGGGGTTAGTTGCAGCAGCAGGCAGCCTGTATACAAAATATTAGCCGGCAAAATGGCTGCCGATGTCCGTCGCTTCTTACAACTTATATCAATCGATCTTTGATCACAAGGGTGCCGGCCATCATATCATGAAGGCATTGCTGTTGTTTGGTAAAGAAAGCGAACAGGTATCCAACAAAAAAAGTCATTACCGAAAATAGTTTAGCGGCGTTTCTGCCGATAGCACGTCCCGGACCGATACGCTCACCCTGCATGTCGCATACTTTTATTTTAAGGATTTGTTTTCCATAAGTGCCTTGCTTAGCAGATCGTTCCATGATAACATGGTAAACAAAATTTATGACCGGAATTAATACCAACAGGCTAAGCGACAAAGTTATCCGGGCCACCTTATCGCCGATGAACAGCGAAATTATAAATACGACGATGATACATGCGCCTGCCGTGAAGAACCAATCGAGCGCGGCGGCCAGAAGGCGCTGGTCGAAACTGCCGAAATATTGGGGAATGAGGGCTTGTTTAGTAAATCCCAGCAGCTCGCGTATTTCCGCTATTTCGTGAGCTTCCTTGTAATCAATCATGTCCGGCGTTTTTAAAAAATCGCCCGGCTTTATTTTATGCCCTTTCAACTGCTCAATGCTGAATGGGCCCTCCGGCTTGCCGTTGATTACGAGGAAATATAAATTGTTAGAAGGTTGCAATGCCGGAGGATTGAAAGTTGAAAAACAAAGGTAAATTATAAAGACCATAAAAATTAAAAGGTTGTAACGCTAAACAACATTACAACCTTTCAACTATATAACTTTTTAACAGCCGCTAATATCTGCTTACATCAAAGCCCGATAAGCCGCCGCTAATGTGGATGTACATTTTATTTTTGGCTGCTGCAAAATTCGGAGTTTCGTAGTGATTGTCGCTGGTTTTGGTAAAACCATCAAAATCATTGCCAGATAAGCCTGAGTTCGATTCGATGCTGCATGCTGCGTTTTCAGGTATTTTGATATTAACCCCGGAAACGCCGGTATTCACTTCAACAGTTGTAGATGCTAATGGTTCACCCATCTTTATATCGAATGCAGCTGCGCCCCCCCGTACGTTAAGGGCTTTGACCTTAAATTTAGAGAAGTCAAAATCAACTTTTGCTGCACCTGCATCAAGGTCCACCGACCATATAGGGTTCGGATTCAGCAACAGGTTTACCCTGTTGTCGTCATGCGAATCCCAGTGAAAACCGCGGTGATCCTTCATTTTAAAATTCACCACATAAGCTGAGTCAACCATGCTGCCGGAAAAGTCGTACCTGTCCTTATTGTCATTGGTATTGGCGCTGAACAACTGGTTAGTGGTATCTGAAAGATAGAAAGCTGTTGCCCCGCCATTGATATTGAGCTTGGCGAATTTTACATTATTTGTATATGGCTGGTTAAATACATGGCTGCCCGCTTGTCCATTGTCGTAATTATCTCCTTCGTCATCGTTGCCATCATTGTCATCGTTGTTATAATAACGATGATTATTGTGAAAGCTGAAGTGGCGCGGCCAAAAGCTGTACCTGTCGCCAAAATCGCCAAAAAATAAAAGGCCTAAACCAATAACCAGTACAGATATTTTAACAGCACTTGCCCACAGGGTTTTATTGTTGGCTAAAACCAGGTTTACACCGCCAATCACTAAAAATATTGGCCACAGGTGAAAGATATTATACCATTGAAAATGCAGGTATCCGAAGTTGGCCAGCAAAATGGCCGCGCCAATAAGCACTAAAATAATGCCCGGAACTATTTTATCGTTTTTCATCTTGATTCTATTTAGTTGGCCCGGGTTACGGGGCCGGTTTATGTTTATACTGTTGGTTCGCTGTCTGTGGTTGATGATGGTTCTTCTGTTGCTGTAGTTTCCGTTTTATTATCGGCCTGCCAGTCTTTTTTCTCCCATGGTTGCTTAGTAATTTGGCCCGACACTATAAGCGCCCCGCCAATAACCACCAGGATAAGCGGCCAGTATGTTTCAAAATCAAAATCGGGGATCAGATCGTACTCATCTACTAAAATTGCGGCGCCGATCATGATCAGCACAAAACCCACGATTACACCCGCATGGGATTTTTGTTTAGGCGGAATAGTGTTTACAGAATTGCCCTCGAACGGGTTACTGCCCGGTGTGCCTGCAAAAGGGTTATCGCCGTATGTGTTTCCGGCAAATGGGTTACCCGCAGGTGGCGGAGGAGTGGCATAGCGGTTGTCCGGCTGTTGCGGAGGCACGGTATAATCAACCGTTTGGTTGTTATAGTTATAAGGATACCCTTTGCGGGGCAGTACTATCCATAGGATAATATAAGTGCCGAGGCCTACACCCATCACGAAGAACGTAAAGGCAAACAGCAGGCGCACGATGGTTACGTCCATATCGAAGTACTCTGCCAGGCCCGAACAAACACCACCTAACACTTTGTGATATTCGTTGCGATATAGTTTTTTGTTCATTGTATTATTGTTTTTGAGTTGATTTTATATTTGGCCGTAAGCCGGTTTTATGATTATTTCGTCCACATTGGCGCCCGCGCTCATTTTATAAATGTTTACGATAGCCGATGAAATATCTTCTGGCAGCACCATTTTGTCTTTATCAACTTCCATTCCCTTCCATGAATCGGTTAAGGTGGAACCCGGAATAATAGCGGTTACCTTTACGCCGTAAGGCTGCATTTCGGTACGCATTACTTTGTTAAGACCTAACAGCGCATATTTTGTTACGCTATAGGTACCGGCCTCAGCAATAGGGTTTAACGAGGCCACGGAGCAGATGGTAAAAATATGGCCCTCACGTGCGTCTTTCATTTTTTTACCGAAGTAGCGGTACAATTCGTAAGCCGGGGCCAGGTTGGTATTAATTTGTTTTTGTAATGTGCCATCGTTATCGTCAAAAATGCTTTGGTGCTCGTACATGCCGGCATTGTTAACGATTATGCTGATTGGGCCAAGCGCATTTTCGGCTCCTTTTGCAAAGGCGATTAATTGCTGTTTATCGCTTACGTCGCTAACGGAGGTAAATACTTTTATACCGGGGTTGATGCTTAACAACTCATTTTTAAAAGCATCAAGATCGTTGCCGTTGCGTGAGCAGAGGGCGAGGCTGATCCCCTCTTTTGCTAAAGCTATTGCTGTTGCCCGGCCCATGCCTTTTGTTGATGCTGTAATGAGTGCGTTTTTCATGATTTTTTATTTTTAGTGTTTGCTATATATACTGTCAAACAATAATATTAAAAATCTTAATGTTTTAATTGATATACCAAATCTACTTCATTAATAAGCTGTCGCTTACAGGCATTTGGCAAAGCATGGCAGATTTTCGGTAAACGGGGCAAAAAGGGCGGTGAAAAATTAGAGAATAAAGGGCGTGTACCGGCAAAACTACCGCGCCTTATGCAGGAGTGCTTCTGTAACCTTACAATCCGGTAAATCCTGGTCTAATCTTAGCTCTTCTTCGGTTCTTTTGTCTTAAAGAAATAATACGTTTGACTGCTATAGCTGAAAATAATTACCAGCGCGGTAGTCAGAACCTTTGATGGAGTAGGGTACCATCCCCAGTAATCAACGAATAGCTTCATCAATAAATAATTAAAGATGATGCAGATAAATACCACCAGCAGATACCGGGATGCCTGCGTACGCCTCTTAAGGCCTGCATCCTGGAACACCACATACCGGTTTAGATAAAACCCTGAAGGCAAACTGAAACAGAATGCAAATGCCAGCGAGGCTATATGGGGGCTTAAAGTGGTGATGCCAAGGTCGAGGTTATGCTTTTTAAAAACAAAGTTATACGCGAAAGAAAATAAAGTAATATCAAACACAGTGTTCGCCCCTCCCGCAGCCGCATAGCGGAAGGTTTGCAATGGAAGAAACCTTTTAAAGGGGGCGTAAAAATAATCAATAACCGTTAAGATGGCGTGGCGCAACGTATTATGGATGGTTCTCATTTAAAAGACGCGTTTTTAAAAGCGGCACAAATGTAATAATAACAAAAACTAACTGTTTGTAATTTAGTTGTAATAACAATTATACAATTGAGCGGTTTATGCGCCCTAAGGCGTATAATATTAATTAACAACACAGTACTTAACACAATTATCGCTTAAAACTGTATTTTTAACCGGATTTTATTTACCAAATGATTTACAGCTTCGGAAAATATATACTCTTACTTCGTTTAAGTTTTAGAAAGCCGGAAAAATTCTCGGTTTATTGGGCCGAAGTGATGCGCGAAATGGTATCGGTGGGCATTGGCTCTCTCGGTATTATCAGTATCATATCGATATTTATCGGGGCTGCAACTACCATACAGGTTGCTTTCCAGCTTTCAAGTCCCCTGGTGCCAAACAGTATCGCTGGCAGTATCGCCCGCGACTCAACAATTCTTGAATTCAGCCCAACCATATCTTCGCTGGTACTTGCCGGCCGCGTAGGGTCAAGTATTGCATCGCAAATTGGAACAATGCGCGTTACAGAACAGATAGATGCCCTTGAAATTATGGGGGTTAATGCACCTGGTTACCTCATTGCACCGAAAATTATTGCCGGTATGAGCATGGTGCCCTTGCTAGTTATTACTTCTATCGCTCTCGGTATAACCGGCGGCTGGATCGCCTGCGGCCTTTCGGGGGATATAAGCCCATCTGATTATATAGCTGGCGTACAGGGCGGTTTTAACGGTTTGACAGTAAGGGTGGCCATGGTTAAAGCGATAGTTTTCGGATTCTTAATTGCTTCTATTTGCGCTTACCAGGGCTTTTACACTTCGGGCGGCGCACTTGAGGTGGGCCAATCGGCCACGAAGGGCGTAGTTTACAGCTGTGTAATGATATTATTTGCCGACCTTGTTATAACACGTTTGATGCTATGATTGAGGTTAAGGAAATCAACAAGACTTTCGGGGAAAACGAAGTACTGAAAGGTATCAGCGCAAAGTTTGCAGCCGGTAAAAATAACTTAATTATCGGCGGCTCAGGTTCCGGTAAAACTACATTGCTAAAATGTATAGTGGGTTTGCATGAGCCTACTAAGGGCGAGGTTTTTTTTAATGACGAGAACTTCACCGAGATGAATTTTGAGCAGCGCGTGCCTATACGTACCCAAATTGGCATGCTATTTCAAAACTCGGCGCTGTTTGATTCAATGACAGTTGAAGAGAACGTAATGTTTCCGCTCAACCTTTTTACCACGCAATCAAAAGCCGAGAAGCTTGACCGTGCAAATTTCTGCCTTGAAAGGGTTAACCTGAAAGGGAAGAACAAGCTTTATCCTTCTGAACTGTCCGGCGGCATGAAAAAGCGTGTGGGCATTGCCAGGGCGATTTCCATGCAGCCTAAATACCTGTTCGTGGATGAGCCCAACTCGGGCCTCGACCCTAAAACATCGATCCTTATAGACGAACTGATCAGCGAGCTTACCGAAGAGTATGATATTACTACGGTTGTTGTAACACACGATATGAATTCGGTTATGGGCATAGGCGACCATATTGTATTCCTTCACAATGGACGGAAATGGTGGGAGGGATCGAATAAGGAAATCGCTAAAACTGATAATAAGGAACTGAATGAATTCGTGTTCGCCAGCAAATTCATGCAGGCAGCGAAAGGGAAATTGTAGTTGGCAGTTAAGAGCTGGCAGTTTGCAGTCGGGGCATTCTCTTATACATTCGTATATTTGCGGAAATAAGCTTTTGGGAGATTGACCATTATTGAATTGATTACTGCCAACCGCTCAGTTAAAACTGCCACTAAAAATGATAGAACTTCTCACCCCAACCTATTGGAAAGACTACGAACTGATTGACTGCGGTGATTTTGAGAAGCTGGAGCGTTTTGGTAACTTTATATTGATACGCCCGGAGCCACAAGCAGTATGGAGCAAGGGATTAAGCGAGGCAGAATGGCAGCGCCTGCACCATATCAGGTTTAAGGGCCGGTCGGCAACATCCGGCGACTGGGTAAAGAAAAATCAAAATATCCCCGACCGCTGGTACATTGAATACAAAAATCAGGAAACAGCCATAAAATTCAGGCTTGGGCTAACTTCATTTAAACATGTCGGCATCTTCCCCGAGCAGGCAGTGAACTGGGACTATATCAGCCAAAGCATAAAAAAGTTTAAAACGCCCCAGCCGAGGGTACTCAACCTCTTCGCTTATACCGGCGGAGCTTCGCTGATTGCACGTGCGGCCGGCGCAGATACCACGCACGTTGACTCAATTAAACAAGTGGTTACCTGGGCTAATGAAAACCAGGAACTGTCTGGCCTTAACAACATGCGCTGGGTAGTTGAGGACGCGCTTAAGTTTGTTAAGCGGGAATTAAAACGCGGCAAGAAATACCACGGCATTATATTAGATCCGCCCGCTTATGGCCATGGTCCCAATGGCGAAAAATGGAAGCTGGAAGATAATATCAATGAGATGATGAGGGATGTTATCCAGTTGCTCGACCCCGATGAACATTTCCTGATCCTGAACACCTATTCTCTGGGCTTTTCGTCCGTGATTATCGAGAATCTTGTAAAGAGCGCTTTCCCGCAAGTGCAAAACCTGGAAACGGGCGAGCTTTATTTACAGGCAACCGCCGGCTCAAAATTGCCCCTTGGGGTATTCGGTAAGTTTTTTAAAGGACAAAAGTGAGCAGCGGACCGGGAATGGTCAGTACTTGAAGACCGGCATTAAACCATTCACAACTCACCATTCACCAGTCATTTTTCACCGTTGAAATGTTAATAAAAATCTCCATATTCGCGGCAAAAAAGGCGTTACTTTGCAAAATCCCCTGCTAAAATAAAAATCCTGTTAAAACATGAAATTTAAACACATTCTTCTGCCTGCTGCAATTCTGTTTAGTGTTGTGCTGTTGTTTTCTGAATGCAATCAGCCTGCATCAAAATCTGATAAAACAACAGGAGCATCTGCAAAGGATACTGCAAAAAAAACTGCTGCAGCGGCTGCCGCGGAAGATACCATTCCCGCAACCGTAAGCTACCCGCCAATCGACAAAAAATTGTATGATTCATTAATGAAACGTTTGGCAAATGGTGATACTACCGGCAAATGGCCTGTAAAAAACACACCATACCCGCTTCCGGGGGCTATACTTCCGTTTAAAAGGGTAGTTGCTTTTTATGGTAACCTTTACTCGAAGAAAATGGGAATTTTAGGTGAGCTTCCTCCGAATGACATGCTTGCTAAATTAAAGGGCGAGGTTAAAAACTGGCAAAAGGCCGATCCTAAAACGCCGGTGCAACCTGCTTTACACTACATTGCAGTTGTTGCACAGGGTGATCCTGGTAAAGACGGTAAATACCGTTACCGCATGCCTTTCAAGCAAATTGACACGGTATTGAGCCTGGCTAAGAAAGCGCATGCTATCGTGTTTTTAGATGTGCAGGTGGCATTGAGCAACATTCGTGCTGAATTGCCTTTGTTAGAGAAATATCTTGCAATGCCACAGGTACACTTCGGGATGGACCCTGAGTTCTCTATGAAAGATGGCAGCAAGCCAGGAAGAAAGATTGGTACTTATGATGCTGATGACATCAACTATGTATCGGGCTATTTGACCAGCCTGGTTAAAAAATATCATCTGCCTCCGAAAATTTTGATCGTTCACCGCTTTACCAAGAAGATGGTGACCAACTATCAGCATATCAAATTACATCCGGAAGTGCAGCTGGTAATGAACATGGACGGTTGGGGTGAACCTGATCTAAAGGAAGGTACCTGGCGCTACTTTATCAAAGGTGAGCCGGTTCAATTCACAGGGTTTAAGCTTTTCTACAAAAACGACTTGAAGAAAGCGCCCCATCACATGCTAACACCCGAGGAAGTGTTGAAGAAAAAACCCAATCCGATTTATATCCAGTATCAATAAAATCAGTCCAGAGTCCTGAGTCGATAGTCTAAAGTCATCTAACGGCTCAGGGCTGTTGACTTAAGACTCAGGACTAATGCTCAGATTCGGCATCATTGGCTGCGGTCGTATTGCGCACCGCTTTATGCAGGGACTTAAAGCCGTCTCCGGCTGCGAGCTCGTTGCATTATGGTCGCGCCGTGCGGAATCTGTGATTGAATTTGCAGCGATACATGGGGGCAGCCCCTGTCAAACAATTGAAGAGCTATTATCAAGCGACATCGATGTAGTTTACATCGCTACCCTTCCTGATAGTCATGAGCACTACTGCCACCTCGCCTTTACTGCCGGCAAGCATGTACTGTGCGAAAAACCTGCTGCACTAAACCTTTCTTCATTAAACAGGATAATTGATGCTGCACAGGCAACCGGATTGCTGTTTATGGAGGCGATGAAGCCGCCATTTTTTCCTTTATATGTTAAGCTGAAAGAGTATCTTAAAACTGACCCGATAGGCCCGGTTGGATATGTTCGCGCGGGCTCTGCTGTGGCTGACTGTCCGCCAGGACATCCTAATTACAGCTATGAGCTGGCTGGCGGCGCCATTATGGGCATTGGGCCGTATGAGGCCTTTTTGGCGGTAGATTTTTTGGGTAAGGTAGCGGAGGTGCAAACCATGGGCCGCTTCGGGGAAACCGGTGTTGATATGTTCACCATGTTTCAAACGAGGCACGAAAACGGATACGCGCAATTATATACCGGCTTTGATTTACATGGCAAGGGCGATGCGTTAATCTGCGGAACTGCCGGCCATGTTACCATCCACAAAAATTGGTGGAACCCACAGCGCGCCACTATCGATTACCTGGATGGGCGTATTGTTGAAATCGATGAACCTTTTGAGGCGGGCGGATTGAATTATGAGATAGCGCATTTCTGTGGGTTAATAAAGTCAGGCAAAAAAGAAAGCGATATAATTACTTATGAAATGTCGAGGCAAATGATCAGTATGCTCGATGCGGCAAGAGCGGGGATTGGATTGAGATTTACAGGAGAGTAAATTTATCCGGATTCAGGAAGTTCGATTTCAAAATTAAAATTCTGTTATTGCGAGCGAGGAACGAGCGAAGCAACCTCATCGATTTTATGCATTGTAGCTGTGCGGGGAGATTGCTTCGTTCCTCGCAATGACAATTTTCAGCCTCACTCTGAGCGAAGACTTTTCACCGGGTTAGCCAGCGCCGCCTTCACCGATTGAAAGCTCACCGTTGCCAAAGCAATAAGTAACGCCGATGCCCCCGATACAACAAACATCCACCACGATACCTGTATTCGATAGGCAAATCCCTGCAGCCAGCTGTGCATAGCTATCCAGGCGACGGGAGAGGCAATAAGTAATGAAATAAATACCAGCTTCACGAAATCTTTTGAAAGCAATGCCGCTATCCCTGCGGTAGATGCGCCCAAAACTTTGCGTACGCCAATTTCCTTTCTGCGCTGCGCCATGCTGAAGGCTGACAAGCCCAGCAAGCCAAGACAGGATATTAATATCGCCAAAACTGAAAAGCAGACGAACAGGTTGCCGAACTGCTGCTGGGCGATAAACTGTTTGTTATAAGCCTCGTCCGCAAAAAAGTAAATCAGCGGCAAACCTGGCGCCAGTTGCTCCCACCGTTTTTCAATTTCAGCAACGGTTTGCTGCATGTGGGCCGAAGTGATATCGAGCGTTAGGTCTGTAAAGAATGAAGTCCGTGCCCTGATGGCTAACGGCGCGACCACTTCCTGCGATGAATGATAATGAAAATCTTTCACCACGCCCACAATAGTTCCCTGGTCGTTTAACTGCTTGAATGATTTTCCGATAGCTTCGGCCGGCGTTTTATAATTCAGTTTAGCGAGCATGGCTTCGTTGATCAGCATTGCGTTGGAGTCTGAGGCCAATGGTTTGTTAAAGCCGCGACCCGCGATAACGCTGATGCCATACTGCTTAAGGAAATCGGTGTCTAAATAATACACGTCGCTTAAAAAGTCCTGGTATTCGTTGTTTGTATCCATAATGGCCGTCTGGAACTTATTGTTGGCGGTGCCGGGCACACCGGATGAATAAGAGATGCTGTTAACGCCCGGTATGCCGCCGAGCATTTGTTTCACGAGGCCGCGATGCTCCTGTATGCGCTCGTCAAATTGGTAGTCTATCACCAGCCTGTGTGCTTTATTAAAACCCAGCTGCTGGTTCTGCATAAAGTCGAGCTGCTTGTAAACCACAATAGTAGAGATAATCAACACGGTAGAGATAGCGAACTGCGCTACCACCAGCGTTTTGCGCAGCGACGTACCGCCGGCGCCGGAAGCAAATTGTCCTTTAAGACTGCTGATGGGTTTAAAGCCTGACAGAAACAGGGCCGGGTAAATGCCCGAAATAAAGCCTACGGTTATCGCAATGCCCAGCATCCAGCCAATGTATTTTAAGTTGTTAAAAATACTGCCGGCGATAACTGTATTTGTTAACCTGTTAAACACCGGCAGCAGCACGACAGCTAATACCAGCGCTATCACAAATGACAGCAGACAAAGCAGCAGGGCATCGATAAAAAATTGTGCGATCAATTGTTTTTTGGACGCGCCAAGCACTTTCCGTACGCCGACCTCCCTTGCCCGTTTGAGCGAAAAGGCCGTAGTAAGATTAATGAAATTGAAGCAGGCAATAAAAAGTACAAACACTGCTACGATAGAAAATACATAAATATTATTGATGCTGCCGCTCTCCGAAGCCCCGGTGCGGTGCCCGCGCGGTTTGCCATACAGGTAAACTTTTTTTAGTGGCTCTATCGATAACACATATTTCACCGGCACATCGATGTTTGCTTTCACAAAAGCCGGAAACTTGGCGCTAAGCTTTGCCGGGTCGGTATTAGGCTTTAGCAGCAGGTAGGTATAAAAGCCAAAGCGTTTCCAGTTTTTGTTCCAGCTTGATTGCGGATCGGTCAGGGTGCTCATGGAGAAGAGCATGTTCACGCGCAAATGCGAATTGTAAGGAATATCCTGCATAATACCCGTTACCGCCGCTTGCGTTTTGCCATTGATCATCATGGTTTTACCCAGCGGATCGGCATTGCCAAAGTAATGTTTTGCAGCGGTTTCTGTCAGCACAACGTTACGTGGTGCATCAAATAAGTGACTGGCATCTCCGCGCAGCAACTTCCAGCTAAAAACCTTAAAAACAGTCGAATCCACATAAGCTACTTCCTCTTTGGCTGCATTGCCGGGCGTGCTCTGCAGGATCATATCATCCATAAATACCCTCGTGGCAATCTTTACCTCGGGAAAGGCAGATTGTATAGCGGCCGCCATTGGCCCGGGCGTACTCTCATAATTAATGCCGGCAGGCGTATGCACATCAGTAACCAGCCGGTAAATGTTATCAGCCTGTGTATTATAGCTATCCCTGCTCATTTCAAACTGCACATACAGCAAAGCAAAAAAGCACACACAAATACCGGTGCTTAAACCGATGATATTGATTACCGAAAAGGCCTTATTATTTAAAAAATACTTGAACGAGGTTTTGAAGTAGTTTTTTAACATGGCGATGTGGTTGAGACGGTAAGATAGGGAAAATAAAGGGGAAAGGTAAAAGCTGAAAGGCAAAAGGCTTTTTAGTGCCACTTATCAAAAATCGCTGCCGCGGGTTTAGTCCTAAGGACGTAGCCCGCAGTCTGGAACGCTACAGCCATGTTATAACACGAGCCACGCTATCGCTAAACTCGTGGCAGCAATTCGTAAATAAACGGTTTTGCTATGAACTATCAACCGCCCTACACCAAATACTTCCCAACTATCGGCATCCTTCTGCCCATACCGAAAGCTTTTGGCGACACCCTTAGTATCGGCGGGGTTTGGTAGCGTTTGTGTTCTGCCGTGTTTACCAGTTTAATTACCCGGCGCACGGTTGCTTCATCATAGCCCATTTTGATAATTTCGGCCGATGAACGGCGCTCTTCGATGTAAACCTGCAATATTTTATCTAAAATATCATATTCAGGCAGCGAGTCGGTGTCTTTCTGGCCCGGACGCAGTTCTGCTGAAGGTGGTTTAGTGATAGAGTTGAGTGGTATGATCTCCCGGTCTTTATTGATGTGCTTAGCCAGCTCGAATACCTGCGTTTTATACACGTCGCCGATAACAGAAATTCCGCCGCACATATCGCCATAAAGCGTTCCATAGCCCACAGCTGCCTCGCTTTTGTTGGAGGTGTTGAGCAGGATATAGCCAAACTTATTACACATGGCCATTAGCAGCACTGCACGGCTTCGCGATTGTATATTTTCTTCTGCAATATTAAACGGCAAGCCTTCAAACTGTGGTTTTAAAGTCGCCTCAAATGCATCAGTAATGTTAGCTATCGGCACAACCTGGCTCATGCAGCCCAGGTTGTCAACCAAATCCTGTGCGTCTTTAATGGAGTGGTCGCTCGAAAAATGGGAAGGAAGCAATACCGCCATTACATTCTTAGGTCCCAGCGCTTCGGCTGCGAGGGCGCATACCACGGCGGAATCAATACCGCCGGACAAGCCCAACGTTGCCTGTTTAAAGCCGGATTTATGAAAGTAATCACGAATACCTAACACCAGCCCCTGGTGTATCTGCTCGATGTCGCTGTCGCGCTGTGGCTTCATGGTGGTTGGGTGTTCAAAGCTGATGTCGCTCTTGTCGCCCAGCGTATAATAGGCCAGGCTTTCTTCAAAATACGGCATTTCATCAATCAGCCTGCCTGTGCCTTCAAAAACCAGCGAACCGCCGTCGAATATCAGCTCGGTTTGTGCGCCGACATGATTTACATACAGCAGCGGCAATTGATAACGTTTTGCATTATCGCTTAATATTGCTATACGTTCCTCGTCGTGGTTATAAGCGAATGGCGATGCCGCTATATTGATCATCACATCCGGCTGCTGCTGTATCAATATATCCATCGGCCGGGTAACATACAGCGGGTTTTCTATGGTATTCCACAAGTCTTCGCAAATGGTAAGCGCAATACGATGTCCTTTAAACTCGATGCATCTAAACTCGGTAGCCGGTTCAAAATAACGGTATTCATCAAAAATGTCATAGTTGGGCAGCAGCGCTTTGTTAACTATAGCCTTTACCTTTCCGTCCTCGATAAAATAAGCCGAATTATTTAAATCTTTTCCTTCGGGCCGGTGGTTTGGCGTAGGCAGGCCGATTATGCAGGCTATGCCCAGGCACTCTTTTGCTATTATTTGCGCTGCAGATTCGCAGAGGTCGATAAATTCTTTAAACTCTAAAAAATCGCGCGATGGATAGCCACAAACGCATAACTCGGCAAATACTACAAGGTCAGCGCCTTCGTTACGGGCTTTTTTAATGTTGTCGATGATTTTAGCCGTGTTTGATTCAAAGTTGCCGACGTGATAATTAAGCTGTGCTAACGCTATTTTCATTTAAATTGAGTGCTGGTGAGATAGATAACAAACGGTTAATTGCCGCTGTTTGCATATTAAATGCAAATAAAAATTATTTTTGCCCAAAGCACAAACAATGACCGTTTTAAACTCCAAAAAGCATCTTTATTTATTTTTTTTACTTATCGCTGTCATTAGTGCGTGTAAAAGCAATAAAAAAGCCGATGTGAGCAATATCCACGTCGACGTTAAAATAGAACGCTTCGACCAGGAGTTCGACGAGTTGCGGATTAAGCCGATGGCGACACAAGTAGCTTACCTTCAGCATAAATACGGCATCTTTTACAACGACTTTATAGGTTTGATGCTGCAGGACCGGAATATCAACCTGCGTGATACGGGTTATTTTAAATTATTACGGCAGGTGTTTGCCAACCAGGCCTATAACGACTTAAAACACGATGTGGATTCAGTTTTCAAGGATGGGCTCGATAAACAAAATGATGAATTAACTGATGCCTTTCGCCGCATTAAATATTATTTCCCCAAAAAGCAGCTGCCAAAAGTTTACAGCTATTATTCCGGCTTTGAGGCGCAAACGGTTATCGGAAACGGCTATGCAGGCATAGGCCTGGATTTGTTTTTAGGCGCTAACTCGCGGTTTTACCCTGCACTTACTAATGCCTATCCGCATTATTTGTCGCGTTTTTTTAATAAGGAAAACATAACACCGAGAGTTGTTGAGGGTATTGCCCGCGAGGATATGTTTCCGGAGCCGGATAGCAATAAAAGCTTATTGTCAAAAATGATCTATAACGGCAAGATCATGTACTTTATGGACCAGGTGCTGCCCGATGTTGGCGATACTACCAAAATAAGGTATACAGGTGCGCAGCTGCAATGGTGCGAGCAATATAAGGATAAGATATGGGCGTTTATTTTGGATGAAAACCTGCTGTACGAAAGCGATTACCAGAAGATTCAAAAATATGTGAGCGAAGCGCCTTTTACACCCGGCTTGGGCGAAAAAAATGAGTCGGCGCCAAAGCTTGGAATATGGACAGGGTGGCAAATTGTACGGCAGTATATGGAAAAACACCCCAAAGTTACCCTTGCTGAGCTAATGGCCGACCCTGATGCCCAAAAAATATTAAACGAATCGAAGTACAGAGGAAAGTAGAATAAGTTGGCGGTATTGAGTTGGCAGCTGGCAGTCAGGATGATTTCCAAATTTGCGAGCGAAGAAGGGCAACATTGCCACTGTGTACCACAAACGTGCATTGCGACGAGGTTGCTTCGTCGTACCTCCTCGCAATGACAATGTTTATTGCTTTTTGAAACTTACTTTAATATCGCAAACACTGACTTCAGCGCGATCAATACGCCGATGATCAGGATAATATTAGAAACTGCATTGTTCCAGGGGAATTCAGCAAAACGCAGGTATACGCCAAGCAGGCCTATTGCAATTGCAACTACCATTAATTTATAGTGACCTTCTGCGTTAGCGTTTTCTGTAGAGTTCATTCGATTTATGTTTAATATTTGCCGCAAATATAATCGCTTTGGCTAAAAAAAAGCGAACTCAATTTGTTATTTATTTAAACCGGCTAAATATATTTTGCAATGCCGGGTTTATGTCGGCGGCTTATAACGGAGGAGGTATAAGACTATTCCGATAAGCGCATTGAATAAGTTCCGTACATCCTTAACCTTTCGCCTTTTACCTTTTACCTTCGGCTTTCACTTAAAAGGCTTCCCTGGCCTTTTTGATCACCTTTTCCAGATCGATACCTTTACCCAGCACACCTTTAAACAAATCGCCGGTTTCTTTAAGGCGGTCGATGGAATTAAAAATAGTAAAATCCTTCATCGTTAACCCGGGCTTTACTTCATCCCACGATAGCGGCATTGATACAGTAGCCCCTGGCTTTGGCCGCAACGAGTAAGGGCCGGCAATAGTCGCTCCCGGCCGGTTTTGCAGAAAGTCAAGGTACATTTTGCCTTTGCGGTTGGCTACCATACGTTCCAGGCTTGTATAGCCGGGTATTTGTTTATGAACTATGTTTACAATGATCCGTGCAAACATCTGCGATTGGTCGTAATCGTACTTTGCGCCTAACGGTATATATATATGCATACCTGTTGATCCGGATGTTTTACAATACGAAGGCACATCCAGGGTATCCAGCACGGTTCTCACGGCCTGCGCTGCCTCAATAACCTGGTCGAAGGTGTTTTTATCAGGGTCAAGGTCAATAACGCAATAGTCCGGGTTATCCGGAGATTGTATGCGGCTGAACCACGGGTTCATTTCGATGCAACCTAACGATGCCATCCAGAGCAGTACGGCCTCATCGCTGCCTACCAGGTATTCTTTTTCTTCGCCTTCGCTTGTTGTGTAAGGGAAGGTTTTGGTTATCCAGTCTGGCGCTTTGCCTTTTACATCTTTCTGGTAAAAGCTTGGCCCGTGTATGCCATTCGGGAACCGGTTGAGCGACATCGGCCTGTCCTTTAAATACGGGAGAATATATTCAGCCACCTGGTAATAGTAGTTGAACATATCGCGCTTGGTTACGCCGTCTTCCGGCCAATAAACTTTGCTCAGGTGAGTAAACTTCAAATCATGGCCGCATATTTTACGTACCTGCGTTTCATCGGTTGGGTTTAGCAGGGTTTTGCGCGATTTGTCTTTTGGCGGCTTGATAGCGCTGTTGTGCGTTTTTTTTGCTGGTGGCGAAGAATGCTCATCTGCTTCCTCAACGGTTTCGGTAGTATCTTTCGGCGTTTCCAAAATTACCTCCTTTGCTTTTTTGTCATTTCGCATACCTTTAAACGATGCCTGCCGGAAAACACCATCACCGGTTATCTCTGCAAAGGCGACTTCGCCTACCAATTCGGGCTTAAGCCAGGTCGGTTTAGCGCCTAATCTTTTCGGCCGGAAACGGGATGGTTTATCTACATCCGGCTCCACGTCAAAAGGGCTTTTATCGGTAATAAGCGGCTTGAACCGGGCCATCATCTCTTTTTGCATCTTGTCATTAAAGCCCGTACCTACTTTACCTACGTAACGCAGTACGCCGTTATCATATACGCCCATTGCGAGCGCACTGAAAGGCTTGCTTGTCCCTTCGTTTTTAGTGAAGCCGGCAATAACAACCTCCTGCCGCCTGTGAACCTTAATTTTCAGCCACTCGCGTGAGCGGAGGTCAGAAGTGTAGGCGCTGGTGGCTTTTTTAGCGATAATACCTTCAAGACCAATCTTTTCAGCTGCCTTAAAAAATTCGATGCCGTTTGCTTCGAATACCTTACTCTGGCGAAGACTGTCATTATCAGTCGGCAACACCTCTTTTAAGATCGAGACCCTGTCTCGCAGGGGCAGTCCTGTCAGGTTTTTACCTTCGTACCAAAGGATATCGAAAACGTAATACACCAAATGACCGTCAGCCTCGCTGCGCCAGTTTTGCAACGCCCCGAAATCGGAAATGCCCTTATCATTCAATACCAGTATTTCGCCGTCAATAACAGCATTTACTTTCCAGTTCTCCAGTAACCCTATTATTGGGTAATATTTGCTGAAAGACAGATTGTTGCGTGATACAAGCTCAATATCGCCTTTATTAATAAAGGCCAGTGCCCGGTAACCGTCCCATTTCACTTCGTACAGCCACTCAGGATCGTCGAAAGGTTCATCTACCAGGGTCGCCTTCATGGGTTTGATGTTCCTGGGCATCGGGCTTTTCGGTGCTAACTTAATAAGCGCCGTAACATCGGCCCCACCCGTATCCTCCACCGGAACATCGGGGTCGCTACCCACCACTTCCTCAGCCGCCGCCGGGCTTTTTTTTTTCGTTTTTGCCTTTTCTTCTTTTATATCTTCCGCGTGACCGTTCTGCCATACCTTATCACCGGTTTTTTCCATATCGGCTATGGTTTTGCCTGAGATTACTGATTTGTCAAGTTGGGTGATATCTTTTGCGGAAGCGTAGTCGTCTTTATGTTTAATCAGCAGCCATGCATTATCTCCCATGCCGTGGGTTTTTACCATGGCGTATTCGCCGTGCAGTTTTTCGCCGTGCAGCCTTATTTTAAGGTCGCCTGATTTTAGTTGCCTTAGCAATATCTTTTCCTGTTCCTTTTTGCCTTTTACTTCCTCAATGGGCTCATAGGTGCCTTCATCCCACACAATCACTGTTCCGCCCCCGTACTCTCCTTCCGGAATGATTCCTTCAAACTTTCGGTAATCATAGGGATGATCTTCCACCATCATGGCAAGGCGTTTCGTCTTCGGATCGGTTGATGGACCTTTCGGAACCGCCCAGCTCTTCAGTACGCCGTCCATTTCCAGCCTGAAGTCGTAATGCAAATGCGAGGCATCGTGCTTTTGCACTACAAAAGTCAGCTTGTCCTTGTCCTTGCTTTTGCCGGCCTTTGGCTCAGCAGTTTTGGTGAAGTCGCGCTTCTCTTTATATTTCTCCAGGCTGCTCATGGCGGTATTAATTTACTTCTTTTTCAAATAATCCCCAACCGCTTTCGCCGATGTGCCTGCCGCTTTAACCGCTGCTTTTAGTTCGTCGCCGGTTACGTTAAACTTTTTCGACCAGTATTGCAGCTCGTAATCCTCGTTTACGTTTATCCTGTCCCTGTCAGGGCTTCCGGTTTTTGATTTGTTGTCCATGGTTATATAAATTGATTCAACTATTTAACAACCGCCGGTTGAAAATGGTTTTCTTAGAAGGAAAATCAGGATAGACAAGCCCGGCAACACAGAATATTCGATGCTGCCGGGCTGCCATGTAAATCTTTTGAGAATATTTAGGCTATTATCCTTTTGCCACAGCTACATGTTTCTTAAATCGATACCTTATATATACACCTGCAAAAGTCAGCAGCACAAAAACCCAGAGGTAGCGGGTAGGCGTTAATAGGCTTACATGGTTACTATTTAGAAAGGCTGTTTAACAACTTTACCATTAAGAAGTTTTGTATAGGCATTAGTCGCGTCGTCGGCAACGACTGGTTTTTCGAAATGTTGTGCGGTTAATAGTATTGCTTATTAAAAACACCATGTATTTCCGTACCCCGGTGTAAGTTTTTGATTAATAAGTTCTTAATAAAAGGCCGCCTTTACCCACCATATTTAGCCTTTTCCGGCGATTTTACGCATAATTATTACTTATTTAGAATTGATATAAATTAGATATTGGTGTCATTTATTTGTCACTGATACTGTAATAAATTTTACTTTTGTGCTTGAAAAAATCGGGTTATACATACATTTCTCTGTGAATATCAATCTTTAACAATAAAATTATTTAGTATAAATACGCTTTATGAGGAGTTTCTCATTGATTTTTAAACAATTCTCACGGTCGGTTTTACTGGTTGCCTGTTTCGCCTTTTTAGGTACGCAGGCACACGCGCAGGGCGATGCCGCAAAGGGCGAGGCCCTGTTTAAGTCTAAGTGTACTGCGTGTCACAAAGTTGAATCAGAAGTAGTTGGTCCGGCTTTGGGTAAGCTGGTAACTGAAGAGACCGACGACAAATACCTGACGAAGTGGATTCAGAACAACCAGGCCCTGATCGCCGCAAAAAATCCTAAGGCTGTTGCTATTTTCAATCAATATCAGCAGAAAAACATGACCATTTTTGCTGATTTAAGCGATGGGGATGTTGCCAATATATTAGCTTACATCAGAGCTGACTGGAAGGCAAAATCTGCTGCTCCTGCACCGGGTACTGCCACCGGGGCTCCTGCTGAAGAAAAAGGCCCGAGCAAAATCTTAATCTTCTCTCTTTTAGGCGTTATTGTTATCGCGTTTATCATCATACTGGTGTTAAACAGGGTAATTGCAACCCTTGAGCGCATGCTGGTTAAAAATCAGGGCGCCCTGCTTGTTGAAACTGCAGAAGGCGAAGCCGTTGAGCAGGTTGATAAGTTAGCCTGGCTGAAAAAGCTGGCCCGGAATAAGAAGTTTGTATTCTTTGTGCTGATATGCGGCACTTTATTTGTAGGTGTATGGGGATTCATCGGAATGTGGACTACCAACGTTCACCAGGGCTACCAACCTGTGCAGCCTATTAAATTCCCGCATGATTTACATGCCGGCGCCATGCAGATCGATTGCCAGTACTGCCACTCAGGCGCTTATAAATCAAAGAATGCGTCGATCCCTTCATTAAATGTTTGTATGAACTGCCACAAAACTGTTAAAACAGAGTCGCCGGAAATACATAAGATTTATGATGCTTTGGGCTACGATCCTAAAACACAGAAATACGATAGCACCAAGTCGCGCCCGATGCAATGGATCCGTATCCACAACCTGCCGGACCTGGCCTACTTCAACCACTCTCAGCACGTTAAGGTTGGCAAGATTAAATGCCAGACCTGCCACGGCCCTGTGCAGACTATGAAAGAGGTTTATCAATACTCACCTCTTACTATGAAATGGTGTATTCAGTGCCATAAGCGTACTGCCGTTGATTACAAAGACAACGCCTACTATACAAACTTAGAGCAGGTGCACAAGCTGCTTAAAGACGGTAAAACGCCAACCGCCGCATTAATGGGTGGTATTGAGTGCGGTAAATGCCATTATTAATATTTAGTAAAACGTATAGCATTACAGTTTATATAGCTTAAATGGATAGCAATAAAAAATACTGGAAAGGTTTAGAAGAGCTGAACAAAACCCCGGAATTTGTTGAATTAAACAAGAACGAATTTGCGGAGCCTATTCCTATCGAAGAAGTTTTAACCGGTGGCGGTTTGACAGGCCGCACCCCCCGCCGCGACTTTTTAAAAGCCCTTGGCTTTGGTGTTGGTGCTGTTACGCTTGCTGCTTGCCAGCCGGTGCCGGTGCATAAGTCGATGCCCTATTTAATAAAGCCGGAAGAAGTTACTCCAGGCGTGCCTAACTACTATGTATCTACATACGATGGACAGGCTATCTTAGTGAAAACCCGTGAGGGCCGCCCAATCAAAATTGAGGGCCATCCAAATGATATTATAGCAAAAGGCGGCGCAAGTGCACAGGCACAGGCATCAGTGCTTGACTTATATGATGTAAACCGATTCCAGTCGCCATTGAAAGATGGTTCACAAACAGGCTGGGCCCAGATAGATGATTTTGTTGTACGTGAGCTTTTAGCCATTAAAGCAGGCGGCAAAAAGATCGCTATTGTTTCATCAACAGTAACAAGTCCGTCAACTTTAGGGGTTATTGCCGATTTTATCAAGCAATTCCCGGCTACCAAACACATTAATTACGACGCCGTATCTTACACCGGCATCATCCAGGCCAATCAGAATAGCTTTGGCAAGGCAGTATTGCCTCATTATAATTTTGATAAGGCGGATGTTATTGTGAGTTTTGCTGCTGATTTCCTGGGCACATGGATTTCTCCTGAGGAATTCACCCGCCAGTACGTTTCGAACAGGAACAGCAAATCTCTGGAAGAGAAGAAAATGTCTCGTCACATCCAGTTTGAAGCTGGGTTAAGCCTTACCGGTTCAAACGCCGACGTAAGGATCCCGATCAAACCATCTGAAGAAGGCGCTGCGCTGATAGCTTTATACAATGCTGTGTCTGGTACCACACTGGCCGGACCGAAACTAAACAGCCCTGCTGCACAAAATGCAATAGCCATTGCTGCTAAGGAACTGGTTGCTGCAAAAGGCAAGGCATTGGTTGTTGCAGGCGCAAATGATGTGGCTACGCAAATACTGGTAAATGCTATCAACTCCCTGTTGGGCAGCTACGGTACCACAATCGATTTAGATAACCCGTCATTACAATACGCAGGTAATGATGCTGACTTCGACGCTTTGGTTGGTGACATGAATGCAGGCGCTGTTGACGCCGTGTTTTTCCTGAATGCTAACCCTGTTTACGATTACTATAACAGCAAAGCTGTAGTTTCAGGCTTGAAGAAAGTTCGCCTGAAAGTATCGTTTGCATCGGGCCCGGATGAAACAGCCGCAGTTTGTAATGTTGTTGCTCCAAACCATCATTACCTTGAATCATGGGGTGATGATAATGCAATATCAGGGTACTACACCATCATGCAGCCGGCTATCAACCCGGTTTATGATACCCGCCAGGCTGAGCAGACACTGATGAAGTGGAGCGATAACCCTGCAAAAGATTATTACACTTACGTACGCAATAACTGGGATACCAACCTGCTTGCAAAAGGCGGTTTATCAGGCCAGAAAGGATGGGAGCAATTGCTGCAGACGGCTTTCGTAAAAGAAGCACCTAAGGCTGCCGGTTCATATTCGTTCTCATTAAGCCTTGGAGCGGTTGCCCAGACTATATCAGAGCACAGCGCTAAATTGGCGGCTGGAAATGATAAAATGGAATTGTCGCTTTACCAAAGCCCTGCAATGCGCGACGGTAAACGCGCCAACAACCCATGGTTACAGGAGTTGCCCGACCCGGTATCGAAAGTTACCTGGGACAACTTTGCGGCTATGTCTGCTGCAGATATGAAAGCAAAAGGCCTGCAGGATGGTGATGTAATTAAGATTGATAACGGCAATGGCTATTCAATAAGCCTGCCTGTGCTGGTACAGCCAGGCCAGGCAAGGGGCACTATATCTGTAGCCGTTGGTTACGGGCGTACTGTTAGCGGCCCGGTAGGTACAAACGTTGGTAAAAACGCTTTCCCTTTCACCAGCCTGCTTAACAAAACTATCCAGACAAACGCTGTAGTTTCTATTGCTGCTACTGGTGATAACTCGCCGCTGGCTCAAACGCAAACACACCACTCTATCGAAGGCCGTAACAGCATCATTAAAGAGGCAACTTTCGTAGAATACAAAAAGAATCCTGCTGCCGGAACCGGTAACGGTGAAGGCCACAAAGAATATAAGCCGGATCTATTCTGGCAAAACTGGCGCGAAGATAAGCCTAAATACGATTGGGTAATGGCTATCGACCTGAACGCCTGTACCGGTTGCGGCGCCTGCGTTGTAGCTTGCAGCGCTGAAAACAACGTGCCGATTGTAGGTAAAGACGAGGTTCGCCGCCGCCGCGAGATGCACTGGATACGTATCGACCGTTACTACAGCTTTGACGATAAAGGTGATGGCGGCGTTACCCGCGAGCACGATATTTCCCGCTTGAAAGAAGATGACCTGGACAATGTAAAGGTTGTTTACCAGCCGATGCTTTGCCAGCATTGCGAGCATGCGCCTTGCGAGACTGTTTGCCCGGTACTGGCTACCGTACACTCGAGCGAAGGCCTGAACCACATGGCTTATAACCGTTGCGTTGGTACACGTTACTGTGCAAACAACTGTCCATACAAAGTTCGCCGCTTTAACTGGTTTAATTACTGGAATGACTCTCGTTTTGACAACTACCTGAACAATGAGCATACTCAGTTAGTGCTTAACCCTGATGTGGTAACACGCTTCCGCGGTGTGATGGAGAAATGCTCAATGTGTATACAGCGTATACAGGCAGGTAAGCTGAAAGCTAAAATTGAAAAACGCCCGCTGAGGGACGGTGAGATCAAAATGGCCTGTCAGCAAACATGCTCGGCTAATGCCATCATTTTTGGTAACCAAAACGATCCGGAATCAGAAGTTTCAAAAGCACTTAGAAGCGAAAGAACATATTACGTTCTGGAAGAGCTTAACGTGAAGCCGGGTGTTGGTTACCAGACAAAAATTAGAAATATATCAGAAACTGAGGCTTAAATTATACAAGAGAGAGAAAATAAGATATGGCATCTCATAGTGAATCGATAATCAGGGAACCGTTAATTACGGGAAAAGACATCACGTACGCCCAAATTACCAATGATGTATTGCGCCCTGTTGAAAATATGCCCGGCAAAGCATGGTGGATTGGTTTTTCCGTTGCTTCGTTAGGCGCCTGCCTTTGGGTTTTTGCAGTAAGCTATACATTTTGGTACGGTATAGGCTCATGGGGTCTTAATAAAACAATAGGCTGGGCCTGGGATATCACCGGTTTCGTGTGGTGGGTAGGTATTGGTCACGCCGGTACGCTTATCTCTGCAATCTTGTTGCTGTTCCGTCAAAACTGGCGTAACTCTATTAACCGCTCGGCAGAGGCGATGACGATATTCGCGGTAATTTGTGCCGCAACATACGTGGTATCGCACATGGGGCGTCCGTGGTTAGCATACTGGCCGTTGCCGCTGCCAAACCAATTCGGTTCGTTATGGGTTAACTTTAACTCGCCGCTGGTTTGGGACGTATTCGCGATTTCGACTTATTTCTCGGTATCATTAGTATTCTGGTATACAGGTTTATTACCTGACTTAGCTACCATACGCGACCGCGCAACAGGTATCCGCAGAAAAATATATTCAGTTGCTTCATTCGGCTGGACCGGTTCAGTAAAAACCTGGCAGCGTTTCGAAACTGTGTGTTTGATTCTGGCAGGTATATCAACCCCGCTGGTACTTTCGGTACACACCATCGTATCCATGGACTTTGCCACATCGCTGGAACCGGGCTGGCACACTACAATATTCCCGCCATACTTCGTTGCGGGTGCGATATTCTCAGGTTTCGCCATGGTACAAACGCTGTTACTGGTAACACGTAAAGTATTGGGCCTTGAAAACTACATCACCATGTTCCATATTGAAGCGATGAATAAAATCATCCTTTTAACGGGTTCAATTGTAGGTGTGGCTTACTTAACCGAGTTCTTTATTGCTTACTACTCAGCCGGTGAATACGAACAATATACCTTCTTAAACAGGTTTATTGGTCCATACTGGTGGGCAGGCTGTATGATGTATGGTTGTAACGTACTGATGACCCAGTTAATGTGGTTTAAAAAGATCCGTACCAACATCCCAATTTCATGGGTATTGTCTATTGTAGTAAACATCGGTATGTGGTTCGAAAGGTTTGTAATCATCGTTGTATCGTTACACCGCGACTTTGTACCATCAAGCTGGGCGATGTTTTACCCAACCTGGGTTGATATGAGCGTATTCGTTGGTTCAATCGGTTTATTCTTTACGATGTTCCTGTTGTTCATCCGTGTATTGCCGTCAATCGCAATGGCCGAAGTGAAACTGATATTGAAGAGCTCGAGCGAGCAGGCTAAGCTGAAGCTTATTAAAGGCGGCCATGTTGAGCAGGAAGAGGTTCAGTTTTATAAAGAGTCGTTAACCTCGTTTGACAGCGTTGACATTAACGATTATAAATAACTAAGAAGATGAGCAAAACGAAATATATTTTAGGCCTGTTTGCAGATCCTGATGAGCTGATGCACGGGATTGATACTTTGCAAAAAAATAGTGTTCCGATTTATGATGTTTACACCCCGATGCCTATTCACGGTATCGAGCGTAAACTGGGTATTAAGGATTCGCGTTTAGGTTATGCAGCTTTTTTGTTCGGCTGCCTTGGTGGTACCACTATATTCAGTATGGCTTATTACATGCTGGTGCATGACTGGCCGATGGATATTGGCGGTAAACCGGCGTTTGCCATCCCTGACTTTGTGCCAATCACTTTCGAATGGACAGTATTGTTTACAGCATTTGGTATGACGCTGACCTTTTTCTTCGCCACGCATCTTTTCCCGGGCCGTACGCCGAGGGTAATGGATTTAAGGGCAACTGATGACAGGTTTGTTATTGCCATTGACGCTAAAGGCAATATTCCGCACGAGGATATCACGAATTTATTAAAAGAAGCAGGAGCAGTAGAAGTTAAGCATAACGACAGAAAATATGTTAGCTATGAATAAAAATAGAATATTGGGCATAACGGCTATTGCTATTGCTGTTACGGTGATTGTTTCATCGTGCAATAACAAGAGGAGTACCGGATGGGAATACGCTCCCAATATGTATGAGCACATTGCATACGACCCCGACCAAAAGAACGACAATTTTAAAGATGGCAAAACTGCACAGTTGCCCCCTGCCGGTACTACCCCTGTGGGCTTTGTGAGATTTGATTATCCGAATACAAAAGAAGGATACGAACAAGCCGGTGTTGAAGTAAAGAGTACTTTACCTCAAACACAGGCAAATTATACCGAAGGCAAAATGTTGTTTGAGCATTTTTGCTCACCCTGCCACGGCAAAACCGGCAAAGGCGATGGTTTAGTGGTTGCCCATGGCTTCCCGCCGCCGCCATCATACTCAACCGGTCAGTCATCGCGTGGCGGTAATATGAAAGATCTGACAGACGGTAAAATTTATCATACTATTACTTATGGTGTAAACGCAATGGGTTCATACGCTTCGCAGCTCGACCCTAAAGAACGCTGGCAAGTAATTATGTACGTTCACCATTTACAAACTTTATAAGCAATCATTAATGAATACTTCTCATAGTTTCGACGAGCAATTCGAATTTAAAGGCAGGGCCAAATCCTGGAGCCTGATCATGATCGTTATTGGTGTGATCGGACTGCTTGCAGCTTTTTTTACAAATGGCGAACGCGCTTTTGCAAATTTATTGCTTAACGGTTATTACATGTCGTGCGTTTGTATTTGCGGCATTTTCTTTTGCGCAGTACAATACGTGGCACAGGCAGGCTGGTCTGCTTCAGTTCTGCGCGTTCCGCAGGCCCTGGCTAAGGTTTTGCCAGTTGCGGGCGTAATTTTACTTTTGGTTATCGGCGCCGGCCTGTTTGTTACTCATCCTGGCCTGAACGAAGAAGGTAAAAGCACTGCTATTCCATACCTATATAAGTTATGGGCGCTTAAGGGTGTTACAGATTCACACAGCGAAAATTACGATGCAATAATTACAGCTAAATCGGGATACTTAAATATACCGTTCTTTTTAATCCGCCTTGTGATATATCTGGGCAGCTATACGTTGCTTGGCCGTATGCTGGTTAAATATTCAAATAACGAGGACGAACTTGGCGGCATGTTCAACTACAAAAAGAGTTTTAAGGTTTCGGTGTTGTTCCTGGTGATATTTGGTTTTACTGTTCCCTTGTTTGCTTTTGACACCATCATGAGCTTAGAGGCGCACTGGTTTTCAACCATGTTTGGCTGGTACAACTTTGCTGCACTTTGGGTGAGCGGTTTGTCAGTTATCACATTGGCGATAATATTATTACGCAAGGCCGGTTATATGCAATGGGTAACTGAAGATCACCTGCATAACCTTGGTCAGTTAATGTTTGGCTTCTCTATTTTCTGGACTTACCTGTGGTTTGGTCAGTTCCTGTTAACCTGGTATGCAAACATTCCTGAGGAGGCTGCATATTTTTACAGGAGGTGGGAACCGCAATTTAAGCCTTGGTTCTGGTTAAACATAATTGTAAACTTCCTTACGCCATTGCTGGTGCTGATGTCTCGCGACTCGAAACGTAAAACAGAGCTTTTGAAGGTTGCCTGTATCATATTGATATGCGGTCACTGGCTTGATTACTGGCAGATGATTATGCCGGGAACCATAGGTGTGAAGGGCGTGGGAGAGTGGTACTCGCCGATGATCCTCGTTGATTTTGCCATATTTGTAGGTGCAGCAGGGTTTATGGTTTGGATGTTTGGCAGTGCCTTAAGTAAATTTAAGTCGCTTGTTCCTAAAAAGCACCCGTTGCTGCAGGAAAGTCTTCATCACCACATATAATAATTGTTATTTTTGTACTTTAATAAAAAGAATACCAAACAACCATTAAAATGGGATTCAAACAACTAATAAATTCTAAAAAAACACAAGCGTTTTTCGCGGCGTTCGTGCTGTTTGGCACAAATCAGCTGATGGCGCAAACATCTGCCGAAGGTAATGCAACCGCGGTTGATAAAGGCGCTATGTGGACAGGTGTGGCCTATAATGTTTTATTAATTTTAGTAGGAGCAGTTTGCGTTGGCATTGTGGGTAAGATTTTAAAGGTTTACGACCTTACCCAAAAAATGCAGGGCAAAAGGGGAATTAACTGGAATACGATTATGGGCGTTTGCTGCGCGATCTTCCTTATCGCCGGGCTTTATGGCGCTAGCTGGTCTTTAATCGTACAGGGTGGTATGACGCTGCCGCAACCAGGTTCTGCGCACGGTGGCCTGATTGATTCCATGTTCACTACTACTACGATACTTACACTGATTGTATTCTTTATTACCCAGATATGCCTGTTCGGCTTTGCGTTCTTCTATCGCAATTCGGCCAAACGTAAGGCGCACTTTCTGCCGCACAACAATACTATCGAAAAAATTTGGACTATCATTCCTGCGATTGTATTGACCATATTGGTTGTGTTTGGCTTTTTTACCTGGCAAAAGGTAATGAACAGTACCGAGCAAAAAGGTGATTTAAACGTGGACGTCACCGGTCACCAGTTTGCATGGGAAATCCGGTATCCGGGCGCTGATGGTAAGCTGGGCCCTGTAAATTTTAAGTTGAGCACGCCTAACAACGTTTTGGGTGTTGATTTTAAAGACCGCCGCAGTATGGATGATCAGTCTGCAGATACACTTGTGTTACCTGTTAACCGCGTGGTAAGGATAAACATTCATGCACAGGACGTAATTCACAGCGTTTACATGCCGCACTTCCGCGTGCAGCTTAACGCTGTACCTGGTTTACCTACTTTCTTCAGGTTTACACCTACCATTACTACCGAAGAAATGCGCAAAAAATTAGATGACCCTAAGTTTGAATACCTGCTTTATTGCAACAAAATATGTGGTGCAGGCCACTGGAACATGCAGCGTGTAGTACGCGTTGTATCGCAGGCCGAATACCAGAGCTGGATTGCAAGGCAAAAGCCCTACCTGAATGATCAGTTGCGTAAGGAACTTCATTTTGCTGACGCAGCAACACCGGCAAATTCTGTAAAGGCAGTATCAAACACGTTAGCGTTAAACAAATAATATTATAAGAGTAACGATTATGTCAACATTAGCAGTTCACGATCACGGAGTAGTACATCACGAAGAAGGTCACGAACACCACCATAAGGCAACGTTTCTAAATACCTACGTATTTAGCCAGGATCATAAATACATTGCCAAGCAGTTTCTTGTAACAGGTATTATTATGGCGTTCTTTGCCATGGTTTTGTCAATCCTTTTCAGGATCCAGCTTGCTTATCCGGATAAAACGTTTCCGTTTCTTACAACACTTTTAGGCCATTTTGCGCCTAATGGCCGCATCAGTGCCGACTTTTACATGTCGCTGGTAACCATCCACGGTACCATCATGGTATTCTTTGTGTTAACAGCAGGGTTAAGCGGTACGTTCGCAAACTTATTAATCCCTCTTCAGGTGGGCGCACGTGACATGGCATCGCCATTTGTGAATATGCTTTCATACTGGTTCTTCTTTGCCGCAAGTATTGTCATGTTGTCTTCATTCCTGGTTGAGAAGGGCCCTGCAAGCGGTGGCTGGACAATTTACCCGCCGCTCTCTGCCTTGCCGAAAGCTATGCCTGGTTCAGGTATGGGTATGACGCTTTGGCTCATCAGTATGGTGTTATTTATTGCTTCGCAGCTAATGGGCGGTATCAATTACATCAGTACTGTATTAAACATGCGCACCAAAGGTATGGACCTTTGGAAAATGCCGCTTACTGTTTGGGCTTTGTTCCTAACAGCAGTTTTAGGTGTATTGTCATTCCCTGTGTTGGTGGCCGGTGTTGTGTTGTTAATTTTCGACCGCAGCTTTGGTACCAGCTTCTACCTTTCAGATATCGTATTAAACGGACAGGTTCAGCCTTACGAGGGCGGTAGCCCGATCTTGTTTCAGCACTTATTCTGGTTCCTGGGTCACCCCGAAGTATACATTATTATCATGCCTGCAATGGGTCTTTCATCAGAAGTGCTGGCAGTAAACTCACGTAAGCCGATATTCGGTTACCATGCGATGGTTTACTCGCTGATAGGTATTTCTGTGTTATCATTCATTGTTTGGGGACACCACATGTTCGTTACAGGTATGAATCCGTTCCTGGGCGGTGTATTCATGATAACGACGCTTATTATTGCCGTGCCGTCTGCGGTTAAAACGTTCAACTGGCTGGCTACGCTGTGGCGGGGGAATATCCGCTTCACTCCGGCCATGCTTTTCGCTATCGGCATGGTATCATTCTTTATTTCTGGCGGTTTAACAGGTATCTTCCTGGGTAATGCGGCTTTGGATATCAACCTGCACGATACATACTTCGTAGTTGCCCACTTCCACCTTGTGATGGGTTCGGCGGCTATTTTCGGTATGCTTGCCGGCGTTTACCATTGGTTCCCTAAAATGTATCGCCGCATGATGGACGAGCGTTTAGGTTACCTGCACTTTTGGTTAACTTTCATCGGCGCCTACCTGGTATTCTTCCCGATGCACTTTATGGGTCTGGATGGTGTACCGCGCCGTTATTATGCCTTCACTGAGTTTGAATCGATGAAGCGCTGGCTGACAGTTAACGTATTTATTACCTGGGCGGCTATTATGGCCGGTATAGCACAGCTTGCTTTTGCTTACAACTTTATACATTCTATCTTCTGGGGTAAGAAAACCGTTCAGAATCCATGGAATGCTAATACCCTTGAATGGACAGCTCCGATTGAGCACATCCACGGTAACTGGCATGGCGAAATCCCTACCGTTTATCGTTGGGCTTATGACTACAGCAAGCCTGGTCACGACGAAGATTTTATACCGCAAAACGTTCCTTTCTCTCAAACCATGAGCTCAAACTTACCTCATGATTTTGAAGACAATCCGGCTGGTTTAGAAGAGCACGCCAAATGGGTTGATGCTCAAAAGGCTAATGTAGCGGTAAAATAAAGCCTGTTGTCCTAAGTCCTGATCCTTAAGTTATGAGATTTGAACACCACCAGTTCAGGCCTCAAGGCTTACGGTTCAGGACTTATGACTTAAAAATGGCACTATATTCTGTAATACCTTCTACCTAAGACATGTGAGTATTGACTTAGGGCTTAAGACTAATAAATGAGGACATCCAGGTCAAAAACACGGTTCCAAAGGATTAATCTTGCTACCATAATTCTGCTGTTTATTTTAATTCTTGCGGGCGGGGTTGTACGTAGTACAGGTTCAGGAATGGGATGCCCTGACTGGCCGAAATGTTTTGGCAGATATATACCGCCTACCAATAGTTCCGAATTACCAAAGGATTATAAGAGCAAATACGTAGCAGGAAACGTTGCTAAAAATCAGCGGTTTGCGCATACCCTGGATGTGTTTGGTTACAGCGACCTTGCAAAACGTATCCGCGAAGATAAGTCTATTTTGGTTCCGGAGGAATTTAACGCCGCCAAAACCTGGACGGAATACGTTAACCGCCTTATAGGCGAGATCACGGGCATTTTCTGTGTGCTGACCGCAATTTTTGCGTTCAGTTACCGTAAGGAAAACAAGCTTATACCTTTTCTTGCAGTGTTGAACGTGGTTTTAATCGGTTTCCAGGCCTGGCTGGGCTCTATAGTAGTTTCAACCAATCTTGTTTCATGGATTGTGACGGTACACATGGTGCTTGCGCTTGTGATCATCGCATTAAGTATCGTCACTTATCATCTGGCAAAGGTTGATGGGCGGCCGAAATTAAGCACGAATCCACTGGTGCATATTGTTACACTTCTGGCGTTGATAGTAAGCGTAATGCAAATTGCTTTCGGCAGCGAGGTTCGTGAGAAAATTGACGCTGTTGCAGAACATTTTCAGGGCGGCTACCGCGATAATTGGATTGCTAACGCAGGTTCTATTTTTACACAGCACCGGGATGTGGCTATATTGGTGTTGGTGATAAATGTGGTATTATACGCTTTAGTGCGCCGCACATTCAACCGTCATTCTATTCAGCAGCAAATTATGAGCTTTACGTTCCTGATGATCATGCTGCAAATAGTTACGGGTATCATCTTGTCATATTGGGCTTTGCCGCCATACGCGCAGGCAATTCATCTATTGCTCGCTACATTGGTATTTAGTGCCCAGGTTTATTTAATGCTGAATTTATACCGTTCGGTAAAAGGGGGACTGCACGCATGAGCTGGAAGGATTTTTCGAAGCTGGTTAAAATGCGGCTCACTTTCCTGGTAGTTTTTTCGGCATCTATTTCCTTTTTAATAGGGAGTAAAGTTAACGGCGAATATAACTGGGGCAATTGGGTAAAACTTATAATAGGTGGTTTTTTGGTTACAGCAGCTGCTAATTGTTTTAATGAAATTATCGAAAAAGACCTCGATAAATTAATGAAGCGTACTAAGGACAGGCCTATGCCTGCCGGAAGAATGACTACCGGGCAAGGATTGGTACTCGGCCTTTTTATGGGCATAGCAGGTACCATATTACTTGGGAAGCTTAATCCTACTGCAGGTTACTTGTCGGTTTTTTCGGTTTTGCTATATGCTTTTGCTTATACGCCGCTAAAACGAAAATCGCCCGTAGCTGTATTCGTGGGAGCAATACCCGGTGCTTTACCGCCGCTTATCGGCTATGTTGCTGCTCATCCAAAAATTGACGAAATAGCGTTAATATTATTCGGCATACAGTTTATCTGGCAGTTTCCGCATTTTTGGGCTATTGCCTGGGTATTGGACGATGATTATAAGCTGGCCGGTTTCAGGTTGCTTCCCTCGGGTAAAAGGGATTTAACAAGCGCTGTGTTTGCTTTTATCTCCACCCTTATTTTGATACCTGTAAGTTTGCTGCCGACGTATTATGGGTATGGGGGTTACTATGTTGGGGGGGTATCACTGGTATGCGGCATAGTGTTCTTATATTTGGCTTTTAAACTTTCAAAGGACCTGCAAATAGCATCGGCAAAAAAGCTGATGTACGGTTCTTTTTTTTATCTGCCGGTTGTGCAGTTAATGTTTTTGTTTGATTTTATAGGAAAAGTGAAATGATGATGGCGCAGATACAGCAACAGGAAGACAGGTTAAACCTCGGTGCAAAAAAGTTCAATATGTGGATATTCATATTCACGTCCATTTTACTTTTTATGGGGTTTATGAGCGGCTTTATAGTTTATGTGGGCGGCCGTGGGCATGGATTACAGGTAATACTCCCCGGGGCTTTCAGGTACAGCACGGCCGTTATAGCCTTAAGCAGTATAACCCTTTTAATGGCCAAGCGCGCTGCCAAAGGCCTGCAGGTTGATAAGCAGCGGCTGTTTTTATGGCTTACGATTTTTTTGGGAATAGCATTTTTTGCCATACAGATATATGCGTGGTACGTGCTTACCTTTGAAGACCGCATATTTTTTTCGAACCCAAATGCGGCCCGCTCTTTCATTTACGTGTTTAGCGGTGTGCATTTATTACACGTTATAGCAGGACTGCTGGTTTTATTAAATACAGTAGTAGCCACTTACAGAAACATACCCCAGGTCAGGAATATATTTAAGATGGAGATGGCATCTATTTTTTGGCATTTTCTCGATATTATGTGGATTTGTCTGTATGTTTTTTTACTTTTGAACCAAAATTAAAACTTTTATCTACGTACAAATGAGTACAACAGTAACACAACAGATTGATGAGGTAAAATCGACACCATGGTCGGGAGGCAGATCGCCTTTTAACGTGGAGTACGGTAAGATGATGATGTGGTTTTTCCTCCTTTCGGACGCATTTACCTTTTCTTCATTATTAATCTCTTACGGCGCGTTGCGTTTTAGCGCTTCAACATGGCCATTGGCTTCTAAGGTTTTCCAGTCATTCCCCGGTTTGATTGAGAAAGATGCACCACTGGTTTTCGTTGGTTTGATGACTTTGATACTCATTTTAAGTTCTGTGACAATGGTACTGGCGGTTGAGGCTGGTCACCGTAATTCAAAAAAAGAAGTTGTTAGATGGATGATATTAACCATTGTGGGTGGCCTGATGTTTCTGGGTTGCCAGGCTTTGGAGTGGACACACCTGCATAGCGAAGGCTTCTGGTGGGGAAGCATTCCCAATGACGAGACATTGAAGGAGTTTTTTGAAGGTGTGACGAAGATCGGGAATGCCGAACACCTTACGTCTCACCAGTTTGCAAACCTGTTCTTTACAATTACAGGCTTTCACGGGTTCCACGTATTCTCGGGTGTTGTTATCAATATTATTATCACTGTCAACGTTATGATAGGCACTTATGCCAAACGCGGCAGTTATTTAATGATAGAGAAGGTTGGTCTTTACTGGCACTTTGTGGACTTGGTTTGGGTGTTTGTATTTACCTTTTTCTATTTAGTTTGATTTAATTTTAAAAACGATTTTATATGTCATCAGAAACGACAACTACACACCACGCTGACGCTGAGCACGGCGATCATGAGGGAATGTCTAAAAAAAGGATCATGAAGGTTTTCTGGATCCTGTTAGGCATAACTGCTATCGAGTTTTTTGTAGCGCTTGTTATAGCTCCCAAATTCCCTCATGCAGAATGGATAAATCCTATTTACATTGTATTAACTTTATTTAAGGCATTTTATATAGTTGCCTTCTTTATGCACCTGAAATTTGAAAAGATGGGGTTGATAATGGCTATTGTAGTCCCTGTACTTTTCATCATCGGTTTGATACTGGTACTTACAAACGAGAGCCACTATTGGATTGACCTGAGGCTGTAATGAAGAAAGCAAGTCTTCCGAAAAAGATTATAATCCTGGTGCTCGTCTTAGCGGTGCCAGGATTTTTATATTATTTACTTACCGTTGGCGGCAAAAACAGGTATAAACCTCTGCCCGTATTCGGCGAAAAACAGGTTGCGAAAACCACACATAAAGTAAAAGGGAAAGATATTCCCGACACCATTTACCATAAACTGCCGGACTTTAATCTGACCGATCAGAATGGCAATAAGGTAGATCTGAGCACGTTCAACAATAAGATTTTCGTTATTAACTTTTTTTATACCGCTTGTCCTTCGGTCTGCAAATTGATGAACGAGAACGTCAATGCACTGGACTCAATCTATAGCAGAAACAAGATGATCTATTTTGTGTCTGTGACTGTAGATCCTAAAAACGATGATATTGCCGGATTAAAGCAATACGCGTCCACCTTTAAGCATTTGTCAGCAAAGAGGTTGTTTCTCACGGGTGATACCGCCACCATATATAACCTTGCGCGCAAGGGTCTGTTAGTAGATGCAATACAAGCCGGCCCGAAAGATTTTATTTATAGCGATAAGTTAGTGCTGATTGATGGTGAGAAACGGATAAGGGGTTACTATACCGGGGCACAGACTGCAGAAGTTGACCGGCTTAACGACGAGATTAAGGTTTTGATCTCGGATGAGTTGAGAAAGAACGATACGCCTTTGTATTAATTAAGAATCAAGATAAAAAAGTAAAAATTAATAAGTTAACGAACCAGATTTTCCCGGTTTTGATTACGGGTCATCGGTTCCCGACTCAAAAAAATAAGCATGAACGATAAATTTATATTCCGGTTTGTAGCAGCAGTGTCCGTATTTGTATTTGCCGTAGTAGTATTATTGAACCGGAAAGTAATACCCGGCCCGGACGTTATACCTGCATTTACGCCTTTTTTACCCAAGCTTAACGCCATCATCAATGGCACCTGTACAGTGCTGCTTTTAGTATCATTATATTTTATAAAGCAGGGAAATATTACCGTTCACAAACGGATCAATATCCTTACGTTCTGTTTATCTTCAATTTTCCTGGTTTCCTACATCCTGTTTCATTACCTGATGAAGAAGGACATTGTTTATGGTGACCTGGATGGTGATGGTAAAGTATCGGCCATTGAAGCCGCTGCCGCAGGTTCGTTACGCCCCATTTATCTTACTATTTTAATATCGCATATCATACTCGCGGCGGGTGTTTTGCCGCTCATTCTGCTAAGCTTTTACCGCGGCTTACAAATGCAGGTAGCAAAACATAAAAAGCTGGTAAGATGGACCTTTCCTATCTGGTTATACGTTACTATAACCGGAGTAATTGTTTATTTGATGATATCGCCGTACTACAGGTTTTAGGACGGTGTTTTATGCTGGAGAGGTTGCCGGAACTTCGTAAGCACCTGGCTGGTGATACGCCCTGGCCGCTACAAAATCTCCGTAGAAGTATTTCCCGCCAATAACCCGGTACCTATTGGTTGTAAACAAATTTTGTATGTCCGGCAGTTTAGATGCCTCGATCCCGCAAATCAGCCTGAAGAATAAAAACATCGATTTCAACAAAACAGCCTGCCACCATTTACCGGTAAGCTGAAAATCACAGTTTAGCCACATTCCCCCCGGTTTCAGCAACTGATGCAGGTGACGGAAGACCTTACCGGTAGTTTCAGCAGTAAAATTGTCAAACAGGAAAGGCGTCAACACAACATCGAATTTTGTGCCTGGATAAACATCTTCGACGGCATCGTTTATGAAGGTCATTGTATTTTGCCCGGTATTTCTCTGCCTGGAGCGGGCCATCATATCGGCCGCTACTTCAACGTAAGTAATTTTAAGACCTGACGGATGCAACTTGGTTAATTCCTCCAATATCCAACCCGTACCACCGCCAACAATCAATACACCGGCACCTGCGGGAATAAATTGCAGCAAATAAACCTGCGCATTTATCAGAGCCCGGCCATAAACCAGCTGCGAAAGCCTGTCGTAAAACCATGCAGAATTATTGTAGCTGGCTGACATTTAGTAAGTGTTGTTGTAGCGTTTGTATCAATTAAAAGAGAAACAAAAGACATTTTAAGCTGCAAATATGGGCTTAATATATTCAGTGATAAAATATAAAATCGTTTGTCTCAAAGGAAATAGAACGGTTTCAGGTGAAATTACCCCGAAACCTTTAACTGTTTTATTATCAATAATTTAAGACCAGGGTTGCACTTAAAAACTGTAAAGTACCTGTAAACCTTAATCTGCATCAACATAATACTAATTACCTGCCGTAGTTGGGTGACTTGAGTGGTGACTGTTAACATCAAACGGGGGTTAAGACTTTTTGTTGATATGGGGGTTGGCAACGATTATTTACGGAAGAAGAGCAGCGATAGCTAAATCAATCCCCATGCCTTGTTGAATGCAATCACCAGTACATACTGCAATATCAGCACACCATCCATGTAGAAAAAGTAATAATACTCATTCTTTTCCCATTTAGATTTGAATATCAGCCAACCTGTCAGAAATACTGAGAGTACGAGACCCCAGAAACTGGCGTCGGCAATAGCATGCTTAAACATGACCAGCAGGACAATATAACCGGCTAACAACACCTGGCAAAATATATAGGCATTTTTTTCGCCTAATACCGATGGCACCGTTTTTAAACCGCTTTTCCTGTCGTCAAATAAATCACGGATATCAAAGGGGATGGTAAGTGCGGCGATAAAGAGAAAGCGCTTGGCTATAAGGATGGTAATATCCCGCATGGATACCATGGTTAAATGGTAATGCTGTGCTTCCAGCACGGGCAGCAGAACAATGCTCATCGTCCACACCAACGAGATCATAAACTGTTTTAACCATGGGATATGCCGCAGGCCGAACTTTTGTTCTCCTACGGTAAATATCGGAATACTATAAAAAAAAGAGATGATGCTCAAAAAGATCAGCAATATGCGGGACTCCATCGACAGCAGCACAAACAACGGGATGAGTGATAGCAGCGACACAATGGTAAATGTTACCATCAACCTGTAATGCGCGTAAAACCAGCGGACACGTTTATATGGCGAATTAAGCGGATCGGCTGGCTTGGTTGCCAGAATACTGAAGTTGTAAATACCAAGCGTTGATGTAAACAGCAAGCCGATTACAGGAAATACGATTTTGGCGCCTATTAAATTGAAAGTGAGTAAACCCTGCGCAACTGCGCAAAGAGACATAAAAACATTACTGAAGAGCAGAAAATCAAAAACAGAATAAAACGCTTTCTTCATTCTCAGAGGTATGTGCTAAGCCAATAGTAACGAGTCATAAGTCCAATGTCCAATTAATTATTGCGACTTTAGACCCCACATTTAGGACTCCTTAACCCGAGGCGGAGATCCGGCTTTTAATGTAAATATCGTAATCTCCGGTAATATTCCAATCCTGCCTGCAAAGTTTAAAAAACCATATCCAACGTTTACGTATAGCTGCTGTTTGCCTTGCTGGTAATGGCCGGCCCACTCGTTATAAATGTATTCAACCGGGCTCCATTGGAAACGCTCTGTTCTTACACCCATCTGCATTCCGTGCGTATGCCCCGAAAACATCATGTCTATCTGGGGGTATTCGGGTAAAACCTGAGCCCGCCAATGCGATGGGTCGTGCGATAACAACAATTTTACGGGCAGATCGTCTGTGTTTTTTACTGCAAGATCCATTCTTCCGTATTTCGGGAAACGACTTAATTCACCCCAGTTTTCAATGCCAAGGATGCCAATTTCTTCGTTACCTATCTTAAGACGCCGATGCTCGTTCATCAGCAAATCGTAGCCCATGGTTTTGTGAGCGCCAATAAGCTCTTGGAGGTTCTTTTGTTTGGCCTGTGCATTTGGCCACCAGGCATAATCTCCATAATCATGGTTGCCGAGACAGGAATACACCCCAAGAGGGGCTTTTACCTTGCTGAAAATATCCAGATAATCTTTTACCTCACTGGTAACAGCATTCACCAAATCGCCGGTAAAAAATATAAAATCGGCCTTCTCGCGCATCAGCATCTCTACGCCGCCCAACACAGCTTTTTTGTTAAAAAAGCTGCCTGAGTGTATGTCTGATATCTGCCCTAACCTGATTCCATCAAATGCTTTAGGCAGATTAGGAAGATAAATATCCTGGCGGATGACATGATAGTCATAGCACCCGCTTTTCATGGTTACCTTGATAGCTGCCAATGGAATTGCACCGGCCAGCAATCCTGCTTTCATTAAAAATTCAGAGCGGGGTATTGTATTATGATTTGGCGAACTATCGTGGAGGGTCGTATCTGGCGCTCCCTTGTCATCAGGGAGACGATCAGCAGGCGGGGGCGTATTCAATACGCCCTTACTATCAAATCTGTTTTTTATGTAAATAATAATCCTGCGTACATCATCAATCACCAAAACCGGCAAATAGGTTATTTTAAACAAGAATATCAGAAAAAAGAACGTGATTAGGAGTATCCTGCCCATAACGCCCATTTTTACAAATACAACGAAAAATAAATCGGCCAGCAAAAAGGCTGAAAACAACCAGTACAAGCGGACAAATTTCCTGGTTTGAGTGAATTTCCACTTTTTAATGCCCTTTAATCCGTTTAGTACGTACAGGTCAATCAGCAAAAGCGCAATTACCAGGAATATTATACGAAGGGAATATGCCGTCATGATCAGTTTAAAAGCAGGCGCTAATAACGGTCGTCATCCAAATCGATGTCGTCGTCATCGGGCTGCAAATTAAACAAACTATTAAACATATCCGAGAATGCGAAACCGTTATCCAGGAATCCTTTGTTCAACTGCGAAAATTCTGACAGGCCGTGTAGCACAAACTCCATCAGCAGTAAATCCTGGTTCTCGCTTAAACGGGGATGGAACTTCTTAACCAAATCTTTTAACCCTGTAACTGCATAAAGCGCCTTTTTATAATCCTGTTGAGGAAGATCGTCCACTAACGAAAGATTATTGCCGTCGCCGAACCAATTGATGATCTCGGCATAAGGGTTAGCTGCCTTGCTTTTCTTGGCTTTTTCAGGATCAGGGAAGAATTGCACCATAAGCGTTTTGATGGCTTTGCCGATAAGGATGTTGGCCACCTTGCCCGGCCCTTCCAGCTCGCCTTCATAAACCAATTCTATCTTGCCTGTAATGGCCGGGATAACACCCAAAAAATCAGAGATGCGTACAAACGTGCTTTTCTCGTTATTAATCAACATGCGCCGCTCGGCGTTGCTGATCAGATTTTCATAGGCCGAAATAGTCAGGCGCGCGGAAACGCCGGATTTTTTATCGATGTACTCAGAATTACGGGCCTCAAAGGCTATCTGTTCAACCAAATCTTTCACTAGTCCATCTGCTTCGACGTTTGAACGTTGCTCCGGCGAGAGTGTTGCTTCCTGCTGGGTGATTTTCCGGGAAATTTCCACCGAGCGTGGGTAGTGGGTTAATATCTGGCTTTCGATCCGGTCTTTCAGTGGCGTAACAATTGAGCCGCGGTTGGTATAGTCTTCAGGGTTGGCGGTAAATACAAACTGAATGTCAAGCGGCAGGCGTAGTTTAAAGCCGCGGATTTGTATATCTCGCTCCTGGAGTATGTTAAATAAAGAAACCTGTATACGAGCCTGTAGGTCGGGCAATTCATTGATTACGAATATGCCACGATGCGCGCGGGGGATTAGCCCGAAATGTATCACACGCTCATCAGAATAGGTGAGCTTCATGGTGGCAGCCTTTATCGGGTCGACATCCCCGATCAGGTCGGCGACGGTGACATCTGGTGTTGCCAGTTTTTCGGTATAGCGCTCTGAGCGGTGAACCCACTCGATAGGCGTTTCGTCACCTTTAGCCAATATTTCGTGGTGTCCGTACCAGGATATCGGGTTCAGCGGGTCATCATACAATTCAGAGCCTTGTATGTAGGGCATCCACTCATCCAGCAGGTTTACCAGCAGGCGGGCTATACGTGTTTTTGCCTGCCCGCGCAGGCCGAGCAGCAATATGTTATGCCTCGACAGGATAGCGGTTTGCAAATCGGGAATTACGGTATCTTCGAAACCCACAATGCCTTCAAAGCCACCCTCGCCCTTTTGCAGCTGCTTGATTAAATTTTCGCGTAATTCGTCCTTGACCGAACGGCTTTTGTAACCGCTCTTTTTTAGTTGTCCAAGGGTAGTTATATCTTTCTTATTCATTATCTATAATGCTATAAAATTGCTCACCTCGATCAAATTCCTGTCGGGGTCGCGGAAATAAATGGAAGCGGTTTTGCCCATGGCATTGCGTCGTTCAAACATCCCTTCAACCGGTATGCCTTTAACTTCCAGTTCAGCCTTTATCTGGTCTATGGATTCTGCCACCATAAAGCTGATATCTATCGAGCCGGGCGTGGGCTTGTCAGCTTCCAAATCAAATCCCCTGCCTTTCTGATGCAGCATCAAACTTTGCTCACCAAATTTCAGCGCTTTTTTACGCGGCGTAAACTCCTCAACTTCCATACCTAATACCTCGTTGTAAAAACTGCAGGTAAGGTCAATATCTTTAACTGTTAATACCAGGTGATTTATGCGCTCAACTTTCATTTATTCAATTTGAAAATTTATCGATTTGAAGATTTGATAATTTGAAGATTTGAAAATGGACTGGCACCTTCAAATTTTCAAATCGGCCCATCTTCAAACTAACAAATCATCTTACCGTTTTTCTTCTGTTACGGATATAATCCTCAAAAATATACTCGCCCAAACCATTCAGCGAACTATAGAATGCCTTGCCGCCATTGGTTTCGGTAAACTTGCGTACAAACTGCTGAAGGTATGGGTCTTTAGCAATCATAAACGTGGTTATCGGGATTTTTAGGCGCTTGCATTGCGCTGCCATATTCAGCGTTTTATTTACCACTTTACGGTCGAGTCCGATGCTGTTTTTATAATATTTTGTTCCTTCTTTCAGGCAGGTAGGTTTGCCATCGGTTATCATAAAGATCTGCTTGTTGTGCGTTTTTCGCCGGCGCAGCAAATCATTAGCCAGTTCCAGGCCAGCGTAAGTGTTGGTATGATAAGGGCCGACCTGCAGGTATGGAAGATCCTTCAATGTAATCGGCCAGGCATCATTGCCGAATACCACAATGTCAAGCGTATCTTTCGGATATTTAGTACGGATCAACTCCGCCAGCGCCATGGCCACCTTCTTTGCCGGGGTTATCCTGTCCTCGCCATACAATATCATCGAGTGCGATATATCGATCATCAGCACGGTAGAGGTAAGTGTTTTATAATCCATTTCCTCCACTTCCAGGTCCCGCTCGGTCATCATAAAATCGCCGATGCCGTGGTTAACCTGCGCGTTGTGGATAGACTGCGTCATATTGATCTGATCGAGGCTATCGCCAAATTCAAATTCACGGCGCTCGGCGTTTTTTTCATCGCCTTGTCCGGACAACGGCGACCGGTGATTTCCTTTCCCGGATTTTTTCAGTTTGCCGAATATTTCTTCCAGGGCGGACTGCCGGATGCTTTGCTCTGTTTTTGCAGTGATCCTGAAATCTCCCTTTTCCCCATCCTCGCTTAAATAACCTTTTTGTTTCAGTTCGTCTATAAAATCGCCCATACCATACTCATCGTTGGTGAGGTTGTATTGCTTATCCAGCTCATTCATCCATGCCAATGCTTCGCCAGCATCGCCTGCGGTATAATTAAGCAACTCCAGGAAAAGCTTAAGCAGTTCATCAAATCCGCCTTTAGGTAGCTGATTGGGTCGAAATTTCGAAAATTCAAATCCGCGCATAAAATGCCCTTTCTGATATAAAGTAACGGATTATTTTTTGCAAAAGTTTTTAAAAAAGCGGGCTGGACAGAATTGTTATGAGAATATGACAAATGCAGTAGCTGTGTGCTAAAGGTAACTTCAGGCGCAGGCCCGGAGAAAATTAACCGTATTGATTGAATTACAAAGAAAAAGCCCGTTATTGCGCGGCGAGATTGTCCCTTGCAATAACAGGCTTTGTAAAAGCTCCCCTGGTCAGATTTGAAAGTTAGCAGGGTTAGATTAAATTGATCAATTTAAACCGGCCAGCATCGTCAGCTCAATTCAAGCTGATCAACCCCAATCAACTAAAAACTATTTGGCATCGTTTATAGCTTTTACAGCTTCATCAGCTGCTTTTGCCGATGCTTCGTCGTTCATTTTAGTGCGCTGGCCTTTAATGGTGGTCAGCAAACCCGTCATAAACGGCCCTACGCCAAACTGTTTATATTTAATACCTAAATCTTTTAAAGCAGTGATACCAGCCTGTGCATTTTCGGGCTTAGTTACCCTGCCGGTAAATGCAGCGAAGCTGCGTACCAACGGGAATTTATTTTGCGCCGGGGCGTCCATGAATTTTTTGTATACATAGTCCCATTGGTCGTCGGTGCCGTTAAGTGCATAGGTATTTAATATGGCCTGGCTTAACGCGCCCCTGTTGTCGCTTTCAAAGCCTTTCGCAATTTTAAGCGATTCGGCAGGCTCGAGCAATCCTATTGCATTTAAAGCGGCCGCCTGCACTGCATACGACTGGCTGCTTAGCGACTGCCTGAACAGTGCCAAATTACCAGATGCTTTTAATGCACCCAGTTTAGCAATGGCCGCCGCGCGAACCAGGGTGTTTTCATCAGTTTGCGCCAGTGATGTCAATATGGGCAACGCTGCGTTGTGAACATCGTCGTTACTCATGTTCAGTGCACGGATAGCCCTGATACGAAGGCCATAGTATTTGTCTTTCAAGGCAGCAAGTATCACTTTTTGCCCTGCCTTATCTGCCTGGTGCGCACCGGCAAAAGTTATGGCTTCCAGGCGATCCATAAACAACGGCGCATTAAAATATTGGAAAGCAAATTCATCAAGCGTTTTGTCGTCAGTTTTTTTAGTCAATAAAACCTTATCGGCATCAACGTTTACCAAATCGGGTTTTACATTGCTTTGAAAGCTTAAGGTATCTGTCTTATCGTTCATCCAAACCTTATACCTGTTCTTTTTGCCACCGGCGTAAATGTCAATAGCCATGGGCAGTTTAAAGGTTTGGCCATCCTGGGTTTGCGCCAAATAAACGGTCTCGGTTTTGGTCGCCTCGTCATATTTATAGCTTATTTTGAGCTCGGGATGTCCGGCGCCATAATACCACTGGTTAAAAAACCAGTTCAGGTCGCGCCCGCTTACCTGCTCAAGAGCCAGGCGCAGTTGCTGAGGTTCGCCTTCTTTGTAAGCATTTGTTTTAAGATATAAGCCCAGGCCTTTGTAAAAAGCTTCTTTACCTAAATAATTGCGCAGCATGTTTAAAATGCGGCCGCCTTTCTGATAAGTTACCACATCAAATACGTCCTCTTTATCGTTGTAATGGAAACGCACCAGGTTTTTAGTTTTTGCATCCGGCGAATTCAGGTATTGCTGCATGGCGTCGTTGCTGTGCGAATCAGCTTCATCCTGGCCGTATTTATGCTCGGCCCAAAGCATTTCGCTAAAGTCGGCAAATGACTCGTTTACAGTAAGATTACTCCAGCTTTCAGCAGTCACCAAATCGCCGAACCACTGGTGGAATAATTCGTGTGCGATGGTGCTGCGGCCGGCGTCATAGTAAGCATCGATCAACTCGCGCGGCGTTTCCTGCACGTACTCGCCATGCAAGGTAGCCGAGGTATTTTCCATCGCCCCGCTCACATAGTCGCGCACAACGATCTGTGAATATTTAGCCCAGGGATAATCAACACCCAGCGTTTTTGAATAAAACTCAATCAGCTCAGGCGTCATCCCGAAAATTTGTTTGGCATAAGGCGCATATTTTGGCTCCAGGTAGTAACTAACTTCCTTATTCTGCCATTTATCTTTGTAAATTTTAAAATCGCCAACGGCCATCATAAAAAGGTATGGCGAATGCGGTAAATCCTGTCTCCAGGTATCAGTGCGGGTGCCGTCGCTATTAACCTTCTGTGAAACAAGCTTGCCGTTTGACAGTGTTACATATTTGTTCAAAACTGTCATGCTGATTTCGTCGGTAGTCTTCTGTTCTGAAAGGTCGATGGTTGGGAACCAGCAGGATGAGCCTGTGGTTTCTCCCTGAGTCCATATCTGGATTGGCTTATCTTTTTCGGTACCGTCCGGATTGATGAAATACAAGCCTTTGGCATCATTTATCGCTGCGCTGCCTTTTACATGCAATTCATTAGGTTTTGCCGTGTAATCAATGTAGATGGTGTAGCTCTCGTTGTTATGATAAACCTTATCCAGTTGTATCGCCACTGTCAGACTATCGTCGTACCTGAACTTTAATGGAATATTTTTCCCATTCTTAACAATAGCGATCGTCTTTAGATCCATGCCTTTGGCATCAAGTCTGAGGGTGTCGGTAGGGTAGAAGTGTGGCCTTAAGGTAACCCATTCCTTACCATACAGGTAACGTTTTTTATAATCAAAGCGCACGTCGAGCTTAGTGTGTACCAGATCATTGATTTTTGGCGGGGTTTCCCGGTAAATTTTCATTGCCGGGCTTTCTGCCTGTACCGTCTGTGCATTTAGCCTGTCTGCGGCAAGACCCACAAATAAGGCCGAGAGGATAAATGGAGTAATCTTTTTAAAGTTCATAAATTGTTATTGATATGGATTTTTTATTCATTTTGCAGATACACAATATATGGTGCACCTGGTTTGTTTGCTTATGCAGGCTATTATTCCTGCAGGTAAACTTTCCCGTCCTTCATAATGAAAGCCATGTGCTGCATTGTCTTAATGTCAGCTAGCGGGTCACCGTCAACGGCTACTATATCAGCCAGTTTGCCCTTTTCAATACTTCCCGCTTGATTGCTGATGCCAATCAGATCAGCGGCGTTGGTAGTGGCGGCTTTAATGGCGTCCATCGGCGGCATACCGGCTTCAACCATGTATTCAAACTCTTTGGCATTTTTGCCATGTGCGTATACACCGGCATCGGTACCAAAGGCAATTTTCACTCCCGATTTATAGGCCTTACCAAATGTCTGCTGGATTACGGTGCCCACCTCCATTGCCTTGCGTGCGATGACAGGTGGAAAATAGCCCGGTATTTTTGCAGAATCAGCAACAGACTTGCCGGCGATAATGGTAGGCACCAAATATGTTCCGTATTTTTTGGCCAGCTCAAAGTCTTCTTCGTTCATGAAGGTGCCATGCTCGATAGAGGTAACGCCGCCGAGTATTGCGCGTTTAATGCCTTCGGCACCATGGGCATGGCAGGCCACACGCAGGCCATAATCTTTTGCTGTCTCCACTACTGCTTTTATTTCATCTACCGTAAATTCGGCGCCGGAGCTGTTTTCGCTCAGGTCAAGCACGCCGCCGGTTGAGGCAATCTTGATCACATCCGATCCGCGCTTAAACTGGAAACGCACGGACTTTATCAATTCATCACGGCCGTCGGCAACCCCGTCATCAGGACCCATTTTATGGTTAAAGGCGTCATCCCTGAAACCCACAGAATTGTCCATGTGCCCTCCGGTGGCCGATATGGCCCTGCCTGCGGTAAATATCCGTGGCCCGTCAACTTCGCCCTTTTGTACCGCTTTGCGCAGACTGATATTTACGCCGCTGCCGCCTAAATCGCGTACAGTAGTAAAGCCCGCCATCAGCGTGCGTTTGGCGTAAACTGCAGCTTTGTAGGCAATATCCGCGTCGGTTAAAATAAAGCCTTCGGCAATGGAGTTTTTGCTGCCCTGGCTTTCAAGATGCACATGGCAATCGATTAAGCCGGGCATAACTGTTTTATTTTTCAAGTCGATGACTTTATCGGCGCTGTTCCCTGTAACATAGCCTTTTTGTATACCGGTTATGGTATTTCCTTCAACAATAATGGTAACCCCCGTTTGCGCTTTGTTCGCAACACCGTCAATCAGCTTACCGCATTGAAGATAGGTCCGCTGGGCCAGAGCGGGCGAAACAATAAACAGCAATAAGATAAAGTAAAAGTTCTTCATCATAGGTATTCAGGATAAATATGGTCAGTTATAATTGTAAGCTAATTTATAAAGTTTTGCTAACAAAACCTATGATGGGCGTCCGCTCAAATAAGTTACAGGCAAAATAGAATTTATTTTACCAATAATATAAGCGAATAGCACCGAAATCGCACGGGAGGTGTTCGGATGCGAACAATGGAGGTGAAAAAGGTATTTATAAATGTTTGATAATTAATTTATTATATAAATGGCATGTGTTTTATGTTTACAGTTGTGACTGCTGGTGAATGATTGGCAGGTTCCGGCTAAGAATAATGAATTGCAGACTACGTACTAATGATAAAGAACTATTTAAAAATCGCCTGGAGAAGCATGCTTAAAAATAAAGCATCATCAATTATCAATATTGGCGGGCTGGCTGTGGGTATGGCCGTGGCCATAATGATAGGTTTATGGATTTGGGATGAATTGTCATTTAATAAATACCACAAAAACTATGACCGGATTGCCCAGGTGATGCTGAACCAAACCTTTAACGGCGAGGTAAACACCGGCCGGGCGATTGCTTTGCCGCTGGAAGCCGAAATGCGTAAAAGCTACGGAAGCGATTTTAAGCATATAGTTATGGCGTCGTGGAATGACAACCATACCCTCAGTACAGGTGAAAAAAATGTTTCGTTTGCCGGCAGTTTTATGGGTTCGGATGCGCCTGAAATGCTGACGCTGAAAATGCTTAAGGGTAATTGGAACGGGTTGAAAAATCCATCTTCGCTGATCATTTCCAGTTCGGTAGCTAAGGCGCTGTTCGGCAGTGCCGATCCAATGGGTAAAACTTTAAAGCTGGATAACAAAGCAACTTTTAACATCTCCGGCGTTTACGCCGATATGCCAGCCAATACCACGCTCGGCGGGATAACTTTTATGGCGCCATGGGAATTCTACATAACTCATCATGACTGGATTGGGCGTGACCCGGCTAACTGGAGCGACAATTCGCTGTTTATGTACGTTCAGATTGCCGGTAATGCCGATATGGCACGACTAACTGCCAGGATAAAAGACATTGTTTTAAACAATGGAAGCCCGGGCGTAGTTAAAACCAGGCCGGCGTTATTTTTACAGCCCATGAGTAAGTGGCACCTGTACTCGCAATTTAAAAATGGTGTAAACGTTGGAGGGGCTATTGGTTATGTATGGCTTTTTGGCGCCATCGGGTTGTTCGTTCTGCTGCTGGCCTGTATCAACTTTATGAACTTAAGCACTGCCCGCAGCGAAAAGCGGTCGAAAGAAGTAGGCATTCGCAAAGCAGTAGGTTCATTACGAGGGCAACTGGTTAGTCAGTTTTTTTGCGAATCGATGCTGATTGCCTTACTGGCTTTTGGTTTGTCGCTGCTGCTGGTAGTTATAGCTCTTCCGTATTTTAATAATATTGCGGGTAAGCAAATAACGGTCTTATGGGATAACCCGTTGTTTTGGGTTGCCGGCGCGGGCTTTACCTTGTTCACCGGAATTATTGCAGGCAGCTACCCTGCTTTTTACCTGTCGTCTTTTCAGCCGGTTAAAGTGCTTAAGGGGGCATTTAAAGCGGGCAGAATGGCGACACTTCCACGCAAAATTTTGGTGGTAACTCAATTTACGGTATCTATAGTATTAATAATAGGCACCGTTGTAGTTTTTAGGCAGATACAGTTTGCTAAAAACCGTCCTGTGGGATATTCAAGGGCGGGCCTGGTGGATATTCCGGTTACGAACAATGATCTGTATAAAAACTTTAGCCCCTTCCGGACAGATTTGCTGGCATCGGGCATGGTGTCTGAAGTGGCTGGCTCAAGCAGCCCGACAACTGATATCAACAATACCCGCAGCGATATTAACTGGCCGGGGAAAGATCCCTCACTGGCAGCTGATTTTGCGAACATTGCCATTACCAGCGAATATGGTAAAGTGGCTGGCTGGAAACTAACACAAGGGCGCGATTTCGACCGGAGTAATATTAACGACTCTACCTCGGTGATCCTGAACGAAGCCGCAGTAAAATACATGGGTCTTAAAAATCCGGTGGGTCAGCTGGTAAAGGTGGGCAAACGAACTTTAACTGTAATTGGCGTAGCTAATGATATGGTGATGGCATCGCCCTACGAACCGGCCAAGCAAACAGTATTTTACCTTTTACGCCAGGGCTTCGATGATGTGATCATCCGCATCAACCCTAAGGTGAGTACGCATACTGCACTTGCCAGGATCGGGCAAATCAGCAAAGTTTATTCACCCTCTGTTCCATTCGCTTACAGGTTTGCCGATGATGAGTATGGCTACAAGTTCGCTAACGAAGAACGCATAGGTAAGCTGGCAACCGTGTTTGCAGTACTGGCTATTTTTATAAGTTGCTTAGGCTTGTTCGGTATGGCATCGTTTATCGCGGAACAACGCACCAAAGAATTAGGTATCCGCAAGGTGCTTGGTGCAACGGTTTTTGGTTTGTGGAAATTATTATCTGCAGATTTTATAGTGCTGGTAGTTATAGCATTTTTAATCGCTGTTCCGGTGGCATTATATAGCATGAAGAGCTGGCTGCAGCATTACACCTACCGCGCCGATATATCGTGGTGGATATTTGCTGCCACGGCCGCAGGCGCAATTTTAATAACGTTGCTAACTGTAAGTTACCAAAGTATAAAGGCCGCCTGGCAAAACCCGGTGAAGAGCCTTAAGTCGGAGTAGGGAGTTGGGAATAGTGGTCCCTCGGCAGACCAACAATGATTAACGCGTCTGTCACTGATAACTGCCGGCGGACTTATTGGGTATATTACCTGACAACTTGAAACTAACACGTCAAGGGTTTACTTTTTCCCCTAAGGATTAAAAAATACCACAACGGCAACTAAGGCAAAAAGCCGGAAGAAACGTCTTTCGGCCTTGTATTTTATTACTGACAGAAGTCGTCAGATTTTACCTTTCAGCCTTACCTGAATTAGCAATATTGGTCAAATGCATCTATAAGATTATCGGCGATCATCTGTGCAGGACGGCCTTCAATCTGGTGGCGCTCAATTATATGTACTAACTTACCGTCTTTAAACAAAGCCATGGCCGGTGATGATGGCGGGTAAGGCAGCATATAATTGCGGGCCTTGTTAACGGCTTCAGTTTCCATCCCTGCAAAAACGGTTACCAGTTTGCCGGGATGTTTTTCATTTTGTACTGCCATTCGTGCAGCAGGGCGGGCGTTTGCCGCGGCACAGCCACAAACCGAGTTCACCATTACAAATACGGTACCTTCGCTTTCAATAGCTTTAGTAACTGCATCTGCATCTTTAAGCTCTTCAAACCCAACCCTTGTCAATTCCTCCCGCATTGGGGCTACTAAATATTCCGGATACATTTTTTTTTTCTTGATTCACGCAAAAATAATAAATCGCCTTCAGTTAAAGCTTAAAAATGCTAATAATAACAATTTACTGACGGTAACGGAGTTAATAGTATGCAGGCGATGGTAAGCAAAAAAGTATTAAAACCCGGCTAAAACACTAACAATTTAATAGCCAGAGCTTAACAAAAGCGTGATTTTGATTTTTTACCCCTATTGTTTACCTTGCAATCCCTAATTATTGAATGCAATGAAATTGAAACCCTCTGACGTAAGTACAGTAATTATTGTAAACAAAAACAAAGAAGGCTCACAAACGCTGCAGGTTAAAACAAAACACATCGACAGATTCAAGCATTATTTACTTGGTGTACTGGCAATTATTACCGTTCTTACGCTTACCGTAATATATCTTGGCCATCAAAACCAGCAACAACAGGAAGAAAAAGACCGTTTGGTTGCACAGCTCACCAAGTTAAAAGGCGAAGTCCCTCCGCCGGATTTAGAGGCTAAAAAAGCATCCACGGCGCAAGGTTATATACAATCGATAGAAGCCAAGCTTCAAACTATCAATAACTATCTTAAAAAACGCGGATTAAAAGGTTTTTCCACCAAAGCGGTGGGTGGCGCTAATGAAGCGGATGCCCCAAAACTCACTGATTCCGAAACGTATTCAATGTATGACGAATACCTGAACAGGTTGGTACATACCGTTGCTTTTACACCTATGGGTTATCCCCGGGTAAGTTCGTTAACTTCTTATTTTGGTTATCGCAGCGACCCTTTTAATACGGCCAGCGCAGAGTTCCACCCGGGTATCGATTTCAGGGGCGAGCGGGGCGATGATGCTAAATGCACCGCTACCGGCCGCGTAATTTTTGCGGGCCGTTTTGGCGGCTATGGCAATTGTGTACGCATTGCACATGCTAACAATTTTGAAACCCTGTATGGCCACCTTTCCCGCATCAGCGTTAAGGTAGGGCAGGAAGTTACAGTCGGCCAGAAGATTGGCGAGATAGGGTCAACCGGGCACTCAACCGGTAACCATTTGCATTACGAAGTACGCCACAACGGCAAGGCAATAAATCCTATTAAGTTTTTAACACTTAATAACTAATCAAGCGTATAGTCATGGCATTATTTTCAAAAAAAGAGAAGGTCGCGCTTGACCTTCAATCCATATCCACATTAGTAAGCGAAGGCTGTATTTTAGACGGAAACCTTAAAGCGCCTGCTTACGCCCGCATAGACGGACAAATAACCGGCGACGTGATGGTAGACGAAGGACTGATATTAGGCGAAAAGGGCTCGGTATTAGGCAATGTCATCACCAAAGAAATGGTGGTTTATGGCGAAGTTAACGGAAATATCCAAACCAACTCCCTCGAGATAAAAGCTACCGGCAAAGTAACCGGCGAGATCCGCACCCAAACCCTGCAGGTTGAAAATGGCGCAGTATATAACGGCAGCCTGTCTATGACACAGAATAACAAGCTGGCGGCAGCTAACAAATTGCCTAAAAAGGAGCAGAAGGTTATTGAGGTAGGATAGTTTATAGATGGCGGTTGGTAGTTCGTTGCCGAAGTGAATTTTTTCCTGATTCCCGACTCCTGGTTCTAACTCTTTGTTGTTCCACTTATCTTATGGCAACTTCGGGCGTCTCAACGGCTCCTTATTTCATTTTAAAAAACTGATGCCGTACCTTTGGCAAAAAACTTGGAAAAGCTATGTCATCAGTAGAGACCGAATTTGTAAAATTCAAAGTAAAAGATATTTCGCTGGCTCAGTGGGGCCGCAAAGAAATAGAATTGGCCGAGGCTGAAATGCCGGGCTTAATGGCGTTGCGTAAAGAATATGGTCCATCAAAACCGCTTGCAGGCGCACGCATTGCAGGCTGTCTGCACATGACCATCCAGACCGCCGTTTTAATTGAAACATTGAAAGAACTGGGTGCTGATGTTACCTGGTCATCATGTAATATATTCTCAACCCAGGATCATGCCGCTGCTGCTATTGCTGCTGCCGGTACTTCAGTTTACGCCTGGAAAGGTATGAATGCTGAAGAATTTGACTGGTGCATTGAGCAAACTCTTTTCTTTGGCGAAGACCGCCAGCCATTAAACATGATCTTGGATGACGGCGGCGATTTAACCAACATGGTATTGGATAAATATCCTGAACTGGTTGCCGGCATTAAAGGCCTGTCAGAAGAAACTACCACCGGCGTACACCGCTTATATGAGCGCATGAAAGCCGGAACGCTTCCGATGCCTGCCATCAACGTAAACGACTCTGTTACCAAATCGAAATTTGATAACAAATACGGCTGCCGCGAATCATTGGTTGACGCTATTCGCCGTGCTACCGACGTAATGATGGCCGGTAAAGTAGCTGTCGTATGCGGTTATGGCGACGTAGGAAAAGGTTCTGCCGACTCGTTGCGTAATGCAGGTGTTCGTGTTATTGTTACCGAGATCGACCCTATCTGTGCCTTGCAGGCTGCAATGGAAGGCTTTGAGGTTAAAAAGCTTTCTACCGCTATTGCCGAGGCTGATATTGTGGTTACTGCAACCGGCAACAAAAACATTGTTCGTGAACAGCATTTCCGTGCTTTAAAAGATAAAGCTATCGTTTGTAACATCGGTCACTTTGATAATGAGATTGACATGGCCTGGTTAAACGGCGCTTATGGCAACACCAAAATTGAAATCAAGCCGCAGGTTGATAAATATAATATTGAAGGTAAGGACGTAATTGTTTTGGCGGAAGGCCGTTTGGTGAACTTAGGATGTGCAACCGGTCACCCAAGCTTTGTAATGAGCAACTCGTTCACCAACCAAACTTTAGCTCAGCTTGAACTGTGGACCAACAGCGATAAATACGAAAACAAGGTTTACACCCTGCCAAAACACCTTGACGAAAAGGTTGCCCGTTTACATCTGGCAAAAATCGGCGTTGAACTGGAAGTATTGGACCAGGACCAGGCTGAATACATCGGCGTAACTGTTGAAGGTCCGTTTAAACCGGAATATTACCGTTATTAATTTCAGTATAAAGCTTAAAGGTAAAATATGTGGGGAGTGGCGTTAGCTGCTCCCTTTTTTTGCTGCCGTTAAGCCTGTAGCAGCAATCACAATAAATCATACGAATCCCTTATCCACCCAAAAAGCTGCGGCCTTAGTTCGTTAACATTACTTAGCCTGATGTTATTTTGATACCTGCCTGCTGTCGCGATGGTTTTAATCACCGGAGGAGTTTCGATCGGTTTGGCTGAATAAAATTTCAGGTCCAGTTGCTTTTGCATTGGGCGGATGACAAAAAAAGTTTGCCGGTGCACAAATGTAATGCAGTTAGGTGTTGTACCTACCAGAACATCCGGCCAGTCGGCCACTTCAGCCAAAAGCTTATCAAATAGCAGTAACAGCTCATCACTTTTGCCTTTTAATAAATCATCCAGACTTACTTTAGCACAATAGTGACTTTGGCTTTCACTAACCAGCTCCCGGTCGCATTTTGGACAGATATATGACATTGGCTAAACGACAGTTATAAACGTAGTTTTTGGCCAGCTATTACAAACTTGCAAGTATGCTATCATCATAAACGGGGTTTGCACCGCGCTTGCCTGCAACAAATGAGCCTACCCTGCACGCCTTTTCAATCAGTCCCTGCATAGGTTCATTTTTTAAAAGGCCGGTAACAAAAGTGGCTAAAAATGAATCGCCGGCGCCAACGGTATCCACCACGTTCACAGGGCAACCCGGGTGCTCATAAAACTCGTGATCGTGCCAGGCAATAGCGCCCTCACCGCCACGTGTTACACAAATGGTTTTAGGATGGTATTTTTTCTGAAATTCAATCATATTTTCCTTGAGGGTTCCATTACTGCCCCCGATGAGCAGAGCAGCCTCGTCCTCGTTCATCTTTACCACGTCGGCCCGGGCTATCAGTGTTTCAATGGTCTCGAGTGTATAATGGGGCGGGCGCAGATTTACGTCGAATATTTTTAGTGCTGACGTTTCATGCAGCAGGTCTAACAGCGTGTTTTTAGTGATCTCGCCGCGGCAGGCCAGGCTGCCATATACAATTGCCGAGGCAGACTCAGCTGCCCTGACGAGCGGTGTTTCGATTTGGATGTTATCCCAGGATACCGGCTCCGGGATAATGTAGGTAGCGGAACCATGCTCGTCCAGTTGCACAGTTACCTCGCAGGTAGGCAGTGTTTCATCGGTTTGAATAAGGTCGCTGTAGAGTCCGCTTGATTTAAGAAATTCTACTAGTCCGTCGCCCGAAGTATCCCTACCTACGCGGGATGCAAACAAGACGTTGTTATGCTGCTGCACCAGGTGACGCGCAACGTTCATCGGGGCGCCGCCGGCAACTTTTTCGTCGCCAAAGGTGTCCCATAAAATTTCGCCGAAGCAAAGAATGTGTTTCATAGAGGGGTTAAAGCTGAAAGGCCAAATCTAAAAGGTTTTTGTAATAATAGCTTATTTGATTTTTTGTTTGTTAATTTAATCCTGTAATCCTTCAAAAGCAGTTCAAAAGGTTATGAAAAAAATCTTCCTGTCTTGTCTCCTGATTCTTGGCTCTTGCTTTTTCCTGCATGCGCAGGACAAGCAAGCCATCCTGAACGTGCTCGAAACCCAGCGCATTGCCTGGAATAAAGGCGACATCGATACCTATATGCAGGGCTATTGGCAGTCAGATTCGCTGGCGTTTATCGGTCATACTGCACCTACGTACGGCTGGAAGCAAACGCTGGAAGGCTATAAGAAAAGCTATCCAAACAAGGCCGCAATGGGGCAGCTTACTTTCACTATTATGAAGGTAAACATCCTCGACCCAACTAACGCCTTCGTACTCGGCGCCTGGCATCTCAAACGGGAAAAAGACGCACCCGGCGGTTACTTTACCCTTTGGTTTAGAAAGATAAACGGAGTGTGGAAAATTGTTTGCGATCATACCTCCTAGATGTGAGATGTAGGACATGAGATAAGCATGGATATTCTTTTGTAACTAATCGTATCCTCTTTCCGTCTTATCTTCAAATGGTCGAAATTTTTAATGACATCCGGAAAATTTATGAGTTCTATCAACCCTGCGAAGAACTGGCCCGGCATGTTGAATTTATTTCGGAATCGATGCCCGTTACAGATGAAAATATCAACAGAGCCGAAAAGACCCTGCAGTTTAGCGGCGTAAAAATGTTCCCAAGCTGGACCCCGACATTTTGGATAAACCTCGGACCTTATTATTACCTCGCTTCCGGGAAAGAAACCCGTGTCATCAAATCAACTGACGACGTCTTGTTATTGAGAGATGGTACAGTTGAAAGACTTAAACAAGCTAACGACCATATTTTTACCGTCAAATTTCGGCCGGGCGGACTCGAAGCCGTATTGGGTATCAGTCAGCCGAAGATTGCGGGGCGAGTGGTTAATTTGAATGAAATATTACCACCGGCTTTCCTGCAAAAGATCAAGCAGCCTATGCCAGCTGCCGAAAGATTTGAGGTGATGCAGCAATTTTTGCTGAGCAGCTACAAAAATAAAACGGAAGATTATTACCTGAAATTCGTAACTGATTGTATCGGAAATTACGGTGCCGCGGATATGCAACTTAATACTTCTCAGGTTGCAGAACGGATGTTTGTAACCTCAAAAACCATTAACCGCTATTTTAATAAAGTAGTGGGCTTATCACCAAAAAATTATTTCTCCATTATACGCACCCGAACCGCCTTAACCACATGGGTAAATCAACGGGAATTGTTTACTCCTTACGATTTTGGCTATTATGATATGAGTCATTTTTATAAGGATGTGGTCAAGTTTACCGGGCGGAAGTTGTCTTCATTCTGATATTGTCCGTTTTTTACTAGATCAGTCGGTCCGGATGTTTTTACTTTGGGAATAAAATTAAATTATGACCAGGTCTATCATATCATATGTACTCTGTTTGCTTTTATTTGCCGCCGGTAGCCTGCGGGCCCAACAAAAAGCAGAATATACACCTAAAATTGAACCATGCGACTGTCTCTTTAAAAACGATAGTCTGAAAACAAGATGCGCTTACCTTGTAGTCCCGGAGAAAAGAAATAAGCCGAACGGCAAAACCATTAAACTGCCTTTTATTTACGTTGAGAGCAGCAATCCAAATAAACATAAAGACCCTGTGCTATATACCGCCGGCGGTCCGGGAGCAAGTTCATTAAGAGGCGTGCGGTTTATCAATTTCAGGCAGTTTAGTAAAAACCGGGATTACATTGCCTTTGAGCAGCGGGGGGTAACTTATGCGCAGCCTTGCTTATCCTGCGATGGGATCAGTGAAGCCGTTAAGGAAGCGTATCGTAAAAATCAGCCGTTGAACAGTGTATTGCTGGGAGCGGTAAAAGCCTGTCGTAAAAAATTGGTAGAGGAAGGCAACGATTTGTCGGCTTATAATACAACCGAAAACGCCGCTGATATTGAGGATTTACGACGGGCATTAAAAATCGATTCAATTAACCTCATCGGTATTTCCTACAGCGGCGGGCTGATGCTGACTGTATTGAGAAATTACCCGCAGCATATCCGTTCTATAGTCCTGGATTCTGCTTTGCCTGGCTTTGTTAATTATGAGGAGGATGCCTTGTTTAGCATCGATGCCTCTTTTAACAAGATTTTCAGCAATTGCGAGCGGGACTCTGCCGCCAAGCGGCAGTATAGTAACCTGCGCCAACGCTTTCACCGGTATTTTACGGATATCGGCAATAAGGATTTTAGCCTGCGCTATTTGGAAAAAGGCGCGAAGGACAGCATCACCATCAAATACCATCGCAGCGAGCTGATAGATTTTTTGATGAACAACCTGCAGGACAACCGCCAGCTAAAAAATGTACCGTATTACATTACCCAAATTATCGATGGCAAGCAGCATGATTGCATGAAGACCTATTTTGACGGGATTTTTAATTCCGGTAAGGATAACACCCTGGGCATGCGGTACTCCATGTACTGTTCAGAGCAAATACATTATGCCAATCAAACCCTGATTGACAGGCAGGACGAGATATTTCCTTACCTTGCCGGGTACAGGTTTAACGATGTAGACCACCCGATATGCAGTTGCTGGAAGGTGCAGCCCGTTAGTCCGGTTGCTAAAATGCCGGTATATTCCAATGTACCGGCGCTGCTGTCGACCGGTGATACTGACCCTTATTGCCCTGCGTTTTATAACGATGTAATCAGCCATTACATGCCGAACAGCCAGCGGGTGTTGTTTACCGATAAAACCCACGGCCCCGCGCTGAACACGAGGGAAGGAGATGTATTGATCGCTGAATTTATCGATAACCCTTATCGAAAGGTAAAAGTTGATGGCGTAAAAATCAAGACCTGGTAAACATGAAGAAGATATTTTTAACGGTCTGCCTGTCCATAGTTAGTTTCTTAACTATTGCCCAAAAGGCTGATAACCGCATTGTAATTGGCACAGTCGATACAATTCAATCTAAGGTCCTTAATGAGAAACGTTTATTGCTGATTCATGTGCCCGAAGGCGCTAAAAGCGGGCGTTTTCCGGTATTGTATATATTGGACGGCGAATCTCATTTTTATTCGGCTGTAGGTATTGTAAATCAGATGGCCGGTGTAATTCCCGATATGATCATTGTCGGCATTACCAATACCGTGCGCGACCGGGATCTTACGCCAACGGCCGTAAAAGACAAAAATCCATCTGGCGGCGGCGAAAACTTCCTTGGATTTATTCAGAAGGAGCTGATTCCCTATGTTGATTCCAAATATCCCACAGCGCCCTACCGGATTTTCAGCGGCCATTCCTTAGGAGGATTAACAGTGATGAACGCGTTCTTGACGCATGGTAACCTTTTCAACGCCTATATCGCAATCGACCCAAGCCTGTGGTGGGACGATCAGCGCTGGATCAAAAAGTGTGAAAATGAACTGCCCAACCGCAGTTTTAATAATAAATCGCTGTTTGTAGCTATCGCGAACAACATCCCGCCAGGATTAGATACCGTTTCTGTAATGAACGACAAAAGCGAAATGAGCCTTATTCCTCGTGCCGTGCTTCCGTTTGTTGCCGCTCTGCGAAAAACGCGTCCTCCAGGCTTACGGTGGGCATCCAAGTTTTATCCCGATGAGCGACATGGTACTGTTGAATTAATTGCAGAATATGATGCACTGCGTTATTTGTTTAACTACTACCAGTTTCGCACCAGCCAGTTTAACGGTCACCCGGAACTTAACCCGGATTCGGTATTAACCGCTCATTTTAAAACCATATCGGCGCATTTTGGCTATACGGTAAAGCCGACCGAAGATATTGTAAACAGCCTTGCCTATAGTGTCTGGGGCTCCGGAAATGCCGGACAGGCCTATAAATTATTTAAACGCAATACCGAAGAATACCCGCAAAGCGGAAACGCTTTTGATAGCCTGGGTGATTTCTACTCAGGAACAGGGCAGAAGCAAAAGGCTATTGAAGCTTACACGCATTCGTTAAAACTTCAGGAAACTGCTGATACAAGAAGGAAACTGAACGAGCTGAACGGACAACGGTAAAATGGATAAGTCTACACTTTCGGCAGCTTATACCCGTTATGGTATTCCTTCATCAAATATTCTTTATTAATCGCCTTATCCGTAAACTCGTGGGTGGCATCATTCCATTCCAGTTTTTTGCCGCTGCGGTAGGCTATATTCCCCATCTGGGCTACAGTGGCTACATGAGCCCCGGCCTGTATCGGGCAATGCAGGTCTTCCATTTTGCGCGATTTTACCACGCTTACAAAGTTTTCCCAATGTTTATCCAGCCCGTCGTCTGATTTGGCTACAAAGGGCTTACTTACTTTATTGCCGCTTTGCCGCTCTTCTATCACTTCCCATCCGCCGCGGTTAAGTATCAGCGTGCCGTTGTTACCAATATAGGCAATGCCGTGGTCGCGGTTGTATGAGCCGTTATCGATGCCCATAGCTGAATCCCAAACCATATTAAAGCCGTCAAACTCGTAAAGCGTGGTTAGCGTGTCGGGTGTTTCTTCGGCTAATTCAGGATAGGCAAACCGGCCACCCAGAGCAGACACTGATTTTGGTATGGGCGATTTCATCCCCAGCAAGCCATAATCGAGCAAATGCACGCCCCAGTCGGTCATTAGTCCACCCGCATAATCCCAGAACCAGCGAAAGTTAAAATGAAACCGGCTGGCGTTGAACGGTACTGTTTTAGCCGGACCGAGCCACGCCGCATAGTTTACACCGGCAGGCGGAGCGGTGTCAGGTACCACAGCGCCGGGCTTCATCCAGCCCTGGTAGCACCAAACTTTTACCGTACGTATGTTACCCAGCTGGCCGCTTTGCACAAAGTCAACCGCGTCTTTAAAATGCTGCTGGCTGCGTTGCCATTGCCCTGCTTGCACTACTTTGTTATATTTTTGCTGCGCGGCAACCATCGCACGGCATTCTCCAATAGAATTACCCACAGGTTTTTCAACGTACACATCCTTGCCGGCTTCAACAGCGTGCATCATGATCATGGCATGCCAATGGTCAGGTGTGCCAATAATAACTGCGTCGATATCTTTTTGGTCCAGCAGGGCCCGGTAATCATCAAATTTTTTAATTTTCGAAATGTCATAACCGGTTTTGGCGAGATCGGCGAGGCGTTTATCCATTACATTTTTATCTACATCGCAAACAGCTACCAGGTTTACGCCTGGTATTTTTAGTGCCGATGTGGTGTCGGCCCAACCCATGCCGTTGATACCGATAGCGCCGATATTTAGCTGGTCGCTTGGCGGCATACCGGGTTTAAAAATGGCGAAAGCGCTATTGTTTAATGCCGATGTTAAAATACTGCCGCCGGCAACGATAGCAGATTTTTGCAGGAAATCTCTTCGGGAGCTCATAATTTACTGTAATTGGTTCAGCTAAAATTAAGGTTAATTTCAGGATAAACAAGTGTGTTTTTTACAATTAAAAAAATATTATAAATCTCTGGCGATTTTGTCCTCAGATATCGTTTGTAGTCGATGGTTGATATATTTCGCGGCACGGATATGACGACACGGTTACTGGCAAACGAAATCTTTACCAGTTTTTATCCATGGATCCGCGGTTTCAGCCAATGTTTTTTCAGCCATTCTCTTACCGGTTCATCATATAGTTTTAATCCGGCGTAGGCCAGCAGGATAAAGAACACAAATAACCCGCATGCAACGGGGACAATTTGCGATGGGGCCGGTTTTTCATTGGCTATCCAGGCTGTATAGATGTATATGAAAGGATAATGCAAAATATAAATAGGATAGGAGATGGCCCCCGAAAATTTGCAAAGCTTTGCCCACCTGCCGTCTATTTTTCCCCCGGCGCCAGCAGAAACAATGACAGGGAATACAAATATCACAATAGCTGCCTCATAGTAGCCATTAAAGCTATAGGTTGGTATAAAAAACAAAATTAATAAGATGACCGAGCAAACGGTATAAGCCATTGGTATCCGGATAAGCTTTCCGGTGCGGAATAATAGCAGGCCTGCAAAGAATGGGAATACCATGCGTACAACGGCAATCCAAAAGGTATCATACCCCCAGCCGGTACCTAAGTCGCCGTGATAATTGGCGGCGTAAACAACCGCTCCTGCACTGATAATGATAACTACCCATAAGGCGCTTTTGCTCATAAAGCGGCCAACCAAAGCATACAGCACGTTGGCAATGTACTCCTGCAAAAGCGACCAGCACGGCCCGTCGAGGGGATGGGTCTCGCCCCAGCCGCGTACATCCGGCGACGGCAATAATGTAAAACTAATGAGCGTAACGCCTATCAGTTTTAAAATGCTGGTATGCGCCATGCCGTTGGTGTACGGATCGAAGTAAAAACCTATCGCCCCGATTAAAACACCTGCTATAACCAGGGGGTGTAACCTAACCAGTCTTATCTTAAAAAATTCCCATACCGTCATTCCCTTTGCCCAGCGATCATCATACGCATAGCCTATCACAAAACCCGAAAGCATGAAGAAAAAATCGACGGCCAGGTAGCCATGATGCATTGGGTGATTAACCGGTATGCCGAAATAAGCCTCCAGTAAGTGATAGATAACAACCAGGATAGCCGCAGTTCCGCGCAGCCCGTCTAAAATCGGGTAGTGAGGTTTCATTAAATGGTTTAAATAAATCGGTTCGCTAAAAATAGCAGTATTAATCGATTTTATAACCAGTTAAATCATTTCAGAAAATCTCCGTCAATTATTAGCAGTTTTACCCCATTTTCGGTAATGGAACGATGGGAACTTAAATCGTCCGACACGATATAGCTCATTCCTTCAGTAAGGTTAAAACTTTCACCGGTTTGTAACTCAGTGGTAAATCCTCCTTCAAGGCAATGAACAATATGCCCTTTCTGGCACCAGTGGTCGGCCAGGTAACCTTTGGTATATTCCACCATCCGTACCCTTAAGCCCCCGAATTGCAGGGTTTGCCATAAGGCAATCCCGGTAGTGCCCGGATGGTTTGTTTTTTCGGTTTTTTTCCAGTCTATAACTTGAAACGGGATAGCTGCGGATTGCATAGTTAAATTCAGATTTTATGAGATTTGGCAGTAAAAGGCGAAAATGTAGAGGTGCAAAAGCCGTTTTGCCCGTAACAAAAATGCCCCCGGAAATGGGCAAAACCTGTTTTGCCTGTAACATAAAATTGACCAAAAACAGGCAAAATCCGTTTTGCCCATCTGCAAAAAAGCTTCCTGAACGGGCTAAAACCACTATGGTCGTTCGGTATAAAAAGGCGGCGCAGTATCTTAAATCAAATAAAAACAGGGTGTTTTAAGTCTGATTTAGTCGTTTCGCCTGTTTAAATCGCCGTAAAATATTTTTGAAAAGTATTTTTCAGCAACACCTCTTATCCAGCAATTAACTGAAAGGTTTCTGTCAAATATACCGAAATTTTCCTCGTAACTACTGACGCAACTCTGTCAGCAATGCTGTCTTTTTGCTAAAGATCCGAAACCTGGATCAAGGTTACGCTGCTTTCTCCAGGTAAACAATAAATTCAGCGCCTTCGCCGGGCTTGCTTTTCACTTCCAGCTTTCCATTGTTAACATCTACAAACTGTTTTATTAATCCTAATCCAATACCCGCCCCTGCTTCATTGTTGGTGCCAAAGCCTGATATTCCTTTGCCCGTAACTTTGAAAAGCTTTTCCATTTTTTGGGGCAATATGCCGATGCCGTTATCTTTTACATGGATGGCCTGGTAGTCGTCATCGTCAGAATAAAATATTTCAATACTACCGCCGTGGGGCGTAAATTTTATCGCATTGCCTATCAGGTTCCCGAAGATAATTTTAACATGATTTAGATCTGCCGATACGTATTTTTCCCCCTGGCAGGTGTGGTGCACCAGGTTGATGCGTTTGTTTTTGGCAAGAAAGCCTGATACAGAGACTATTTCATCGATAACGCTTGTTATATTCAACTTTTCAGTTTCGGTTTTGTTGCCGGTCTGCTGGTTGCCGGCCCAGGCCAGCAGATTATTTACCATCATGGTAACCATGCTTAACTGCTGATAAAATCCGTTCAGCACTTCTTTTTGTTCTTCCGGCGAAAAATCTCCCGCTTTCATTCCTTCCATCGACTGTAAAATAGCGGCAAAGGGCGCGCGCAAGTCGTGGCTGATGATTGAAAATAGCTGGTCTTTGGTTTGGTTTAACTGGTGGAGCGTTTCTTTTTGCTGCAATATTTCGGCCTTTTGCAGGGCAATGTCCTCATTTTGTTTTTGCAGTACTTTGTTCAGAGCGTTTTTTTGCCGGTTGTTACGGATAATTATTACAATAAAGGCTATTACAAACAGCGCTATCACATTTCGTATCCAGAACAGGCGCTTTGCAAGCGCAACTTCGCTCTTGAGCCGGGCGTTGTCGGCAGCCTGCTGTTTTAAAAGCAGCTGGTTTATTTCCTGGTTTTTCTGGCTGATGATGGCACTGTCGGCTTTGTTGGCTATGGGTTGACGCATATAGCCGGCAGCATCCTTAACACCTAATAAGGATACCAGCAGTATAAAAATATACCGGGACAAGTTCTTGTTCAATTGTATCAGGCCAGTTTGACGGTCTCGGGTGTAAAAATAGCAATTTATCATTGTGATTGTCAACCCAATTGGCCAATTTATTGCCACGGGACGCCTTTTGTAAAAAAGATGGGTTAATAGCCCCTCCGTACAACGCGCATGAACTGACGGTGGCGTTTTTCGTTATAATATTCGTTAGTAACCAGTACTGCATGAATTATGCCCGGCACCCAAAAAAACAGGGTTAGGAATATATTAAGTATAAACGCACCGATTTTACCGGTAGTTAATATAGCTAACGGCGGAAACAGGAAACAAAGAAAGTATCGCATGATCATTTTTAAGCTAAAAGTTTAAAGCCAAAAGCTGACACAGCTTTTTATATATTGACGGCTAAAACACTGATTTGTTACAGCTTTGCGCCAGGAAAACGCCAGTTTAAACTAAAGACTAACTTAAGCTTGTTCCTGATCCTCCGGCTTTATTAATTTTACTGACTTTCTCCTATATTTACCTGAAATGATTATCGTTATCCAATGTACCGACAGGGCCGGGCTGGTGGCATCTGTTTCGGCCATATTAGCAAAAAACCTTTTCAATATCGTTTCGTTGCGCGAGCATGTAGACCAGGCCGACAACCTGTTCTTTATGCGCCTGGAGGTTACGAAAGGGGAGAACGAGGATACACTTGAAAAACAGCTGCGAAAGATATTGCCGGACAATGCCACTATCCTTATCAACCCGCTGCCTGACAAGAAAGTGGTGGTTATGGTGACAAAAGAATACCATTGCCTGGCTGATATACTCATCCGTAATTATTTTGGAACATTAGGAGCTACGGTGCAGTGCGTAATTGGCAACCATAATGTATTGGAGGATATTTGCAGACGTTTTGATATGCCTTTTTATGGCATTTCGCATGAAGGTATCAGTAAGCCGGAATTTGAAGAAAAAATTGCCGGGACCATAGACCAGTACAGGCCTGACTACATTGTACTGGCTAAATTCATGAGGATACTCTCGCCGATGCTGGTTGCCAGGTTTCCTAACCGGGTAATTAACATCCATCATTCGTTTTTACCTGCATTTATTGGGGCCAATCCTTACCGGCAGGCGTATGAACGTGGTGTTAAACTGATAGGCGCCACGGCGCATTTTGTGTCTAATGAATTAGACGAAGGCCCCATCATTGCGCAGCAAATCATCCCGGTTACACATTCATTTACGGCGGCAGACATGGTGAAGGCCGGTAAGGAGATTGAAACATCGGTATTAGCCAGGGCGCTGAAGCTGGTTTTTGAGGATAGGGTATTTGTATATCACAACAAAACGGTAGTGTTTGAATAAATATTCGCATCGCCATTTGATGCAGGGCGATGCCCTGCGCTGATGGAGTGCTCCCTTTCAAAGAAAGAAATTTAGATAGAATGAATTAAATACCCCGAAGGAGTTACATAAGTCAGCGATGGGCAACACCCATCGTGAAAACGCAATACATAAAACCATGGACCTCAACACCCGCCGTCAATTTGTAAAAACCGCCGCTGCTGGCCTTAGCCTGCTAACCCTGCCCGATCTGTTAACCGCCAAACCGGCACAAGGGACCGCAAAAAAGAAAATTGTCTGTGTGGGCGGACATCCGGATGATCCCGAAAGCGGCTGCGGGGGAACACTGGCAAAACTGGCGGCGATGGGCCACAAGGTTACTATCATTTACCTCACTACAGGTGAGGCAGGTATCCCCGGCAAAAGCCACGACGAAGCCGCGGCTATCCGTAAGCAGGAAGCACTGAACGCCTGCAAAATATTGAATGCTAAGCCTGTTTTCGCGGGACAGACCGACGGCAGTACTGTAGCAGATAACGCCGCCCTTGAGCACCTTCAAAAGCTGGTGGCTGCCGAAAAGCCCGATGTGGTATTTACCCATTGGCCGGCTGATGCTCATAAGGATCACCAGGTAGCCAGCCTGCTTACCATACAAACATGGGTACGTTCTTCCGGTAAATTCAGCCTCTATTTTTTCGAGGTATGCACGGGTGAACAGACGCTGATCTTTATGCCGACAGATTATGTAGATTCGGAAACCCAGGAGCAAAAAAGAAAATCGGTTTACTGCCATACCAGCCAGGACCCTCCCGGAATTTATGCCTGCGGTCATGCCGCCATGGAAGATTTCCGCGGAAGAGAAGCCGGTGTAAAAGCCGCCGAAGGCTTTGTGCGAATGACCGGCAAAGGCATGGGAACTATTGCTTTGTAATATTCCTATCACATTAACTATATATATAGTTTTAATAAAAGCGTTTGGTTATGTTAGCGTTCGATATGCTAAACAGTTAACCTTACCTTTTAATGCGGAAATTACTTTTACTACCCCTGTTGATTGTTCTGGCGGTTGCGGCTAAGTCCCAAAACCGCGGCACTATCAGAGCCACCGTTATTGATTCGGTAAGCCGTCAGCCGGTACAGTTGGCCACTGTCTCATTACTGAAGCTGAGCGATACTTCGCTTGTCTCCTATACTGTTACTGATAAGAACGGGACCTTCGTTCTTCATAACATCAAACAGGAGCCATCCCGTCTGCTGATATCGCATGTCGGCTATCGCGGGCTGCATCTAAAAATTGATTTTAAAAATGGAGAATTGATTAATCTGGGCAATTTGTATCTGTCCTCGAGGATGCTGCAAGAGGTTGTTGTAAAAGGCGAACGTGTACCGGTAATTATGAGGAAAGACACGCTGGAATTCGACGCGCTGGCTTTTAAAACGCGGCCCAATGCCATGGTAAGAGATTTGCTTATGAAGCTTCCGGGGGTGCAGATAAACCGCGACGGCATTACCGTAAATGGTAAAGCGGTATCGAAAATAAAAGTGAACGGGCGTAGTTTTTTTGTTAATGATCCGTCCATTGCTACCGACAACCTTCCCGCCGAACTCATTTCAAAGGTACAGGTTTATGATGACCGCGATGACGACCCCGACCACATAACACCCTCATACCAGGTAAAAAAGATCATCAACCTAAAGTTTAAGAATAAATTTCTGAAGGGTGTATTGAGCTCGCTGGGTGCAGGCGGTGGTACGCAGGATAGGTATGTTGCCTCAGGCTTTGCCGCAAAATTCAGTAACGACGTACAAATATCCGGCAAGCTGGATGCCGATAACCTGAGCGGAACGCAGCTCTTCTTTGGCAATAATGGGGGCTTTGCGCCAGTATCATACAGTAACAACGGCATTAAAAAAGGCGTGAAAGGTAATTTCGATATAGATAAGGACTTGAGCAAAAAACTGCATCTGCACTCCGAATATCGTTTTGATAACACCCGGATCGATAATGGCACTCAAACTAAAACGCAGCAAAACATACGCGATACTATTTTTACCGCGCTCAACAGCAATACCTCATATCATAAGCAGCATAACCAAAAGCTCTACAGCCAGCTTGAGTGGAAGCCCGACTCATTGACCGAAATAAAATGGGTACCCAATATCGAGTATAACTATAACGGCAGCAAGAGCACCAGCCTTGGCAGAAATTCTAACAATTTTGTGCCCTTATTAAATACGACGCTTGCCGGCGATGATGGGCATATTTCGGAGTTTACCTACGATCATAATTTCAACTATCACCGTAAACTCAATAAAAAAGGCTTGTCACTCAATATCGGTAACAGCATCAGCGTACATCCCCAGCATAGTATAGACTTTAACGCTAACGATCTGATGTCATATGTGATCGGCTTCCCATCGGATACGCTGCGGCGGTCTATTAAAAATGTCAATAACGATGTTTCAGAAGTGGTGAGCGCCGGCCTTCATGATCCGTTCACGAAAAAAGTGTCTTTCGATATTGGAATAATTGCCCTGCACGACCGTAACAAGGGGGAGTTGCTGACTTATGATGAGGATTTTAAGACCGGCCTTTATACAATATTTGTACAAAGCCAAAGCAATACCCTTACGCGCAACTTGTGGGGCGAGAGTCTGAACCCGCAATTCACTGTAAATTTTACCGAGGATATATCGATAAAAGCTGGCGTAAATATGCTCACACAACAGATTGGTAATGATTTTGGTGTGGGTTTACCCCAACTGAACCAAAATTTTTTCTATTTGTTCCCAACCGCCGAGATTCATATCAGGGCGTTTACCTTCGGATATAATAAGGCCGTACAGCAGCCGTCCATCAGCAGTTTGCAACCAATTACTGTAATTTATGATCCGTTGCATAAATTCATTGGTAATCCAAACTTAAAGCCGGTCAAAATCGACAATTTTTCTTTATCATTCCAGCATAATAAATATCAGGCAGGTTTTAACCTGAATGCCGGCGCAGAATTTTCTATCGCTCAAAATACCATAATTAACCAGCAGATTGTGAATGCGGTGGGCGGCACAGTTACTACACCTGTAAATGGTGAGGGCAGTAAAAAGCTCGCTTTGCATTCATCGTTTTATAAAAGTTTCAAAAGACAGGGCAAATGGGACTTTGGCATCGACGGCACAGGTTCCGTCATCTACGGGAATAATTATTTCTTGGTAAACGGGCAGCCTGGCTTCCAGAATACCACACAACTATTAATGAGAGCGGGTATGTATGCGGATTGGAATAAGATGGTGTCAATAAGGCCCTATTACGATGTTGACTATGCTGTAACTAATTATAAGGATGTGAACTATCCGCATACAAGTTATACAACACACACGGCAACTCTGCAGCTTAACGTAACCGAGGTCAAACATTTTTCATGGAAAACCGAATATACATTCCATTATGTGCCGCTTGCACCGGCGGGCTTTCAGCGCACCGCTAATTTGCTGAACATGACACTTAGCCGCCGGATTCAAAAGGACAAAGCTGAAATAGGCATCACCTGCTACGACCTGCTGAACCAGAATGTTAGCCAGGTACATTATGTAAGCCTTAACACCATAACCGATGTTCAAAACCAGATATTAAAACGGTATTTAATGTTTACATATACTTATCATTTTAGCAGGTTTAAGTAGCCTGTTTTGTAAAATATCCACGACGAACTTATTTTAATTGTCAATAGAACACTTTACATGGTATCTTTAGCCTGCCAATTATACGCTATGCTAAATCAAGTTAAAAATATTTTCCGCATTGCAGTGTTGCTTGCTTTATTACCCACTGGCAATGCCGCCGCCCAGGCCCGCCGATTTAAACCTAAGCCGCCGGGAGTGCCCTCGGAACTTCAGGTAACGCCTTACAAAACTACCATGATTGCCAACGGCAAGGATGAAACCCTGATAACCGTAAAAGTGATTGACAGCAAGGGCGATGTTTTACCAAAAGCCGGATTGCCCGTCACCTTTAAAGTTACGGGTGATGCTTCGATAGTGCGTGTTACCAGCGACAAGCCAAACATACAGCAAATTGCACTAAACAAACTTACAGACAGTACAAGCTCAGTAAAATTCACCGGAAGCTGCCGGGTGATATTTCGTGCAGGGCGCACCCTCGGTCATATCAAATTTGAAGCAAAAGCCGACAGCGTGTTCCCCGGGGCCACCGAGATACATACCGTGCAGCCGGGTATTGCGCATGCTATAACTGCTGAAAAATATGTACCGCAAAAAGTAAAAGGGAAAATTTTAGGCGCTGACATTTCTTTTTTACCTGAATTGGAAAGCCGGGGAGCGAAATTCTCCGATAACGGAAAACCGGGTGACGCTATCCAAATCATGAAGGGCCACGGATTTAACTATATCCGCCTGCGCATATTCAATGCACCCGCCAACCCGAAAGGTTATTCGCCGGATAAAGGCTTTTGCGACCTGGAGCACACCAAACAGATGGCCAAACGCATAAAAGCTGCCGGCATGAAATTTCTGCTCGATTTTCATTACAGCGACTACTGGGCCGACCCGCAGCAGCAAAACAAACCCGCTGCCTGGGTAGGACAGGATTTCGCTACTCTTAAGAAATCTTTGTATACTTATACCGCTGATGTAATGCAGCAATTAAAAGCCCAGGGCACGGCGCCTGATATGGTGCAGGTGGGGAATGAAATTAATCATGGAATTGTTTGGCCCGATGCTGCCATCAACAATCTCGATAGTCTGGCGCAGTTACTGTATCAGGGCTTTAAAGCTGTAAAGGCAGTGAGTCCGCAAACCGCCGTAATGCTGCACATTGCTTTAGGCGGTCAGAATGATGAATCGCGGTTTTTCCTCGATAATATGCAAAAGCGTAATGTGCCTTTTGATGTAATTGGCTTATCATACTACCCTAAATGGCACGGTACACTTACCGACCTTAAAAACAACATGGCCGACCTCGCCAGGCGCTATCACAAACAGGTAATGGTGGCGGAATATTCGCAATTAAAGAAAGAAGTAAACGATATTGCCTTTACCGCCCCTGGCGACAAGGCTTTAGGCAGCTTTATCTGGGAGCCGCTCAGCACCTGGGAAAGCATATTTGATAAAGACGGCAATGCAAACCAATACATGAATGTTTACCCGGATATTGCGAAGAAATATCTGCATTAATGTACGGTTATGCCATAAAGTCGATGGACGGGACTTGCTGCCCTATACATCCATGCTTCCTGACTCCAGGGGAGTCAAATATTGGCAGAAAAAATAACAACCCCGTGACACGTGCTGTGGGTACGAAACATCACGTGTTTATTCCCTTCATCATTCGATATTTTTATTCCTTAAAAGCCTGGCTTAATGACATTGACCCACGGCACGCTAAAATCTTACTATTTTGTATCTGCCAATATTTTTCCCTTACAGGGTATTTAATCTCAATAATCAGGCTGACGATTATTCCAACAAAAAAACCCTGCTGGTTGTGGCAGGGCTTTTTATTAACTAATTGTGATGGTGTGTTATTTCGCGCGCATAAGCGTAGCATGCATTTTAAAACCCTGGTAATCTATATCCATACCCACTGAATCGGCTTCAGGATAGAATTTATTGGTGGTTTTTACATCAACGCCGTTTACATCAATGTTGAAAGAAAAATCGTTGCCGGCGATTTTGCCGTTGGTAATATCGGTTTTACCGTTCTGCCCTTCGCCAAAGCCGGTAAGCTTATCGCCGTCAACAGTAAAAGTATAATTTAAAGGGTAATCGTTTCCGTCCGGAGCATGCAGGGTGCCTGTCCACTTACCTGTTAGGTCGGCAAAAAAGGCAAAGGCTGCAATAACGCACAATAGTAGCGCAGTTGTGATAAACGTCTTTTTCATGGTTTAGTTATTTGAGTTGTGTTTTATGTCGGGAGCCTTGGCTCGGCCCTTTATTTATCCTTCTTAACTATAAAATGTGCTTTAGGTCCCCCAAAGTCAATATCCATTGCTAATGAATCAGCATAAATTTTACCCGTGTGAGGGTAATCGGTTCCGGATACATTCACCTTGAACGAAAACTTATCACCGTCAATTTTGCCGTCGTCAACAGTAACAGAACCGGCCGGCGATTCAGCAGTGCCGGTAAGCTTGTCGCCATCAACCTTGAAATCATAGCTTACAGCAATTTCCTGCCCATCAGGAGTAGTAAGTGTGCCCGACCATTTGCCGCTGATGTCGGCAATGATAGCAAAGCAAACCATAAAACAGCATATTAATGCCGTGGTAGTAAAGATCTTCTTTTTCATAATTCAGTTTTTTGTAAGACGCTTTAGTAATATAACTGTTACAATGCAGGCATAAAATACCATTGTTCCATCAATGAGAATTACGCCTCTTTAAAATTAATGTTATTTATCAATAAGGCGTAGGGCTTAATAAAAATATTTTGTGAAAGTGAAAGTTTTTCTGAAATGATGATCAAAGGGAGCGTATCGCATACGCCTCGTCGTCATCATGAACATGTCTTGTGTATACGTGTTGCAAAAGGGCGTATGCGATACGCCTCTGCAAAACGACCTGTAAATTTGTTGGCCGAAGCCTTTATTTTTCCTTTAACAGCGTTACATGCGATTTTGCATCGCCCAGGCTCAGATCAACACCAACCGAATCGCCGTAAAATCTGCCTTTGTGTTCTATTTCCATCTTGTTAACCACAACTACAAAGGAAAAATCTTTCCCGGTTACCTGGCCGTCATCAATCGGCATATCGCCTTTCGGAGTCTTGGCGGTGCCGGTCAGCTTATCACCGTCAATTTTAAAATTGTATAGCAGCGGGTATTCATCACCCTGGTCGGTTTTTAAAATACCTGTCCATTTGCCATTCATGCCTTCAATGGTGGCAAAACCGGTAAAAAAGCAGCACATTAACAAAGCAGTAAAAATTAGTTTCCTGGTCTTCATAGCTTTAATTTTTGTTTCGATGTTTCATTTAAAGAGCTTAATTTATAGCGGCAAAAGTAGGATCGGCATTGAACGTTATCGTGAAGTATGTGTTAACTTTAAATAGACTGACTTATTCTTGTTGATAATTTATTAACATCTCCACATTTGATTATTTTGCGATAAACCGAATTATTATGCTCTCACTACGGTTATTAATACCAGTTTATGTGCATTTTGACATTATCCTATCCTTATTGAATAAAATAGAAAGGATAATAAGTTAATATATTGCTATAATCAGCTAAAAAACATCCAATAAAAAAATACGGAACCCGTAATTTTGATTTTCGTAAGTTTGTTGCAGACGGCGTGTTTTTGAGCCGGTTAAACTACATCAGCATGAAAAAACTATTACTGCTTATCTGCCTGGCTGCGGCATTCATTTTTAATGCTTCAGCACAGGAAATTGCTATCGACAAAGGATGGAAATTCTCTATTGGTGATTCGATGGACTGGGCTGCACCCGGTTTTGATGACAGCAACTGGAAACCAATCGACCTGGCTCATGACTGGGAAGCGCAGGGTTATAAAGGCGTTGACGGCTTCGGCTGGTATCGGCTGCATTTAAATATTCCGTCATCATTAAAACAAAAATCATTTTTAAAAGATAGCCTGCGTTTAGTTTTAAACGACGTTGATGATAACGACGAAGTTTACCTTAATGGCCAGCTGATAGCTAAATACGGCGGTCAAAAAGGTACTATAAAAGACGGTAATTACGGCCCGCGCAGGTATACCATTGCTGCAAATAACCCCGCTATACATTGGGATAAAGACAATGTGCTGGCGATACGTATATTCGATACCGGCGGCGCCGGGGGCATGTATGGCAATAAATTTACACTCAGCATGGCCGGTTTGATGGACCCGGTTGTGATCAATACTGACGCGGCATTTGCATTCGGCGAAAACAACAGCTTAAGCAAAACCATAAAGCTGATGGCCAACAGTAATTATAATTATAAAGGTAAGCTGGCCTTTAAGGTAACCGACCCGGAAAATGGTTCGGTACTATACCAAAAGATCAACCAGGTGGATTTCACGGCTCACAAACCGTTTAATTACACGTTCACCATAGCACGGCTCGAAAAAAAATCGTATGTAGTAAGCTATACTTTTACGGAAGAAAAGTCGGGCGAATCAGTAACTAAGACCGACGGCACACCATACATATTAACCCCATACCCCAGCGCCAAACCGAAGATTAACGGCGCTGATGTTTATGGTGCAAGACCGGGTAACCCGTTTTTATACTTAATACCTGCCAGCGGTCAAAAACCATTAACGTATGCAGCCGACGGCTTACCTGAAGGGTTAAAGCTGGATGCCGCTACAGGCATTATTTCAGGCGTTGTAAGCCAGGCCGGAGATTACCCGGTAACACTTACAGTTAAAAATAGCCTGGGCACAAAATCAAAAAAACTGACTATAAAAATCGGCGATTTAATAGGCCTTACGCCCGCTTTGGGCTGGAACAGCTGGAATGCGTTTGGATTGAGTGTGAACGATGAAAGGGTACGTGTGGCAGCCAAAACCATGATTGAAAAGCTGAGTGCCCATGGGTGGAATTATATTAATATTGATGATGGATGGGAAGCTGAAAAGCGTGCAGAAAACGGTCAGATAGTGACTAACCAAAAGTTCCCGGATATGAAGGCGACGACGGATTTTGTACATAGCCTTGGCTTAAAGATGGGGATTTATTCTTCGCCCGGCCCGCGTACTTGCGGCGGGTACCTTGGCAGCTGGCAGCATGAGGAGCAGGATGCAAAATCATACGGCGACTGGGGTATTGATTATTTAAAATACGACTGGTGTTCATACAGCGAAGTGACAGCCAAAAACCCTACCCTCGACGACATGAAAAAACCTTACCAGGTAATGCGCGCAGCACTAAACAAGGTTCCGCGCGATATTATGTTTAGTTTTTGCCAGTATGGTATGGGCGAGGTCTGGAAATGGGGCGCCGAGGTAGGCGGTAACAGCTGGCGGTCAACCGGTGACATTACTGACACCTGGGAAAGCATGAGCACCATTGGCTTTAACCAGGTTGCCGATGCGCCATACGCGCAGCCCGGCCACTTTAACGACCCTGATATGCTGGTAGTGGGTAAAGTGGGCTGGGGGGATAACCAGCACAACACGCGACTTACCCCTGATGAGCAGTACACCCATATAAGCCTTTGGTGCCTGATTTCGTCGCCGCTGCTCATTGGCTGCGATATGGGTAAACTGGACAGGTTTACATTAAACCTGCTGACCAATGACGAAGTGCTGGCTATTGACCAGGATGCCCTGGGCAAAGGTGCTCGCCAGGCTGCCAAAACAGCCGATTACCAAATATGGGTAAAAGAAATGGCCGATGGCGGCAAAGCGGTAGGACTGTTCAATACGTCAGACAAGTATCAAACGATCACCCTCAACCGCGACGATGAAGATTTTAAAGGGCTAACCAAAATACGCGACGTATGGCAGCAGAAGTACATCATCAGCAGCGGCAGCACCTACTCGGCAAAAGTAGCGCCGCACGGGGTGATGCTGGTGAGGTTGAGCAGATAACAGCCCCGCCCAAACCCTCCCCTAAAGGGAGAGGGCTTTAAAAAGTAATTAATAGAGTAGTAACATAAATATTAACAATTTAATCAAGTCTCCTCCCTTTAGGGGGAGATTTAGAGGGGGCAACATGAGCGTAATCTGGAAAGGGGTATTCCCGGCGGTAACCACAAAATTCAACGATAATGATGAAATGGATTTTGCCGCATTTGATAAAAATATCGAATCGCAGCTGGAAGCCGGCGCAAAGGGCATTATCATCGGCGGCTCGCTTGGCGAGGCAAGCGTTTTAACCGACGAGGAAAAAATTGAGCTGTTGAAGCAGACCGTAAAAACGGTAAATAAGCGCGCGTACGTAATATTGAACATTGCCGAGCAAACTACCAGGGCAGCCTTAAAATGTGCCGAAAACGCCCTGAAATATGGCGCCGATGGCTTAATGATGTTGCCGCCGTTGCGCTACAAAGCAGATGAGCGCGAAACATTGGAATATTTCGCAACAGTTGCCAGGAGTACCCCGCTGCCAATCATGATTTATAATAACCCCTATGATTATAAGATCGAGGTGACATTGGACATGTTTGAAGAACTGGCTCAATACGAAAACATCCAGGCGGTGAAGGAGTCCACCCGTGACGTGAGCAATGTAACAAGGATGATAAACCGTTTCGGCGATCGCTTTAAACTTTTGTGCGGTGTAGATACCTTAGCATTGGAAAGCTTGTTTATGGGCGCCGACGGCTGGGTCGCCGGTTTGGTTGACGCCTTTCCACGCGAAACAGTTGCGATCTTTAACCTGGCGAAACAGGGCCGTCACCAGGAAGCGTTGGCTATTTACCGCTGGTTTTTACCGGTATTGGAATTGGATATTCACCCCAAGCTGGTTCAGTATATAAAGTTGGCCGAAAAACAAACCGGCCTGGGTACTGAAACCGTTCGCGCACCGCGTTTACCATTGGTTGGCGATGAACGCAAACGCATCCTGGCTATCATTGATAAGGCCATTGCGAATCGCCCGGAGTTGCCAGTGGGTAGCTGGGGCGTAGAAGCAGAGGTGGATGTGACCGGGGTGAGTTAAAAACTCACCGGCTTTAACAAAATTTGTCATTGCAAGGAACGAGGCGACCTCGTCACCATGCTTAACAGATATGCATGACGACTATGCAAATGACGAAGTTGCTTCGTCGTTCCTCCTTACAGCAATGACAATTTTTTCTACTTATAATACATTATTATGGAAACAAGAAACTTAATAGGCAATAGCTACAGGCCCGGAAACGGAAATAAATTTAAAGCGGTCGATCCTGCGCATGGCGTTGATTTGCCCGGCGAGTTTTATGCAGCCAGCGTAGCTGAAGCTAACAACGCAATGGATTTAGCCGATAAAGCCTTTACTGCTTATCGTAATATCGGCCCTAAAAAGAAAGCAGCGTTTTTACGCAGCATTGCTGATGAAATAATCGCTATAGGCGACGCGCTTTTAGAGCGTGCGTCTGCAGAAAGCGGCTTGCCGGTCCCCCGTTTACAGGGCGAGCGTGCCCGTACCACTAATCAGCTTAAAATGTTTGCCGATTTACTGGAGGAAGGTTCGTGGGTGGAAGCAATAATCGATACAGCGATTCCTGACAGGCAACCCTTGCCGCGTCTGGATATCCGTAAAATGATGGTGCCGCTGGGTCCGGCGGTAGTATTTGGTGCAAGTAATTTTCCGCTGGCGTTTTCCGTTGCAGGGGGCGATACGGCCGCGGCATTGGCTGCCGGTTGCCCGGTAGTGGTTAAGGCCCATCCGGCCCATCCCGGTACAAGTGCGTTGGTTGCTGAAGCAATCAGGAAGGCTGCGGAAGCGACTGCTATGCCCGAAGGTGTTTTTTCGATATTGTACGATGATGGCTATGCCATTGGCGAAACATTGGTAAAACATCCCAAAACCAAAATAGTAACCTTTACAGGCTCGCTTAAGGGGGGGATGGCTTTGGTGAAAATCTCCCGTGAGCGTGATGAGCCTATCCCGGTTTTTGCTGAAATGGGCAGCATTAATCCGCTGATATTATTGCCGGGGGCATTGAAAAATCGTCCTGCAGAACTGGCAAAATTGGCCGGCCCGATAACCAATAACGCCGGGCAGTTTTGTACGCAACCGGGTTTATTGATCACCATAAACGGCGAAGGTTTGGCAGAGTTTAAAACTGCGCTTGCCGGCGAAATTAAAGAAATTATGTCGTCAACTATGCTCACGCCAGGTATCTGCGCTAACTTCAACAAATTAGCCGGCAATATGCTGGCTGAAGATGCAGTTAAAATTATCGCAAAATCAGAAAAGGTTGACACCACCAAAAACAACCAGGGTGTGCCCCTAGTAACGGAAATCAGTGCAGCTGAATTCCTGTTGGATGAGAAATTTAAGGAGGAAGTTTTCGGCCCGTATTCTATGCTGATTGTTGCCGAAAACCGCGGGGAGTTGGAGCAGGTAGTAAACTCGCTGCATGGACAGCTTACCGCAAGCATTTATGCAGATGGCGATGAATTGGCCGGATATAAAAACGTCACCGATAAACTGGCCGATATTGCAGGCAGGGTAATTCTAAACGGTCCGCCCACAGGGGTTGAGGTTGGTAATGCAATCCAGCATGGCGGTCCTTTCCCGGCAACATCCGACAGCCGGTTTACATCGGTGGGCACCTCATCCATCAAAAGGTTTGTGCGCCCGGTATGCTGGCAAAACTGGAGCGAAGACTTGCTGCCCGACGAGTTAAAAACCAGCAACCCGCTGAATATTTGGCGGTTGTTTAATAATGAATGGAAAAAATAGTCCGAAGGCTTTAGTCGTTAGTCAATAGCGATTTCAGACTCAAGACTTAAGACTCCCGACTTAAGACTAATAATGAATAAGACATTCTTCTGCATTGATGCTCACACGTGCGGTAACCCGGTAAGGTTGGTGGCTGGTGGCGGCCCTAATTTGCAGGGCGACAATATGAGCGAGAAGCGCCAGCACTTTTTAAAGGAATACGACTGGATACGCAAAGGCCTGATGTTTGAGCCGAGGGGCCATGATATGATGTCGGGGAGTATTTTATACCCGCCGCACGACCCCGCCAACGATGTTGCGGTATTATTTATCGAAACCAGCGGCTGCCTGCCTATGTGCGGTCACGGCACTATTGGTACTATTACGATTGCAGTTGAGGAAGGCTTGATCGTACCAAAAACACCTGGAATTATTCGTATGGAAGCGCCTGCTGGCTTGGTGTTGATTGAATACAAACAGGAAGGCAATAAAGTAAAGTCAGTAAAACTAACCAACGTTGCTTCATACCTTGCCGCCGAAAACCTTGAAGTTGAATGCCCGGATTTAGGCATGCTTACTGTTGACGTAAGCTACGGCGGCAATTACTACGCGATAGTCGACCCGCAGGCAAACTTTAGCGGCCTGGAAAGCTATACTGCTGACCAGCTGATATCGTGGAGCAGGGTATTACGCAAGCGGATAAACGAAAAATACACATTCGTACATCCGCAAAACCCGACCATCAATGGCTGTTCGCATATCCTTTGGGGCGGTAAAACCCTTTCGCCTGATGCTACTGCCCGTAATGCCGTATTTTATGGCGATAAAGCGATTGACCGCTCACCCTGCGGCACCGGTACCTCGGCCCGCATGGCGCAATGGCACGCTAAAGGCAAGCTGAAAAAAGGCGATAAGTTTATACACGAAAGCATTATCGGCAGCCAATTTACCGGCACTGTTGAAGACGAAGTAATGATAGGGGATAAACCGGCAATAATTCCCGGCATCGAAGGCTGGGCCAAGGTGTATGGCTATAACACCATCAAAATTGATGACGATGACCCCTACGCGTTTGGGTTCCAGGTGATATAGTTGAAGATAATTTAAAAAACTTTGTCATTGCCAGGGATGAAGCAATTTTGTCGTCATCCATAGCAAGCACGCATAACGGGCAAGTAGGTCGACGAGGTTGCCGCGCTCCAATGACAAGAGCGGCTATGGATAATGGAAACTTTGTCATTGCGAGGAACGAAGCAATCTCTTCGCTATACATAGCAAACATGCATAGCGGGCAAGTATGTCGACGAGGTTGCCGCGCTCGTTCCTCGCTCGCAATGACAAGTGGGTGAGTTTATATTGAAATAGAATAAAAAACAAACTTTGTCATTGCGAGAAACGAAGCAATCTCGTCGTCATCCATAGCAAGCACGCATAACAGGCAGGCAAATCGACGAGGTTGCCGCGCTCGTTCCTCGCTCGCAATGACAAGACGGGCTATGGATAAAGGAAACTTTGTCATTGCGAGGAACGAAGCAATCTCGTCGTCATCCATAGCAAGCACGCATAACAGGCAGGTAAAGCGACGAGGTTGCCGCGCTCGTTCCTCGCTCGCAATGACAAAATGAACTAACCGAATAATATTTAAACATGCCATCTCTTAAGAAACATGATTATTGCACTTACATTTTAACAAATAGGGCTAATACTGTTTTTTATATAGGGGTAACCAGTGATTTAACCGGAAGGATCTGGCAACATAAAAACAAAACTTTTGACGGATTTACATCAAGGTACAATTTGAATAAATTAGTTTATTATGAAGAATATCAATGGATACATGATGCGATTGTACGCGAAAAACAATTGAAAGGTGGTTCGAGGCAAAAAAAGATAGATTTGATTGTGTCTACAAATCCTAGTTGGCTGGATTTGAGTGATGATTGGTATGATTAATAAGACAAACTAAAAAACTTTGTCATTGCGAGGAACGAAGCAATCTCTTCGCTATGCATAGCAAGCACGCACAACGGGCAGGCAAATCGACGAGTTTGCCGCGCTCGTTCCTCGCTCGCAATGACAAGTGGGTGAGTTTACTTGAAATAGAATAAAAAAACAAACTTTGTCATTGCGAGGAACGAAGCAATCTCTTCGTTATGCATAGCAAACATGCATAGCGGGCAATTATGTCGATGAGGTTGCCTCGCTCCAATGACAAGAGGGGCTATGGATAAAGGGAACTTTGTCATTGCGAGGAACGAAGCAATCTCGTCGCTATGCATAGCAAACATGCATAACGGGCAAGCAAATCGACGAGGTTGCCGCGCTCGTTCCTCGCTCGCAATGACAAGAGGGGCTATGGATAAAACAACCTTTGTCATTGCGAGGAACGAAGCAATCTCTTCGCTATGCATAGCAAACATGCATAAATGGGTAAGCAAATCGACGAGATTGCCGCACTCGTTCCTCGCTCGCAATGACAAAAGGGTGAGTTTACTTGAAATGGAATAAAAAAACAAACTTTGTCATTGCGAGGAACGAAGCAATCTCGTCGATACGCGTTTCTAAAATGCAAATCGGCTATGCACGATGATGAGGTTGCCGCACTCGTTCCTCGCTCGCAACGACAAAATGGGTAATGATTGTAAAAGAATATGAGTAAAGCAATAATAATTGGCGGCGGGGTAATAGGGCTGTTCTCAGCGTATTACCTGCACAAATCGGGCTGGGAAGTGGACATCCTTGAACAGGGCGACCTTACCGACAACTGTTCACACGGCAATGCGGGTATGGTTACGCCCAGTCACTTTGTGCCGTTGGCATCGCCAGGCATGATAGAGCAGGGCATCAGGTGGATGTTTGACAGCAAGAGCCCGTTTTACGTAAAGCCATCTTTAAATAAAGACTTGATTGGCTGGGGCTTAAAATTTATGAAGAGCGCCACCAAAAAACACGTGGACCGTTCGGCCGGGGGGCTAAGGGATATCTCGCTATACAGTAGCAAGCTCTATCATGAATTTGAAAAAGATTCAGGTCTAAATTTCGATTTAACAGATAATGGCATCCTGATGCTTTTTAAATCACAAAAGGTTGAGGAAGAAGAACGGCACATGATAGAGCAGGCCACTAACCTTGGCCTTGATGCACAATATTTAACCCCGGAAGAAACACGAAAGCTGCAGCCGGAGATAGAGCTGGATATTTTGGGTGCGGTACATTATCATTGCGATTCGCACATGTCGCCAAATAAGCTGATGAAAGGCCTGGTTAAATACCTGGAAGACGCCGGCGTGCGCATACATCGCCATACAGAGGTTACCCGGATCAATCATGATGGTGGTAAGATAAGCTCGGTAAGCACCAGGGACAAAGACTTTACTGGCGATAAGTATCTTGTCGCCGGAGGCTCATGGTCGCCGGGTATTGCAAAACTTGCCGGTTTGAGCATCCCGTTAATGCCGGGAAAGGGTTACTCGTTTATGGTAAATAATCCCGTTAAAAAGATGACCGTTCCTTCCATTCTTTGCGAGGCGCGCGTAGCCATCACACCAATGAACGGCGGCATTCGCTTTGGCGGCACCATGGAGATCGGCAAGATCAACGATCGTGTAAACATGAACCGTGTACGGGGCATTGTTGAATCGGTTCCGAAATATTTCCCTGAGTTCAAGCTGGCGGTGCCTGATGAAAGGGACGTTTGGTTTGGCTTCAGGCCATGTTCACCGGATGGTTTACCTTACATAGGCGTTACCAAAAAATACGACAACCTGGCTATTGCCACCGGCCACGCTATGATTGGTTTGGGCCTGGCTCCTGCTACGGGTAAGATAATAGCTGATTCGTTTAATGAGCAAAAGCCGGCGATAGAGGCGGGATTATTTGATCCGGACAGGTATAATTAAAATACCCCGCACAAACATAGGATGACATTTTTTAATCAGAGTGTTACTTCAGCAAATCGTCGTATAGCTTGTAATTCTCCTCATCAAAACATACAAAAAGCACTTTCTCAATTTTGTCCGTTTTTGATAGAAATTGCTTTACTGTGTCAACCGCAATTTTTGCCGCCCGCTCTTTAGGAAAGTGATAAATGCCGGTGCTGATATTCGGAAAAGCGATAGTCCTGCAACCATTATCAACGGCTAATTGTAAGGAGTTTTTATAGCAATTGGTCAGTTTTTCATCTTCGTGATATTTACCGTTATTCCAAACCGGGCCAACGGTATGTATCACTTGTTTTGATGGCATTTTGCCTGCGGTAGTTACCACAGCCTCGCCGGTATTGCAGCGGCCCTGACGGGCAACTATCTGGCGGCATTCCTCCAATATAGCTGGCCCGCCTGCACGATGTATGGCCCCGTCAACGCCGCCGCCTCCCATAAGCGAGGTATTCGCCGCGTTTACAATGGCATCAACAGCTAATTTGGTGATGTCGCCTTTGGTAAGTTCTATTTTTGGGGTTGGCATAGGCGGTAATTGTAGTTGAATTGCGATAAGACAATCAACAATTATTCCAATTTCGCACCGAAGCGTTTGAGACATAATCGGTTATTGATATATCCGCCCTTCCGATCTTACTATCAAGGAATACTTTGATGTTTTGTGCTGTTTTTGGCGTTAACTTTAACATCAAACCTTGCTGCCGTTCGTTGTAGATATTTGTTAAGATAATGCGGTCGTTATAAATTGAAATCCCTTTTAACAGCCTGGAATCAATCTGCTCTGGCAAACCCTGCATTTCAATCATATTGCCCTGCACAGCCAGCCAGCCCTTTGGCGATTCATGAAGGCCAAGCCAAATTAACACGCCGCCAAGGGCCAATCCGATTGCAACCTGGTAAATCTCCATGTCGAATGCAAAATGTCCCACCGAAGAAAAAAATAATACTATTAAGCCAAATGCGACCAGGCCCATTTTTGATGATTCGTCATTTTGGGTTGGCAGCATTATAATATCTCTGTGATACCGCATGAAAAATCTCCGGTAAACCCCAGCAGTAATTCCAATGATGCCGAAAATAAGTAAAAACCACGACGAAATACTGTAAATGGCCGAGATGGCAAAAATCCATACCAAGAAGAGCGACACTTCAATAATCGTGCGGATGTCTTTTTTCAATCGGGCGGTCATGTGATGGATTTAATAGCTTAAATATAGCTATTAAAAGCTAAACTCAATCAACCGCTCACCCAATCAACTTAATCACTAAATTTACCAAATGAAAGTACTGCCCTTCACCATTCCTGTTCCGCACGACCATTCCATTATGGTGCAGGAAGAAGTGCTGCCTCATTTTTACACGTACCTGCACCGCCATGCCGAAATACAGATAACCTGGATCCAAAAAGGAGAAGGCACGCTGCTGGCCGGAAACAATATGCATGTTTTTCGCGAAGGCGAAATTTATATGATCGGCGCCAATCTGCCCCATCTGTTCAAAAGCGACCCTGCCTACTTTGAGCCTGAAAGCGATAAAGAGGTAAGGGCGATAACCATTTTTTTTAATCCATCCGGAGCATTATCGGCTCTGTTTGCGATGCCCGAAATGAAATCGGTACTGGCGTTCATCCATCAAAACCCAAGTGGGTTTAAAATTCCGGACGCGATGTATGCTGATATCGTTAAAAAAATTACTACCATACAGCACGCTGCGGGCGCTGAGCAGCTTTACCGTTTTATTGAATTATTGAATGTAATAACCACCGTCCATAATCCGCAGCCGCTATCATCAGGCAGCTATGCTTTCTCCATGACGGATCCTGAAGGCATGCGCATTGCATCCGTATATAACTACATCATGCAAAACTATGCCAGCCCTTTAACACTCGAAGACGTAGCCATACAGGCGCACCTTACGCCAACGGCCTTTTGCCGGTATTTTAAAAAACACACACGGCATACGCTGGTGAATTTTATCAACAAGGTGCGGATAAACGAGGCCTGCAAAATGCTGGTAAACGGCCAGGCCAAAAGCATTGCTACCATCGCCTACAGTTGTGGCTTTAATAGCATCACCAATTTTAATTATGTTTTCAAAAGCATTACCGGTGTATCGCCACGTGATTATATAAGCAGCTATGCGAATACGGTAGAATAGGAGTCCGGAGTCCAAAGTCTTTAGTCCGAAGTCAAAAACTCTTCCCAATCTCTAACCTACGGTACCTTATAATAATAGATAGGCGCGTAAACACCTTCGCTGGTGGTATAATAGCCTTTGCCATCAGCCGTAAATCCAATTGCTTCGCCCTGTTTTTCGGGGACATAGAATGGTATCTGTGGCTTTGCCTGCATGGTCTTCCAGACGGGCTCATTACCGTTTCGTTTCCAGTAGTAAACCTTTTCGTAACTCTTCAGCACTACCTGGCTGCCATCTTTGGATATATCACCGGCAGTAATCCATTTAAATAATTTAAGCCCTGCGAAAAAAAGCTTACAGCGTTTAGTCAGGGTGACCGTATCGTTCGCCTTGTACTTAAGCGGTGCAGTATATACGGTTACGGAGTCTTGTCTTTTGGAAACTATGTATAATAAGTTGTCGGTGGGGTCTGCCATTAATGTTTCGGCGTCCTTTGGCCCGTCCGGGTATTTAAGGTGAAGCGGTACAGCATCCACGTTATTTACTTCATTTTTCAACCAGCCGGCGTTCTCTTCAAAACGGTAAACTGTAATAAATGGCCGTTTACCATCATTATCGCCGATATCACCCAGATAAACATAACTTTTACGTTTAACCGGACCGGGGCCAACAGCAATGTCTTCACAATCAAAAACACCTTGTTTTGCCTTTTTATCACCTTTAAAATACAGGGTAGATTTAAGCTTGCCATCGGCGGTAATCGCAAAAAAACGGCTGGTATCGCCGCTGTCGTTATGTACATAATATATCGCCGGGTCTATCCCCGAAGCGGCTATGCCCGATGTTTCATCCAGCAGTTTGTTCTCCATCTTTCCGGTGATGTCTGTTTCGCGCGCTACCCGCTTATGATGGCCATAAGCGCCCGCAAAAAGCACGATCGCCAGCGGCACAATTATTTTTATTTTGAAGGAACGGCTCATTAACTCTGTTATTCACTATCTTTAAAGCCTATTATAACGCAAATTAACGAATTTAGTGTGAAGGAAGGATTAAGATTAGAGATTAGTTAGTCAGAGACCAGCCGGCTGCGTTAGCGCCAAACGAAAAATCAAAACAGTTCAGAAACCGGCATTCCGGTCTCTGAATACAAACAAACATAAACCTAGTCGTCCAGTTCCGAAATCAATATTCCGCATCCGAATTTGAAATAATCCGAAATCGAAATTCCTAAATCCGAAATCAATTAATACTTTAGTCATAAACAATGTTAACTATGCAATTAAAGAAAAAAGTTCTTTTTGTGTCCGCGGTCGCTTCCCTGATTGGCTTGCGGGTTAACGCGCAAAAAGTTGAATTTACAGAATACGACCTTCCTAACGGACTGCACGTAGTTCTGCACCAGGACAAGAAAGCGCCTGTAGCTGTGGTGAGCGTGATGTATCATGTTGGCTCAAAAAACGAAGCGGAAGGCCGTACAGGGTTTGCGCACTTTTTTGAGCACCTGTTGTTTGAAGGCAGCGACAATATTAAGCGCGGTCAGTTTTTTAAAATAGTATCGGCCAGCGGCGGTCAAAACAATGCCAACACCACGCAGGACCGTACCTTTTACTACGAGGTATTCCCCTCAAATCAGTTGGAAACCGGCATGTGGCTTGAAAGCGAGCGCATGATGCACCCGGTAATTAACGAAATCGGTGTAAAAACGCAGAATGAGGTAGTGAAGGAGGAAAAACGCCAGAGTTTTGACAACCGGCCTTACGGTAACCTGATCACCACCATTAGTGCCGACCTGTTTCCGAAACATCCATACCATCGTGGTGTAATAGGCACTATGAAGGATCTTGACGCGGCAAAGCTGGACGAGTTCAAAGATTTCTTTAAAAAATATTATGTTCCTAACAATGCTGTGCTCACGATAGCCGGCGATATCGATATTGCAAAAACAAAGGACCTGGTAAAAGCTTATTTCGGCGATATACCCAAAGGCGCTGATGTAATCTACAAAAAGATAGAAGAAGAGCCCATTACCAAACAAATTACCGACACGGCTTATGATGCAAATGCACAATTGCCATTTATGATCGAGGCATTCCGCGTGCCGGGAAGAGATACGCACGATTCAAGAGTGATGCAGATGATATCAACCCTTTTGTCAGGCGGGGCTAGTTCGCGTATGTATAAGAAAATGGTAGACGAGAAAAAGAACGCGCTGCAGGTGGTGGCCTTTAACTATGCACTTGAAGACTATGGCATGTACATTTTAGGTGCTTTGCCAAATGGCGGTGCTGATCCGGCCACGCTGCTGCCTGACATGGACGAGGAAATTAAAAAGCTGCAAACTGATCTGATCAGTCCCGAGGAATACCAAAAGCTTCAAAACCAGTTCGAGAATAATTTTGTGAGTGCAAATACCCGGATGCTGGGCGTTGCTGAAAGCTTGAGCAACGGTTATACTTTCTATCATAAAGATACAGGTCATGTAAATAAAGAACTTGACGAGATACGGTCGGTCACCAGGGAGGAGATAAGGGATGCCGCGCGCAAATATCTTAATCCAAATCAGCGCCTGGTGTTGTATTATCTACCCGGGAAAGGAAAAGCTCAATAATTAACCATATCACGAAAGAATCATGAAAAAATATATAATGATAGCTGCCGGGGCATTATTGATGCAATATGCGCAGGCACAAACTATAGATCGCACCAAACAGCCTAAACCCGGGCCTGCACCGGTTTTAACTATAAAAGACCCGGTAAAATATATCCTGCCCAACGGCATCACCTTGCTGGTGGTTGAAAACCACACCTTACCAAAAGTATCGGCAACGTACCTGATTGACGCGGGCCCGATAACGGAAGGCAGTAAAGCCGGTGTTGTAAATTTAATGGGCGAGATGCTGAATGAAGGCACCAAAACAATGCCTAAAGCGGTGTTTGACGAAGCCAGTGAAAAACTTGGCGCTAATGTAGGATTAAGCTCTACCGGAGGCTATGCTTCGGCACTCACCCGCTATTTTAAAGAAGCCTTTACCCTGATGGGAACTGCTTTAAAAGAGCCCGCATTTACCCAGGAGTCGTTCGATAAACTGAAGAGCCAGACCATTACCGGTTTAAAATCTTCAGCCAAAAGCGCGCCGGCTATAGCCAACAGGGTGAATAACGCGCTTGCTTACGGTAAGAATCATCCTAATGGCGAATTTGAAACGGAAGAAAGCATACAGGCGCTTACCCTGCAGGATGTTAAAGATGCTTATGCTAAATATATTACACCTTCACGCGGATATTTAACCATTGTTGGCGATATAAAGCCGGAGGCTGCCAAAGCGCTTGCAACTGAAGTTTTAGGCAACTGGAAAGGCGCTGCGCTGAGCTTGCCAAAGCTTGCCGAAGTTCCTAATCCTGCAAAAACCGAAATTGATGTGGTTGATGTGCCAAACGCTGTTCAGTCAGAAATCAACGTTATTAATTTGGTAGACCTTAAGAAAAATAACCCGGATTATTTCCCGGCTATTTTGGCCAGCTATATTTTGGGTGGCGGCCCTGAAAGCAGGTTGTTTATGAATCTGCGCGAAAAGCATGGTTTTACCTATGGCTCTTATTCTTCATTAGGCACCGGCCGGTTCCAGGAGACTTTTGATGCTTCGGCTTCGGTACGTAATGCCAAGGTAGATAGTGCGGTTACCGAAATGCTGAACGAAGTAAAACGCATACGCACCGAAAAAGTATCAGACGAGGAACTGAATATTGCCAAGGCGCTTTATAACGGCTCATTTGCCTTAGGGCTGGAAGACCCGGCGCGTACGGCTACTTTTGCCAGTAATATTCTGATCAATAACCTTCCTGCTGACTTTTATAAAACCTACCTCCAAAAGGTAAACGCCGTTACCGCCGACGACATCCTTCGCGTGGCCCAAAAGTATTTCAATTATGATAATACCCGTGTGGTGGTGGTTGGCGCTGCTTCACAAATGCTTGATGGCTTGAAGAAAAGCGGTTATTCCGTGCATATGTACGATAAGTATGCTAACCCGGTAACCGAAAATACATCGGCCGCGGCAGTTCCGGCAATAAGCGCTGCTGATATTGTAAAAGGCTACATTAGCGCTGTTGGCGGTGAGGCGGAACTGAAAAAGATAACTTCGGCGGTGATAACTATGGATATGGCCATGCAGGGCATGAAGCTTAATGTGGTACAGAAGAAGATGGCACCTAACAAGGAAGCGATGTCAATTACCATGGGTGGAAATGTGGTGATGAAAGAAGCGTTCGACGGCGAAAAAGGCTACCAGCAACAGGGCCCCAATAAAAAAGACTTAGGCGCTGATGAAATAGCAAAGAAAAAAGCGTTTACCCAGCTGACCGAACAATTGGATTACCTTAGCAATCCCGCATTCAAGCTGGCGGTTAAAGGCACACAAAAAGTTAATGGCGCTGATGCTTACCAGGTAAGTGTAACCGACCCGACCGGCAAAACTTCAACAGAATATTACGATGTAAAAAGCAAATTGCTGGTTAAGGTTGAAAATTCAACTGTGCAGGGCGCTAACACGATAAATACCACTGTTGAACTTGGTGATTACCGGAAAGCGGGCAATGTACTTATGCCATACAAACAAACGATCACTCAATCAGCCGGCGGGCAGGAACAGACCTTTGAAATGACTGTAACCGATGTGAAGATGAACACAGGCGTAACAGCCGAGGATTTTAAATAGTTTACGGATAATATTACGGGAGCCTGCGATGAGCAGGCTTTTTTGTATATTTTTATTATTCTGTAACAGGCTTTGTAAAGTTGGTGCGAAAAGATAAAAGAATATATAAAGGTATCAAGAGGCATACCGGCTTTACTTCCATCATATCAAAGGCCGATCATCTAAGATTAAAGAACGCAATGACGAAAATTGAATGTTCTGTTCACTGCTTCTTCCCGTTCTCAACACTTTTAATCTCTTCCTTCCTGTCCTTTTTAAAATCGAAATTATTAAAATCAGCTGTTGGGGGCAACTCCATGGTATAGCTGCTCAGCGTATCAACTTCAATTGTTATGTTATTAGCAATCAAGTCAATAATATGCCCGCCTGATTGCTTATCATCCGATAAAAAATGAAAATGATAACCGCTGATATGCGGGCCTTCCATGAAGGCGGGAAGCTTGTAACCTACTAAATCGCCCTTAATGGTGTTGAACTCAAAAAAATGCTGCCTGTCCAGCATAGCTGCCAGCGGCAGGTACGGCTTTTGTTCAACAGGAGGGAAGGCGCGTGTTTTTAAATATTTAAAATTGCCGCTGATGTGAATGGCGTAGATGCCATTTTGATTGGTCAGCACGCTATCCATATATTTAAAAAGTGCTGCTTTATTTAACTGCCGGTCAGGCTTAAAAAACTGTTTAGCCTTGAAAAAGCAAACAACTGCGTACGGCGTTTGGTCAGCATCGCTAACCGGAGTGGTTTTGCCGGTATATTGGGTTTTATAAAGCTTGCCATTCAGCATAATCAACTCGCCATCCAGCTTTGCCGGAGCGCCCAGGCCGAAATCGCCGTGCCGGTGCAAGGCTTGATAGGGGTACCAGGCATCATATAATCCACCAATAAAGGCGGATGCGTAGCCGGCGCTGTACAGGTTATCATTCGTTGATGCGGATTTTTGCTGGGCAGATCCACTCAGGCTAACAAAAAACAGAAACAGGGCAGGGATAAGCTTAAAAGTTAATTTCATGTACGGTGTATGAATTGAGCAAAGTTTACTTTTTGGCTTACGCCGTTGTTAAAGTAGCGAATTAACTTTGTTATTATAAAACAAAAGCTATGAAAGTTGAAATTTGGAGCGATGTAATGTGCCCGTTCTGCTATATCGGCAAGCGCAGGTTTGAAGAAGCGTTGCAGCATTTTGAGCACAAAAACGAGATTGAGATAGAATGGAAAAGCTTTCAGCTTAACCCGGATTTAGAGACAGATCCCCACATCAGCATAAACCAATACCTGGCCGACCGGAAAGGCTGGACCGTAGATCATGCCCGCCAGATGAATGACCATGTTACCAAAATGGCAGCGGAGGCCGGTTTGACTTATAACTTGGATAAGGCTATAGTGGCCAATAGCTTTAAGGCGCATCGCTTTAGCCACCTGGCTAAAAAGCACGGACTGGGTGTTGAGGCTGAGGAGGCATTGTTTAAAGCATATTTTACCGATAGCAAAAACATCGATGATAATAAAGTGCTGGCGGAGCTGGGAAAACAAATAGGTCTTGATGCTGCCGAAGTGGAGCATGTTTTAAACAGCGACGCGTATGCCGATGATGTACGGCATGATATTGATACTGCGCAATACCTGGGCGTACAGGGCGTGCCGTTTTTTGTGCTGAATAATAAATATGCGGTGTCGGGCGCACAGGCGGTGCCGGTCTTTGAACAATCACTGGCAAAGGCATTTGGCGAATGGCAGCAGGAAAATCAAAAACCACGGTTAGAGATCATCGGGGGCCCGTCGTGTACGCCGGATGGTGATTGCAAATAACCTCCGGAATGTAACCTATGATGTCCGAAATTCGTATTGGGGAATCTTAACCCGGACAATTGATACGACCATATGAGAACATTTTACCTTAAGCTGTTTTTTGCATTTTCTATAGCCTGCACTATTGCCTCGTGCAAACTGGATGCGCCTGTTTATCCATCGGGGGCACAAAGTGGTAGTAACGGGAATACGCAGCCGGGAAATGATGGCAATGGCCTTCCGATTGGCGCAGCCAGCAATATCCAGGTTAAGATCGGCAATATTACCTACATTTTTAACAATGCAGCTACCTATAATGTGCTCCCGGTTGGTACGCCGGGCTTTGCCAACGGACAAACAACGCTGGCTGCTGAAGGCCAAACGGCTGAAGACAAAGGCATATTGGTATTTCCATCTGCCACCACGGGAACTTTTGATTTATCAGATATGGAAGCCGGTAATTTTAAAATCGACCTTACCGCTCAGGCTAAAATAAAGGTTACAGCGCTAAGCGAAACCAATACCCAGGGCACCTTTAGCTGCGATATGGTTGATAAAAGCAGCAATAAAGTCTACACTCACTGCCTTGGGTCGTTCAACATCAATAAATAATATACCTGCTACAGCCTTGTTATTTAATATTTAAGTAAAGATTATCACTGACCTTTTAAATCATTATAAATTAGCCTACATTTGTGTTAACAATACTAAGTGTATATTTTACACTTAGTATTGTTTAAATACATGGCTGAAACGATAAGTATAAAACCTGTCCATACCCGCAGAACCCTCCGCATAGCTGTAGGAGTTTTGTTTTTTATGGCCGGATTATGCTTTTCCAGCTGGGCATCGCGTATAGCAACTGTACAGCAAAATTTGGGCTTAACTGATGCTGCCCTGGGCGCAGTATTGTTTTCTTTACCGGTAGGATTGATGTTATCCCTGCCTTTCTCAGGTTGGGCCATTACGAAAATAGGCAGTAAAAAAGTGCTGCTGAGCGCCATCGTTGTATACGGCATATTCCTTAGCTGCCTTGGTTTAGCAGAAAATACTTTTCAATTGATAATCTGCCTGGTTTGTTTTGGTTTTGCAAGTAATGCGGTCAATATCTCGGTTAACACGCAGGCCGTCGCCACGGAACGCATGTATGAACGGCCTATTATGGCATCGTTCCATGGTCTTTGGAGCCTGGCCGGTTTTGTCGGGGCGGGCATCGGCACAGCGATGATTGCCAACCATATCAATCCTTTTCGTCATTTTATTACCGTGCTGGTTATCCTGGCAACCGGAGTGGCTGTTGCCTCCAGATACCTGGTTGATGATACCGGAGTAGCCCCCCGGGATAAAAAGGCGGTCAGTATCTCCCTTCGCGAACGTCTGAAGCAGATGATGCCGTTGCTCACGCTGGGCAGCATTGCTTTTTGTTCCATGATCTGCGAGGGCGCTATGTTCGACTGGAGCGTTATCTACTTCAAAAAGGTAGTTGTTGCCCCCATAGCTTTACAGGGTGCGGGTTTTACTGCATTTATGCTCACCATGGCAAGCGGCAGGTTCGTAGCTGATTTATTTGCAGGTCGTTTCGGTTTAAAACGTACGTTGCAGGTAAGCGGTTCATTAACCCTGACCGGTTTGCTTATAGCTGTTATCTTTCCTCACTTATATACAGCCATGGCTGGCTTTATGCTGGTAGGCGTTGGTGTGTCATCGGTAGTGCCAATGGTTTACAGCGCTGCAGGCAGGTCGAAGACTATGTCGGCGGGAGTTGCACTTGCTGCAGTCTCTACAATAGGCTTTATCGGCTTCCTGGTTGGCCCGCCGGTAATTGGGTTCATAGCCGGGTTGGCCACTTTAAGGGCATCTTTCGTGTTTATCGCCATTATGGGCATGAGCGTAGTGATATTGTCTACACGCGCTAAGCTATAATTCATCCATTTTGAGCGTGCAGGTTAGCTGATTTAACACACGGGCTGCTGAATAGCCGTCAATCCCCGCCTTCCAGATCTTTCTTTTCCGGATTTAAAACATATTCAAAATTCTCGTGACCATTATGAAAACAGAATTTCAGTCGCTCGTGCGGTTCATTGATGTCTTATGACATAGCTGCTAATGTCGATGGCAGGTTGTCCTTTATCAGTTTCAGATCGGTTACATGCGGCATTTCGACGTAAATGTTTTCATTTTGCGGCACTATTTTCCAGCCGGGAATGTTTGCCGCTTTTAAAAGATCAATCCATTTTTGCTGATATGGGTTCATGGCGTTGGGTTTATCTATAAAAGCGGGCAGGCATAAAATAGTTTTATTTTTTATGATTCAATGATGAATATAATGATACCGTTTGGATGGCCTTGCTGTATTAAATCAGCGTCATCCTCGAAATCAGCAAACATCTGCGATCTAAAATCAGTGTAATCATACTTAAATCGATGGAATCAAAAATTAAAATTCCCATATTGCGTTCATAAATCTGAATTGTGGATAGCAAGATCAACTTATTAAATCAAAAGCGTAGCGAGGCCCTTATGGGCGGTGGTCAGGCACGCATCGAAAGTCAGCATAAAAAAGGAAAGCTTACAGCGCGTGAGCGTCTGCATTTTTTATTAGATGAGGGATCGTTCCAGGAAATCGGTATGCTGGTTTCGCACCGGTCGACTGATTTTGACATGGAAAAGGAAAAATACCCGGGCGACGGCGTAGTAACCGGCTACGGAACCGTGAATGGGCGTTTGGTGTACGTTTTCTCCCAGGATTTTACTGTATTTGGCGGTTCCCTTTCAGAGACACATGCAGAGAAAATCTGTAAAATAATGGACCTTGCCATGAAGAACGGCGCACCCGTTATCGGTCTGAACGATTCCGGTGGCGCGCGCATACAGGAAGGGGTGGTATCGCTGGGCGGCTATGCAGATATATTTTACCGCAATACGATGGCGTCAGGCGTAGTACCGCAGATATCGGCAATTCTCGGCCCTTGTGCAGGCGGTGCGGTATATTCACCTGCCATTACCGATTTTATACTGATGGTAGAGCATACCAGCTATATGTTTGTTACCGGCCCCAATGTGGTAAAAACCGTTACACACGAGATAGTGACCAGCGAGGAGCTCGGCGGCGCTGATACCCACGCCACCAAATCGGGCGTTACGCATTTTGCCTGCGCTAACGAGATTGAAGCCATACAAAATATAAAAAGGCTGTTAAGCTACATGCCGCAAAATTGCGAGGACAATGCGCCGCGATTGCCTTATGAAATAAAAAACGAATCGAGAGAAGGGCTTAATAGCATCATGCCTGAAAATGCTTCGCAGCCTTATGATATCAGGGACGTCATTAATAACGTGATAGACGAAGGCTCTTTCATGGAGGTGCACAAAGATTTCGCGGAAAATATAGTAGTGGGCTTTGCACGGCTCGCCGGCCGTAGCATTGGTATTGTAGCAAATCAGCCGGCATTCCTGGCAGGTGTGCTTGATATTCATTCATCGACCAAGGGAGCGAGGTTTGTGCGTTTTTGCGATAGTTTTAATATCCCGCTGCTGGTGTTTGAGGATGTCCCTGGCTTTTTACCGGGCACCGATCAGGAATGGAATGCCATTATTACCAACGGTGCGAAACTGCTTTATGCGTTTTGCGAGGCTACGGTGCCGCGTATTACTGTTATTACCCGTAAAGCCTATGGCGGCGCTTATGATGTGATGAACTCAAAGCACATTGGAGCGGATATGAACTTTGCCTGGCCATCTGCGGAAATTGCGGTGATGGGTGCGAAAGGCGCCGCGGAAATTATCTTTAAAAGAGAAATTAGCTCCGCAGCAGATCCGGAAGCCAAATGGCGCGAAAAAGAACAACAATATGCCGACATCTTTGCTAACCCTTATCGCGCTGCCGAGCGCGGTTTTATAGATGAGGTGATTGAGCCGGCGGAAACAAGGATTAAGCTTATTCACGCATTTAAAATGCTGGAAAATAAAGTGGTAAATAACCCGAAGAAGAAACATGGGAATATCCCGTTATAGTTAATTAGAGGTTAAAAAGACCAGAGATTAGTTATTTCAAGATGGAAGATCATTCTGAAATCTCAATTGAGCAGATCAGGCCCGAAGCTACCTGGCAATTAAGGCGGGATTTGCTGTATCCTACAGCTATGAGGCACGACATGGAGATGCCGGAAGACATTGACGGCATCCATTTTGGTGCATTCAGGGATAACAGGCTGGCTGGAGTCGTTTCGTTATTCCAGGACGGAACTGAATTCCAATTCCGCAAGCTTGCCGTGGCTGCCGATATGCAGCACGCGGGTATAGGCAGCAGACTGGTGGCTTATGTTATTAATTACGCAAAAGAAAACGGAGGCACACGCATTTGGTGTAATGCCCGCCTGGAAGCAACCGGTTTTTACCTGAAGCAGGGCTTTAAGCAAACCGGTAACCTCTTCACCCGGAGAGGTATTGATTATGAAATAGTGGAAAAACCGCTCACTCCCGCTTCAGGTCATACAGAATAGCCGTAGCAAACTGGTTAACATATAAATCGGATGATTGCTGCGCCAAGTCCATAGCAGCATCAATATCTCCCTCGGCTTCATAAACTACCGCCAGGTTATAAGCAGCTTTGCTGGCGCGGTGTTTATCCTTGTCCTGTAAAAATGGTTGAAGCAGGCTGTCGGCCTTATCAAAGTTTTGCGCCAGTATTTCCTTTACTGCCGGTATCAAAAAGTCATCATTATATAAAGGCCTGTTATTGGTGATGGTGTACGGGAAATAGTCCTGCAGGGCATTTTGCACGGCATGTTCAGTGGCTCCATTAATGGCCGCCTTATTCCGGCCGACTGAAGGCTGAAAAATAATGGCCGCCAATAAACCATTATAAGGCTCGTCAGATTTGGGATCGTTTGCCGCGCCGTTTAGCTTTTTATAATACACCCCATTGCTCTCATACAGAAGGAAATTTACGCTGACGTTAGTATCGTAGTAAGTAGTTGAGTTGCTGATATCGCTTATTCCTATGCCGGCGCTGAAATTCTTCAGCACCAGTACGTAGTCAGCCTTGTATTTTTTGGCGATCAGCTTTACCGAACCGGTATCGGGCTTCAAATCTGCTGAGTCAGCCAGGTTTATAGTTTTAACATGCTGTAGCTGCTCTAACTGAATACCAGCTGATTTAATAGCAGTGTAGGCCCCCGCTTTAATGGCCGCCAGCTTTTTCTTATTTCCGATTTTTAGCGCATTTGCATCAAATTGGTTAACCAGGGCTATGGTTGTGGTATCTTTGTTAAAATAATAGCGCGGCGTATACTTAACCGGTACAGAAACATATAGCGGGGTCTCGCAGGAGGCCAGGAATAACAGGGAGACGACAAGTAACGGCGATAATAGCTTCATGATCTAATTGGATGCAAATAACGGCGAAAAGTTTAAACGGGCGCTTAACTATTCTTCATAAAAAAGTAGCGCCCGGGAACAAAAAAATCAGCCCGTCGCTCAAACGGGCTGATCTAACTAACTAAACTGACCTTATTATTGAAAAAATTTACTCGCTGCAAAGGTGAGGTTGTAATATAAAGCTTGTGTTAAGAAATTGATAAATGTTAGGAGTTGGGTTTAATCCGGTCCCATTCAGACTTTACCTGACTTTCGGACTTTCCCGACTAAATACTATATTTGCCTTCCCTGTTCAAACAGAGGTATTTAATTATAATATGGCTAAAAAAACTTCTGAAACAGCCGATGCTCCAAAGCATATCGCTGTTGTAAATGACGCTTCTCTCGAATTTTTCAGGAACTATATAAACAATCCTTCGCCCACCGGTTTTGAGTGGAAAGGACAGCAAATGTGGCTTGATTATATCAAACCATACATCGACGAACACTACGTTGATAACTACGGCACCGCGGTAGGTATTATTAATAAAGATGCACCGTATAAAGTGGTTATCGAGGCCCATGCCGATGAAATTTCGTGGTTTGTAAACTACATCACTAATGATGGATTAATATATGTTATCCGGAACGGTGGCTCAGACCACCAGATAGCGCCATCAAAACGTGTAGACATTCATACCGATAACGGTGTGGTTAAAGCGGTATTCGGCTGGCCTGCTATACACACCCGTAGCGCCGGCGAAAAGGAAGAAGCCCCGACTTTAAAAAACATCTTTTTGGATTGCGGCTGCACCACCAAGGAAGAAGTTGAAAAGCTGGGTATCCATGTGGGCTGCGTAATTACTTACGAGGATGAATTCATGGTGCTTAATGACCGTTATTATGTAGGCCGTGCGCTGGATAACCGTGCGGGCGGTTTTATGATTGCGGAAGTAGCTCGTTTATTAAAAGAAAACAAAAAGAAACTGCCGTTCGGCCTGTATATCGTTAACGCAGTACAGGAAGAAATCGGTCTTCGCGGCGCCGAAATGATCGCTCATCATATCAAACCGAACGTGGCGATAGTAACTGATGTTACCCATGATACCCAGACGCCCATGATCAACAAAATCACGCAGGGCGATCTTGCCTGTGGTAAAGGTCCGGTGGTGTCATACGCTCCGGCGGTTCAAAACAACCTCAATAAATTGCTGATCGAGTCTGCACAAAAGGCGAATATACCCTTCCAGCGCCAGGCGTCGTCACGTTCAACGGGTACTGATACCGATGCGTTTGCCTATTCTAATGATGGTGTGCCTTCAGCCTTAATTTCATTGCCTTTACGTTATATGCACACCACCGTGGAAATGATTCATAAAGAGGATGTAGATAACGTAATCCGGTTGATCTATGAAACTTTATTGAACATTAAAGCCGGCCAGGATTTCAGGTATATAAAATAATTAACGCCTGTTGAAAAACATTTACCCGGTTACTGCATTATTTATCGGGAATGTTAATATAAAAATGTCATATTTACATTTATAAATTGTGCCCGAAAGAATTATGAAACCTACATTACTAATATTGGCCGCAGGTATGGCCAGCCGCTATGGCAGCATGAAGCAAGTTGACGGCTTTGGCCCTAACGGCGAAACTATTATCGACTATTCAATCTACGACGCCATCAAGGCCGGATTCGGAAAAGTAAGCTTTATCATTAAAGAAGAATTCCAGGATAATTTTAAAGCGATTTTCGAGCCGAAACTAAAAGGCCGTATAGAAACTGATTACGTCTTCCAAAGCTTCGATTTAAAACCCTTCGGTATAGAGCAGGAGATAGAACGTGCTAAACCATGGGGCACGGCCCATGCGGTTTTATCAGCACGTAACCAGGTACACGAACCGTTCTGCGTTATCAACGCCGACGACTTTTACGGGTATGATTCGTTCGAGAAAATGGCGAAGTTTCTGACAACCGAAGTAAGCGACGATACTTATTCGCTGATTGGTTACCAGATTGACAGAACCTTATCCGACTATGGTACCGTATCTCGTGGCGTTTGTAAAGTGGATGACAGCGGCAACATGGTTGAAATTAATGAGCGCACCGAAGTTTATTTTAAAGAAGATGGCAGCGTTGCCTATAAAGATGCAACCGGGGAACACCCGCTCAGCAGCGATACCCGCGTTTCCATGAACTTTTGGGGCTTTACACCGGCCGTTTTTAAACAAAGCGAACCGATGTTTAAAGAATTTGTTGCCGCAAATGCCGAAAATCCCAAATCAGAATTTTTTATACCGATTGTTGCCGACAACCTGATAAAAAGCGGGCAGGCATCTTTTAAAGTAATTCCAACTGCATCAAAATGGTTCGGCGTAACCTATAAGGAAGATAAACCTATCGTACAAAAAAGCATTTCGGAGCTGGTAGCCAATGGCACCTATCCGGCTAATTTGTGGGGGTAGTTTTTAGCTCTAAAGTCTTTAGTCTTGAGTTGATTGTTTTTGACTTAAGACTAAAGACTTCAAACTCATCATTCCTCCCCTCTGATCCTAAACACCATACCGTCCATATCCTCATTTATCCGTAGCTGACAAGCCAGCCTGCTATCAAAGGAAGCATCTGGTAATGTGTCCAGTAAATCCATTTCCAGATCGCTGGGATGAAAATATTTTTCGGGGCCTTCTACAACCTGAACATGGCAGGTAGCACATAGGGCCATGCCGCCACAGGTAGCCAGTATGTGGTGGTCTGATGCCTTCAGCACTTCCATCAGGCTCAGATTTATATCTTCAGGTATTTCAACCGGCCGACGGGTGCCATCGCGGTCTTCTATTGTCAGATTAATCATGATTCATTTTTATGTAGAGATATAATACTTGCGTCTCTGAAGAGCAATATGTGGTGCAGGGGTTTTCGTTTGCCTGGTAGCGGGAGACGCGATGCAACCGTCTACAGGCTGGTCGATAAAGCATTAAAACCTTTCGCCTTGTCCTTTTACCTTTCGCCTCCTTTTTCAGCTTAAAATGCCGTCACCCCGTACACTGTCGTATATTTAAAACTCAATTTTTGCTCGGGGTATACATACTTAAATGCACTTTGAGCCATCAGGGCGGCTTCATGAAAGCCGCAGAGTATGAGTTTTAATTTGCCGGGATAAATATTTATGTCGCCAATGGCATATACACCGGGAACATTGGTGCTATAATCAAAGGTATCAACCATAATGGCCGACTTATCTACATTCAGTCCCCAGTCGGCAATGGGCCCAAGCTTTGGGGTAAGCCCGAACAGCGGGATCAGGTGGTCGGCCTCTATTACAGATGTTTTGCTGTCCCTGTCCACAATTTCCACGTATTGCAAGTGGCCTTCCCCGCCTATGGCCTTAATGTGAGCCTGCAGTATCAAATTAATTCGTCCCTGTTTCGCGAGTTCAAACACCTTTTCGGCACTGTCTGGCGCGCCGCGGAATGTATCGCCGCGATGAACGAGCGTTACCTGTTCGGCGATATCAGCGAGGAAAATGGTCCAGTCCAGCGCAGAATCACCGCCGCCGGCCAGTACAACCTTGCGGCCGCGGTAAGCTTCAGGATTTTTTACCATGTAGGCCACGCCTTTTCCTTCAAATTCTTCTAACCTGTCGATAGCTGGTTTACGTGGCTCAAAGCAGCCAAGTCCGCCAGCAATTACAACCACCTTGCTGATCACTTCAGTGCCATCGTTAGTAGTAGTTACGAAGCTGCCATCGTCAAGCTGCACTAATTCGTTTACACGCTCGCCAAGGCTAAAGGTAGGCTTAAATGGCGCTATTTGCTCCATCAGGCCGTCAACCAGCTGCTGGGCATTAATGGTGGGAAAGCCCGGGATATCGTAAATAGGCTTTTGAGGATATATTTCAGAAAGCTGGCCGCCAACCTGCGGCAAAACATCTATTAAATGACAACGCATTTTTAGTAAGCCGGTTTCAAAAACGGCGAACAAGCCAACCGGGCCGGCCCCTATAATGCAAATATCTGTAGTTATCGGTTCCATATAATCAGAATGAAATAATAACTAAAGGTCGATATTAGTATAACCTAAATTTAATGAGAAATAGTAATCTTTGATTACTTTAAGTTATAGGTTGCCAGGCAGAACCTTTTGAAAAGGTCGATTAATTTTGAATTTTTTCCGTGCAGCTGTATGAACTGGAACGTGCGGAATATTTCGAGGCCCTTGATATCAATGATGCTCAATTCGTTATATTTCAGCTCGCTGATAACAGACTGAATGGAAAGGAAAGTAGCGGTTTCAGAATATAACAGGTATTGTTTGATAGCGATGCTGCTTTCCAGGCGTATCTCCACCTGTAGATCTTTCGGGTTGACGCCGGCATCACTTAAAGCATTAAAAATAATATCCAGTGTGCCGGAACCTGCCTCACGTAATATCAAGGGGATGTTTAACAGCTGCTTTGGCGTTATCTCGGCTTTTTTGGAAAGCTGATTATTGGCTCGCGTAACCAACACAATTTCGTCTTTGGCAAACGGGGCGTATGCAATTTGCGGATAGTGGGCAGCTCCTTCAACTATAGCAATATCTATTTTTTCGGCCAGCACTTGCTGAGTGATCACATCTGTATTTGCCTGGATAAAAGTGAAATTTACAGCGGGGTAGTTTTTTTTAAAAAGCGCCAGGATTTTGGGTAATATCGTCTGCGCGACGGTAGTACTGGCGCCGATATGTAATGTACCGGCCTCTATGTTGTTCAACTGCGCCAGCTCTGTTTCCAGTTCGGTATAGGTTTGGAATATGCGTTCGGCATAGCGCAGCATAATTTTACCGCCAGGCGTAAGCAGGATATTGTTGCCGTTGCGATAAAAAAGCTGCACATTAAGCTGTTGCTCCAGTTCCTTAATATGTTTGGTTACCGCCGGTTGGGTAATAAACAGTTCTGTGGCGGCCTTAGTAAAGCTTAGCCGGGTAGCCACCGTGTAAAACACCTTTAACCGGAAATCGAATATCATTATTGCGAAGATAGCTAAAAGCAGAAAGCTTTTATTGACATTGGCTTTTAGGCCAGCTGAATTTAGCTTTTCTTAGCTGTCGCTACAATTATAACTCCGCCTAGTAATAATATTCCGCCCGCGTAAGGTGGCCAGTTTACAGACTTTTTCTTATCGACAGATACCTGTAAAGGGCCGGCGTCAACAACTTTTTCCTTTTTGGTGTACGTAAAGCCCGACCATATCAACATGGCGGCGCCTATTACAATGAGTACAATACCGATTGTTTTATTCATAAATAAAGTTTTATGAAGTAAGAAAAAATCAGCGAAATTGTTTTGGGGCGATCAGGGTTTAAGTCTTTTAGGGACAATCCTCAATACGGATAGTACGATCCGGAAACCATCCGGATCTAAAAAAGTAATACCGTTATTTTGCCAGTAGGGGTTTTTCGGCGCAACAGGCTGTATCCGGTTAGCAATGAATTTTTGCTTGATAGCATTGAATTCTTCAACTGATTCCGCATAAAATACCAGCAGGTCATCAGCATCCGGATAATGTACGGGCGTTAAATTCGAAGTGGTAAATTCAAGGTGCCAGTCTGAACCGGGGATGCCCAAAAAAACACCGTCGTAATTATGATGGTCCTTAAACTCGCCCAATACCTTTAAACCTAATATTCTTCCGTAAAAATCTATCATACGGTTTAAGTCTTTTGTATGCCGGGCGCTTCTGAACTTCATAGGTTATAATTCAAATTTACGACATTTTTTAGAGATATGCGGATGCAGGCCAAGCGTCAGGTCTTTGTGTGACTTACTTCAATTTATTACTGTAACCTTTATAAAAACAAATGCGTCACATATCTAAAAAAATAAAAATGCGCACCAAATTGTTAACAACCGCGCTCGCAAGCTGTTTTGCAATAGCCTTACTGCTGGGCGATTTATCTGGTAAGTGGCAGGGGAATCTCCAGCTTCCCGACGGACAGAATGTACAGGTTACTTATACTATTAATATAGAAGGCGATAAAGTCACAGGGGTGGCTGAAACGTTTGGGCATTCTTTAACAATAGAGAATGGGAAGGTTACTGGTAATGATTTTACATTTAGCATAACCAATAACAACAATATTATCATACCACATACCGGCAAATTTTACCCGGAAGGAGATTCGGTTAGTATGAATATGGATTATGGCGGCGCTAAATTTCATACCATATTAAGACGCGTTAAATAAATACTTTGCGAGCAGCATACGTAAAAACAGGAAATCACGATGAAAAGAAAACTATCAATAACCGCAGCATTGGTTTGCAGCCTCGCAATTTGCATAGCCGCTGTATTTGCGGGCCTTAATGGAAAATGGTCTGGTAAGATTACTACACCTGATGGACAGGAGATCACTTTGACTTATAATATTAAAGTTGACGGAGAAAAGCTGACGGGCACAGGTGAATCGAACGGAAACACGGTTAATATTGACGAAGGCAGCCTGAAAGGAGACGACTTCACCTTCAAAGTAACCAACACCGATGGTGTAGTAATTCCTCACAGCGGCAGATATTACGCGCAGGGAGACTCGGTTAGTATGAATATCGACTATAACGGCACGAAATTTCATACGACCTTGAAGCGGGACAGCAAGTAGTTAGAAAAGTTTTTTGCAAACGAGGACGCCCGGTTTTGGCCGGGCGTCTTATAATTTAAGTGTTACTTTGACCTTATTATACCGTTGCAGCTTCCTTTTCTTTCACCAGCAAATCGGTATCAGGTTTCGATACGTCAGTAAGCGCTACACGGCCGCGGTCTTTGCGTACAATACGGCTGAACAAAGATATCTCACGGTCGAATAAAAATTTAAAAAATAATTTTGTCCATGAAGTATGATAGTGCAGGGTATCGTAATACTCGGGCGCAGTTTTACGTATTTCCGGAAGTTTATTCCATGGTATTGATGGAAAATCGTGGTGTTCGTTATGGAAACCTACATTAAATGCTACAGTATTTAACACGCCATAATAGCTGTACGTTTCCTGTTCTTCGCTGATTGACAGATAGTGCTCCTGTATCCAGCGGGCACCAAGGGGATGCAGGCCGATGGAAAACATAAAGCTTAGGAATAAAAATGCTACGGCATGAAAGCCCATGAAATACCAGATGGCGGTAGTAAAGGCAATTTGTATCGCAAAGTTTGTAATAATCCAGCCGTCAACCGGGGCAATCTCTTTTAATCTCGATACCCTGGTAATTTGAAATACCGGGAAAAATAGCAGCCATAAGGCTTTTCCAAAAAAAGAGTTGTTGATCAGTTTTGCTTCCCAGCGGTTAGGCAGGTCTGCGTCCAGCTCATGAATGCCCTGGAAGGCGTGGTGCTTGATATGATATTTCTCAAATGAGATAGCGCTTGGGAAAATTTGGGGCATATTAGCCAGCATGGAAGCCCAGCGGTTGGCATTGGGGTTTTTGAAGAGCAGCTTGTGCGTGCACTCGTGTATCATTACGAACAGGGCGTGGTCGGCAAACGCACCCAAAAGGTACGCAGCTCCAAATACCCACCACCATGACTGGTCGCGTACAAACCAGGCTAGTATAACCTGGAATGCCACGAGCCCAAGTATAGCAAAAAATGTTAATGGGTTTTTTCCAATCAGGTTACGCAGTTGTGGAAACTGTTTTAAAATCTTTTTGGTCCTGATACGATGTGGTTCAGATTCTTGGGAATAAACGAAATCAGTTTTTTTTATCATTTAGATCTTTTTAGGGGGCATCAGGGGTAAAGATAATAATATGATGCGCAATTATAATTTTATTGTAAATTTTATTCTTTACGAAAGTACGATTTATTATAAATAAACTCAACCTAATGGTAAATTATTATCATTAAAAGAAATATATTGTCACTTCTCTTTTGACAAATAATCTTTTTCAAGGTATATATTATTTAGTTTATTTATCACCGCATTTTCATAGCTCTGTTTAGTGCCAAAAATCAACGGTAAATCTGTAGAAATTTAGGGATGGATGGATTGATAAGATGACATAGTGCCAGGGGCTGTGGGCCGATAGTTAGAGTTGATGAACATATTACCATTTAATCTGTTTTTAGCAATTGCGGAGCACTTTGCAACAACAATACTTATTGATGCGTCTTATAGCAGCAAAAAGAACTAATTTAAGGCATTCTGCATAGCTTGGGCCCGTATATATTCCATATTACTCTCTATGACTGTATCCTGATCGGAGCTATGGCTATTGGGTTGTTATTTATGCCGTTGTTAGCGTTCGCCAACAGGGCCGACCGTGCCGCAAACCGCTTTCTTTCCTTGTCGCTGGCTGTTGTTATCTTAAGACTGGTTGGGGTACTGGGAATGGATATTAACTTTAAAGTATACTACACACATTGGAGCAGGCTGCCCCTGAATTTTTCCCTGGCACTTGGCCCCCTTATCTATTTCTATGTGCTAAAAATAACCCGGCCGGAATATAAAATTCGTTGGAAGGACTTGCTGCATTTTAGCCCTCTGGTATTTGAACTTTGCGTTTTTGGATTGCAGGTTGACGAGAGCATCAGGACAGGTACAGATACCTATAAAACTATCGTTTTCCAACATTTGAATCCGGTGATCCAGTGTGTGGCGCTAATTTCGATTGTAATTTATTTGGTTTTGTCTTGCCGCCTTATCAATAATTTTCACCGGCAGCTGATGCCTTATGTAAGCCAAAGGTCGCGTTATGTATTGCGCTGGCTGTACCGCTTACTGTCAGGTTACAAAGTGATATGCTTGTTTTGGCTGTCATTTACTGTAGCGAATTCTCTTTATCATTCGGCGTTCTTATCGCCTGGTTACCTGTTTTACCTGCTTTCCGCAATAATAATGATCTGGATAGCCATTGCTGCCTTATTGCGCAGGGAAGTAGACCTGCCTGTGGCTATACCGCTAGCTGTAAAGCCGTTACCATCGGCAGACTTAATACAAAAAGGCGCCTGGCTGCGCGAAACTATAGAGAAGAAGCGGCTTTATGAGGATGCCGAATTAACCTTAAACTCGCTTGCTGAAAAACTCGATATCCATCACCATGAATTATCACGAATAGTGAATGCGGCTTTTGGTAAAAACTTCAACGATTTTATAAATGAATACCGGATCCGCGAGGTGGGCAGTAAAATAAAAGACCCGGCCTATGATCATATCACCCTGCTGGGTATTGCATTTGAATCTGGGTTTAATTCAAAATCGACCTTTAACCGCGTTTTTAAAGAAATGACCGGCAAAAGCCCGGCAGAATATAAAAAAGGCCTGAAAAAAGAGCGCCCAACTTATCATTTGAGACGCTACGCCTATACCCCGGCGGTAATTTCGTTCCATGAAACCATCCCTGAATGGTCTCAGAACAAATTAAACCGCAACTATATGATCAAAAACCATTTTAAAACAGCCTGGCGAAATATTGTGGCCAACAGGCTTTTCGCAACGTTGAATATCGCCGGCCTGGCTATCGGTATCTGCGTTTGCATTACCTTATTTGCATGCGCTTCGCACGAGCTTAGCTTCGACCGCATGTACAAAAACTCGAAGGATATTTACCGTGTCAACCTGCAATCGGGCGCACAGTTCGACTACAAAGTTTGGGCCCAACTGCCCGGTATCGCCGGGCCGACTTTACTGAAAGATATTCCGCAGGTAAAGGCAATGACCAGGCTGCTTAAATACAGCTTCGGGGCTGTGGCATCGTTAAAAGCCGCTGAAAAGAATTTCAGTGAGAAAGGGTTGTACATGGCGGACACGGCTATTTTAAAAATATTTGATTTTAGCTTTACCGAAGGAAACGCACGGACAGCTTTTAATCAGCCATTCTCTGTTATTATTTCCGAGTCGGCGAAGCAAAGATTTTTTGGTAACGAGGCGGCTATAGGCAAGCTTATTGTTATTGACAACCGGGGCACCCTCCATGTATCGGGTGTTTACAAAGATCTGCCCGAAAACAGTACCATCGATTGCGACATGATTTACAACATCATGGATTCGTGGGCGGGAAAAGAAGCTTACTGGGGTAATTCGAGCTATGAAACTTATTTACTGCTGCAGCCAGATGCCAACGCAGCGCAAGTGCAAAAGCAAGCCACGGCGCTCGTAGACAAATATATCCCCAAAAAAGACCAATTTTTTACCGGCTTTATACTGCAGCCCCTGGCAGATATTCATTTGTACTCTGCCGATATACGGGCGGGATTTTCGGCAAGGATTGGTAGTATCGGCACGGTAAAGGCTTTGTTGTTCCTGTCGTTATTGGTGTTGGGTATAGCCTGTATCAATTATATGAACCTTGCTACCGCCCGCTCCGAAAAACGCTCGAAAGGCGTAGGGGTTAACAAGGTATTAGGTGCGGAACGGCACCACCTGCTTACGCTATTTTATATTGAAACAGCCTTGCTCGCTTTAATTGCCATCGTAATTGGCTATGGAGCATGCTTTATTTTACAGCCTTTCTTTCAAAATATTACCGGTATCAGGCTGCAGGCTTCAGCATTGCTGACGGCACCCATACTGTTTAGCTTACTGGCAACGTGGGTATTAGTGACATTGCTGGCCGGCAGCTACCCGGCGATCTCCATCTCAGGCATTTCACCGCTGGTATTAATGAATAAGCTGAAATTAAAACATTCTGCTGCGGACTTTATCCGGAAGGCGCTGGTTGTATTTCAATTCGCTTCATCCATTATACTTATTATTTCAGTTATCATCATTCTGCAGCAAATTAATTACATCAGGGACAAAGATTTGGGTTATAATCCAAAAGGTATTGTCGCCGTTTCTATCAAATCTGCGCAGAATAAACAGCAGTCTGCGGCTTTTATAAACGACTTGGGAAACATGGCGAGTGTTGAAAGCGCATCGCCTTCGCAATCCATACCAGGCGATATTGAAAGCGGAAAAAGCATCAGGAAACTGGAAAATGATAAAAACGGCTACCCGGTACTGACATGCAGAACCGACGGCTCTATTATAAAAACAATGCAGCTAAGCTTGCTTGCAGGAACCTCTATCCCGAGAACGCTAGCCGTGGAAGACACGAATTGCTATTTGCTGATTAATGACGCCGTGCGGAAATACCTGGGCTATAAAACACCGCAGGAGGCTATAGGCAGGTATGCTAACACCGAGATGCATCACCGCGCCATCATTTCGGGCGTTTTGAGGAATTTTAATTACGAATCACTGAAAAATGAGATAGGCGGTTATTTGTATTACATTGCCAACAAAAGTAACGAAACGACAACCACCTTACTTATCCGGTATAATACGCGCAACCTGCCAGATTTTATGCAACAGGTGCAGGCTACCTTTAAAAAGGATATGCCCAATTCCAGCTTTGATTACGAGTTCCTGGATACACATATTCAAAACCTGTACGCATCTGAAAAATATACGGCCAGCACTGCAACCGTATTTTCATTGCTGGCGATATTTGTGGCATGTCTTGGCCTGTTTGGGTTAGCGGCCTCTATTGCCGAGCGGCGGACAAAAGAGATAGGCATCCGCAAAGTGTTGGGAGCAAGTGTACCGGGTATTGCGAAATTATTAACCGGTGATTTTTTGAAGCTTGTGATTATTTCGATAGTTATTGCCTCGCCAATAGCCTGGTTTATGATGAATAAATGGCTTACTGCCTTCAGCTACCGGATAAATGTGAGTATATGGGCATTTGTTATTTCGGGTGTTTTGGCGATTGTGTTTGCGCTGCTAACGATTAGCTCACATGCGATAAAATCGGCAACGGCAAACCCGGTAAAAAGTCTTCGCTCAGAATGAGCTATGGCTTGCGAGGGGAGGTTGAGGAGAGTGAATTGGGATACTTTAAAATTATGAAAAAAATAGTTTTGATATTCCTCGGTGTTATTCTGTTTGCATCGGCAACATTAGCACAGGAGGTAATAAAGGCAAAGGATGCCCATAATTATATTGGCAAAAAAGTCACTGTAATCGGTAAAATAAAATCAATAGCCGGGCCGGGCTACCTTTCATCTATGTCGTTCTACCTGGTAACGGATAGCACTGAAGTTGGGATAGGTGTTATTGTTCCCAGAGAAATTTGGACTAAGTCGAAGATACTTAACGAAAATCAAAAAGGAAAAATTATGAAGATAGCCGGGCTTATTAAGCTTGGTGGTGAGCCTTATACCACAGTTGAAAATCTGTCAGATGTTAAAATATTGCCATGATGAAAAATGATGCAGGAGCATCGTTCTAAAATTTAATTTTTACTTTTTTCAATGAGATAAAAAATTGTTGTTGCCACATTGTCTTAAGCGACGTGCCAATTAGAATTGGGGGCTTGTAATAATAGAGGGCCATCGGCCCGGCGCGTATTGTAGCAACGGGTTCAACCCGTTGTTGCAATGCAAACAAAAATAAGCGATGTCGGCACGAAACATATTAATAAGACGAGCAGTGTAGTCAATTTGTTTGGATACGAATAGCATATATATCGACCTTATCCTCTCAGCAGCAATAGCCGCCGGGCTTACCCTTGCCTTGCTTTTAGCATTTGCAAAACACAAAGATTTAGCGGCAAATCGCTTTCTCAGCCTCGTTTTAATGGCCATTATTTTATGGATGATTTGGGCGCTGGGTATCGATATCGGATTAAACGCTCACATTGCCCATTGGAGCAGGCTGCCGGTGCATTTTTCGCTGGTGGTTGGTCCCTTGATTTATTTTTATGTATTAAAGAAAATCCGGTCGGGCTATAAGTTTAATTGGAAACATCTGCTCAATTTTATCCCGTTATTGCTTGAACAGGTGGCTTTTATATTACAGTCCGGGAAGAGTAGCGGAATTGTGACCGACGATAGAATTGCCTTTACGCAATTGAACCTGTTAATGCACTGCCTTGCGGCAATTTCAATTCTTATTTATTGCCAACTGTCCCGCAAGCTAATACAGCGTTTTCAAAAGCGACTTAGAGGAAGTTTGAGGTATAAGTCGCGGTATGGATTAGCGTGGCTCAGCCGGATGTTGGCTGTATTCAGCATTTTATGGCTGGTATTGATATCCTATATCACCATCAATTATTTTTACTATCACCACGAGCCAAGGCTACATACTTATTGTTTTTTGTACCTGCTTTCGGCGGTATTGCTCATTCGGGTTGGGGCTGCTGCGTTTCTGAAACCGGAACCAGAAGTACAGATTGTTTCGCCCGCCATATCAAAGCCGGCCCCCTCGGCACAACTCCAGCAAAAAGCAACCTGGCTTAAAAAAGTTGTTCAGGACGAACAGCTTTACCTGGATTCTGAACTAACCGTAAGTTCCCTGGCCGAAATATTGGAAATTCCCGCTTATGAATTGTCGCGCATTATCAATATCGCCCTTGGCAAAAACTTCAGCGATTTCATTAGTGAATATCGCATCATGGAAGTTACCCGGAAAATGAAAGACAAAGCTTTTGATCGTTTGACTCTGCTCGGCATCGCTTATGACTCTGGTTTTAACTCCAAATCCACTTTCAACCGCACCTTCCGCGAGATGACCGGTAAAACGCCGGCAGAGTTCAAAGATAACCTTAAAAAAGAGTTCCCAATTTCTGAATTGAGACCTTATTCGCCCCGCGCTGCGATAATTTCGTTTCATGAAACCGTCCCCAAATGGTCGGAAAAGAAATTTAATCGCAGGCTTATGTTTAAGAATTATTTAAAAATCGCCATACGGCAATTCCGCAAACAAAAGATGTATGCAGCCATAAAGATCGGGGGCTTTGCATTCAGTATCGCTGCCTGTTTGTTGATAGCATTGTATATCCGCAATGAGCTGAGTTATGACAAATTTTATCCTGATGCCGACCGTATTTATCGGGTGGTACTGGTTTATAAGGATGCCAATTTTACCGGTAAAGGCCCGGAATGGCCGGCCCCGCTGGCCCGGACCTTGAAAAGTAATTTCCCGCAGATCGAATATGCAGGCCGTCTGATGCCCAATACCCTTATGGGTGCCGGAAATGCCCAGGTACGGCCCGCCGGCAAAACCGATAACAGTTACGAAGAGGGCGTTACCTTTGCCGACCAAAGCATACTGAACTTGTTTCAATTTCCCATGGTTTACGGCGATCGCGCACATGCGTTAACCAGCCCTAATACCGTGGTTATAACCAGGAAAAAAGCCGAAAGATACTTTCCCGGCCAAAATCCGGTAGGTAAGCAAATCTATTTTAATAATGATACAAAAAGGCCTTTTACAATAGGAGGAGTGATAGAAAATTTACCTGCGAACTCGCATTTGAGTTACGATTTTTGGATTACCCTAACCGGACAGGAATTTTGGCAGGGCGAGCAGAATAACTGGGGTGCTTTTAATTATCCTACCTATGTGCGCTTAAAGCCCGGCGTGGATGCTAAAGCTTTCGAAAAGAAGATAACGGCGGATATGGTAAAGAATTATTTTGCGCCCAGCATCAGGAAAGGTGGCACAAAGGATGCTGAGCAACGGGCTGCTAAATATCACATGGTCTTGCAGCAGGTCAAGGACATAAACTTATACTCATACGATATCAAAGATGGTTTGCAGCATGGCGACATCCGTTTTCTATGGCTGTTTGGAGGGGTAGCTGCATTTATACTGGTTATTGCCTGTATCAACTTTGTTAACCTGGCTACAGCCAAATCGGCAAACAGGGCTAAAGAGGTTGGTTTGCGCAAGGTGGTAGGTTCTGACCGTAGCGGGCTCATCAGGCAATTTTTAATTGAGTCGCTGCTATATAGCAGTATTTCATTTATCATCGGCTTATTGCTGGCTTGCCTGTTACTGCCCTATTTTAACATGCTTGCATCTAAAACCTTAACCATGCCGTGGGGCGAATGGTGGCTGTTGCCGGTAATTCTTCTTTCCGCTTTTATTGTAGGTATTGTAGCAGGTTTGTACCCGGCCTTTTACCTGTCGGCGTTCAGACCTGTGCAGGTATTAAAGGGTACGCTCAGCACCGGCAGCAAAAGTCCGGTATTGCGCAACAGTTTGGTAGTGTTTCAGTTTACGGCATCTATTATGCTCATTATCGGCACTTTGGTTGTCAATAACCAGATGCATTATATATTGAACCAGAAAATTGGTTTTAACAAAGACCAGGTAATAATTGTGCAGGGAACAAATACATTGAGCGACACGAATGTAGTGAGCTTTAAGAACGAGCTGTTGAAACTAGCTACTGTTAAAAGCGCGTCCATCAGCGATTACTTGCCTGTTTACGCAGGTACAAAACGTAACGGCAACGATTTTAATATAGAGGGCAGGGAAAAACTCGATGCCGCCGTAAATGGAGAACTGTGGCAGATAGATGATACGTATTTAAAAACGCTCGGCATGAAATTGGTGGAGGGGCGCAATTTTTCTTACGATAGATCCGACGATGTTAAGGGCAAAACGGTCATCATTAACCAAACGATGGCTAAACGGCTGAACCTTGAAAGCCCGGTAGGCGTGCGCATTACTGAAGGCGATGCGGCTACCATAATAGGCGTGGTAGAGGACTTTAATTTTGATTCGATGCACGAGGGGATAAAGCCCCTGGTGCTGCACTTTGGGCTGAGCCCATCAATGGTCAGCGTAAAAGTTCAAGGCGGGAACATGAAAAGCGCCCTGCAGGCTATTACCGCTACCTGGAAACAGTTTGCGCCAAATCAGCCTATCCGTTATACTTTCCTGGATGAAAACTTTGCCGCCATGTATGCCGATGTGCAGCGCATGGGTGATATTTTTACTACGTTTGCCATATTGGCCGTTATCATCGCCTGCCTGGGTTTGTTTGCCCTCTCCGCGTTTATGGCCGAGCAACGCAGCAAGGAGATCGGCATCCGCAAAGTGCTTGGCGCAAGTGTAAGTGGCATCACACGCCTTTTATCCTTCGACTTTGTAAAGCTAGTTTTGTTAGCTATTCTCATCGCCTCGCCAATAGCCTGGTGGGGTATGCACGAATGGCTGCAGGGGTTCGTTTACCATCCTCCGGTACAATGGTGGATTTTTATTGCGGCGGGTCTTGTTGCGATACTGATCGCACTTATTACCATTAGTTTTCAGTCTATCAAAGCAGCAATTGCCAACCCGGCAAAGAGTTTGCGAAGCGAGTAAATAAGAAGTAGTAGTTGGCAGTGACAGTTAACGGGATGATTCGGTCTTTTAAGGGTGTTGGCTGTGTTGGTTCCCTGCGAAAGCATCACGCGATAAGGCTATGTTAGCTACTGGAAAGAACTTAGATCCATCAGCATGGGATCTGAGGTTTAGTTGAAGGCGTCCCGGGGTGAGATACGGGGCGCTTTTTGTTATATAAAAACCTAAGCTTTATCCTTGAATCAGCGATCTCTAATTAATGGCCACAACCGTGCAGTCAGCGTACGCTATCGAACACTTTAAAAACAAATTAAAAATTATATCACTGATAATCAGTAAGTTAAAAATATGGTGCTAATTTTGGCATAGGGTAGTAAATTAATAACAAAAATAATTTACCATAAATATTACAACAATGAAAACTATATTTTTAACCACAGCAATCTTACTGGCAACAGTAATCGGCATAAATAATACCGCTTCAGCAGCACCCCAGGACACCGACCAAACTTATACCGTTTTAACGGAAACCGGCGCTATCAATAAGATTGAAGTTTACGGCAATGTTGAGCTGTATGTATCTGGCGGTGATACCGATAATGTTAAAGTTTACAACAGCTACTATAAAGAGAGCGCGATGGTGCAAAACCAAAACGGTACGCTCCGCATTTCCTCATATAAAAATGAAAAACTGGTAGTGTGGGTTACTGCCAACGATCTGCGCAGCCTTTCAGCTTATGACAATGCCCAGGTTAGATCATTCGGTAAACTTTCAGCTATCGAGCTCGACGTAAAGCTTTTCAACAACGCATCGGCTAAATTGAATATGGATGTTTTCCAGGCTTGTGTTACTGTGAATGATGATGCAAGAGTAAATCTTTCGGGTAATGTGAACGACTGCGAGCTGAGGTACGATTTGCCGGCCAACATCCATACAGGTAACCTTGCTTATGCAACGTTAGTAGAGAAAGGCATTAACAACCAGGCTAAAGATACCACAGGCAATTTCGCTGCATTATAATTCATTTCGGCATATAATTTAGTTTGAGCCGGCTGCGTGTATTATCCGTGGCCGGTTTTTTTTATTGATTGATTTTACCGATTCTTCCCCGCGTAAGTGTCAACCACATGCGCGTCATGGATCGAAGTCATCCCTGCCATCTCCTGCCGCACGATCTGCGCATGTGCCATGTAGCTCTAACCTTCTGCGCCTTCAATCAGCTCATGCCTGGTATTTTCGTGAAACCTGCCGTTGCGGTAAAGAATCCGCATGAGGCTTGGTAACACAATTAGCAGCAGCGGCAGGGCGGCTAAAAAACCACCGATAACAGCAATCGCCAACGGTTGGTGCAATTGTGCGCCGGCGCCAATGCCCAAAGCAAGCGGCATAAGGGCAATAATAGCTCCGATGGCTGTCATTAACTTTGGCCTTAGCCGGGTGGAAATTGAAAATACAACGGCTTCATCTATGCCGTTTTCAACGCCTTTATCGGCATTCTCCAGCGCGCGTTCTTTAAATTGTAAAAAGGTAAAGATGGCGTTCTCGCCAATGATACCGACAATCATGATCAGACCGGTATAGCTGCCTACATTTAGCGGCGTTTGGGTTATGTACAATGCAAGAAAACTTCCTGCAATACCAAGTACAGCTACTATCAATATCAAAAAAGCTATTCTGAACTGTTTAAACAGGAACAGGATGACAGCAAATACTAGCAGGCTGCTTGTTATAAGTATGATTAATAGTTCTTTGAAGGATTGTTGCTGCTGGGCGTAATCCCCTCCATATTCTACATGGTAGCCTTGTGGCAGGCTTACATTTTTGGCGATGTTTCGTTGTATAGCCGGCATCACACTGCCCAGATCGGCCCCTTCCAAACGGGCGCTTACTATACCGATAGACTGCAGATTCTCACGATTTATCTCCGCCTCACCCGGTTTGAGCTGCACATTAGCAAGCTCACTTATTGGTATCAGTTTACCGCTTGGTACAAATACAGTTTGGTTTTGGATGCCTGTAACGTTCAGGGCGCGATTGCCCGGATAAACCATGCGGATAGGCGACAGCTGTTCCCGCTCCAGCATATTGCCGATGATGTTGCCCTCCAGTGCTGTTTGGAGTTGAAATTGCAGGCTGGCCGGGGTAATATTATATTGGGCAAGCTGGCTGTAATGCGGGTCGATGCTTACGGACGGACCCGCAATGACAATCCCGTCGAACACGTCCGCAGTACCTTTTACGCCCTCTACAACGCCCGCCACTTGCTTCGAGAGACTTTGCAACCGCTGCTGATTATCGCCAAATATCTTTATTTCGATAGGCTGTACGGAGGTCATTAAATCGCCCAGCATATCGCCGATAACCTGCCCGAAATCTATTCTTAACGCAGGTTGGTTGGCCGCTATTTTCTTCCTCAAATCGCTGATAACTTCTTCAGTTGATTTATCGCGGCTTTTTTTCAGGCTGATGAGGTAGTCGCCCTTGTTGGGCTCTGTGATGAAAAAACCCATTTCTGTACCGGTACGGCGGGAGTAGGCCGCTACCTCGGGTTGTTTTACAATGATTTGTTCAATTTGCCGCAACATCCGATCGGTTTCATCGAGGGAAGTTCCTGGAGGGGAGGTATAATCAAGCACAATGCTGCCTTCATCCATTTCGGGCAAAAAACCCGTTTCCAGGAGAGGAGGAACAAATATAATTGCCAATACAGCAGCAACAATGATAATGATGCTTACTAATGGCCGCAGGATGAACCAGTTTACCCAGCGTTGTTTCTTTATGTGATGTTCCCCGGTTTTTTGTTGCGCGGTGTTGTTTGGTTTGCGCCGGCTCAGCAATACATAAATTACAGGCAAGCCAATCCAGGTTACAAAAAATGAGCATGCCAGCGTGATGATCATCGTATTGGTCAGCACATGGAAGTATGCCCCGGCAACCCCGGTCATCAGCAAAAAAGGGATAAATATTACTATCGTGCTGATAGACGAACCCAGCATGGCGGGAAATAAATAATCGATGGCGGTTTTAATCAGCTTCAATGCCCGTTCACGCGGATGCTCTTCATGCGTGCGATGTATTTGCTCAACCACAACTATCGCGTCGTCGATTATCAGGCCCAAAGCAGCCGCTATCGCTCCCAAGGTCATGATATTTAAAGTGTATCCAACGCTATAAATAACTGCAAGACTAAAGCAAAGTGTAACTGGTATGGTTATCAAAATAACTGCGCTGGCCTTAATTGAGCGGAGGAAAATAATTGCTACGATAATCGCCAGCAGCAAGCCTATCCAAAGGCTGTCGCTAACACTTTTTATAGAATCGTTTACAAAGTCTGCTTGCTCATAGTACGGTTTAATGGTAACATCCTTTGGTAATATCTTTTGCAGTTCAGCCACTTTGCTGTCCATGTCAGCTGATAACGACACCAGGTTGGCATCCGGCTGCTTAATTACGGCGATCAAAACACCGTCACGCCCGTTGGCGTTTATGCGGGTATATTCAATGCCTGGCTGTATGGCTACATCGGCAAAGTCCTTCAGGCGTACGACACGTTTTTTGTTATTGCTGATAACCAGGTTTTCCAGCTGATCTTTGGCGTTAATGGTGGCATCCGTTACCGTAAGGTACATGCGTTTATAGTCAGACAGGTACCCTTCTGATTTTACAAAATTGGTAGTACCCAATGTGGTGCTGATGATATCAGGCGTTAGGCCCAGCGCGCTCATTTTCTGCTTATTCAGCGTTAGCCAATACTCTTTGGCTTTACCGCCGATTACCCTTATTTCGGAAACGCCATCCACCTGCGACAGAAACGGTTTAACAGTATAAGTAGCCAGTTGCTTCAATTCTATCGGATCGCGGCTGTGGCTTTCCAGCGTATAACCGCTTACCGGCAATATCGACGGGTTCATTTTTGCCACCGTGATATTCACATCGGCAGGGAGGTCGTTTTTTACCTGGTCGATACTGGCCTGTATTTTCTGCATGCTTACGTCAATGTCAGCATTCCAGTCCATAAAAGCCGATATCTCGCAGCTGCCGCGGCTGGTAGTACTGCGAACGTTTTGCAGTCCGGGCACCTGCTTAATGGCATTCTCCAAGGGTTTGGTAACCGTAACCATCATCTTATTTACCGGTTGCAGACCTTCTTCGGCAATCACTTTAATTTTCGGAAAGGTGATCTCAGGAAATAAAGATGACTGGAGTTTTGAATAAGCGAAAATGCCAGCCAGCAGGATAATAACGAGCACCAGGCTTACGGGCTTACTGTGCTGCAAAAAAGTTTCCTTAATGGGCTTCATCGGGCTATAATTTTAACTTTTGCAGTGTCCGGCAGGCCGTAGTTCCCCGTAGCAACGATCTTGTCATTCTTGGTGAAGGTTGGCGACAATATCTCCACCCTGTCTCCGGCCTGTATCCCTTCCTTAACCGGCACTTTTATGGCAGTTGTCGGGTTAATTAGCTTCATTACCCAAAATTCGGTCTGTGTCTCATTGGTTAATATGGCCGTTTTTGGCAGGGACTGGGTATTCGTTTTGGCTGATTTTACAATCCTGGCTTTGGCAATTAAATTTTCGGGTATCTGCTGAGCCGTCTTCACCTTTAACGCTACGCCCTGTGTTTGCGCCACGGTGTCGACAGCCTGCATAAAAGAGCTTACAATTGCCTGGAGCACAGTGCCGCCAGGTAACGTTAGGTCTACTGTCTGTCCTTGTTTTACGTATTGACGCAGTTCGTATGGCAGTTGCATTAAAAAAACAAAACTGCCGCGGTCGTTAATAGTGGCCAGTGCTTCTCCATCCTGCACATAGTCGCCTTTTTGATGGCTTAATTGCGAAATATATCCTGGGGCGGGCGCCTTAATGCGATTAACTCCTGAGAATTTGAAACCTGTGTCCAGCACGTTAATGCTATTGCCTATAGCCTGCGCTTCCTTCGTTTTTACAGTGAAAAGCAACTGGCCTTTGCTTACATTTTGACCAAGCTGTGTATTCACCTGCTCGATGTACCCATTGGCGTTTGATTTAACAAAGTTTTTTTGCAGGATCGTTGATGTGGCGCTCAGGTCTATGTAGTCAGTAAGCGTACTATCGCTGATCGTAGTAACCGTTACAGGCGTTTGTGAGGCTACCTTAGTATCTTCGTCATCGGCTCCTTTGTCTTTGTCATGACAGGATAAGAGCAAGGCAGCGAGGCCATACATAAAATATTTGAGAGGGGTATGCTTCATATCATTTATTCCAATAGTTGAGCTGGTTAATCAGCTGTAGTTTATTGATATTGGTGGTCGTGCGCAAGTTTCGGATAGTAAAGTAGTTGCTTATGGCGAGTATTAAATCTGCAATGCGCAGGTCGCCTGTTTGAAGCAACCTGTTATCAACCTTAATCAGGCTTTCAGAATATTTAAGCTGCTCATCTACTTTTTTTAGCAGATTTTCTGTTTCATTTATCTGCAGCTTTAATTGCGCGATCTGTTGTTTATACTGGCTGTCGAAAAATGTCTTATAGCTCTGCCGGGTTTGTTCCTCCAGCGAAATCTTCCGGTGTTGCATCTTTCGTTGCCCTCCGTCATAAATCGGCATTGTAAAAGTAAAGCCCGCGCTTACACCAAAGTTCTTATACGCCTGGCTGGAAAAATCTGAATTGTAGCCACCGTCTGCCAATATGCTTGCCTTAGGCTTATAGCTAAAATCAACCAATTGACGGCTGTTAATGAGTTTAAGGCTATCGATACGGTATTGGGCAAAAAAAATACTGCTGGCCTCGTTCGGTAAAATGTTTTGATGGATATCCGGCTCGCTCAGCTCACTGGTCGCCGTATCGGTAATACCGGCAAGATAATTCAGGGTAGTGTAGTCGGTTTTATATTGAAGACGCGACTGAGCGAGCGTAAGCTCTTGTTGTTTTAATGTTACCAAAAAGGTTAAGTAATCGCTTTGGCGGTACACGTTGCTGCGCGTCAGTTGTTTAAGCAGGGCTTCTTCTTTGTTCAACAGGTCGATAAGCTCCTGGTTAAATTTTAACTGCTGCAGGCTGCCGTACGCTGTTAGATATTGCCCGATTATTAGTTTTTTCAGATCCTGCTCAGATATTTTCGCCGTGTTATTCAACGATTGAGATTGTAGCGTAATGGCTTGCAATTGGGCATCGATATTTTTCTTACCTACGATAGCCTGGCTAATCCCCATAAGGGCATTTAGGGTATGCTCATTGGTGATAGCTGGTGCGTATCCGTAACCACTGGCAACGGGTGCATAAAGCCCGGTGCTGTTCAGATTTACCTGTGGCTTAAGCCCGGCGCGGATGCGGAGGCTATCAATTTGATTAGCTGTTACCTGATTGCGCAGGTCTTTCAATAAAGGGCTGTTATTTTGGGCAATTTCAAGAAAGTGATTGAGCGTTTGCGTTTGCCCCATAGAAACGGAGCACGTAAGCAGACTCAAAATTATGCCAAAAAGCAATCTCATTAAGATATCAATAAGGGTATTTTTAGCTAAATTATAATATAATTCTGAATTAATTTGGAGTTACAGCCCACTCAATGGTTAAAATGCCTGATAAGAACCGCAGGATACTGTAATGGATGGTAAATATTGCGGAATTTTACGCTTATTCAATTTTAAAACAGGTTTGTCACTTAACTTTAGCCCTATCAGTTAATCTTAATCGTTTTATTATGTGGTGGATATATGCTTTACTTTCGGCCCTGTTTGCGGCTTTAACTGCAATATTTGCAAAAGTTGGTATTAAAGGAGTCGACACCGATTTGGCGACTGCTATACGTACGGTAGTTATCTTATTAATTGCCTGGGCAATCGTATTTTTTAAGGGCAGCGCCAGTGCTATAGGCGGTCTTAATAAAATTAATTGGTTCTTCCTGGTATTGTCAGGCTGCGCAACCGGGCTTTCATGGATATGCTATTTTAAAGCGTTGCAATTGGGCAAGGTTTCGCTGGTGGCGCCGATCGATAAACTTAGCGTGGCGCTGGCGATTGTATTGGCTGTGGTATTTTTAAAAGAGTCGCTTAGCTTGAAGCAGGCTATAGGGGCTTTGATGATTATTGGTGGTAGCGTTGTGCTTATTTTTTGAGCGTCGGTGTACCTTATTTGATTTTAAACAGGGTTTTGCTTACATTTTTTTGACAAATGTTGCGGGCTTTAGGATAATTCTAATATCTTGCAGCCGTAAATATGAGACAAAAATTATCCCTGATTACTCTCCTATTACTGGCTGCCCTGATGGCAGGCAATGCATATGCAAGCAAGCCGCGTAACGCCAAAACTGGTAAGTCAGGCAAGGCGACTAAAGCGCGCAAATCTTCAAAAAAACATCACCGCGAGGTTGCATACGAGCAGCCGCGTGCAATTGTGCAATACGATAATTCTGCCGTTGCTGATAGCGTTTCGGCTGATAGCCTTGTGAATTTTGCAGAAACGCTTATAGGTACCCGGTACCGCTCTGCAACGTCAGATCCTGAGCGAGGCTTCGACTGTTCCGGCTTTGTAAACTATGTGTTCAAAAATTTCAATTTCAAGGTTCCGCGTTCTTCGCCGGAGTTTATGGGAGTTGGAGAGAAGGTGAGCTATGAAGATGCCCGTCCGGGTGATATCATCATTTTTACCAGTCCGACGCATAAGCACAGGATTGGCCACGTGGGCATTGTTGTAAGCAATAATGGAGAAGATTTTAAATTTATCCATTCCACATCCGGCAAAGAACATGGCGTAACAATAACGGAAATGGACTCGACCTATAAGCGACGCTTTGTGCAGGTAGTACGCCTGATAAAGCCTGACGACGTGGTGCTGGCTGCTCAATAACTACATCGTTACAACGCCACCGCAGTTTCAAAATTTTTCATCCCGACACAAAACAGTATTTTAGCAAACGCTAAATATCTAAGTGGACGGACAGCAAAATCTTACCAAAACGCCTTTGCAATTGCGCATTGGGTGCGCTATTTTCTATTTTATCTCCGGCTTTGGCTATTCCACCTGGGCATCGCGCATCCCCACTATTAAGCATCAACTCAATTTAAACGAGGCTCAGTTAGGCACTATATTATTTGCCATGCCCATTGGTTTAATGCTTACTATGCCTGTAACAGATAAACTGCTTTCCCGGTATACCAGCAGGGCAGTAATGCTTTTCGGTTCGTTGTGGTTATGCGTTATCATCGTATTAATAGGCTACTCAAATTCCGCCTGGCAGTTGGCGTTGATGTTGTTTTGTTTCGGTTCGGCGCGCAACCTTATGACGCTTTCCATAAATACCCAGGGTGTTGCTGTGCAGGCGCTGTACAGCAAATCCATAATGGCCATGTTCCACGGTGTATGGAGCCTGGCTGGCTTTGCAGGAGCGGGAGTAGGCTATCTGATGGTATATTACAGCGTAGGTATACATTACCATTTTTTATTTGCCAGCATCGCACTGCTTGTGCTTACGCTTTATTTCATCAAGGATACAATAGACCAAAAACCTATTGTGCAAAGCAAAAGGCCGGTTTTTTCGCTGCCCGACAAATACCTGCTTAAATTTTCGCTGATATGCTTTGCCAGCATGGCCTGCGAGAATGCCATGTACGACTGGAGTGCCATTTATTTTCAGAAAGCTGTTCACTCGGAAAAAGCGACTGCAACAGCAGCCTTTGTGGTCTATATGGTGGCTATGACTTCGGGGCGATTGATGGGCGATAAACTGGTAACCCGCATCGGGATAAAAACAGTATTGAAATTTAGCGGTATATTTATTTTCGCGGGATTGATGGCGGCTGTGCTGCTCCCTTTTACTGTCACAGCCATGCTGGGTTTTGTGCTGGTCGGACTGGGGGTATCGTGCGTAGTACCTATGATTTTCAGCCTTGCCGGCAAATCAAAAAACATGAGCAGCTCATCAGCGTTAGCCTCAATTTCTACCGTGGGTTATACCGGTTTTTTGCTGATTCCGCCGTTTGTGGGCTATATCGCACATGCATCGAGTATCCGCTGGTCGTTCGGCATCATTGCCTTTTTTGGAGTGATGATGGTTTGGCTGGTGTCGAAGCTGAAAACCGGAGACAGCCACCCCGCTGAAGAAAGCACCATTATACAGGAAAATTAATTCAACTAAAATATAAGTTATTATCAGAATTTGCGTTATCACAACCGATGCGCAACTTAAAGCTGATCAAACGTTTTTCACGAGGTATAATCCCGGTTAATTTTCTGGTGACGATAGTCAGCGTTTATGCCATTGCATCCCACCGCGACCAGGCCAATAAGCTAATCGGTACCTATTTCTGGGGAAAAATTATTACCCTGGCGCTAATGATTTTTTTTGCCATGGCATCGCGGAGAAATGAGTTATACTACTATCAAAACCTTGGGCTTTCAAAGCAAAAGCTCGCGTTCACCATCGGGCTTTTTGACTTCGGGTTGTGGTTGGTGTTCATAGTAATATCTTATTTACAATAGACACGATTAAAATATAAGTAACCAGGGATGTACTTTACACGCACAATCAAGCTGATCACGAGGTTTTACGGCAACATATTTTTAGCGAATTTTCTCGTTACGCTCAGCTGTATATATTTATTGGGGTTAGCGGGGAAAAATGCTCAATCGCTGGTATTTGTTTTTTTTTGGTATAAAATAATCAGCATGATGTTTATATTTTATACAGCCATCTATTATAAAAAGAACGAACTGTACTATTATCAAAACCTGGGCGTCACTAAACTTAGGCTCGTACTTACCACCTCAGGATTTGATTTTTTGGTTTGGCTGATATTCGTACTGCTGCAATTGATAACAGGCATATCTGCCGCTGTGTTTAATTATATATTATGGGGTGTTCTATTAATACACGTTTACGCATATTATAAGAAATGATACATACGCTCGAAGCCGACGGTATTCAGCTTGATTTCGGCACACGCCGCATTTTGAGTGATATTTATCTGAAATGCGAAACCGGCAAGATAACCGGCCTGCTGGGGCGTAACGGACAGGGTAAGACATGTTTAATGAACATCATATTGGGTTCGCTCAAATCTTCAATCAGCTCTGTCAGGTTTGATGGAGTTGTGACGCGAAAAGTTAATAAGCGGCCCGATCTGCTGCTGTACCTGCCTCAATTCAATTTCATCCCCAAGGAATTAACAGTGAAACAGGTGTTGGGCGATTTCCGGCTAAGCACTGACGAGTTGAACAACCGCTTTCCCGAATTTGAAGGTCGGCATGATTTGAAAGTAAAGCAATTATCCGGCGGGCAATGGCGAACACTTGAACTTTACATCATTGTGAAAGCCTCCTCATTGTTTGCCATGCTCGATGAGCCGTTTACCCATCTCAATCCCATCCAGATAGAAAATGTAAAGCAATTTTTATTGGAAGAGAAAAGGAACAAGGGCTTCCTGATAACCGACCATATGTACAATCATCTGCTTGATATAAGCGACGAGGTTTATCTGCTGAAAGATGGCCGGACATACCCAGCCAAAACATTGGAGGAGTTGGGACAATTAGGTTATGTACTGTTGCCCTAAATTCTAAAAATCAACCCATTTAACTGACCTGTGCCGGGCGTGATGATAAGCCGGCGCCCCCCGGAAATTAACTTACCTAAATTGTTAATTCAAATGCATATAGTTAAATTTGGGTACAGCGAGAAGAAGCTATTAACTATTACTCCCTTATCTGTTGATGGTGATGTTTGACTGTGGGCAGGCGGTGCCAATTGCTTGCCGTTACAATAATGTTGAATTTATGGGCAAAGCCTTGTTGTTGTTTATAGTTTTTTTTCCGTTTACGGTTTTCAGCCAGGTCGCAATAACCGGTAAGGTAGTTAGTCAGGCTGGAAATAAGCCTGTGGCCGGGGCTGCGGTATTTTTGAGCAATACCACCATTGGCAGCAAAGCGGCTCCTGTAAACGGAATCTTCGCCCTGAAAGATATCAGGCCGGGTCATTATGATCTGGTAATTGCGGCGCCAGGGTTTGCTACTTACAACCAAAAAGTAGACGTGGAAGGGAACAATATAGCGCTTCAGACCATAAGGCTTGTGCCCCGGGCCTCTGTGCCGCCTCCTGATATATCATCTCCCGAAAATACACCAACCGTTTTCAACAAAGACCTGGCGCTTTTTAAAACTGAATTTTTAGGGGCGTCCGCAAGGGCTAAAGATTGCAAAATAGAAAACCCAGGTGCACTAGCATTGCATTACGATGAGCATACCAGCACCCTGACAGCATCAGCCAATGATTTTTTGGTGATTACCAATAATGCGCTCGGTTACAAAATAAAATATCTGATAAAAAAATTTTCTCTCAGCAATGGCGAAGAGCGCGCAGTGGATTATTCGGGCTTTGTACTTTTTGAGGAACTGAAAGGCACTGCCAGGCAGGAACGAATCTGGCAGGAGCGCCGGCAGGAAGCTTATGAAGGTTCACCTGCTCATTTCTTAAGTGCTGCGGTAAATGATAAACTGGAACAGGAGGGCTTTAAGGCAATGCAGCTGACCTTGAATTCTGACAGGCCTGCGGATAGTTTGATAAACTCAAAACTAAAAATATACCTTGCTTCTGCGAATGCCAACCCCGATTCGCTAAACTACTGGGTAAAGAAAAAGAAGCTTCCAAAAACTGCGGATCAGCTATCGCGGGGGGAACTTTCAAAAAAGGATTTAATATCGGGACCGGATGATAAGGGACGATATGCACTCGGGCTGAAAAATTCTGAACTGTATATCAGCTACAATAAATATCACCGGATCAATATAGTACCGGTAACGAAAATATCTTCATTTGATAATGCCGGCAATACGCTGGTCACCTTCAATTTTCCGCGTGCTATCTTCGATAAAAATAATGTACTGCTTAACAAGCAGGCGCTGAGCTATGAAGGGGCGTGGTCGAGGCTTAGGGTTGCAGATATGTTGCCGGTTGATTTTCAGCCCCATCAAACCGCGGCTATTATACCTGACACTGTATTGGTGAAAAATCTGACCGCAAAACTAACCGCTTATAAAGGCCTTAACACCGAGAAACCCTATCTGCATTTTGATAAACCGTACTATGCCGCCGGAGACACCATTTATTATAAAGCTTACGTAACCGATATCACGAAGCATGAATTGTCAAGGCAAAGCGAGGTATTGAATGTTGAACTCATCAGCAGTGATAACAAAATTAGCCGATGGGAAAAAATTCAACTGACAAATGGCCTTGGCTGGGGCGACTTTGCACTGCCTGATACGCTTAAGCCGGGCAATTACCGCGTAAGGGCATATACAAAGTTGATGCGTAATGCAGGAGACGATACTTTTGAAAAAACTATACCTGTTGGCAATGCTGCCGATGCCCGGGTACCGGAAAGCGGCGGTGCGGTGGTGAGCAATCCGCAAACCACTGTTTCCGCAGTGAGGCCTGACGTGCAATTTTTGCCTGAGGGGGGGTATATGCTAAATGGGGTAAAAAACAAAATTGCTTTTAAGGCGGTTTCGCCGGATGGATTCGGAGTGAATGTAAAAGGCGCCGTTACCGACAACGACCACAAAACTGTTGCCTCATTTGCGGCTGCACATTTGGGTATGGGGGCTTTTGAGTTTGTGCCGGTGACAGGCAAAACGTATATGGCCAGCATCACTTATGCCGACGGTAGTACCGGCATGCTCGATTTGCCAAAAGCTACCGACGACGGCTATCACCTCAATATCGATAATAGTAACCCGGTGGCTATCACTATCAGCGTAGCAAGTGGCAAACAAAATGCTCTGGATAAGCTGAGCCTGGTAGGGCAATCTGGCGGGGTGGTTTATTTTTCGGCAAAAAGCAAGGATAGCAAGCAGTTTGATGTAACGGTATCTAAATCGGAATTTCCTACCGGAATTGTGCAATTTACCCTGTTTAATGCCGATGGCCTTCCTTTAAATGAGCGACTGGTTTTTGTGAATAATGATGACCAGTTAAAGCTGAATGTATCATCCCCGCAAACGGCTTATGTCACCCGCAAGAAAGTAACCATCAACCTGGAAGCTAAAAATAAGGCTGGTTTGCTTACCGTCGGTAATTTTTCAGTATCGGTTACTGATGAATCGAAAGTGCCGGTGAATGAGCTGAACGAAAACACGATATTGTCGGATTTGTTACTCACTTCGGATCTGAAAGGCTATGTAGAAAAGCCGAATTACTATTTTACCCAAATCAGCGATAAAACCAATTCAGACCTGGACCTGCTGATGCTTACCCAAGGTTATCGCCGGTTTGAATGGAAGCCAGTATTAAGTGATGACAGCATAGCCCCGGTTTATCAGCCAGAAAAAGCCTTGACCATATCCGGAACGGTAAAGAAAGCTGGCAAACCGCTGATCAATCAAAAGGTTACACTTTTTGCCAAAACAGGTGGTACATTTTTTAAGGATACTACCACCAACGCTGTAGGAAAATTTGCATTCAAAAACCTGGTTTTTGCCGACAGTACAAAATTTGTGGTACAGGCTAAAGTAACCAAAGGTCAGGATAACGTAGAACTGACTATCGATACACCCGATAATATACCAGTAGCCAACAATAATAGCCGCGGTCCGGGCGGTATCAGGTTAACAACTAATAACGCAGCCGAAATTGATATGTCCGCATACATTCAGAACGCGAAGCAGTTTAGCATGGAGCTGCAGAAGTACGGCATTAACCAGCACCCGCTGCTGTTGCGAGAAGTTAACGTGAAAGATAAAAAAGGTCCTGACGAATTTGCGAATTCCCAAAACCTAAACGGCAAAGGGAGCGCCGACCAGGTAATTACCGCCAAAGACCTTGAAACGCTGGCTTGCGGCAGGCTTACCGAATGCCTGCGGGCAAAACTAAACAGCAACATAGTTTTTAAGAACGGCTATATGTATGTAAGAAAGCTAAGCGCGCTCGACTTTACGACCACCACAGAATTTAAAGATCCGATGAAAGTTATAGTAGACGGAACTATGCTGGAAGCTGACTGGAATTTGCTGGATAATATAAATACCGCGGATGTTGAAAGCGTTGAAGTATTGGCAGATATACACAGCACTGCCATTTACGGTACGCAAGGCTCGGCAGGACTGATACTTATTACGCTAAAAAAAGGCCGCAAGATTAACAACTATTACAAGTATGCGCCGGGAGTGGTTACCTACACGCCAAAGGGCTTTTATATTGCCCGTACTTTTTACGCGCCACAGTACGATAACCCGCACACTAACCAAAAAATACCCGACCTGCGCAGTACCATCTACTGGAACCCAACCGTAGTTACCGGCCTGGACGGCAAAGCCTCTTTCGATTTTTTTAATGCAGATGGAAAAGGGCATTATAAGGTGGTAGTTGAGGGGATTGATATTGAAGGGCGCCTGGGAAGGCAGGTTTACAGGTACAAGGTGGAGTGAATATCATTTATTTTAAAGCTTACATGTTTTAGGCGCAGAAAAATAAGCTATCAGCTTAAAGCGGAATATTATACGCTTAATTTATCAACCAAGAGAACAAAATCGCGCAGTCGTAAAAACTGCAGATAACCGCAGGAATAGTATCTGGATATTTCAATACGATAACCCGCACACCAACCAAAAAATGGCTGATTTGCGCAGCACCATTTACTGGAACCCGAACGTTATTACCGATAAAGATGGCGAGGCGTCTTTCAGCTACTTTAATGCGGATGGCAAAGGCACTTACCGGATGGTAATTGAGGGTATTGATGCGGATGGCAATTTGGGGAGACAGGTTTTTAGATATAAAGTGGAGTAAATGAAACGAATTGTGCTGCTTCTATTTTTAAATTTATTAATTGACATCGCTGCATCTTGCCAGCCTGTTGAGAGTGGCGGCAGTACAGGGTTGATTTTAAAATGCGGAATCATCTGATTTAAAAAAGCCAATCTATCTAAAACAAGATATGATGGCTGATGCTGAGATCATTACCCAGGACGCAACAATCTTGCAGCGAATTACGCGCAGCTTTTTGAAAATATTGAATAATAATTAACTGGTTAATTTTCAGAATTCAGGTTTCTGCTACCTCTTTTCAAACTCAGACCAGCGCTGATAAAAAGTTCAATAATTTTTGCGACGAAATATTTTTGATACTCGAAAAATATTTATATTTATTGAATTGATTATAAACCACCTGTTTTTTTAGTTACCTGCTTTTCCGGTATGTTTTTTTGATAGCATTACTCTGTTAAGGTTGTCGGCAACCGTACACTTTGCGGGCTGGGATTAATATTTATTACAGATGGTTGGTGAAGTCATAATCAGCAAAATTATTACATAAATGAAAAAGATTGTTTTTACCCTCATTCTGTTTGTAACAGTACACGCAATCGTATTTGGCCAGGGCACCAGCCCGGTATTAGAAAATGCCGTTTCGAAAATTAAAGCTACTATTACCGACCATATTATTGAAAAAGCATACCTGCAACTGGACAGGTCGTATGCATGCTATGTAGCCGGTGAAACGATATATTTTAAAGCATATGTAACTATGGGTGAGCTACACCAACCATCAACCATAAGCGGCATACTTCATGTCGACCTGATAGGAAGTGGTAACAATTTGTTACAAACCAAAGCTATTTCGCTTGCTAACGGCGTGGGTTGGGGCGATTTTTCATTGCCGGATACATTGCAAAAGGGAAGTTACCGTATCCGGGCATATACCAATTATATGCGTAATGCTGATCGTGCTTATTTTTTTGAGAAATATATTTCTGTTGGTTCGCCAAACAGCGTGAGTAACAAATTGCAGGTTGCCAAAAAAACAGGTCAGCCTTCGGTGCAGTTTTTCCCGGAGGGAGGCAACCTGGTTACTGATATTCACACCAGGGTGGCATTTAAGGCTATTGGTGCAGACGGTCTGGGCATAAACCTGAAAGGAATAATTGTCGACAACAACGATCAGGAGGTTGCAAAAATAGAATCCAGCCATTTCGGAATGGGAACATTTGATTTTATACCCGAGGAGGGAAAAAAATATATAGCTAAGCTGATTTATGCTGATGGTTCAAAAGCGACAGTTAATTTGCCGGCGGCAGCCGCAAAAGGAATAGTTTTAGCGGTAAACACTGATGAGCCTACTAAACTCGGAATCGAAATAAGGGCTAACAGGGCTTATTACAAAGAGAATATGAATAAAGACATTAACCTGCTGGTGTATTGGTCGGGTTCGGTAAAAAAGGTAAATACCAAACTCGATAACCAAGTATTGGGCCTCGATATACCTACGGCCAATATGATGACAGGTATAGTGCAGGTTACCCTTTTTTCGGAGACCGGTGAGCCATTAAGTGAGCGCCTGGCCTTTGTTCAGAATAAGGATATATTGGGCATGACAATAACTTCGAGTAAGCCAACTTATGCCAAACGCGAAAATGTTGTATTAAACCTTAATGCAAAAACTAAAGATGGCAACCCTGCCAGGGGCTCGTTCTCAGCATCGGTTGTTGACGAAAGTAAAATAGCGGTTGATGAAAATGCGGAGACAACCATACTGACAAGCTTGTTGCTTACTGCTGACCTTAAAGGATACGTTGAAAATCCGAACTATTACTTCGCCAATATGACTAATGAGACACGGAGTAACCTTGACGCGCTGATGTTAACCCAGGGATACCGTCGTTTTGTATGGAAACAATTGCTGAGCGATAACCAGGCTGCCACCGCGCTAACCTACAAACCTGAGCGCGTTATTGATTTAACTGGAAGTGTAAAAACCAGAACTGGCGAACCTAAGCCGAATTTAACCGTTACCATGGTACAAGGCCCTGGCGGATTGAAAACCGCGACCACAGATGCCGAAGGCAAATTTCGTTTTACAGATATGTTTTTTGAGACAGGCAGCCGCATTGTTTTAAAAGTTGATTCAAAATCTGGCAAGAATGCTTTAGTTATTGCTCTTGATAAACCAGCGGCTGTCGCCCCTGTTGGGCCGGGCAGCGAAATGGCCGTTGGCTACAATGGAAATGCCGATATACTTGGTTCATTGCAAAATAGCCAGCGTGGGGGTTTAATGACAGCCAGCGACGACCAAAAGGTCTACCTGAAAAATGAACGGGCGAATATCCCAAAGAAAAATGATAATTATCGTTCATCTAACTTAGGTGGTCCGGGCCACGCAGACCAGGTAATACGTGGAACAGACATCGAGAATGCGCCATCATTGCTAACTGCCTTAAACGGCATTGCACGAGATGTGGATTTTGTGGATGGAGTTCCCTACTTAAAATTGGCCCAGGTTACAAATGCTACAGGCAGCCAATCCAATCCCATGCTGGTTGTTGTTGATGGCGTTATTGGTGGTGCAGGCCGTGGCGGACTTGACGCAATTGCCCCGAGAACAGTTGAAACAGTTGAAATTTTAAAACCTAATAATGCTGCTATATACGGCATGGCGGGCGGTGGGGGCGCTATTATTATCACATCAAGAGAAAATATTTCCGACCCGCTGACTGAGAGCCGGGAAACGGCCCCCGGAGTATTCTCTTTCACCCCACAGGGCTTTTATAAGGCAAAAGAATTTTACTCGCCTCAATATAATGTAACAGATGAAAGCAAACTTCCGGATAACCGCACTACGATTTTTTGGAAGCCAAATATTGTTACCGACAATGACGGCAACGCGGCGATGGCTTTCTACAATGCCGATGGTACAGGTACCTACCGGGTTGTTATCGAGGGCATAGACGTTAACGGCAATATAGGCCGCCAGGTATTTAAGTATAAGGTACAGTAAATCAAAGATGATGCTTCCACGGCTTGGTGATTAAATAAACGTGGCCTAAAACATTAGGCCGGGTAGCTTTATTTATAAACTTGGGCATAATGTTTTCCTGGGGATAAGTTGTAAAGGTTTTGAGGATAGTAAACTTAGCATGGCTTCCCACCAGATAATCCATGGAGCGCTGGTTAATATAGAACATTGTAGGTCTAACCGGATTAAATTTATCAAACTCATCTATCGGGATAAATTTAACCGGCTTTTTACAATAGAATTGAAAAATATTGTTCTCGAATTTAACCGAATAAATATCGGCGTTATCAAATGGTTTTTGGTTAACATACTTTGCAGCTGCTATTTCGCCTTTGTAGGGCGTGATCTCGTTAAATACAACAGTATTGAGATAATAACCCGCGAATAATACAGACAAACAGGCGAAAAAGAAAGTCCGGATTTTGCGGTCATTTACTTTTAAGATTATTAGCAAAGCGATGGCCCCAAATAAAACAATTCCCGCCCAAAAGAGATAATTATTTTCCGGTCTCAACAAATAGTTTAAAACTACTACTATTAACGGCAGTAAAACAATAAATATCCATAGTGATACCGCCCTGAATATTTCTTCTGCTCTACTTAATCCATTAACTAACAACGGCGCTGTAATAACAGCAAATAAAGGGAACACCGCATTAGTATAAAATGGCAACTGAAAACGCGACAGGGAGAATAATATAAGCAGCACCATACCTCCGGTTAAAGCGTAATACTCAGGCAATTTGATACCCTTAATTATAGCGCTGATATTTTTAAAGATAGCATAATAAAATATCAGGCACCACGGTGCAAGTGCCCACAAAAGTGTATGCAAATAAAATACTTTGCTTCCCGACTCCACCCTGCTGATAGGGCCGCTATTTATAAAACGCCCAAACTGACTATCCCACAAAAACCATTTTATACCAGAAACATTGTGCCTGCCAAAAACCGTTTTTTCAGGATGGAGGTCGAATTGGGTATATAGGGCATAAAGTTCGGGCAATGTGAAGATAAAGGTGAGAATAACGAGCGCAGGCCACTTAAAATCAAATAAATCTTTCAGCCTTTTTTTAAGTAGCAATTCACCGAATAGCGCACCGTATATGGCAATTATTACAAAAATGCCTTTAGTCATTATTGCGCACGCTGTAAGCAGCGCAGCCAGCGCTAAGTGTTTTAATGTATAGCGGTCATTCAACTGGCTTATGTGATAAATGGCCCCGATTATCAGCGCCATTAAATAAGGTTCGGCGCGAACGTCTGTGTTCGAAAGCAGGATGTGCAATGTGGCGGAAAGCATCAGCACTGCTGTAAAAGCTATCTGTCGGCCGTAGTATTTAGCTGCAAATAACCAGGTATACAACAAACTGATAAAAAAGAAAAGCAGCGCTGACAAGCGATAGGCCCAAACACTTACGCCAAAGAGCTTAAAACTGGTGAGTATAACCCAAAACGGAAAATGAGGTTTATCCAGCCAGTCCCGGTTATAGGTGAAGAGTTCAAAAAAATCTTTTTTGTACAGAAGGTTTTTGCTGATTGCCGCGTAAAGGCCCGGGTCGTCTGTAAAGAACTGAACACTCAGGCCGGAACAGTTAACAAGCAGCGCCAATACAAATAGCAGTATATAAAAATTTTTAGCTGTATCCTTCATCCGGAGCAGGCCGCCTTATGGTCGGTCAAATATAGTTTATAACGTTCAAATAAATTTCTTTAGGTAATTAAACAAAAAACCTCACACCCTGTGGGCGTGAGGCCAAAAATCACAACAATTGTTTAACCTTAAAAGGTCAATTCCTAACTGCAATATGATTCTGTATTTAAAACGTTACAACCGAGGCTTTTGTTTTGAGATCGTTACTGTATTTTTTAAAAAAAATTGCAGTAGTTTTTATAGCAACATGCGTAAATTGCTAAAAAATAATTAGCCCGATTTGCAATGCGGTAAATAGAAAATTCACTCTATCTTTATATCGTAAATTTGAAACCTAAAAATATATTTATTATGAAAGCAGTATTTCAGTTAAAGGCATTTTCAGTAATATTGGTTGCCTTTTTATTATCGACTACGGCGATGGCACAGCAAAAACCTGCAAGCCCCCATAAGGGTGTGAAAGGCAAAGTTGGCGCGGCTACCATTACCATCCGTTATGGAAGCCCCTACGTAAAAGGCCGTAAAATATGGGGCGGCTTAGAGCCTTATGGCAAAGTTTACCGTGCGGGAGCCGATTCAGCAACGACATTTACTACCGACAAAGACATTATGGTTGAGGGCAAGGCTCTAAAAGCCGGTAAGTATGCATTCTTCGTTATCCCAATGGAGAAAGGCCCATGGACCGTTATCTTTAACAGAACTGCCGAGCAATGGGGCGCATTTAAATATGACCAGGCCCAGGACGCTTTGCGTGTAATGGTTACTCCAAAAACGCATGCTATGACCGAATCATTAACCTACGTTATTACACCTAAAGGTTTCAGTATGAATTGGGATAAGATCAGCATCCCGGTTTCAATAAAATAATCGGTAATAACTGCTACAGCATTAACAGCCTCCCGGATCTAGGGGAGGCTTTTTTATTGCCAACCCCGGCGTATTGTTATATTTACCGTTCATGCCATTTACTAACAGCAAGCGAACTTTTAAAATAAGGCTTATCAGCATAGCCGCATTGGCGGCCGCCATTTATTTGCTTATCCTCTTTGCCGGCTACCCGCAAGCTGTAGAGTGCTATTTTTCAGAAGGCGCTTATCCGATAATAAGTACTGTATTGCACCCTGTTCTGAATATTTTCCCGTTCAGTGTAGGTGATATAATATATATCTTGGCTATCGGTCACCTGGCATATGCCTTGATCATCTTTATAAAGCGGTTGTTAAAAAAAGATTTTTTGACGGCAGGCTTCCGGGTACTCAAACTTATTATTAAAGTGCAGATAGCAATACTTGTTTTCTACTTGTTTTGGGGAATGAACTACTTCCGCCCGCCGGCCGGAGAAAGGTTAAATTTGCGTGATACCAGCTACACCACCGATAAACTTAAAGCCGTTACAGCCATGCTGATAGACAGCGCCAATGCCACACGCGCAAGGCTTACCGTCCACGACATGAAGCAAGAAAATGACTCGATTTACAAAACTGCAATACGTGCTGTATGCAAACTATCCTCCGACTCCGTCGGGTTTCGCACTTACCATCCCGATATAAAGTCATCGTTACTTACTCCGCTGCTTAATTTTATTGGAACATCAGGGTATTTTAACCCTTTTACCGGCGAGGCGCAGATAAACTACCAGATGCCGGTATTTAACAGACCGGTGGTTGCCTGCCATGAAATGTCGCACCAGATGGGCTATGGGCCTGAAGATGAGGCGGACTTTGCAGGTTTCCTGGCCGGGATAAATTCAAATGATAAGCTTTTGCGTTATTCTGCCTATCACATGGCAGTTGATGAATTTATGCATGCATTATATTACCGTGATAGCCTCGAAAACAAAAAACTAAGGCCCCGCGTATCAAAAGCAGTACACCAGGATTTCGTGGATGAGCGTAAATATTGGATGACATACCAGGGTAAGCTAAATGTTATAACAGGGATATTTTATGATCATTATCTAAAAGTAAATAATCAACCGCAGGGCCTCGATACTTACAACCGTATGATATTGCTGGTGATGGCGAAATATGGCAGGAGTTTGTAGTTCATGACTGCCAGCTTGATGCCGTTTTACTTTTTTAATTCTCGTGGCCCTTGTTGCTGACTCTTTCCCCTGGACTATAATCTATTTTACCGCTGAGTCACTACAATACTACCCCTTCCGAAGTAAATTTCAAATCATTTTCTCCCGCCAGGGCAACGTTTGCATAGCCATTTTCATTGATGAATAGTTTTTCATTCTCTGCCCGTATGTGCAGTTGGTCTACGAAAAACTCGCCTGCGACCCTGATAGCAGCAAGCGGCATGTTTACCTCCAACTCGGCCACTATGTTATGCTCTAAAGCCATCGCAGTGTCGTAATCCATTTGATGAACATGGATAATCGTCGAGCCATCAAGCCGGGATACTGTGACGCTGTCGCGCTCTACCTTAACATTGTAAGGGGCACCCGTTACAGGCTGATTTGACATGACAGTCACAGGTTTGCCATCGACGTCTTTGATATCTATATCCACATCCAAGTGAGCATCGCCCGTCGCGCCCTGTGAAACAGAATTAATTCTTAATAAGGGTTTCCAGTTGCCGTCGCTGCCATAGCTTATGGTTTTGCCCCGTACAACAAATGCACCGGAGCCAATAATAAATGCGTATTTCATAGCTGTGTGGTTTATAAAGATTATAATATCACAAGCGGCAGAAATGTTTCTTTTATTTTTTGGTATAAGGCTGATTTTTGCAGATTGGGGCAAAAAAATGCGTTCCGTATCTCACCCCGGAACGCATACAACATCACTCAAATAATGTTGATCAACTAAATCTCAGACAACATGTTACTCATCATCCAAGGCCTTATGTTACTGGCTTTGAGGCCGGTAAATTATATTTTAACCTTTAGGCAATCGTTATCAAAAGCTATACCTAATTATGCAATTTCGCCCTATATTAGATTTAAGATAATATGCCAAACGCCTGCAAAGTGCAAATATTGTAGTCAATAAATGTTATTCTAACATTAATTTTAAAAATCGTGCAAAAGTGGCATATTCCTTACAAATTGTTTAGTAAAACAATCGTTACTATGAAAAAACAATTGATTGCCGCTTTAGTACTATTCCCGTTAATAGCTGTTGCTCAAAAATTTACCGCGAAAGAAATATTACGGTTTAGGCAGCAGGCGGCGGCGGTAACGATAGTCAGGGACAACTGGGGAATACCTCATGTTTATGGTAAAACCGATGCTGACGCTGTTTTTGGGTTGATGTACGCCGAATGCGAGGATAATTTTAAAGGTATAGAACAAAATTATTTGTACCAGTTAGGCCGACAAAGTGAGCTGGACGGCGGGAAAAATATTTTTACCGATGTACAGCTTCAATTAATTGCGGATACCGTCGATGCTATTAAGGAATATCGAGCAGCAGCGCCATGGTTTCGTAAACTATTGGATGCTTTTGCCGACGGTGTGAACTATTATTTGTACACACATCCCGATACAAAACCGGCTGTTTTTCAGCGATTTGAGCCATGGTATGCATTGATGTTTACCGATGGAAGCGTATCAGCAACTGTTACCGGTGGCATCAAACTTACTGAAACCAGAAAATTTTATGGAGATGGCGCGGAAAAGCTGGGAGCGGTTCATCAATCTTTGGCCGATGACAGGGAGACGGGCTCCAACGGCTTTGCTATTGCTCCGGTAAAATCTGCATCAGGGCATGCCATGCTTTACATCAACCCGCACGTGCCATTTTATTTTCGCGCAGAGGTACAGATGGTAAGCCAGGAAGGACTGAACGTTTATGGCGCAGTTACCTGGGGGCAGTTTTTTGTATACCAGGGTTTTAACCAGCACTGCGGCTGGATGCACACGAGCAGCAGCGCCGACGTAGGTGACCTGTATGCAGAAAAGGTAACCCAAAAGGATGGCAAATGGTATTATGAGTACGATGGCAGGCTAAAACCTGTACGCGAACGTAAGCTGGTGATGAAAATTAATAACGGCGTATCAACAGAGCGAAAGGTGATAACCGGTTACTATACCCATCATGGCCCCATACTGGGAGCCAGGGATGGCCGGTGGCTGGCGCTGAGAGCGAATAACCGTTCATACAACGCGTTGGTTGAATCATGGCTGATAACAAAGGCCAATACATTTGCCGGGTATAAAAAAGCTATGGGCTTATTGCAGAATGCTACCAATAATACGGTATATGCCGATGACAAAGGCAACATCGCTTTTTGGTATGGCAACTTTATGCCGAGAAGAGATCCGGTTTATGACTGGCGCCTCCCGGTTGATGGCAGCATCCCGGCCACAGAATGGAAAGGATTACATTCTCTGGAAGAACAGGTACACATTTATAACCCGCCAAGCGGATGGATTCAAAACTGTAATTCAACACCGTTTGCATCGTCGGGAAAGTTTAGCCCGGCTAAGGATAAGTACCCGGCATACATGGCGCCCGATGGACAGAACTATCGGGCTGTTAATGCTATCAGGTTACTTGATGATAAAAAGAAACTTTCCCTTGACGATTTGATATCCAAAGGCTATGACCATTATCTGGCAGCTTTTGATGTATTATTGCCGCCGCTTTTTGAGGCTTACGAAAGCGCGCCTGATTCATTGAAACAAAGACTTGAAAGCCCGGTAGACACAATGAAGCACTGGGATAAGTATTCTGCAGCAAATTCAGTAGCGACCTCTATAGCGGTTGAGTGGGGCACACTGGTAATGCGACAGCTGCCACCACCAAAAACTGATGAGGAAAGTACTTATCAAACCGACCGCATAGCATCCTTGATGAAAACGCTCACCAGCAGGCAGCAACTAGAGTTATTTTTAGAAGCTATTAACAACCTAAAAAAACAATACGGTACCTGGCAAACAATGTGGGGCGACATCAACCGTTATCAGCGACCTGCAGATGGAGTAACTTTCAGCGATACGGAACCGAGCCTGCCTGTGGGTGCTGTTTCGTCGGCTTTTGGGCAGCTGCCATCCTTCCAAAGCCGGACGATGAAGACCAGAAAGAGATATGGCTATTCGGGCAACAGTTTTATTGCCGCTGTGGAATTTGGTACCCGTATTAAGGCAAAAACAGTAATAACAGGAGGTGAATCATTCGATCCCGCGTCAAAACACTATACCGACCAGGCTGGCATGTATATTGACGGTAGGTTTAAGGATGTGCTGTTTTATAAGGCTGATGTGCTGAAACATGCTGAAAGAACCTATCATCCGGGGGACTAGAGACAGGACATCTGCATTCGCCGGCAAACTGTATAAGATGACTGGCTGGTTGTGAACAACGAGATGTTTTGCTCTTGGTTCTTGTTTCTCATTATCTATATTTGATCTATACCGAACAAACAATTATTGTTGTTATGAAGAAATACCTTTTCCTTATGCCGCTGCTGCTTTTGGCGCGCCTTAGCATCAACGCGCAAAGCATAAAGTTTGCCGACCTGGTGTACTTTACCAGCTTAGATAACAGCGCAGTACACAGCAACTTATTGCAGGGAGACTCCTTTCGCCAGGATTACAGTATTGACATTAACGGCCATCCCATAGAATATTTTAAAAACATAGTAGGTAAGCCCGGGACAGAAAAAATTACTGTGGGCAATTTTACAAAATTGTATAATGGCACCGTATTGCGTACCGTTACATACGCTTCGGCCAATCCGCAGCATATCATCAACATGATTGCGCAGGCTAAACATTACGGCCTCGGCAAAACCTTCCAGGGGGCTGATGAGTCTAACAATATTTACCTATTCGACAACAGCTTTTACCATGTAAGCATCTACCTCCGCCGCGACCAGACTTCTGGTTTGGTTGAAATTAAGCAAAAAGAATATTTAGGGGTGGAGTAAATAAATTAGCTGGCAGTTAAGAGTTGGCTGTAGACAGTGAAAAGAAGGTCGAAATCGTCAATTACAGCATCCAACAAATCCGCTAACCTGCTTAATCCCGGTTTAGCTTGAATGATCGTGCAAAATCTTCCATCCATTTGCAGTATGCTGCCACACCAGTGAGTACCGGCCGGAGCGCTCGGGCAGATTATTACCATAAAGCGTAAATCCGCCAGTCATTAATGCATAATCGTTACCGAGCATCCGCACTTTTATATCTGTGTATTTAAGGTTTTGCTTAGGCAGGCCATCCGGCTTAAAATATGATTTTTGATAAAGATTTTTAATACCGTCCATACCGACAGGGCCGGTCGGGAACATCATTGTAGCAGATGCATCGTAAAGGCTTATAAAAGTATCCAGATGGCCTTTGTTCCACTCTTCGGCAGAATTATTCATCGCGTCGGTCAGCTCTTTAGTTGCGTCCTGTGCTTTTGCCGCAAAGCCTGCAAACAAAATGAATAGCGCCAGTACAGATTGTACCCAAACAGATTTCTTAATAGTCATGGTAAGTAAGTTTAATAAAGTTGAATTTATAGAAAATTAAAATAGTTTGTTTGTGCGGCGATCACTTTTTCTTCGAGGCTTTTGCTTTGGGGTTAAAGTCGAGTGATAGCTTTATCCAGCGGTCGAATTTCTCCTGACTGTACAGGGCTTCTTCGCCAACATACACAAAGTCTTTAGCAGCCCGGTTGCCCATTACCATTTGCCGGACCCCATTTTCATCCAACGCAGTTTCCATTGCCCCGGCGCCGATGCGGCACAGCATTTCATCTCCGCTCACACAAACGCACATTTTTCCATTCACCATAAAACACACGCCTCGAAACATTTCTTTTTCCACGACGTCGGGAAGGTGCGCGAGCGCCTCACGGATTCTGTCGGCAAGTTGAGTATTGTAAGCGATTAGTCGATTGATTTAACCGGAGAACTAGTACAAATATCAAATAAATGCGTAACTTTTTAGGATAAAGATATTACACATTTAAGCTGCGTTATCTAGGTAAGAAAACGAGATGATTATACGATAGTGTACCCAACAAGGCCATGGAGACCTGCCCTTTAGCCATAAACTGAATTTTTTTAAAAATTTTAAAATTTATCTGAAGCACAATCGTCTTCTCTGGTAAATAACACTTAAAAAATTGATAACCGCCGTAATGCCAGAAGAAAACCACAAGACCATCATACAAGCCATTGGCGACTATGGTAAAAACTTGCTGGGTTTTATCCGGCGCAGGGTGGACAATGATGCCGATGCCGAAGACATTCTGCAGGATGTCTGGTACCAGTTTAGTTCTGTAGTAAACTCTGAGCCGATAGAGCAAACCGGCGCGTGGCTTTACCGTGTGGCCCGCAACAAAATTCTCGACAAGCACAAAAAACATAGGGAAACGCTGGTTGATGATCTGCTGCTGGGCAGTGATGAGGATGAAGATGATGGGCCGGACTTTAAAGCCATCCTGATGACCGAAACGAGTACGCCGGAAACGGAGTACTTGCGTAACCTTTTTTGGGAGCAGCTTTTTATGGCGCTTGACGAGTTGCCCCAGGAACAACGCGACGTATTTATGTGGCATGAACTGGATGATATCCCCTTTAGCGAGATAGCGGAAAATACAGGCATTAATGTGCAGACCCTGGTATCGCGCAAGCGGTATGCGGTGCTGCATTTGCGCAAGCGGTTGAAACAATTGTACGAGGAAATTACACAATATTAAAAACGTTAAACATGAAATCATTTTTTTATAAAAGGCGGTTTATATTCATTCCTTTCGGAATTGCTGCCTTCCTCACCGTCATCAGTTTTGTAGTGATGACTTTATGGAACAACTTACTGCCCGACATATTACACGTTGGCGCTATCACATTCTGGCAGGCCATGGGCATTTTTGTTTTATGTAAAATACTTTTTGGTTTTGGCAAGGGCGGCGGGCCCGCCAAAGGAGCCTGGATGCGGCGCCGTATGGAGGAAAAGTTTAAAAACATGACCCCTGAAGAGCGCGAGAAATTCCGCGCAAAAATGGAAAACTGCGGCCGCGGACATTGGGGCCGGCACGGCGGGCATCCATTCCAGAAATATTGGGAAGAAGCCGCTAAACCCGGCGAAGAAAAACCGGCGGCTGAGTGAGTTTTAAGTCCGGAGCTGATAGTCTTGAGTCAATATTGTTTGGCTCAAGACTATCTTCTGAAAATAAAACGGGCGATGGATGTCCAATATTCAAGCTGCCATCAGTTATTAAAAGAACAAAATCAACAACATAAGCCGGCGGAAGTTTTTCTATATCCGACCCAAGACTGCCGACTTAAGACTAAGGACTGAAAAAATGGACGTATTAGTATTCACCACCAACGTTGAAAAACCTGAACAGGTTAGCGAAGTAAAACCATTGCTCACATCCATACCCGCCATTACCGGCTGGAACTTTGACCTGGAAGACTGCGACAACATTTTGCGCATCGAGGCCGAAAATATTTCGCCGCGCTATATCGAGTCGCTGCTGCAAACAGCCGGCTACAACTGCCGTGAGCTGGAATACTAAACAATTTGTGAAGTCATCAACCGAAAGAATAGTTATCCGGTGGCTGCATATCCTGCTAAGCATCCCCGTGATCGGCTATATTTACGGCCCTGTGGCTAAGCTGCATTATGCATCGTTAGCGGTTAAATGGGTGTTTTTCCCGATAATCGTCATCTCTGGCCTTTGGTTGTGGAAGGGGCACCGGGTTAAAAAATGTTTTAACCGTTATCGTCCTTAACATATTCCTGCTTTTTCTTAGTCAGCCTGTTGTCCCTGATGAAAAATTTGAGGCAGCTCACTAATCAGGCTAACCATGCAGCGAACTATTATCGAAACCGGGCATGGGATGAATCATCCTTTCGTCCCTCAAACCTACATAACGTTGATTTATATTTTATGCCTCCAGAATCCTTCGCAAATAGTTTATCTGCCCTATATGGTAACTAAAATGCCCATAGAAGAAAGTAAGATACCAGGCTGTGCTTTTTTGTCCAAACATTTCAAGCGGATAATTAGCATCGAGCTGCTGTTGTGTAACGCCTGATAGAGAAGTTTTCACTGTTTCAATCAGGTTCTCTATATCTGCTAGTAATTCTGCACGCGGAATTCCGGTTGCAGAAAACTCACGTTCCCTGTCGCGCACGTAGCCGGTATTACCAATCTTCGCGCCGATGGTGAAACTAAGGTTCCCGATCAAATGCAGCGTTAGTGTTCCCACCGAGTTAGTGACGCCATCAGTAGCGCGCCAAATGTTGTTATCATCCTTAAAATTGTTAATCTCATCGCGCAGCTTGAGCAGCTCGCGTTCATAAAGTTCGGCAAAATAGTTTTCCATATTAACGATGGTTTTATTGATACCGCAAGTTAGTGAGTGGTAAGTTAACTGGATGTAATATTTCGTTGGTCGGAGGAATTAAATGACTAATAGCACAAGGTTACATTATTTTGTTGGATCGTAAACCGTTCCTGTAAAAATAATCAGGCCGCTTTTCATTTCACGTATTGCAAAGAAAAACGGACGGTTAATAATGACCTGGTTTAACGGCGCGGCTGTTATGCCCACCTCTACGGAAGTTGCTGCTGCAGCGGTAGTACCATCTTCGTTCACTTCGATATAAGCTTTGTGTCTTACATTGGTTATTTGTAATGCAGCATTGGGATTTATGCGGCTGAAATCGGCGTTTTTGCTAAATGCTATACCCATACCCAGGGAGATAAGGGCGTCGTTTAACGTGGCATCGTAACTGAACCTAAAGGTCGGCAAAGCCACTTCGGTTTTAGTACTGCTCAGGTGGCCCATCCACAATTGCCATTTGTCCGCATCCATATCTGCAACCATATCGTCTACGGTACTATTCTTCGGCATTACGATAACCATACTGTATTTGTCGTTTGAGTAGGGGAGTTCGGCCACCGAAACACCGGCATCTTCAAACAAATTAACGTGCATGGTATTGTTCATAAAATCAGCCTGGATACTACTGCTGTCTTCCAGCATGAAACCACGTTTTGCTGTAGCTTCCTTGTCGAATTTTTCCTTCCATATGCTTTTAAAATATAAAGCGTTTACGAGGTACATTACAGCATCCGGCGGGATATTATCAATAATAGAAGGTATTTTACCGGCGGTCTGGTCGCTCACCCATTTATTTATTTTGTCTTTTGCACCAGGATCGCTGAAATCCAGCACTTGTGATTTGGCATGGAAACTGTCATTACTGGTTTGTAAAAACGCCGGTAGTGCATCAAAACCCTGTTTGTACCAGATGGAGTTGGCTATTTTTAGGGTAGTATTCGGGTCGAGTTGCGGCAGGTTGGTGATGAGGTTATTGTAATAGCTGTTTACCCCGCCCTGGGTCATTCCTGTAAAATTCAGTGTGTTTTTAAATGCATCTAATGTAGTGCCGGCAGCGCCGTTGCTGGTCATCCCCAAAGCAAAGCTTACGCTAAGGGGCGACGCAAAAATATTGGCCTTTGCAGTGTTTGCGCTGTTTAGCTTATTAAAAAGTTTAAAGGTAAACACATTGTCCGCTGTTACTTTCTGTTGTTCTGCGGCTGATAACACCAGGTTTTTACCAGTAACAACCGGTCTATTACTACCTTTTTACAGGAAGCAGCAGCAATGACCAAGGATAAAAGCAACAGCGGAACCTTGTGTTTGAACATTATGATATAGATTTGGAGTAACTAATTTATATTCACCTGGTTAATGGTTATTACACAAAGGAAAATGCAAACGATACAAACAATTGGTAAAAAACATTCTGTAGTTATTTTACTTTAATCACGACCATCTCAGTCAGTTTTTCGGTTCTGGTGTTTTTATCGAGAAAGGAAAAAGTTAGGCGTGTAACGGGATAGCGCCTGAAAGTGGATAGTATGTCAAACCGGTAGCCCCTTTTGGTAAAACCGCCTAGTTCATTCTTTCTCAAATAAAGCAGAAAAGGCCCGGATTGCGTATTTTTTCCATTGCCTTTTACCAAGGTAACCGGGAGGCGGGAATAAAATGCGAAGGGCGTTTCATCGTCGTCGTTAAGTTCGGTAACAGCGACTGGCAGATTTCGCGGATTATGGTTATTTATCCAAAAGGCGGCTTCACTTCCGGCCTGATATTTCATTAGCGAGGGATAGAATGAAAGGCCAAGATAAAGGTTGATGATAAATGAGGCCAGTACCGACCGGATGGCAAGCTTTTGATAACCGTATATACCTATAGTTTGATGATAGAAGATCAGCAGGATCAGCAGTATTGTTAGCGTTGCAGCAGTATAAAGACTGAATATTTCCGGCTGAAAGAAATGGTTGAGCAATAATATGGCCGACAATAAAAGACCAATTACAACGGTTTGTACCAGTTCAATGGTCATCATCGTTTTTTTGATGGATACATAATACAGGCATTGTGCTGTAATAATGGCCAAAAAGGGGAAAATAATATTAAGGTAATGGGGCAATTGAAAGCCTGATGCCGAGAACAAAATAAAGGTGAGCAGCGCGCCGCTCAAACAATACCATTCCTGCGCTCCGGGATTTTTCCAGCCTTTACGGATAAACCGGTATAGCCCGGCAATCATAATCAATGACCAGGGCAGGAAAGCCCACAGCACCGTATGTAAAAAGAAAAACGGATCGCCTGATCCTTTGATAGGGCCGGTGTTAAAAAAACGCCCAAACTGACTGTCCCAGAAGAAAAAACGGATGCCCGATACGGCTTTTTGCCCGAATATAATTTTTTCGGGATGCATATCGAATTGGCGGTAAAGGCACCAGAGTTCGGGTAAAATAAAAATCAGTATCAAAATAGCTGCTACCAACCAGCGCCGGTTAAACAGCGCTTTCCATTGGCGGGTAATGATAAGATGCCCTGCTATTGCGCCGCCAATTGGCACAAGGGCAAAAATGCCCTTAGTCATGATTGCGCATGAAGTAAAAATACATCCCAATAATAAGTGCAGGAAAGTATAGCTGGTACAGGTTCTGTAAAAATGATAAACCGCTGCAATGATAAGCCCGGTTAGATACGCCTCGGCGCGCACATCGTTATTGGATAATACTATATGTTCTGCAGTGAGCAGTATCAGCACGCTCCAGGTGGCGATTTGTTTATTGTAGAGCGTCATGGCAAACAGCCATGTATAAAGGGCGCCCATCATTAAAAATAAAATGCCCGGCAGTTTATAGGCCCAGGTAGTGAAGCCGAAAACCTTAAAAAATAAGGCGGTTATCCAAAACGGGAAATGGGGTTTGTCCAGCCAGTCGGCGCCGTGATAAAACAATTGCACATAATCATTACGTTGCACCATCGTTTTGCTGATGGTGGCATAGATGGCGGCATCAGGACCGGCAATCGGAACAAGCAAGCCGCTAAAATTTACCAGCACAGCAACTGCTAACAAGACATACAGTAATTTATTTTGATTAGAGTTAAGGGTTTCGCCTATCATGACAGTGATGGCTAAAGTTAATCACATTTTAGGGATTGGCGTTTTGCGAAATTTTTTTACCAGGGATAAACAGATCGGCGAGCAAGAGGCGGGCGCGTAAACATGTGTATCAGGCTGCTCGACAGTTCCGGTTCTTTTCGTGCCTCCTTCGTGAAATTTAAATAAATGCATATCAATTTTTTTACACTAAAATGCTGATGTTTACCAATATATCCCGATATTCAAAAAACAAACCAATCGCCTTAATTATGAAAAAACAACTCCAGTTGCTTATCGCCTTTTTGTTGATATGTCCGTTTACGGTACTTGCGCAACAAACCGGAAAGGTTTATGATAATTTATTGGTTCCGAGCAAGATATTAAAAAGCGACCGTAGGTATGCCGTTTACCTGCCGCCAGGCTACGAGACATCTGAACGCAGTTACCCGGTATTGTACCTGCTGCACGGCGCCGGCGATGACCAGACCGGGTGGGTCCAATTTGGAGAAGTATTGAATATTACCGATAAAGCCATTGCTGATGGTACAGCAACAGCTATGATCATTGTAATGCCCGACGCCAATACTGGCCGCCGGGGATATTTTAACGATATTAAAGGCGACTGGAACTATGAGGATTTCTTTTTTAAAGAATTGATGCCTTATGTAGAAAAGAAATACCGGGTTAAAAGCGATAAGCGCTACAGAGCTATATCCGGGCTTTCCATGGGCGGTGGCGGCACTTTAATGTATGCCATGCATCATCCCGAATTATTTTCATCGGCCTGCCCCCTCAGCGCATCCGTGGGACCGCTGACGCTGGATGACGCCCGCGCTTCCATCACCAAAAATAATCCCGGTATTGCCGATTCTGTGATAACCAAATATTACAATGAGCATAGTGCAATTGCCCTGGTAAATAACATGCCGAACGACCAAAAGAAAGCTGTTCGCTGGTATATGGACTGCGGTGATGATGACTTTTTATACGAAGGAAACGCTTTGCTGCACGTTGCTATGCGTAAGAAGGAAATTCCGCACGAATTCCGCATGCGCGAAGGTGGCCATACGTGGACCTACTGGCGCGCCGCACTGCCAAACGTGCTTGAGTTTGTATCGCAAGCTTTTCATCAATATTAAACTATTAAAGGCAACCCAATAAATCAAACTATCGTCATGTTATTAATAACACACAAACTAATCTCCAATCACTAAACATGGAACGTCGTCAATTTTTAAGGAATACCGCATTAACAGCAGGCGCGCTGGCATTATTAGGCAGAAAAAGTTTTGCTGCTATGTTGGCCGACCCGGCTTATCAGTTTAAACCGCTGCGCAATAACGTAGGCATGTTCGCCGAATCGGGCGGTACTATCGCCTGGCTGGTTAATAAGGACGGGATTGTGGTGGTAGATGCCGAATTCCCGGATCCAGCCAAACACCTGATCGCCGAGCTTCAAAAACAATCCAGTCAACCTTTTCAATGGCTCATCAATACGCATCATCACGGCGATCATACCGGAGGTAATATCTCATTTAAAGGTATCGTTAAAAATGTAGCAGCGCATGCTAATTCGCTCGCCAATCAAAAGGCAGTGGCTGAGAAAAATAACAAAGTTGACCAACAGCTATATCCTGACACTACCTTTACCGATAAATGGAAAATTAAGGTTGGCGATGAACATATATCTGCGCATTACTTCGGCACAGGCCACACCAACGGTGATGCGATGATCCATTTTGAAAATGCCAACATTGTGCATATGGGTGATCTGGTATTTAACCGAATGTACCCATTTGTTGATAATAGCGCAGGCGCATCTGTTAAACATTGGCCGGTAGTCCTCGAAAAAGCCGCCAAACAGTTTGACAAGGATACCATGTTTGTTTTCGGTCATGCCGCCGACCCGCAAAAGGTGATCGGCAATATGGACGATGTAAAAGCCATGCAGAACTTTATGGAAAAGCTGGAAGCGTATGTAGCTGATGGTGTAAAATCCGGAAAGAGTCTCGATGACTTAAATAAAGCGACCTCAATTCCCGGCGTTAATGATTGGCAGGGCACTGGTATTCAGCGGGGCATACAATCGGCGTATGAAGAGTTGACGAAATCATAGGCGTGAATACTCACTAATTGGAGCGGATTGCACGAATTTTGGCAGACGCCAGCTGTATTGATATGCAATTAATCTCAATATTGTTAGTTCGCGCAATTCGGTTCCAATTAGTGAGTATTTATGCTTCAGTGATTTTCGCACATTATTAAAATTTGATTAGTTTTAGCTTTCCGGTTTAAAACCAAGCTCATGAAACTTATCCCTGCTATTCTTGTCCTTGCATTATTGGCACCTCTAAAGAAGGAATTAAATTCAAAAGAAGTTTTAACCCGCATGTATAAGCGCTATCATGGCGTGTGGCATAAGTCGCTAAAATTTAAGCAGACAACGGAACGTTTTAAAAACGACAGTCTTATAAATACCTCAACCTGGTACGAAACTATTGTGTATCCTGATTTGCTGCGCATTGACATCGGCTCTCCGGGAAGTCCGAATGGTATTTTGTTCAGGCATGATTCAACCTACAGGTTTAAGGACAATAAGATTGTACAGGGTGTTAAAAATGAAAATGAACTGATCTTTTTCCTTGGCGGGATGTATTTCAAAACTTTCGACCAGGTATTGGCTCACTTTGCTGAACTGAATTATGATCTGTCCAAATTTCACACCTCAACCTGGAAGGGAAAACCGGTTTACGTTTTGGGCGCTGCAAGCGATGAAGAAAAGGTAAACCAACTTTGGATAGACCAGGAAAAACTGGTTGCCGTGAAGTTTTTAAAGTATGAAAATAATACAAAGGAAGAAGGCACCTTTGAGCAACAGGTACCGCTGGGGAAAGCATGGAGCGAAACTAAGTGCGCGTTCTACTTTAATGACAAGCTGCTGCAAACCGAAACTTATACTGATTTAAAAGCCGGTGAGGAGGTTGATATGAAAATTTTTGAGCCTTCGCTGATGAAGTAATATATAAGGGGATTTGTCAACCCAACAGGAGTTGACAAATCTTTTGCCGGTTTTTAATCTGCTTTCTTCCTGCCGGTGATCACCCCTTTTTTAACCGTATTATCCGGCGTTTCGATTGCCCGCCATGATTCCGGCCGTTATCTTCACTGCGGCCATGGTCGGTAGTGACGAAAATTACCCATTCTTCGTTAAAATGCTTTTCCCGGTACGTATTGCCCGCCAGATACCGGCAATCTGTGTGTCCATTTTTCAATGAAATCGTAATATTGAGGGCTGTCGCCATGCGCATGGTCCATATCGTCAGTATATTCCAAAAAAACGAGCTTAAGTTTTTTAAAAATGCGCTAAAGCTGGTCAGCAGCAATAGCAGAAGGGAAAAGATTCCTGCTGGCCATAGTTTTAGGTCAAGCCGCTTAAATACCTGCTAAAGCAAATGTATCACTAACTACATGTTATTTTATCTGCGGTTCTGCCAATTCCCAATTTTGGCCGACGAACAGCTGTTATCTTTCGATGAATAGCTATTATTCAGATAATTAACTAGTTATGGGTGTTTAACGGCTGTTTTGAACAGTATGTCTATATTTTAATGGCGCTGGTCTAAAAGGTTTTTTTGGCATGTAAAGTTGCTGTTCATTTGCATCATAAAACGATAACAAAGATTATTCACATAACATTAAAAGACATTAAAAACATGAAAACTTCAATCAAATTAACAGCATTACTTTTATTGGCTGCAACCGGTGTGTTTGCAGCTACTCCTGCAAAATCAACAAAGACTGATGTGCCGGCAGTAACTATTTCGTCACTTGCTTCAAACAAGGGCATTGCCGTTAAAGCTGCTGATGCTAAATCAATCGTAATGATTTACGACAAGGACAAAAACGTGTTGCGCAAAGATGTTTTAGCCAGCAATGCGTCAAAGGGTTATATCTTAAACAACCTGGAAAATGGCGATTACATTATGGAAGTCACTTCGAACAATCAAACTGTTAAGAAAAACATCCACGTTTACAACGAAGATAAAACCAAAACATTCATCGTTCAGGAATAATTGATTATCCCTTATAATGCAAAGCACCACTCCGGAAGGGGCGGTGCTTTTTTTAATTTAGATGATTTCGGATCCATTCAGCAATGGAACAATTCATACGTTTTAATGCTGCAAACGCTTATCTCGCTCCGCCACCAAGTGCCCTGTACAAATTAACTACGGCCTGCAGTTGCTGCAGCCTGTCGTTAACGCCATCAAGCTGGGCTGCTAACAGATTTTGCTCGGAGGTAAGCACATCTGTGTAATTGGTTGCTGAACTGTAACGTAAAAGCTCGTTGGTATACGCTACGGCTTTTGTCAATGCCGCTATTTCTTTTGCGCGGGCGCCACCTTTTTCGGTGGCTGATTGGTATGCGTAAAGCGCGTTCGATACTTCCTGGCCCGCTATCAGCAACGATTGCTGAAAACCCAGCAAAGCCTCCATCTGCTGCGCCTGCGCAGTTTTCAGGCGTGCTTTGTTGATACCCTGGTTAAATACCGGCTGTGTTAAACCCGCGGCAATATTGTAAAATATAGAGCCGTTAAAAAAGTCTTTCAATTGCAGGTTCGACCAGCCACCGCTGGCCGTAATGGTAAGCTGAGGGTAAAAATAAGTGCGCGCCGCATTAGTGTTCTCAAAAGCCGCACGGAAGGCATATTCTGCCTGCTGTACATCGGGGCGGTTTTTTAACAGTTGTGACGGAATGCCGGTTTGCAGGCTATCCGGGGTTTTCTGGTCATCGAGCTTTAAGCGGTTTAATGCACCGGGCTGCCGGCCCACTAATATATCTATCGCATTTTCCGTCTCGCGGATGGCGCGTTTCAAGTCAGGAATAGCTACTTCGGCAGCATAGCGGTTGGCTTCGCTCTGCACAACGGCGGCGCCATTAACTACTGCGCTTTCCTTTAGCGCTTTCATAGTCTCGGCGCTCTTTATGCGGCTCTGCAGTGTATTGGTAGTTATTTCCAGTTCTTTATCCAATGCAAGCAACGTATAATAATTATTGGCGATGTCGGCTATCAGTTGTGTTTGTACGGCGCGTTTTGCGGCGTCAGTTTGCAGCAGATTATTATAAGCCGCGCGTTTTGCGCTTGTCAGTTTGCCCCAAATATCAGCCTCCCAGTTTGTGCTAAGACCTAATTGGTATTGAGTCGTTAGAAGGCTTGGCCCTGCTCCGGCTGGGTAGCCGAGGCTTGGCCCGGATAATTTGGAACGTGTTACGCCTGCACCGGCGCTAAGGCTTGGCAATAGTGCAGCCTTACTTTGTCCCAATGCCGCCTGTGCTTCATATATTTTTTGTACCGCTATTTTTAAGTTAAAATTACCGTACAACCCTTCTCGTATCAACGCTTTAAGAACGGTATCGGTAAACAGCTGTTCCCACGGCAAAGACGCCATTGTTGCAGTGTCGTTTGTTTGCTGACCGCGATACAGGTCGCTGGTATTAAGTTGCGGCTGCTCGTAAGGCCGGGTCACCTTGCATGATATTGCCCCAATCAGTACTCCGGCCAGCAGAATTGTATATTTTGTATTGATCCTTTTCATTGGTGAAAAATTAGTTGGCAGGCACAATAGCTTCGTCTTCGTCCTCATCATCGAATTTGCGCAGGTGGCGCGGACCGCTGATTTTCTCTTGCAAGTGCTGAAAAATGATAAATAGCACCGGGATAGCAAATACACCCAGCAATGTGCCGATAAACATGCCTCCGACAGCGCCTGTGCCTATCGACCGGTTCCCTATTGCGCCCGCGCCGGTAGAAAACATCAACGGCATGATACCGAAGATAAAGGCAAAGGAAGTCATCAGGATGGGCCTTAAACGGGCTTCGGCACCCAATATGGCCGCCTGCAAAATTTCCATGCCTTGGCGGCGCCGTCCCAGCGCAAACTCAACAATCAGTATAGCATTCTTAGCCAACAGGCCGATGAGCATAATTAATGATATCTGCACGTAAATGTTGCTGTCGATGCCGAAGATCCTGGCGAAAATGTATGTTCCTGATAAACCTATGGGCAATGAAAGCAAAACCGCGAAAGGCAGAATATAACTTTCATACTGTGCGCTTAACAGGAAGTAAACAAATACCAGGCACAGGATGAAAATGTAAACAGACTGTGTACCGCTGGCTAATTCCTCGCGGGTAAGGCCCGAAAATTCGTATCCATATCCGGCAGGGAGCTTTTCTGCTGCTACTTGTTTGATAGCGTTAATGGCATCGCCGGTAGAGTAACCAGGATTAGGCTGACCGGTGACCGATACTGCGGTGAACAGGTTAAATCGTTCGATAGCTTCGGGGCCGAAAACTTTTTTTAGTGTAATAAACTCTGTAATGGGGGCCATAGCTCCGCTGCCGCTGCGTACGAATATCTTGCTCAGTCCGGCTTCGTTGGCACGGTAAGCGTAATCAGCCTGTACCATAACGCGGTATTGCTTACCAAATTCGTTAAAGTTAGATGCATAAATACCACCATAATAACCTTGTAGTGTGTTGATGACTGAAGTAAGCGTTATGCCTGCCTCCTTACATTTAGCTACATTAACATCCACCTGATATTGCGGGAAGTTAGGGTTAAATGATGTATTTGTATTCTGAATTTCCTTACGTTTATTTAAAGCTGCGAGGAAGTCCTGCGTAACCTTGTAGATTTCTGCAGATGTATGGCCGCCTTTATCCTCCAACTGAAAATCAAAGCCGCTTCCTTGTCCGAATCCCTGGATAGTTGGGGGTGAGAAGAAAAAGATGCTGGCCTCGTGGATACCGCCGATTTTACCATAAAGCTGCCCGATTACGCTCTTAATATCATCGTGCTTGCGCTTATCCCATGTTTTAAGCTTTACGATCACCATACCATACGCACTGCCACTGCCCGCAGTAAAGTTAAAACCAACTATTTGCAGTGTGTTTTGAACCGATGGCAAGGTATGGGCAATGCTATCGATGGTTTTTGTAACGGCAGCTGTACGGGGCATACCCGCTGCTGGCGGGAGGGTGACGCTGGCAAATATGGTTCCCTGGTCTTCGCTGGGCACAAAGCTTGATGGCGTAGTTTTAATCATTATTAGCAGCGTAGCCATAAAGATTACTATTCCGGCAACCACTATCCATCTTTTATGCGACAGGAACCTTACGGAGCGCTCATACCGGGTGGTTATATGGTTAAATACTATGTCAAACCGGGTGTAAAAAAAGTTTAAGAAGCGTTTTTTCTTATGCGCTTCGTTATGCGGTTTCAGAAACATAGCGCATAAGGCGGGGCTAAGGGTAAGCGCATTAACCGCCGAAAGCAGGATGGCTACTGCCAGTGTTATGCCAAATTGCTTATAAAAGACGCCCGTTGAGCCACTGATGAACGTTACGGGTAAAAACACCGCCGACATTACCAGCGTGATGGAAATTATTGCGCCGGATATTTCCTTCATTGCATCCACCGATGCCTTTCGCGCCGAGCGATAGCCTCTGTCCAGCTTGGCATGTACGGCCTCAACTACCACAATGGCATCATCCACCACGATACCGATCGCCAGCACCATTGCAAATAGTGTAAGCAGGTTAATGGTAAACCCAAACAGGTTGAGGAAGAAGAAGGTACCGATAATAGCAACCGGAACAGCAATAGCGGGAATTAACGTCGACCGGAAATCCTGCAGGAAGATAAAAACAACAATAAATACCAGGATAAATGCTTCAATAAGCGTACTGATCACCTTTTCGATAGAGGCATTCAGATATTCGTTGGCATCAACCAGGTAGGTTATGTGGATACCCTTCGGGAACGATTGCGAGGCGTCTTCCAATATCTTCTTTGCATCGTTAATAACGTCGCGCGCATTAGACCCGGAAGCCTGCGTTATACCAACACCCACCGATGCCAGTCCGTTGGTTTTCAGGTCGACGGAGTAATCCAAGGCTCCAAGTTCAATACGGGCCACATCGCTTAAATGCAGTAACTGGCCCTTGCCATCGGATTTGATGATAATGTTGCCAAATTCGCGGGTGGTTTTCAGTCGCCCCGTAAACCGGATAACGTATTGGAATGATTCGTTAGAATTCTCACCGAATTTACCTGGAGCGGCTTCGATATTTTGCTCGTTAAGCGCTTCGGTTATATCGTCGGGTACCAGTCCATAACGCGACATCACATCCGGCTTCAGCCATATCCTCATCGAGTAATCTTTCGATGTGAATACCTGCACGTTTCCTACCCCATTCACACGCTGGATGGCCGGTATCAGGTTAATCTTGGTATAATTCTGCAGGAAGGTTTCGTCGTAATCCTTGTTCTCGCTGTATAGCGAAAATATAAGCAGGTTACTGTTTTGGCTTTTGGCTACGGTCACCCCGGCTTCAGTAACCACCTGTGGCAGTAAGCTTACCGCTCGAGACACACGGTTTTGAACGTTTACCGCAGCGAGGTCGGGGTTAGTACCCACTTTAAAGAAAATGGTAATCTGCGCCGATCCGTCGTTTCCGGCGGAAGAGGTCATGTAGGTCATGTTCTCTACGCCGTTGATCTGCTCTTCCAGCGGGATAATAACGCTTTTAAGTACTACGTCGGCATTGGCGCCGCTGTAAAATGCTGACACAAAAACCGTCGGTGGGGCGATATCCGGATATTGCGAGATAGGCAGGTTGACTAATCCTATCATACCCAAAATAACCAGCAGCACAGATATTACGGTTGAAAGTACAGGCCGCTCTATGAATTTTTTTAACATATTTGATTTAAGTCTTGAGTCGTGGTCTGTAGTCTTAAGTCAGAAAACTCTAACCAATTTGAATCCGGTCTTAAGACTACAGACTTAAGACTCCGGACTTTAGACTTATTTCAGATCTTTATAAACCACGTCCGGACTAATATCAGATGGCTTGATCTGCGTGTCGTCTTTCAAATTGTTCACACTTTCGGCTATGATTTTATCGCCGGCTTTTACGCCGCCTGTTACAATAAAGTACTGACCCGGCGTATTGTCCATGGTAGTAATTGCCACATTTTTCACCTTGTTTTGGTTATCTACAACATAAACGAAACGCTTATCCTGTAATTCGTAAGTTACATTTTGGGGCACAACTATAGCATCTTTTACCGGTGTAGGTATCCGTACGGTAGCGCTCGAGCCGGTGCGCAATAATCCCCTGGGATTTACAAAGGCCGCCCTGAAATTGGCCGAGCCGGTGTTGGTATTGATGAGCCCGTTAACGGTTTCCACTTTTCCGGTGTGATCATATAGAATACCATCGGCCAGCAGGAGCGATACCTTTGGCATGCTGTTTAATTTGGTTTTAAGTGACGTGCTTTTCCCTGCGCTGTCGCGGCTGAAATCCAGCAGTTGTTTTTCATTCATGGCAAAGTAGGCATAAATAGTAGCGGTGTTGTATACAGTTGTCAAGGGATCAGCAGTAGTGCTGTTCACCAGGCTGCCGAGCTTATAGGGCAGCGACCCGATAACGCCATCTACCGGGCTGGTAATGGTGGTGTAACCCAGATTCACTTTGGCATTGGCCAATGCTGCTTTTGCCTGCGCCAGTGCTGCTTGTTTGGTTTGCAGGGCATATTGAGCCGATTCCAGCTCAAAGTGGCTAATAATGTCCTTTTCAACCAGCGGCTTAACCTTGTTTACCTGCAATTGTGCCGTGTTTACATCCGCGAGTGCGGTTTGTACGCCTGCTTCGGCCGTGCGCACTTCCTGTTCGTACTGAGGGGCCTTTATCTTAAACAGCAATTGGCCTTTATGTACAATGGTGCCTTCGTCAACATAAATACCATCCACAAATCCGTCAACCTTCGGCCTGATCTCAATATTCTGTAAGCCCTGTAGGCTTGCCGGGTAATCTGTATTTAATGTAGCAGTAACAGGTTGCAGGGTAAATGTTTTATAAGCGGCGATAGCAGCTGGCCCCCCTTGTCCGTTCTGCTGAGCGCCTTTCCCTCCGCAAGAATATATCAGTGATCCGGCGATGACACCGATGAACGGCTTTAATAATTTGGAAAAAGAAAAACCCTTTAAAGGGTGAGTTAAATACTTTTGGGTGTTCATATATATCGACAGAGATGGCCAGTTTTTAGAGCCGGCAAATATAATATCATTATGGTATTAGTTGCAGGATGTAACTATTTATTGGCACGCAGCTACCTGGTTAATTTGTTTGACAGGGTTAACAGTTAACAGGCTGCAAAAGTATTTTTACCAGGGGCGATAAAAATTTATTTCAACCCGCCGGGTGCTATTTTAAACAGATTACCATGTTGCTTAAATAACGCGCCCGAATTGTTTTGACGTTTGAAAGGACAATGTGTTACAAAAGAAACGGATTTTAACGGCAGTTTTTATATACCCTGCATGTTCTGGAAATAATGGCTGTTGATGATAACGTATTTTTCCCCCTATCTTAACACCTTAACCCATCAAACCCACTTACTCAAAAATTTGCTAAATGCTTCCTTATATTGATCACCTACGGTAATATTTACTTTACCGATCTGCAGTGCGTTCCGGGTGATGGAATTTATTTTATCGAGCGATACGATAAATGACCGATGCACCCGCATAAAGCGTTTGGCAGGCAGTTTTTCCTCCAGCGATTTGAGGCTGGTTAACGAGAGGGTTGGTCTATCAGCATTTTGCAGCCATACCTTTACATAATCCTTCAAACCTTCTATGTAAAGGATGTCATTTAACGCAATACGCACGAGTTGATATTCCACCTTCAAAAACAAATACTCATCTTCAATATGATCTTCTGGAGGAGTGGAGGGAAGGGAGGCAGTTGCCGGCGTTGTGTTCGATTTTTCCACAAGTTGGGCATAGGCCAGTGCCTTATGTGCTGCGTTTAAAAATTCCTCGTAGTTGAAAGGTTTCAGGAGATAATCGAGTGCATCTACTTTATAACCCTCCAGCGCAAATTGGTTGTAGGCGGTTGTGAAGATGATACGGGGGCGGTTGGTTTTGCTGTTATCCAGCACACGCGCCAGCTCAATGCCGTTCAGATCGGGCATTTGTATGTCTAAAAATATCACGTCGATTTTTTGCGTATGGATAGCGCGGAGGGCTTCTACCGCGCTGTTGTACCGCCCAGCTAAATTCAAAAACGGCGTGCGTTCAATAAAAGAACAAACCAGGCCAAGCGCCAGGGGTTCATCATCTACGGCTATGCAATTTATGGTCATGCCAGATTAAGCGTTAGGTGAACTAAATAAGCATTTTCCATCGTACTTTCATTTATCAGCAAATTATATTTGCCTGGATATAACAGATCAAGCCGACGCCGTGTATTATTCAGGCCAATACCATTGCCTTCCTCTAAATTAGTGTTTTGTTCCTTTATTATAGTATTCACAACGTTCAATTCTACAACCGTATCATTTTGACTAATGGTAATGTTGATGTAGCTCGGCTGGCTTGCGCTCACACCATGTTTAAAGGCATTCTCAACAAAGGGTAAAAATATCATCGGCGCTATGGCCATATCCCTCAACGCTGCAGGCGAGCTAAAATCGATTTTAACGACATCGGTGAGCCGCAATTCCATCAGGCTGATATAATCTTTTATAAAAGCGATTTCCTGGCTCAGCATGGTCGTGGCATTCTGTGTGTCATACAACACATAACGCATCATCCGCGATAGCTGGTGGATAGCTTTACGCGATACATCGGCGTCCACATGCGTTAAAGCATATATATTATTCAGTGTATTGAAAAAGAAGTGCGGGTTGATCTGGGCTTTCAAAAACGACAGTTCCGAGCTTATCCGTTCCTGCTCCATGTCCTGGTGCACCTGCTTATCTTTTTGCCATTTTTGTATGGTGGTAATGCTGGTACTGATGCCAAGTACCAGCGCGCTCATGGCAAGTAAGGCAAAATCCCAACTATGATCGCGGCCGCCCTTGTGATGTTTTGGCGGCCCCATTTTATGGAAGGCAGCATCCATTAAACGGCGTATATTCAGGAACTCGTCCGCATATATATTTAGCAGTAAAATAGCGCCGACAATACAGGCTATGATCAGAAAATAGAGCCCGGTGCGGTTCTTTAAAACAAGTTTGGGTACCAGTACTAATGAATTGATGTAAAATGCAATAATAAGCACCCCGAGAATAATGCATTGCTTTATCCACAGCTGATAGGGGACTGTAATGCTCCAGGATCGCGGTTGAAAAAAATATATCAATCCAAATACCGCCCATGTTAATACATGAATGGTAATGGTTATGATAGTGCTTTTTGATTTTTGTATCATTCTTCTCTAAAAACTTTTGCTATCAGGTTATTACTAAGCCTTGTAAAGGACAATATTACGATGCCTGCTATTACAAAGCCAATCAAAATCTATTGACATCAATACTTTACCGACGAACAGCCAATCTTTGCCGCTAAAAGTGCATAACGGTAAACGCTTTCAAAATCCGGGCTTTTATAGGTTGTAAAAAGGGTTTTGTCTACTTCTTTTTACCTGCCGTCTATTTTGCTTTATGATGATGATGCTATGCAATTTCTTTGCAACATCTTGAAAAGAGCAACTATAAATATGAAACCAATATACCTTTTTATCGCGGCATTGTTTTTAATCAGTGCCAATACATTCGCCCAGGCAGGGCGGGATGTTCATGGCACGGTAACCGATTCCACAAAGGCGACGCTGCCCGGTTCAACTGTAAAATTGATAGCGGGTAAAGACAGCATGAACGTAATAACTGACATGAAAGGGGCATTCCTGTTCAGTTCAGTAAAAGCCACGCAGATCAGTCTTGTAGTACAATCTATAGGTTATGAGGCCAAGCGCATAAGACTGACATTCGATAATACCAATAACCCGGTGTTTTTAAAGCCAATCATTTTGAAGCCATCGACCACTATGCTGAATGGGGTAACTATTACCGACGTTGTCCCTGTGAAAATAAAGGAGGATACTATCGAGTTTAATGCAGCGGCTTATAAGGTACGCGACGGCGCCCCTGTAGAAGACCTTATTAAGAAGATTCCCGGCGCTGATGTGGATAAAGATGGCAACATGACTTTCCAGGGTAAAAGCGTTACCAAGGTGCGCGTTAATGGTAAGGATTTTTTTGGCGGCGATTTAAAAACAGCTACACAAAACCTGCCTGCGGATGCTGTGCAAAATGTGCAGATGTTAAATGACTATGGCGACCAGGCTAACATGACCGGCATTAAGACAGGCGACCCTGAAACTGTATTAAATATCAACATTAAGCCAAGCAGAAACCACGGCTACTTTGGTCAGGTTAGCGCCGGTGCAGGCCATGACGCTATTCCAGACAAAGGCGGCATTAGCGGCGGTACTCGTTATATAGCCCAGGGAAATATGTTCAACTTTAACGATGGACAGCAAATTGCGGTCTTGGCCAATCTTAATAATACCAATACCAACTTGTTTAACTTTGGCGGGCCGGGAGGCCGGCGAGGCGGCGGTGGCCCCCCGGGAGGCAATAACAACAACCAGACAGGTATATCTATTAATCGTTCAATAGGTTTAAACTATCGGGACAGCTGGGGTAAAAAGGTCACTGTTTACGGCAGCTACAGTTTTTCGGATAAATCCACCAACACCATTAGTTCAACAATTCAAAATAATATTTCATTGGTCAACCCCAGTACCAACTCGCAAAATAGCGTTCAGGACGATGAGACCAAATCGCATCGTTTGAATTTTAACCTGGAATGGAAGCCGGATACCGTTAACTACTTAAAGGTTACCCCGTCATACACTTATATCGGCCTTAATACCACTCAGAATGGCTCTAACCTTTTAGCCAATCAAACCGAAACAGTTTCAAACTATAATTTTACATCGCTGAGTAATTCATCCGCGCCTAATTATGGTATTAATGCATTGTACAACCACAGGTTTAACGGTCATGGCCGTAACTTCAGCCTAAACATAGGCACTGGCCGTACAAGCAGCAGGGCTTACCAAAACCCGGTTTATAACTATATAGCCGGCGCTGCCAATGCCCCGCTCGACCAGTTTATTAATACCAACAGTCATACTGACACTGTAGGTACCTCCCTGTCGTATATAGAGCCTATTGCCAAACGGTCGTACCTTGAAGTAAATTATAAGTACAGCCACAGCTATACCACGGCCGATAAAGCGACGGATACCTTAGCAGCTAATGGCGCCGACATTAACAACTACCCCCTACTAAGCAATAACTACAATTTTACTTTTATTACTAACCGTTTTGGCTTGAACTACCGGTTTGTTGAGAAAAAGTACAACTACGTTTTGGGCGTTACTGCACAGCCTTCGGTTTTAAAGGGCTATTCAGTCACTACCGGTATTCCTACCAGCATCAGTTCGTTTAACGTATCGCCCAATGCACATTTTATTTACAATTTTTCAAGGTCGCAGTCGTTCAGTGCAAATTACACCGGGTATAGCACGCAGCCAACTTTTTCTGAATTGCAGCCGGTTACCGATTTCTCCAACGCATCCTACCCGATTACGGGTAACCCCGACCTGAAGCCGGAATACAACAACAGGATCGATTTCAGATACAATAATTTTAGTTTTGAGACAGGAAACATCTTCTTTAGTAATTTCTCATTCACCACCACAGCTAATAAGATTGTTTCCAATACCGTAACTTACCCGGTTAATTATACGCCTAACAGCAAACTGGCCGGTACTATTGAAACACAATACCGAAATGCAGACGGATATTCGGCGGCACAGGGTTTCTTTGTATTTAACAAGCCCTGGCAAAAACGCAAATACAATCTGTTTTTACAGGGTAATATATCCTACATCAATAACATATCATACATTACCAACATCGACGCTAATAATTTTGAAGCAACAACTGAAAAAAACAATGCAAAAACCTGGGTTATCGCGCCGGGCGCACGTTTCAGAGTTGATATAACCGATATTATTGATGCAGAAGCCAATACTACCTATACCATCAATTCCTCAAAAAACTCGATCAACCAGCCGGGGATTAACGACAACTTCCGCACCTGGCAATTAGGCCTGAATGGTAAAAATTATTTCTGGAAAAACTGGACGCTTAGCTACGACTATACCAAGTACATGTATTATGGCTATAAAGGCGCCAGCAATCCTAATATATTCAATACTTACGTAGAGCGCAGGTTCCTGAAGGGAAATATGGCAACCATACGTGCAGGAGTGTATGACGTGTTCAACGAAAATACCGGCTATACCAGCACGCAGAATGGGAATTTTGTAACACAGACCAACAGCAATAAACTGGGCAGGTATTACCTGTTAACATTTACCTACCGCTTTACCAAAATGGCCGGCAAAGCGCCCTTTGGCGGGCCGGGTGGCCATGGCGGTCCTCGCTTTGGCCCTCCTCCGGGCGGTGGTCCCGGCGGCCCTCCGGGTGGTGGCGGCTGATGCAGTTAAATAATTGTTAAATGATAATTCTTCCTGTAAGGTTGTTTCGTTTGTATCGTCATACCCATATCGCATTGAAATATTTATTGAACTGCAAAAGAGCTTATTCACATTAAAATTGTCATGAGAAAAGGCAAGGGTGTGAGATACCCTGCCTGGATTTAGTTGATGTTATTAGATTCTAATCTTAACAAGGCGTCCCTGGGTGAGATAAGGGACGCTTTTTTTATTTTAGGGCCGCGCCGGAGAGGACAGTACAGGATAGTTAACTACCTGCAATTTCATTAACTTGGCTGTTCAATTTGCAGCAGACCTGCTTACCGTTTACAATGAGAAAATTATCTTTACTTTTTATTGCACTGCACCTGGCTGCCTTAAGTTTTGGGCAGATTAAAGTGCTAAAACTGTTAACCGAAAATAAACCTAATCCGATTTGCGTGGATGCACTTAATCCACGATTTAGCTGGCAATTGGGTGCCGACGGCCGGAGAGGTGTGATGCAAACCGCTTATGAGCTAAGGGTATATGACTTAGGAGGTAAGCACGAAGTTTGGAAAACCGGTAAGGTAATGTCTGACCAATCAATGTACATTACTTATGCAGGCGAGCCTTTAAAATCAGGGCATAAATATAGCTGGCAGGTGCGCGTTTGGGATAATACGGGCAAAGCATCTGCCTGGAGTGAGTCAGCAAGCTGGCAGATGGCCCTGCTCTCGCCTGCCGACTGGAAGGCTCAATGGATAACACCGGGATATAAAGAAGATTCGGTTAACAGGCCGAGTCCATTATTCCGCAAAACTTTTAGCCTCGCAAAAAAAGTACAGTCGGCCACGGCGTATATTACTTCACACGGCTTATACCAGGCTGAAATAAACGGACACCGTGTAGGCGACGCTTACCTTACTCCCGGTTGGACCAGTTACAACAAGCGACTGCAATACCAGGCTTATGATGTTACCAATTTATTGCAGCAAGGCCAAAATGCCATTGGTGCAATGCTGGGCAGCGGCTGGTATCGCGGGCATGTAGGCTTTGCCAATCGCTTGAACTTTTATGGAAAAGACATTGCCCTGTTGTTGCAGTTGGAAGTAACTTATACGGATGGCAGTACTGCCATAATAGTTTCTGATGATAGCTGGAAGTCTTCACCAGACGGGCCGGTACGGTATGCGGAAATATATAACGGCGCTACTATCGACGATAGGATGCAGCAAAAAAACTGGGCGACCACTAATTTTGATGATAAGAGCTGGGCTGGTGTAACAGTGCAGAATTTTGATAAAGACGTTTTAGTTGCAACTTATAACGAGCCGGTAAGAAAACATGAGACATTTAAACCGGTGAAGATATTTAAGACACCTAAAGGTGAACAGGTTATTGATTTTGGACAAAACCTGGTTGGTTGGGTGCAATTAAAGGCAAAGGGTAAATCAGGCGATACGATTAAGGTTTCGCATGCTGAAGTGATAGATAAGTTTGGGAATTTTTATACCGAGAATTTACGTTCAGCGCGTTCGCAGGATGTTTACATACTGAAAGGCGGCGAACAGGAAACCTTTGAGCCGCAATTTACCTGGCAGGGGTTCAGGTTTATAAAGGTTGAGGGTTATCCTGGCGCCATTAATCCAGACGACTTTACGGCAATCGCCCTGTATTCGGACATGACGCCGACAGGCACCTTTTCCTGCTCTAACCCAATGCTCAACCAACTGCAGCATAATATCCAGTGGGGCCAAAAAGGAAATTTTCTGGATGTGCCCACCGACTGCCCGCAACGTGATGAGCGTTTAGGCTGGACCGGCGATGCACAGGTGTTTTCGCGCACGGCCTCCTATAACATGAATGTGCACAGCTTTTTTACCAAATGGCTGAAAGATGTGGCTGCGGATCAATACCTGAGCGGCAGCGTACCCTTTGTTATTCCGGATGTATTGGGCAGCGCTAAAAGTGAATCGGGCGCCAGCACCGGCTGGGCAGATGTCTCGACTATCATTCCATGGAATATGTACCTGGCCTATGGCGACAAGCAAATACTGGAAAACCAATACCCGAGCATGAAAGCCTGGGTAAAATACATGCAGGATCATGCCAGAAACGACCTTTGGAACACCGGCTTCCATTTCGGCGATTGGCTGTTTTACAGCGTGAATGACGATAATGATGGCATGTCGGCTATCACCAGTAAATATTTGATAGCTCAGTGTTTTTGGGCACATTCCACCCAATTGATGATAGATGCGGCCAGGGTGCTCGGCAAAAAGGAAGATGAAGCAGCTTACACAGAATCACTTGCCCGGATAAAAAAAGGATTTTTAAATGAATACGTTACGCCAAATGGCTTGATTTCATCGGATACACAAACTGCTTATGTATTGGCATTGGAATTCGATATGCTTCCGGAAAACCTGAGGGCGCAGGCAGCAAACAGGCTGGCTGCAAATATCCAGCGATATGGCAATCACCTTACCACCGGATTTTTGGGCACGCCGTATCTTTGCCATGTGCTGAGCCGGTTTGGCCATGCTGACGTTGCTTATCGCTTGCTGTTGCAGCAAACCTATCCATCATGGCTATACCCGGTTAAAATGGGCGCCACCACCATTTGGGAAAGATGGGACGGCATACGTACCGACGGTACTTTTGAAACCCCGACCATGAACTCTTATAATCACTACGCATACGGGGCCATTGGCGACTGGATGTACCGTGTGATTGCAGGTATCGATACAAAGCAGGATGCGCCCGGCTACAAAGGCATAACCATTAAACCAACCATTGGCGGAAACCTGACCAATGTAGCTGCCGATTATCAAACCGGTTACGGCAAAGTAAGCTCGCATTGGACAGTGGATGGTACTACCTTAAAGATGGATGTGGAAATCCCTGCAAACACTACGGCAACGGTTTATATCCCTGGTACAAACAGCAATGGGATGACCGAGGGGGGTAAAGCCTTGGCAACAGTACCGGGTATAATGACAGGAGAGGCTAAAGATGGCTATGTGCCGGTAAATGTGGGTTCGGGAGTGTATCATTTCAGCGCGGCCAAGCCATAAAGGATCGTTGTAGAAACACCATACATCGCGTCTGTACTAGAGGAATAGAAAACAAAGTTCAAGGGGTATGCAATACGCCCTTACGATAAAAACACTAACTGACCAAACCATGGGCATTATCCTAGGCGTATTTTTCCACTTCATCGGAGGCTTTGCTTCCGGTAGTTTTTATATCCCCTACAAAAAAGTAAAGGGATGGGCATGGGAGAGTATGTGGATTGTCGGCGGTCTATTTTCATGGCTGATCGTTCCGCCGCTGGCTGCTTATTTAACCATCCCTGATTTCGCCGGCATTATCAGGCAAACCAGTGCAGACGTGCTGGGTTGGACTTACCTGATGGGTGTTTTGTGGGGTATAGGGGGATTAACTTATGGGTTAGGTGTAAGATACCTGGGTGTCTCGCTGGGTAGCACCATCATCCTGGGTTTATGTGCGGTATTTGGCTCGCTGGTGCCATCGGTCTATTATTACCTATTTCCGAAAAACGGTAAAGACACCATTGTAACGCTGGCCACGTCGCACTGGGGGCAGATGGTTTTGCTCGGTATAGCCGTATGCGTTATCGGTATTATCATCTGCGGTAAAGCAGGAACATTGAAGGAAAATGATTTGGCTAAAAATTCAGCGGCTAAAGCCGAAAATAAAGACTACCGTTTCGGGCTGGGTATTTTTGTAGCGATAGTTTCGGGTATCCTGAGCGCGTGCTTCAATTTTGGTCTCGAGGCCGGAAAATCAATGGCCGATGTGGCGAATTCTGCGTATTTAGCTTCGCATCCCGGTACAACTTCATTCCTCTACCGAAATAACGTAGTGTATATTATTGTGCTATGGGGCGGACTGACCACCAACTTTATCTGGTGCATGGTACTGAACGCCCGCAACAAAACTTTTGGCGATTACACCAATACTAAAATGCCTTTGCTAAGAAACTACCTGTTTGCGGCATTGGCCGGCACAACCTGGTTTTTGCAATTCTTTTTTTATGGCATGGGGGAGAGTAGGTTGGGCAATGGCGCCAGTTCATGGATCTTGCACATGGCGTTTATCATCCTTGTGGCCAATATATGGGGTTTGGTACTGAAAGAATGGAAAGGTGTGAGCAAAAAAGCGTTCACTACAGTTGTAGCCGGTATAGCGGTGATTATATTATCTGTGCTGATAGTGGGTTATGGCAATGCCATAAAGTAGAGGTTAGACCGGAGATTAGAAAAACTACAAGAATCAAGAGAAAAAAAATATGTCTGTGAAAGAAACAAATTTTAAGCATGTAAGCTATTTATGGGATGATGCAAAAGCGGCGGAGCTTGCAGGCGATGAAGTTGCGTTGCTGATTTACCGATCGAACCTATTGGGCGCCGATTTGAGGCTCACCAATTATGGTGGTGGCAATACTTCATGCAAAGTAACAGCAAAAGATCCGCTTACGGGCGAAGATACAGAAGTGATGTGGGTAAAAGGATCCGGCGGCGACCTGGGCACGTTAAAGAAAAGCGGCCTGGCCGCGCTATATGTTAACCGCCTTCGCAGTCTTACGAATGTTTACCGGGGTATTGAGCATGAAGATGAGATGGTGGAACTTTTCAATCATTGTATTTTCGATTTAAGTTCAAAAGCACCATCGATTGATACGCCGCTGCACGGTTTTTTGCCTTTTAAACATATCGACCACCTGCACCCGGATGCAGCCATAGCTATTGCGGCAGCAAAGGATGGTAAGACAATTACGCAGGAGCTTTTTAACGGAAAAATAGGCTGGGTGGAATGGCAGCGTCCTGGTTTTGATTTGGGGTTAAAATTGAAACAATGCCTTGATGACAACCCCGGTATCCGTGGAATTATGCTGGGCTCCCACGGATTGTTTACCTGGGGCGATACGGCTTACGAAAGCTACATAAACACCCTGGAAGTTATTGAGCAATGTGCCGGATACCTGGAACAGAACTATAACAGAAAAGGCCCTGCTTTTGGCGGCAGTAAGATCAGCAGCCCGGCAGAAGCTACCCGAAAAAAACAGGCGATTGAAATTGCGCCCGTCTTGCGTGGTTTTTGTTCGGGGAACGTACGGATGGTTGGTCATTTTACGGACGATGCACGTGTGCTGGAATACATTAACTCGAACGATCTGGCACGGCTGGCGCCCATGGGTACCAGTTGCCCGGACCACTTTTTAAGGACGAAGATTAGTCCGCTTGTATTAGAATTAGGCGCTGAAGATGATCTGAGCGACACTAAAGCGATAAAGGAAAAGCTTGCCCCCGCATTTGAGGCGTACCGTAAAATGTATGCCGAATATTATGAAAGCTGCAAGCACCCGAATAGCCCGGCCATGCGCGATGCCAATCCTGTGGTTATTCTATACCCGGGCATTGGTATGTTCACGTTTGCAAAAGACAAGCAAACTGCCCGCGTTGCAGCCGAGTTTTATATCAATGCCATCAATGTTTTGAAAGGCTCTGAGGCTATCTCGGAATATACCTCGCTGCCACGGCAGGAGGCATTCAATATTGAATATTGGTTGCTGGAAGAAGCAAAATTGCAGCGCATGCCGAAACCTAAACCACTTTCGGGTCGCATAGCTTTAATTACCGGCAGTGCAGGAGGGATTGGAAAGGCCATCGCCAAAAAGTTTGCCGATGAAGGTGCATGTGTAGTTATCAATGACAATGATGCAGGTCGCCTTGAGCACGCCAGCCAGGAATTTGCAAAGCAATATGGTAAAGATGTTTATAACACTGCGCTGATGGACGTTACCGATAAGACGGCTATTGAAAAAGCTTATGATGCAGCGGTGCTCGCGTTTGCGGGTGTTGATTTGGTGGTTAATTGTGCCGGTTTGTCCATTTCTAAACCCATTGAAGATCATACTGAAAAAGATTGGGATTTATTGTATGATGTATTGGTGAAGGGACAATTTATGGTTACCCAGGCCGGTGTAGGCATTATGCGCAAGCAAGATACCGGCGGCGATGTGCTGAATATAGTCAGTAAAAATGCGCTAGTATCCGGCCCAAACAATGCGGGTTATGGCTCTGCAAAGGCGGCTCAATTACATTTAAGCAGGCTTAACGCTGCAGAACTGGGCAAAGATAAAATACGTGTAAATGTGGTAAACCCCGATGCGGTAATTGCCGACAGCAAAATTTGGGAAGGCGACTGGGCGGCGGGTCGCGCAAAGGCCTATGGCGTAACTGTTGAAGAATTACCGGCCTATTATGCCAAAAGGACTTTACTTAATGAAATTATCCTGCCCGAGGATATTGCCAATGCCTGTTTTGTTTTTGTTGGCGGCTTGCTCGATAAATCGACCGGAAATGTACTGAATGTGGATGGGGGCGTTGCTATGGCTTTTGTAAGATAGATTTTTAACCGCAGAGATACAGAGAACGCTGAGAATGATTGTTTTTCTCTCAGGGGGCTCTGTAATTTCTTAGTGCCGCGTGGTTTAAAAATTAGTACGTAAACCCAGGTAAGACAATGTCGGGTTAATTATTTATTTTTAGTCGCCCCGCCCTGTCTTATAAACTATGGTTAAACGTTTACTTTTCTTAATATTTATCGTGGCTTCATCGCACCTGTTTGCGCAGGATGCTGACTTTTTTAATCCTGACACCAATCGCAGGAAAATAGAAGCTGTAAAAATTGAAACTACTCTCAATATTGACGGAAAACTGGATGAAGCGGAATGGACATTGGCGCCGATATCGCCGCCATTTATACAAATTGAGCCTTACCAGGGAAAGGCGCCAGTAGTTGAGACAGTGGTTAAGGTGCTGTATAACAAGAAGTTTCTTTACTTCGGTATCATTTCCAAAGATCCGCTGGGAAAGAAGGCAATTCGCGCAACAGATTTTATCCGTGACTTTGACTTTACCAAGCACGACCTGGTAAACTTAAGTTTTGATGCCTTTAATGATAAGCGCAACGCTATGGTTTTTGCAACCAATGCTTATGGTGTTCAGCGTGATTTGCTCGCTTTCGATGATCTTTATTTTGATATCGACTGGAATGGGTTATGGGAGGTGCGCACTACACGGACGGATACAGGCTGGGTGGCCGAAATTGCTATTCCCTGGAAAACACTGCGGTACCCAAAACGAGCGGATTCCATCCAAACCTGGGGACTAAATATATACCGTAACCGCAGATTGACCAATGAGATCAGCGCTTTTTCGCCATTCCCGCGAGTGTTCAGCTCGACGCACATGAACTATGCCGGCGAGCTCACCAACCTGCAGCCACCGCCGCCTACTACCAATATCAGGGTGCAGCCTTATATATTGACCTCTTATGATCATTACAGTAATTTCGGCGCAGATGTGAAGCCATCGAGTACGCATTTTAAGCCTGGCGGCGATTTAAAATGGGCTATCAACTCCAATTCCATCCTCGACCTTACGGCGCATACAGATTTTGCCCAGGCAGATGCCGACCTGCAGGTGAATAATATTACGCGTTTCTCGGTATTTTTTCCCGAGAAACGGCAATTTTTTCTGGAGAATGCATCGTTGTTTGGAGTGGGAGTTAGTCAGTTTACCGATGGCTCCGGCGGGGCAATGCGATACCAACCTTTTTCCAGCCGCAACATTGGCCTGGACGATAAGGGGAACCCTATCCCTATAGTTGGCGGTGGGCGCTTTGTTTACCGGTCGTCTGACTTAAATTATGGAGCAATTGTAATGCGGCAGGCAAGCGATAACGACTTGCCCGGCACGAATTTTTTCGTTGGCAGAGTTTCTGAAAACTTTGGCAGCCAGAACCGCATCGGTGCTTTAGTGAGTGTTAAGAACCAGCCGGGAGCTTCGAATATTGAAAGTACCGTTGATGGATTTTTCAGGCTGGGGCAGTCGCAATCGGTTAATGCTATTCTTACACAATCTACAACTACCAATAGTGGTAAAAAGGGTTTTGGCGGCATCATGCAGTACATTAACTCAACCAACCAATATAAAATCTGGTGGACAGAATCGGTCATTACCAAAGACTTCGATCCTCAACTGGGTTTTGTATCACGCAAGGATGTTATCGGAACGACGCCTGGTATGAACTATTACTACCGCGGCCAGTTGCTGCCGTTTAAGAGTTTTATCCGGGCGTTTGAGCCGGGGATATTGCCGGAGTTATATTATACAGCCTCTACCGGTAAATTTGCCGAAATGAGCCTGGCGTTTTATCCAATTTGGTTCAACCTGCAAAGCGGGGCTTATTTAGGCTACGGCTTTACACCCACCAAACAGCATTTAACAGAAGTTTTTAATCCGCTTGACATCAATATTGCCCCGGGCGACTACAATTACACTTTGCATAACATCATGCTGAGTACCGACCCTTCGAAAATTTTAAACCTGATGCTGGATTGGAAAACGGGAAGCTATTTTAATGGGCACCTGACATCCGCCGACTGGAAATTGCAATTTGCACCGATACCTTATATTTCGTTGATGGGTGAGTTTAACCATAACCGTTTTAAAGGCGTAGGCGAACAAAAAGTAACCGAGTCGGTAAACCTTTATATTTTACAGGGTCGATTTGCTTTAAACCCGCGTTTACAGTTGACTGGCATTTACCAAAAAAACTCACTAAACAATGATGACAATTATAATATAAGGCTATCGTGGGAGTTTCTGCCTTTGTCTTATGTTTACCTGATATACAACCGCGGTGTGGCCGGTGTGGCAGATAACCTGGTTTTGCATCCGCAAACTGAAGACCATGTGATAGCTAAGATCAGTTACCTGCAGCAATTTTAAGCTGGCATAATTTGACATGAAAATTGCCGTTTCGAAGCGTGGTGACGTGATAGATTTGGAGCTTTATAAATTGCCATGGAACACCCGCTCGATAATCCAGCCTGGAACGCATTGGAAACCGGAAATACCCGGTTTGCCGTTGGCGAGGGAGATATAAAATACTTTCATCCAGAGGTATCGCCATTCGCCGCTTTAAAAGAAAATACTACTGAAAATCTTAAAAAGCTATATGAAATTGCGCCTGCGTCATCGGTTTTTGGCGTAGTTACTCCCGTTGAGTTAACTATACCTGAATCGTGGGAATTGATCACCTGTCTCGACTGCCTGCAAATGGTTTGCGAAACGCCAGCCCGCCAGGTGAATCTTAAGAACGAACTTGTAATCTTAACCGAAGAACACGTCCCTGCCATGCTGGAGCTCACCGGGCTTACAAATCCCGGTCCGTTTGCTAAAAGAACCATAGCGTACGGACATTACAGGGGAATATTCGATGGTGAGCAATTGGTAGCGATGTGCGGTCAGCGTATGAATCCAAAACCTTACGCCGAAGTGAGCGCCGTTTGCACTCATCCCGATCATGTGGGTAAAGGCTATGCCGCACAATTAATATTGTACCAGGTAGATCGTATAAAAGCGGCCGGCGAAATTCCTTTCCTGCATGTGCTGGCCACTAATGAAAGAGCCGTGAAGTTGTATGAATCGCTTGGGTTTAAAACCAGGAGCAGGATGTTGTTTTATGTGGTTAAAAAAGGAGTGTGATCAGATATAATTCGTCGCTAACCAAAAGTACAATTATCGCTATTGCCATAGCAGATGTTATTAACGCTCCGTTAGGAGCAAAATATCGGCAGAAATATAATCAACCAAATATGCGCTCCGCAGGTGCGTAATCCGCATGCAATGTTACGCACCTGCGGAGCGCGAAACCGTTTTCCTTGTTTCTACAGATATCTGCCCCGGGGACATTGTGAGTTTAATCGTATCGCTTATAAATAATCAAATTTATCTGTATACAATTGGCGAATAATATAACTTTGAAATTCAATCAAAAAGCCAATGCAGCCATCCGCCTTAAGCGATAACGTTAAAACCGCGTACGACGAATTTTATGAAAAGCACGACGAGGCATGGCGTATGCTTGGCGCAAAGTTTAAGGCGCGGCATATTATAGAGGTTTGCAAAGGCCGTGAATTTAAAAAAGTGCTGGAAGTTGGGGCAGGCGACGGCAGTATTCTGAAATTTCTTGCGGATGCCAATTTTGCCCCTGAATATCACGCTGTGGAGATTTCCGAAAGCGGAGTAGGTCACATCAAATCCAGAAACATCCCTAATGTTAAATCGGTGCAGCTTTTTGACGGGTATAAATTACCTTTTGAACATAACAGCTTCGATCTTATTATTCTGTCACATGTGCTGGAACATGTGGAACATGAGCGTATTTTATTGCGTGAATTAAAACGGGTTGCGCGCCATTTTGTAATAGAGGTGCCGCTGGATTACCGCCCTGGCGTAGATAAACGGATAAAGCATTTCCTGGCTTACGGGCATATCAATGTTTATACACCAACCTCATTGCGCTATCTGTTAAATACCGAAGGTTTCGAAGTAGAGGATGATTTAACATCAATGATTGAGCCGGAAGTTACCCGCTTCAACACTTACATCAATCAAAAGAAGCCTAAAAGTTTGCTGGCCGATTTAAAAATTAACACCGAATACACAGTGAAAAGTGCCCTCGGAAAAATCTTCGGAAAAAAGAAGGAAGAACAATTAGCGAACGCATATACCGTTCTTTGTAAAAAAGCAGACAAACACCTCGAAATCTTCTGATCCTGATACATGCAAAATCTTGCCCCTATAGCCCTTTTTGTATACAACCGGCCGGAACATACGCGCCGTACCATCAGCTACCTGCAAAAGAACTTGCTGGCCGAGGAGTCGCGGCTGTTTGTTTTCTCGGATGCGCCAAAAACGGCCGGCGATAAGGCTAAGGTTAGCGAAGTAAGGCAATTGATCAGCGAGATAACCGGCTTTAAATCGGTAAAGGTGATCAACCGCCAGGAAAATCTTGGGCTGGCCAATTCCATTATCAGCGGGGTTACGCAACTGGTTAACGAATACGGAAAGATCATTGTTTTTGAGGACGATCTCCTGTCCTCGCCTTACACGCTGCAATACTTTAACGAGGCATTAGACCATTACGCCAATAACGAAAAAGTGATGCATATTGGCGCTTACATGTTTGAACTGGCGGATAAAAAGCTGCCTGAAACCTTTTTTTGGCGCGCAGCCACCAGCTGGGGCTGGGCAACCTGGGCCAGGGCATGGGTAAATTTTGAAGATAACGTGGATGTTTTGCTTAACCAGTTCGACCGGCAAAAGACCGATCAGTTCTCCATTAATGGCACCATGAATTTCTGGAAGCAGCTGACTGGATTTAAGGCAGGTAAAAATAACTCATGGGCCATTCGCTGGTATGCATCTATATTTTTAAAAGGCGGTTTAACACTTAATCCTTCAACGTCTCTTATCCAAAACATTGGTAACGACGGTAGCGGTACCCACTCCAACAACGAGAGTATGTACCAGGTGCGCATCGCGCAAAAGCCGGTAAAATATTTTCCAACAGAAATTAAGGAAGATGCACGGGCTTATACCGCTATTAAAAACTTCCTGAAGAACCGTAAGGGTACCTTAATGCAGCGCGGTATACGTTTTGTAAAACAGCTGCAGTCAAAATATTTGGTAAAGAAATAAGTGCCAAAATATTTTGTCACTGCGGCGAGGTTGCTTCGCTATCGCTCGCATTAACAAATATTTATTATTTCAGTCCCTCAATCTCTTTCAAGCTCTTTGGTAAATATTTGCCTAAAACGCGGCTGCCGGTATCGGTAATTAAAAAGTTATCCTCAATCCTTATTCCGCCAAAATCCCGGAAGGTGTTAAGGACATCGTAATTGATGAAGTCGGCGTATTTCTTTTCGGCTTGCCAGCGATCTATCAATTCGGGGATTATGTAGATACCCGGTTCAACGGTCAATACAAAGCCTGCCTCCAGTTCCCGGCCGAGGCGAAGAGATTTCAGCCCGAAAATTTGAGTTTCCTTTTTCAGCGCATCGGTGTAACCCACATATTGTTCGCCAAGGTCTTCCATGTCATGCGTATCCATGCCCAGCATGTGTCCCAGCCCGCATTGAAAAAACATGGTATGTGCACCGGCTTGAACTGCTTCGGCAGCATCACCTCTGGTTAGCCCCACGGCGTTCAGGCCTTCCATTAATTTTTGCCCGGCTGCAAGGTGGATGTCTTTATAACGTACGCCAGGTTTCAGCATACTGATGGCATGGTTCATGGAGTTTAATACCACCTCATATAATTCTGCCTGGCGCGTGGTAAAGTTTTTGCCTACCGGAAATGTGCGGGTAAGATCGCCGCCGTAGTGCATGGCATTCTCTGCACCTATATCACTTAGCACCATACGGCCTTCCTCAAGGGTATTACCGTAATAATGCGTATGCAATGTTTGACCGTGTGTGGTGATAATAGCAGGATAGCCAAGCCGCGCATCATTGGCGATAGCTACCTCATGCGCCTTAGCCACGAGTTCGTATTCCTTAATCCCGGGACGTGTGTTTTTGATGACCGCCAGCTCCATATCCACGCTGATATTCACCGCTTTTTCAATCTCGGCGATTTCAAGCGGGGTTTTGATAACGCGCTGGGCAACTACGGCCTTTATCAGCTTTACTGATACAAACTGCGTTAAACCGGCCAGGTCAGTATTTAACCAGGCCGCCAACTTGATTTTATTTTCCGGGCGATAGGGCGGAAGGATATGTACCGGCTGCCCGGAGGCCATAGCTTTGTAAATGTGCTCAGCTATTTTTCCATAAGGTTCGGTACGGGTAACGCCAACCATCGCAGCCATTTCGCTGACTGTGGGTAACGTTCCTGTCCATACAATATCATCAATAGTAAGCTCGGTGCCGAAGATGACTTCTTCGCCCGTAGCGGTATCGATGATAGCGGCAAGGCCATGCGTATCCAGGCCGAAATAGTAAAGAAAGGTACTATCCTGGCGGAAAAGATAAGTGTTGTCCTTATAGTTCATGCTGCTGTCGTCGTTGCCCATCAGCACAATAAGGCCATTGTTAGCCATTGCCTGTTTCAATGCCTGTCTGCGGTTTGTATAAACCTGTTTTTCGAAAAGATGTAGATGCATGGAACCTGAATTTACGCGATTTTATGGATTCGTTTGGATGTGGCAAAGTTAGGAATTAGGCCGACGGCAATACGCATAAATGTAAACTTTATCATTATGGAGGAACGAAGCAAACTCGTCATCAAGCATAGCGGACTCTGCATAAGGAGAAGATTGCCACGCCCGTTCCCCGCAAATTTTTAATTTATTTCAATTCTTTCATTATTTCGTCAATCGCCCTGTCCAGCTGCGGGTCTTTATTTTCCAGCCTGTCTGTGAACGTGTTTTTTACGTAGATATCCGGGCTGACACCATTTTTCTCAATATCCTTTCCGTCGAGCGTAAAGCATCCCCAGGCCGGAATACGGTAAAATGACCCGTCTACCAATCCTTTGCCGCTGGTAAATATTATCCAGCGATAGGTTTCTGTGCCGATGATTTTGCCAAGCTTCAATTCTTTAAAGCCTTGTGCAGTCATTTCGCCATCGCTTAACGTTTGTTCGTTTACCAATAGTATAATCGGCTTTGCGGCAGGGGCAAAGTTTGGCTGCGGACTTTTCTTGCCGTCGCGATATTGCCACTGCAGGTAGGGGCGCTGTGACAAGAATCTGAGTACAGCATCGTGTACATTGCCGCCGGTATTGTATCGCAAATCAAGTATCAATGCATCTTTTTTATATGCATCGTCAACCATGTCTTCCAGGAAAGTTTCAAGTGAACCGCCGCCCATATCCTTCATGTATGAATACGCAATCCTGTTTTTGCTCTTCTCAGTCACCACAGCCCGATTATGGTCAATCCAGCTGTTGTATAGCTCCTCATTTAAGCCAAACCTGCTTTCCGGGTGTAGTTTTACGTTGATCTCTTTGCCGCTTCTGTCGAATGTCAATTCCATCTCTTTATCAAGAGATGGTTTAGTAAAGTAAAAATTACGATCCTGTTTTTCATCTACTGGTTTCCCGTTCACAGTCTTGAGGCGGTCTCCTGGCTGTACGTCAATGCCTGATTTATCGGCGTTGCTATTCTTAACCACGGAGGCCACTTTGTAAGGGTCATCATTATCAAATAATATCCCGGTTTCCATGGTGGAATAATTGAGATATTTATGCTCTTCGTTACCATTTGAGTAAAACCCCTGGTGAGACGAGTTGAGCTCCCCCTGTAAATCATTCAGCAGTACGCGTAAGTCATTCCTGTTATTTACATAAGGCAGGTAGGTTGCATACCGGTCGTGCATTTTCTTCCAGTCGGTGCCATGAAAGGTGCCATCGTAGTAGTTTTCCTCCAGGCCGGCCCAGGTTTCGTCATACATCTGACGGAATTCTCCGTCGAGGTTGCGATCGAATTTGTAACCGATATCTATTTTCTCCAGTTTATTGGCATCGATATTAAGGGTGCAAATGTTGCCGTTTATCAGCGCATAATATTTATCGCCCGACTGAACAATATCAAAACCTCCCGATTCCTCGCCCGCAACTTTTTCAGTTTTATTTTCTTCAAACGGCTGAATAGTGGTTCGGTAAACTGCCCATTTTCCTTCAGAGTGATTGGAGGAATAATACACCAGTGTTTTATCTCCTTTTTGTATCACGTATGGATTACGTTGCACCCCAAAATACGGGCTCACTTGCTCCAGCCGGCGCATAATATCGTCAGTGTTGATTATGATATCAGCCGGCGGCTTTGGTGCAGGTTGTTCTGATAGCGGTTTTTTCTTGCCGGCCTTTTGATCTTTATCTTTCTTGTCCTTGGTTTCCTCTTTCTTTTCTTCTTTAAACAAGTCATGTAATTTATCCATGCGGAAGTCGCCGTCAAATTTTTGCAGCGGCATACGGTAAACGTGCATGTCGCCGCTGCCGCTGGGGTACATAGGGGCTGTACGTGCCGAAGCAAAATAGATATATTTTCCGTCCGGCGACCAAAAAGGATCAGTTTCTGTTACACCACTATTGGTAAGGTTGATGGTTTTGCCTGATTTGATCCCATAGACAAATATGTCCTGCTCAAAATTGCGGTAGGCCGTGTACACCACATATTCTCCGTTGGATGATATCCAGGGCTGCGCGTTCTGAAAGCCCCATATTTCGTCGTTAGCAATTGTCTTACTTTCGAACGTTTTTAAGTCGATAAAGCGCACCTCGTTACGGCCGCTCAGGTAAGCGCCTTTGGTATGTTCTTTATTTACGGTAATGGCGCGGTCGCTTTGCTTATCATTGGTTATCAGCTTTTCCTCCGCAGGTTTATCTGCCGCAATAGTGTACCAGTTGGGATAACCACCAAGCGTTTGTGCAAACAGCAGCGATTTATTATCAGGTAACCACTTTACTTCGGTAACCCGCTCGGCATTTCCACGCTCAATCTTCTTAACGAATTTACCCTCTATGTCGCTAATGAATAGTTCTCCACGAGATACGAATGCCAGCTTTTTTCCATCCGCCGAAACATCCATCGATTCAATTTTGCCCTTTACGTTAAACTCCTGCATTTTATTAAGGACATCGTTACGAGACAGGGTAACCGGAATTTTTTGTGTTTGCTTCGAAACCACGTCATAAGCATATAGTTGATAACCCTTTTCAAACACTACTTTTTCGCCGTTTGCGCTCACCACCGGCCGTTTGATAGATGAGTCAAATTGTGTAAGTGCTGTTTTCTTTCCATTGATAAAGGTATAGAGGTTGTATTCTCCGTTCCCCTCATCAGATACGAAATAGATGTTGCCTTTTTGGTCGATGGTTGTCCAAAAATCCTTGCCAATCCAGTCGGTGTACTGTTTATAGGCTTTAGTTTTTGGATTATATGACTGTATGTCGGGGTTGAAGGCGCCTTTATAATGCTTGCGCTCCGGAAAAATAAAGCTTTCCCAACTGTCGCTGAAGAACAGCTCGCCGCTTTGCGGATGCTCGGCTACACCGTGTACCGTATTAAAATAATTGCCGAACAGGCGTACAGGGGTGCCGCCGTTTATCGTAGTTTTATACTCACTAATGCTGTTATACATGTTCGAGTTAAAGTAGATGGTCTTTGAATCCCATCCCCAGGAATCAACAGCATCATTGGCATTGTTGAAGGTCAGTTGCTTAATGTCGCCGCCGGCCATCGGCATAAGATATACATCGTTATTTCCAAACTGATTGGAAGTAAAGGCGAGCCATTTACCGTCAGGCGAAACGCGGGGCAGAGATTCCTCGCCCTGCATAGCCGTAATGCGGGTGGCTACCGGGTTGTTTAAATCGGCTTTCCAGAGATCACCCTCATAGGCGAAGATTACAGTTTTTCCATCTGGTGTTAATGCAGGGTTGGACGTAAAATAAACATCCTGGCTTTGCGCGCGGGTAACGGAGTTAAGTAGCAATGATGATAAGAGGAGCAGGTAAAGTTTTTTCATAACGACATGATTTTCCTGTACAGGCGCAAATTTTACGTCCGTAATTTGGGGTTAAAATACTACTTTACAGGATTTAAAACAAGGTGAGTCGCTGCTCACAATATGCAAATACGAACTATTTGACCGCCTTTACCACTATATATGGCGACAATGCCTTACTCTCTACCGGAACTATCTTCGTGAATACCTTACCCACTACCCAAATGGCTTTGGTAATAGCCTTTGCTATGCCGCTCTGTTCTGATTTGTTTTCGAGCCAAACGGTAAACCTGCCGTGGTAATAAGCCTCGATTTCCTTCAGGCCAAGCTGCCGGCAACAATCTTTCAGCAGGGTTAAATCCATGCTGTTGATGTTGTGTTTGTCGTAATTTTCCTTGTCAAAGTTGCGCTGTACCCAGCCGTTAACACTTTTAAAGTTTGGCAGGGTGATAAACAACACGCCGCCCGGTTTTAAGAAATGCAGGTGGGTGTCAATAATAGCTTTGGTGTCATTAAAATGCTCAATTAACCCGAAAGACAGTACCATATCATACAGCTTTTCGGGCGTGTAATTAAACAGATCGGCTTCGATGATATTGATATCTCCGGGTTTTAACCCGTTTCTTTCGAGCAGTTGATTTATCAGGTCGTGGTGAATGTAATAATCAAAAAGGGTGGTATCAAGATTTTCGTACTTTTTAAGATAAGTGGCATAATACCCAGGAAAGCCCCCAAGTTCAATGGCGTTTTTTACATTCTTTTCAGCAATCAGCTTTGACAGGATATCGCCGAAAACGTAGTTTCGTTTAATAAAAAAGATCAGCCCTTTTCTTGATTCCCAAAAGGCCTTCCAAAAAGAGCGGTCGGTTAAATTTTGTTCCATTAATATTTTCTTCATAGCGACGAGTTCAAACTCATCGCTATCAGTTTATTTCTTCTGTTGACGCTGCAGGAGACACTATGTCTTGCTTGTTTTTTTCTAACACCCTCGCCGGATTCCCCACAACTACGCAATCCGATGGCACATTCTTTACCACCACCGAGCCGGCGCCAATAATCACATTATCGCCTATCGTTATATCGCCAATGATACAAACATTAGCTCCGATATCTACGTTATTTCCGATACGCGGGCATCTGGTAAAAGTGCCGTCAGCCAGTTTTTTGTGGCCGATGGTGGTACTGTTACGCAATACACAATTCTCGCCGATGACAGTGCCTTTGTTTACTACCAGCGCCTGGCCGTGGTATAGTGATAGCCCTTTGCCAACCGTTGTTTTGCGCGGCAGCTCAATGCCTAATATCCACTCCACCCAGAAACGGTAAAGCATAAAGTAAGGAAAGAAGATGATTTTGGTGACCATATACCGGTTAAAAACCATCACCAGCCTGAACGCAAACAAAACCGACTGCGCCTTAAAATTTTGCCTGTTGGCCCGCCAGTCCTGGAATAAATAAGCAAATACGTTCATTTATCGGTTCTCTGTTAGTTGGTCAGCGGGTTTACTTTTAATTGTGTTATCCTCTGCAACCTCAAAAGTAAAGTTTTCATTTTAGAATTGTTATAATTGCCGTGATAATTAGCGCCGCTTGATGAAGGTAACCTTAATAAACACGTCTGACGCCGGTGGCGGTGCGCCGGCCGCCTGCATGCGCCTGCTGAAGGCGCTTGAACTAAAGCAGATTGATGCCTCGATGCGGGTTCAGGAAAAGAAAACTAAAGAGCCCCTTGTCGAAAGTATCGTGTACGATTTTTGGAGCGGACTAAAGGTTAAATTCAATTTTTTGTATGAGCGGCTCCCGTTTATTTGGTTCAGGGCGAAGGATAAATCGGTAAGGTTTGCATTTTCCGCTGCCGATGCAGGGACGGATATTACACAGCAAACCGATATTTTATATGCCGATGTGCTGCATCTCCACTGGACTAATTCCGGCTTTTTATCCATTAAAAACTTAAAGCAGCTTTTCCAGCTCAATAAGCCTGTGGTGTGGACCCTGCATGATATGTGGGCTTTCACCGGCGGATGCCATTATTCTGGTGATTGCGACCATTTTTTGAATGAATGCGGTAATTGCTGGATGCTGCGGAAACCATATGATGAGGATTTATCGTTCCGCGGACTGATGCGCAAAAAGTATATGCTGAAAGCAGCAAAGAATGTAGTCTTCGTAACCTGCAGCCATTGGCTGGCCAATGTTGCCCGTACAAGCACTTTGCTAAAAGGCTTTCGCATTGAAACCATCCCCAATCCGATAGATACAGAGATATTTTCACCAAAAGATAATACCGCTACCCGGGAGAAGCTCGGCATCAGCCCCAACGCAAAAGTGATACTTTTTGGCGCTGCCAATATTATGGACAGGCGTAAAGGTATCTCGTATCTGGTTGAAGCATTAGATATCCTGAGAAATAAGTATACCGACGTGCGCGATGTGGAGATAGTGATATTTGGCAAAAATAAGGCGTTCGATACAGGGCTGTTCCCGTTTACAGTGCATGAGGCCGGCATCATCACCTCGCAGGAAGAGCTGGCCACCCTTTATAGCCTTGCAGATGTTTTTGTTTCCCCGGCGATAGAGGACAATTTGCCAAATACTGTAATGGAAGCGCTGGCCTGTGCAACGCCGGTGGTAGCTTTTAATACAGGCGGTATCCCGGACATGGTTGACCACCTGAAAAACGGCTACCTGGCCGAATACAAATCTGCTGCCGATTTTGCCACCGGGATGCACTATGTGCTCACCGCTGTAACTAATAAACCCAAACTTGCCGCCAACGCACGCAACAAGGTGTTGAATAACTTCAGTAACGAACGTGTGGCCGAAAAATATATCGCGGTTTATCAATCGATATTGAAGAAATGAGGTTGAATTACAAATATTCCCTGTCATCGCGAGGAACGAAGCAACCTCGTCGCCCTAACCCGCGAATGTGCCTGGTTGATCTGCGCAGCAAAGGGATTGCGTCGTCATTCCTCCTCGCAATGACAATTTTTTTGGTTTGATTTAAATCGCACGTGATGACTAAATCCCACCCAACCCTCTCGGTAATTACTGTAGTTTACAACAACGTAAAGGACATTGAGCGCACCATAAAGTCCACCATCAATCAAACTTATAACAATATCGAGTATATCGTCATCGACGGTAAATCGACAGATGGCACGCTGCAAATCATCGAACGCTATAAAGATCACATCGCACAACTTGTAAGCGAAAAGGACGAAGGTATCTATGACGCAATGAATAAAGGCCTTAAGCTTGCCACCGGGGATTACGTCATCTTCATGAATTCCGGCGATGAATTTTTCGAATCAACAACCGTTGAAAAAGTATTTGATACCGCTCCAGATGCCGATATCTATTACGGCGAGACCGAGATGGTAAACGATGCCCGCCAAAGTTTGGGCCGCCGGAGGCATAAAATCCCCGAAAAATTTACCTGGCGCAGTTTTAAATATGGAATGAGCGTAAGCCACCAGGCCATCTATATCCGCCGTACGCTAACTGAATTATACGACCGCCGTTACCAGCTCAGCGCCGACATCGATTGGATATTGCGAGCAGCCAAAAAGGCAAAAACGATTGTTAAGGTTGAAGGTTATGTTGCTAAATATTTGACCGGCGGCATGTCTAAGGCCCGCCATCGTCAAAGCCTGAAGGAGCGCTTTAATATTATGAAACGTTATTACGGCCTTTTCCCAACAGTGTTCAATCACTTTATTATCGCCGGTAATCTTGGTTGGTATTGGCTGAAAAATAAAAGAACAAACGACTAAACCTGGGTTAACCATTCCAATATTTGCAACCACTCCAATAATTACAACAAAACAAATATTTGCAATTATATAAGCACTTATATAAATTGCACCATGAATTTATATCAAAGCGTTGGATACCTTGCATTGGCCAGCCGTTTACGCCGACTCAGTGAGAGTTTCCTGGCAGAAATCAACCGTACTTACCAGAATGAGGGTATCGATTTTGATGCCAGCTGGTTTCCGGTATTTTATTTATTGTCGAAGAATGAATCGCTTTCGATAAAAGAATTGAGCGAGCAAACCGAGGTGTCTCACCCGGCAGCGAGCCAGCTGATTACTAATTTAAAAAACAGGGGACTGGTTACCAGCGCGACTTGTGCTGATGACGGTCGAAGGCAATTGGTGCAGCTTACTGGTAATGGCCGTGCTTTGCTGGCGCAGATTATGCCCGTGTGGGATGCGATATTAGTGGCTATGGATGACATGGTGAATGATGAACCTGCCTGCAAGCAATTAATACCAGGCATATGCGCACTTGAAAAAGCGTTTAAGAACATCAGCCTGGCTGATAAAATAAGCGATAGGTTAAACGTAGAAATAAAAGCCGAAGCCGATGAATGATATATTTAATTATGGCAGCAGCCATCTTGATATCGGTACTTGCCTCGACATTGCCGCCAGGAAAACCAGGGGCGTGATAGATAGTGTGGCTGCGGCGAAAATACAAAACTCATGGCGCGAGGTTCAAAAGATAGCACATGGGCATCACGCCGTGTATGGTATTAACACGGGTTTCGGGCCATTGTGTGATACACGCGTTTCTGAAGATGACACTTCGCTTCTGCAATCAAACCTTTTAAAAAGCCATAGCGTAGGCGTTGGTAATCCTATTCCGGCGGAGATTGCCAAGCTGATGCTGGTTACCAAGGTTCATGCTTTGGCGCAGGGATTTTCAGGAATTGCCTTAACCACACTGGAACGCATCATCTGGCATATCGATAATGAAGTTATCCCGGTAGTCCCTGAAAAAGGGTCGGTTGGCGCGTCGGGCGATTTAGCGCCGCTCGCCCATTTGTTTTTACCGCTGATTGGATTTGGCGAAGTTTTTGACAAAGGCGAACGCGTACCCACTGCAAAAGTGCTGGCAACGCATAACTTACAGCCTTTGACACTTGGCCCAAAAGAAGGGCTGGCGCTGATAAACGGCACGCAATTTATCCTGGCTTTTGCTGTAAAGGCAGTACAACGGTTGGACGATGCACTGAACCGTGCAGATGTTATAGGGGCAATGTCGCTTGAAGGCATGATGGGTTCGATGCGGCCGTTCGATGAAAGATTACATCAATTGCGGCCTTATAAAGGCACAAAACTGGTTGCAAAACGTTTACATGCCCTGCTGGAAGATTCAGAAATATGCAACTCGCATGTAAACTGTGACCGCGTGCAGGATCCTTATTCGCTGCGCTGTATGCCACAGGTGCATGGTGCTTCACGCAACGCCTGGCTTCATTTAAAGGAACTGACCGAGGTAGAACTCAACTCGGTTACCGATAACCCAATAGTTTTCAATGCAGATGACACCATCAGCGGGGGGAACTTCCATGGCCAGCCATTAGCGATGGTATTGGATTATGCTGCTATCGCAGCCGCTGAGATCGGCAACATAGCCGACCGCCGGTGCTACCTGATGAGTGAAGGACGTTACGGACTCCCAAAGCTGCTCACCGCCAATGCCGGTTTAAATTCCGGCCTTATGATACCACAATACACCACGGCAGCACTGGTTACCGAAAACAAGACACTTTGCTTTCCGGCCAGCGCAGATAGCGTGCCAACCTCGCTTGGCCAGGAAGACCATGTATCGATGGGTTCCATCAGTGGCCGCAAGCTGCACCGGGTAATTGATAATTTGGAATATATCCAGGCCATAGAGTTACTTTATGCTGCACAGGCGATAGATTTCAGAAGACCGCTAAAATCTACACCAATAGTGGAAGCATGCCATGCTTTGGTACGACAAAATGTTCCGCATATTGATGACGACCGTATTTTTGCCGATGACATAAATGCCATTCACCGCTTAATTATTAGTGGTGAGTTATTGAATATAATCAACCATACAGCAATTGCAAACCAAATAGACTTTAACGATGACGAGTTCGGAATTTATTAAAACCTACGCGAGCCACCCGGTGTACAAGGCGCCGCGGGGCACGCAGCTGCACGCCAAAAGCTGGCAAACCGAGGCCCCTCTCCGTATGCTGCTCAATAACCTCGACGGACAGGTTGCCGAAAACCCGGATGAGCTGGTAGTTTACGGAGGTATCGGCCAGGCAGCCCGTAACCCGGAATCGCTGCGCAAGATAATTGAGCTATTGCTTGAACTCGATGAACACCATTCGTTATTGGTGCAATCAGGAAAGCCTGTGGGAATCATCAGAAGCCATCCCGAGGCGCCTCGTGTTTTAATTGCGAACAGTAACCTGGTACCTGCCTGGGCTAATTGGGAACATTTTAATGAATTGCGCTCGAAAGGCTTGATGATGTATGGCCAAATGACGGCGGGAAGCTGGATATATATCGGTACGCAGGGCATATTACAGGGTACCTATGAAACATTTGCAGAGGCGGGCCGACAGCATTTTAATAATGATTTAAGCGGCAAACTGATAGTAAGCGCAGGCTTAGGCGGTATGGGTGGTGCTCAGCCGCTTGCGGCAACCATGGCAGGCGGGGTATTCTTAGGTGCGGATGTTGATGAATCGCGTATCCAGAAACGCATCAACTCTCAATACATCGACAAAATAACACACGACTATGATGAGGCCATTGCCTGGGTTAAAGACGCCATGGCAAAAGGCGAAACGCTCTCAGTGGGTTTGGTGAGCGACGCAGGCGACATGTTGGAAAAATTATTGCAGGATGATATAATCCCTCACCTGCTAACGGATCAAACCTCTGCGCATGACCCGTTGAATGGTTATGTTCCAAACGGCTTATCGCTGCCGGAGGCAGTATTGTTACGAAAATCAGACCCGGTGAAATATAAAATGCTGTCGCTCAAAAGCATGGCCAGGCATGTAGGCCTGATGCTGCAATTGCAGGAACGCGGCGCTATCACATTTGACTATGGTAATAACCTGCGTGAGTTTGCACGACAGGGCGGTGAACAAAATGCATTTAATTTTCCCGGGTTTACGCCGGCTTATATTCGACCCTTGTTTTGCGAGGGTAAAGGGCCTTTCAGATGGGTAGCTTTATCAGGCGACCCGGAAGATATTTTTACGACGGACCGTGCCCTGATGGAGCTGTTCCCCGAAGACAAACCGCTGGCAAAATGGCTGACCAACGCGCAACAGAAAATTTCGTTCCAGGGATTACCGGCACGCATTTGCTGGCTGGGCATGGGTGACAGGGAAAAAGCAGGTCTTCTGTTTAACGAATTGGTAAGAACCGGCAAAGTAAAAGGCCCGATAGTCATCGGCCGCGACCATTTGGATTGTGGCTCGGTTGCTTCACCAAACCGCGAAACCGAGGCCATGAAAGATGGCTCTGATGCGGTGTCTGACTGGCCGTTGCTTAACCTGATGGCGAACACAGCGGGCGGCGCTACATGGGTATCATTCCACCACGGCGGAGGAGTAGGCATGGGTTATTCGCAGCACGCGGGCATGGTGGTGCTTGCCGACGGCACGGAACGTGCAGATACCTGTCTGAAACGGGTATTGTACAATGACCCTGCAATGGGAATATTCCGCCATGCCGATGCGGGTTACGATAAAGCGCAGGAGTGGGCGGATAAGTTTGATTTGAAGATTTGGTAAATAAATAAATTTGTCAATGACAGAACTTTATTAATGAATAATAATAAATGCAGCTAATAGGCCCCTTTACCCAAATACTCCCCTTAACCGGTATGCCCTTAAAAGGCGCGCTGAAGGATGAGCAATTGCAGATAATTACAAACGGTGGCCTGTTAGTCGAAAACGGATTAATCGTGGCTGTCGGAGATTTTGAGCAATTACGAAAAGAGTTTCACGCAGCCGATATAAAAGAAACAGAAGGCGATAACGTGTTGCTACCAGGCTTTGTTGATTGCCATACCCACATCTGTTTTGCAGGCAGCAGGGCTAAAGATTACGCTATGCGCATACAGGGCAAAACATACCTGGAAATTGCTAAAGCAGGCGGCGGTATCTGGGATTCGGTAACACAAACCCGTGCGGCTGATGAGGAAACGTTAACACACTTGTTGTTAAAACGCATAGAGCGACATTTATCAGAAGGCGTTACCACCATCGAGGTAAAAAGTGGCTATGGATTATCTGTTGAACAGGAGCTAAAACAATTGCGGGTTATCAAAGCTGCATCAAATCAAACAAAAGCGAGTATTGTTGCAACTTGCCTGGCTGCCCATATAGTGCCAAAAGATTTTAACGGTAGTCAACCCGAATACCTTGAATATATTTTAAACGAACTGCTGCCGGTCATTAAAAAAGAAGAGCTGGCAAAACGGGTGGACATATTTATAGAAGAAAGCGCTTTCAACGGGGATAATGCAACTATCTACCTGAATAAAGCTAAACAAATGGGCTTTGATTTGACCATTCATGCAGATCAGTTTACTGCCGGCGGAAGTGCGGTTGCTGTATCGGCCGGCGCTGTATCGGCCGATCATTTGGAAGCCAGCGGTAATAACGAAATAAAATTACTGGCCAATTCTAATACCGTGGCAGTAGCTTTGCCTGGCGCGTCGCTCGGTTTAGGTATGCAATATGCTCCGGCACGTAAATTACTCGACGCTGGTGCTTGCCTCGCCATTGCCAGCGATTGGAACCCCGGGTCTGCTCCTATGGGAGATCTGCTGATGCAGGCCGCCGTAATAAGCGCCGCCGAAAAACTGAATACTGCTGAAGTCTTGGCGGGATTAACCCATCGTGCAGCAAAAGCACTAAACTTAACCGACCGCGGAATGCTTGCGCAAGGCATGCGGGCTGATGTACAGGTTTACCCGGTTAATGACTACCGGGAAATATTATACCAGCAAGGAAAGCTAAAACCTGTGATAATGCATTGATTTTTATTAGAATTTACTTATTATATAAAACAAATCTCTGACCTCTAATCTCCAGTCGCTATGCAGCTAATCGAATGCGTTCCTAATTTCTCCGAAGGGGTAAACCTTGATATCATTAAACAGATCACTGATGAAGTAGAATCCGTTGAAGGCGTGCGGCTGTTAAACGTTGACCCTGGCAAGGCGACTAACCGTACTGTAGTAACTTTTGTGGGCGAACCTGCGCCGGTTATCGACGCAGCATTCCTGGCGATAAAAAAGGCCGGTGAGCTGATAGATATGAGCAAACATAAGGGCGAACACCCCCGCATGGGCGCTACAGATGTTTGTCCGCTGATACCAATAGCGAATATCAGTATGGAAGAAACTGCTGAATACGCAAAAAGGTTAGCAAAGCGGGTTGGGGAGGATCTGGGTATCCCGGCTTATTTGTATGAATATGCACAAACAGATAAAAAACGCAGTAATCTTTCGGTGATAAGAGCCGGAGAATATGAAGGTTTTTTTAAGAAGATAAAGCTGCCTGAATGGAAACCCGATTTCGGTCCGCAGGAATTTGACGCCAGACGCGGCGGTACGGTTATCGGCGCCCGTGACTTCCTGATAGCCTACAATGTAAATTTAAATACAACATCAACCCGCAGGGCGAATTCCATTGCCTTTGATGTGCGGGAGGCTGGTCGCGTAATGCGTGAGGGCGATCCCATAAACGGTAAGATCATCACCGATGAAAATGGCAAGCCGAAATCCATTCCCGGGTCGTTAAAGTCGGTAAAGGCTATTGGCTGGTACATTGAAGAATACGGTATTGCACAAATCTCGATGAACCTCACAAATATAGAAATTACCCCACTGCATGTGGCTTTTGATGAGGTCTGCAAAAAAGCGGCAGAACGGGGCATGCGTGTTACCGGCAGCGAATTGGTCGGCCTTGTTCCGTTAAAAGCAATGCTTGATGCAGGTAAATATTTTTTGCTGAAGCAACAACGGTCGGTGGGGGTGAGCGAAAAAGAGCTGGTTAAGATTGCCATCAAATCGATGGGCTTATCGGAGCTATCGCCATTTGTGCCGGAGGAAAGAATTATCGAATACCTTTTAAAAGATAAGGCTTCGTCTAAACTCGCTTCGATGACGCTGATGGATTTTGCCGACGAAACAGCAAGCGAAAGCCCTGCGCCGGGAGGGGGTTCCATCTCGGCCTATATGGGTGCTTTGGGCGCGTCGTTAGCAACCATGGTGGCTAACCTGTCATCCCACAAAAAGGGATGGGATGGCCGCTGGAAGGAATTCAGCGACTGGGCAGAAAAAGGCCAACGCTATAAAGATGAGCTGGTAAAGCTGGTTGACGAAGACACCGCTGCCTTTAATAAAATTATGGAAGGCTTTGGCTTACCCAAATCCAACGACGAAGAAAAAGCAGCCCGGAACAAGGCCATACAGGACGCTACCCGCTGTGCTATCGAAGTGCCATTTAAGATGATGCAAACCGCCTGCGACAGCCTTACAGTTATCAAAGCCATGGCAGAAACCGGAAACCCCAATTCGGTTACCGATGCCGGGGTAGCAGCCTTGTGTGTCCGTAGTGCGGTAATTGGCGCATTTATGAATGTGAAGATCAATGCCTCGGGATATAAGGATAGAGCCTTTGTGGAGAAAATTTTGGCTGATGGCAGTGAAATTGAAAATAAAGCTATTGCTCTTGAAAAAGAGGTTATTGGGATAGTGAATGCCAAGATAGCACAGTAATTTGAGCCCATGCAGGGGCATTTATTTTGCCTTCTGGAGATGCATAGTTTACTCTGCTTCTTATCAATCTATTCAGCTAAATTATTAATTATGCAAGTCTAAAGGAGCGACAGCGAAGAATTTTTACAACCTCACTAAGTTTGCAGAATCTGAATTCGCCCCCGTTAACTAAAATCCGCTTAATCCCCGGTTCTACATTTCCACTACCTTTAACGTATTCGAATGCTTTTCGGCGAATACACCTTATCTTTCAGCATCAATTTTACCGACTATGAACCTTCGCGTTGTATTGCTTTTTGTTGCTGTATGTATTTTGTCGCTCACCGGTTTTGCCCAAACTACCATTTATGCCAACCAGGTGGGGTTTGATAGCAGGGAACCCAAAATAGCAGTGGTCAGCGCTGATAAGCCACTTATCCGCAAAACTGTTTTTAACCTTATAAATACGACGACAAACAAATCAGAATTTACGGGAGTGTTAAGCGGACCAGCAACGATAGACGACTGGACGCCTGGCAAAAGCTATTACCAGGCAGATTTTTCTGCGTTTAAAAGAGCCGGTAAATATGTTATCAAAGTTACCATTGATGGCAAAACCGCATCTTCATTTCCTTTTATCATTGAGGAAGATGCGCTGGCCAAACTCACCCTTTCATCCATCATCCATTATTATAATAAACAACGCGCCAATACACCGCAGGAAATTGAAGCTGATACTCATATGAAATTACAGGGCGGCGGCGATAAAACGGTCGATATACACGGCGGGTGGTGCGATGCGTCGGGAGACGTAAGCAAATATTTTTCGCATTTGGCCTATGCCAATTTTATGTCGCCTCAGCAAACACCGCTGGTCGTCTGGTCGATGGAAAGTGCCTCAGAGGGCATTCCCCAACTACTTAACAAATGGAAGCTGAAGAATAAACTGGATGATGAAGCTTTGTATGGGGCGGATTATATGATGCGGGCCCTCTCAAAGGATAACTATTTTTATATGATCATCTTTAGCTATTTTAACAAGGACCCGCACGCACGGCGTATTGTAGGATTAAGAGCTAACAGCGTTACGACCGATGAATACCAGGCAGCGTTTCGCGAAGGCGGCGGAATGGCTATTGCTGCCCTGGCCCGCATATCGCGCTGGAAAAAACATGGCGAATATACCTCCAAACAATACCTTGATGCGGCCAAACGCGCATTCGCTCATTTGCTGAAATACAACATCAAATATGATGACGACGGCAAAGAAAATATTATCGACGATTACTGCGCTCTTATGGCCGCTACCGAACTCTGGATAGCCACGAACCAGCCACTTTACCGTAATGAAGCCCGTAAACGCGCTCAAAACCTCAACAAACGAATGTCACCCGAAGGCTACTTTATTAGCAACAATGCTGACCGTCCTTACTGGCATGCATCGGACGCAGGGCTGCCGGTAGTGGCCTTATCACGTTACCTAACCAGGGAAAAGGATAAATCTTTACGCGCCGCCGCTCTCGCTACGATCAAAAAGGCCCTCGATTACAATCTTAGCGTAACCAATAAGGTCAGTAATCCGTTCGGGTATGCACGGCAATCGTTTTTATACAAAGGGAAGGTACAGGATGGCTTTTTTATCCCGCATGATAACGAGACAGGCTGGTGGTGGCAGGGTGAAGACGCCCGTCTTGCCTCATTATCCACTGCGGCGCTGGTTGGCGGCAGGCTGGTTTATCCGGCCAAAGGCAACTGGGGCGTAAAAGATTCACTGGCTGTTTTTGCCTCACAGCAGGTATCATGGATATTGGGTTGTAACCCTTATTCCATGTGTTTTATGTATGGGTTTGGTAAAACCAACGTGCCATATATGCACTCTAACTTTGGGCATGGTTCCGAAAAAGGCGGAATATCCAATGGCATTACCGGCAAAAAAGAAAACGGCGATGGCAGCGGTATCGACTTTAAAACCGAAGACAATGGCAACGAATGGCGCTGGACCGAACAATGGATACCGCACGCTGCCTGGTTTTTGCAGGCAATAGCTGCGATGGCGAAAAATTAGATAAGAGTTATGACTTTACAATTCCTGCCGAGTTAAACTGCAAATCATACAGCTTGCGGTAATAGCCGTCTTCAATCCGCAAAAGTTCCTGGTGGGTGCCTGTTTCTTTTATCTCACCATGATCGAGCACGATTATTTTATCAGCGTTTTGTATGGTTGACAGCCGGTGCGCTATTACAATGGCTGTTCGCCCCTGCATTAATTTTCCGATGGCGTTCTGTATGAGTATTTCTGTTTCGGTATCTACAGACGATGTTGCTTCATCCAGTACAAGGATAGTGGGATCGTAAACCAACGCCCTGATAAAGGAGATCAATTGCGCCTGACCCGCTGACAGCGTTGAACCGCGCTCCATTACGTTATAATCATAGCCTCCCGGCAGGCGCTCAATAAATTCATGCGCACCCACATCCTTTGCTGCCGCGATGATTTGCTCACGGGTTATTTCTGTATTGTTCAGGCTGATATTATTGGCAATGGTGTCCGAAAACAAAAACACGTCCTGTATTACGGTCGCAATGTGTGAACGCAGGTAACTTACATCATATTCCCTGATGTCGTGGCCGTCTACAGTTACCGAACCTTTGGCAATTTCATAAAAACGGTTCAGGATGTTTATGGTTGATGATTTACCTGCGCCGGTTGCGCCAACCAGCGCGAGGGTTTTGCCTGGCTCCAGTTTGAAGTTAATATTCTTTAAAACCCAATTCTCGTCGTTGTAAGCAAACCAAACATCTTTAAACTCAATTTCGCCACGTAAATCAGCCGGACGTAGTTTGCCGTCGTTGGGGGCAACTTCATCGGTATCCAAAACTTTAAATATTCTGTCCGCGCCTACCATGCCCATTTGAAGGGTATTGAATTTATCAGCCAATTGGCGTATGGGCCTGAAAAGCATGTTCAGCAATACGATGAAGCCGGTAATAACGCCTGGCGTAATTCCTTTATGGTCTGCGGTAATGTTCAACAGTTCTTTGTCTGACAGTATCCGCTTACACCCGTACCAAACCAACAGGCCTATACATATAGCAAACAAGATCTCTACCACCGGAAAGAAAATAGAGTAATACCAGTTGGAGCGGATATTGGCATCGCGGTATTTGGAGTTTACGGCTTTGAATTTGCGCATCTCCTGGTCTTCGCGTGCGAAAATCTGGATAACGCTCATGCCCGAGATATGTTCGGCTAAAAAAGTATTCAGATGGGCTACCTGCGTCCGCACCTCCTGGAAAGATGATTTTATCGCTTCCTTAAACACATAGGTCGACATCAGGAGGAACGGCATCGGTATCAGTGTAATCAGCGCCAGCTTCCAATCCTGGTAAAGCATATAACCAATTACGGCAAATACCAACAGTAAATCGCCCATAATAGAAATCAACCCTTCAGAAAAAATATCGGCAATGGTTTCCAAATCAGACACGGTACGGGTTATCAGCATTCCGATAGGCGTACGGTCGAAATATTTCAATCGCAGGCTGGTAATATGGTTAAAAATATCTTTTCGTAAATCGCGGATTACCGACTGCCCCAGCGAGTTAGTTAAATAGGTTTGGTAATATTGTGCTACAGTTTGTATCACCAGTTGTAACACCATTAGCCCCACCATAAATACCAGGCCGTTGTAATTATCTTTCAAAATATAATTATCCAACGTTTTTTGAATGAGAATTGGCTGCAACAGCGCATTGGCGGCTAAAAAGATGGTCAGGAAAGCAGCAATAACAAACGTAACTTTGTAGGGCTTAACGTAATGCATAACTCGCCCCAGCAATTTCCAATCGAGCGCTTTACCGGTAACGCCCCCGGAAGGGGGAACTTTAGAACTTGTATTTTTATCGTTGCTCACCTAAATTCAAAGGTATCGTATAATTTTAAAACTTTCACTTTTTGTCCCCCTTTAGGAGGGCAGGGGGCTAATATTTTACTTCGGTCAGATATAAACCGCATGCAGGCACAGATGTCCCGGCATTGCTGCGGTTTTTACTTTCAATAATGGTGCGAACCTCATCCGGTGTAATTTCCTTCCGCCCTACCATTAGCAAAGTACCGACAATAGCCCGCACCATGTTGCGTAAAAAACGGTCAGCAGAAATTTGAAACGTCAGGCTGTTCTCCCCCTGTATCCATTCAGCTTTGAATATTTTGCAATTATTGGTCTTTACCTGTGTGTTTGATTTACTAAAGCAACTAAAATCAGTGTATTGCATAATGATGGCAGCGGCCTGGTTCATCAGCTCCACACCAGGTTGATAGCGCAGTTCCCATGAGTAGCCCGCTTTAAACGGGTCTTTATTAAAATGAATATGGTATTCGTAACTACGCAGAGTTGCATCAAACCGCGCGTGTGCGTCAGCCCCTACCGGAAAAATATTTTTTATGCCGATGTCTTTGGGTAAAACAGAATTCAGGCTCCTTAATATGTTCCCGGTTTCATTTATGGACCACGGTCTGCCATCGATAGTCACAAAATCAAAATGAGCAAAAAACTCACGTGCATGTACTCCGGTATCTGTACGCCCGCAGCCTACGGTTTCGACAGGCTGCCGCAAAACAGTAGCAAGCGCCTTATTCAAAACCTCCTGTACAGTAACTGCATTCGGCTGAATCTGCCAGCCATGATAGTTAGCGCCATCGTAGGCAAGTTCAATAAAATACCGTTGTTTAGCCACGCGGCAAAGGTAGTGATGAAGTTGTATTAGTTGTAGCAGTTGCAAAAGTTGCAAAAGTTGCAGTAGTGCCGAACAACTACTACAACATTTTTAACTTATATACTCTTTATAGATCGTCTCAAACAGCAGCTTATTTTCAACGGCAATGTCAAAAGGCTGTTCGATAAATGAATGGTTGTAGCCTATGGCTTTAGCCAGATTTTTCAATACCTTAAAATACGTTATCTCGATGCCTTCAATTTGCTGCAGGTAAAAAAGGATAAACACATCGCGTTCAAGCGGGGTTTTGCCGCCCCGGATCACGGCCAGGTAGGCTTCTAAACTCAGGGCCTTGATGCTAAGCGTATTGGTTTTTGACGGACTTTCACTAATCATCTTGTAAATGTCCTCTATTTGGCCTATCTGGCTTTCTGTATCCTCTATCGCTTCCTCAATAGCGTGCTTTAAAACATTCAGAGAAGCCAGGCTTTTAACTTCAGAGAAGAATTCTATCAGATGCTGCTTACTGTAATAAATGTAATTCAGATGCTCAAGAAAGGTACGTTTTAGCAGCCGGTCGTCGATATGTACGTCCTTGGGCTGTGATGATGGCAGGGGCTCACTCATGGTAATTGAATCGGCAATGTAATTGATTTTTAAAATTACAACATTTATTGCACAGGAGCAGCAATAAACTATTAGGTAAAACAATTATATATTTGCCCTATAAATTACGACCATGTTACAACGAGTACAAAGCATTTACCTGCTTTTAGCATCCCTGGCTATATTTGCCCTGTTTCTTTTTCCCCTGGTGCACAATTTTTATGCAGACGGTAAGCCGCTTACGCTAATGGTTACCGGCGTTTACCAGGATGTAAACGGGCAGCCTGTCCACACCCAGTTTTTTATGGGCATAAGCATCGCAACGGCCATTATCGGGATCATTCCCTTGATTATAATCTTTCTTTATAAAAACCGTAAACAGCAGATAGCACTATGTTATAGCATGTTGCTGGTTATTGTAGGCTATAGTTTCTGGCTGTCGCGCGCAGCAAAAGCCGTGATGGGGAACGTACAGATCGATACACATAACTGGGGCATAGGTCTGTTTCTTTCTTCTATTGCTATGCTGCTGGTATTACTGGCTATCCGCGGGATCAAAGCTGACGAAAAGCTGATCAAATCCGCGGATAGGTTGAGATAATGCGGGGCTAATTAAACCTCCCGTACTTCTCAATCTTTCTAAACGGCTTAGCAAAGAAATCGCCGACCACCTGGTTAAACAGATCTTTGTAAAAAAGCGGTGTTGAATGACCCGAGTTGGGTAATATCCATAAATAGGAATTCGGTATATGGTCTGCAATCAACATAGTGTGCTTGGGGCGGATAACATCATGGTCGCCGCCTATAACGAGGGTTGGGCAAGTTATTTTGCTTACATCCTCAAGTTTGATGTGCGGCTCATAACTGAGCAAATGCAACAGCTTTACCTGGTCTTTCATTTCCGGCGTTAAATTCTTTATCTTTTTGATGGTATCGGCCGCCACTTTGTTTTGTTTCAAAACCATATCGTAAACAAACGGATCCACGGCGCTGGTATCGGGCCAAAGGTTAGCACCGGTTACTGCAAGTTTCTTTACCTTGTCCGGATGATGAATAGCCAGGAGCAGGCCATTAATACCTCCGTCGCTCCAGCCAATTACGTTGGCCTGTTTAATGTTCAGCCTGTCCAGAAGCGCATTCAGGTCATCGGCCATCATTTCATAACTTAATGAGTCTTTATGATCCACAGATTTGCCCTGCGCCCGGCTATCAGCAATAATCACCTGGTAGTTTTTAGCGAAGTACGGTATCTGGTAAACGAAATTATTGATAGAGCCGCCATTGCCATGGATAATAAGCAGCGGCTCGCCCTTGCCATAAACTTCGTAATACATTTTAAATCCGCGGATATCAGCATATTTCCCAACGGCCTGATTACGGCCATAGCGGGTGGTATCCATATCCTTTTGCGGATTTTGCGCAGAGGCAATTTGCATAAATGCCAGCAGCAGAAAAGTAAGTTTTAGTTTCATCGCTACAGAATAAATAAGTTTCTATAAAATTAACATTCCCATTGCTTAAAACCTCGTTTCAAAGCTTTAAATTAAGTTAAAATGAAATTTTAAAAATACTATTGTTTTATAAAATAATAAACCCTACCTTTGCGCCCGATTTGGCGATGTAGCCAAATACGTTATTTAAATTCATGAACCCATTTATTAATCTGGGAATCCGTCATGATATTGTTAATGCCATCACCGAGTTAGGATTTGAAAATCCTACACCAATCCAGGAGCAGTCAATCCCGGTATTGTTAACAGGCAGCAACGATTTTGTCGGATTAGCCCAAACCGGGACCGGTAAAACTGCTGCCTTCGGACTACCACTATTAGAACTGCTGGACTTCGAAGAAAACTTTCCGCAAGCACTTGTATTGTGCCCTACACGTGAACTTTGTTTACAGATCACGAACGACATTAAAAACTACTCCAAAAAAATGAGCAACGTACATGTTGTTGCTGTTTATGGCGGAGCAAGTATTTCTGACCAGTTGCGCCAGATAAAACGCGGTGTGCAAATTGTTGTTGCTACCCCTGGCCGTATGCTTGATATTATTAACCGCAATGCGATCGATTTTTCGCGGGTTAAATATGTTGTGTTGGATGAGGCTGATGAGATGCTCAACATGGGCTTCCAGGAAGACATAGACAATATCTTATCAACTACGCCCGACGAGAAAAAAACATGGCTGTTTTCGGCCACAATGCCCGCCGAAGTTCGCAGGATCGCGAAGAAATACATGACCGATCCGTACGAGCTTACCATGGGTACAAAAAACACCGGTAACGCAAATATAGAACACGAGTACTATGTGGTGCGTGCCCGCGACAAATATGCTGCCTTTAAGCGTATTGTCGATTTTAACCCTGATATTTTCGGTATCGTATTTTGCCGTACCAAAATTGAAACACAGGATATCGCTGAGGCTTTAATTAAGGATGGCTACAATGCCGATTCGCTGCATGGCGACCTTTCACAGCAGCAGCGCGATAAGGTAATGAAACGCTACCGCGAGCGCAGCTTACAGTTGCTGATTGCTACCGACGTTGCAGCCCGTGGTATCGACGTTAACGACGTAACACACGTTATTAACTACAGCCTGCCTGATGAAATTGAGAACTACACCCACCGCAGCGGACGTACAGCCCGCGCAGGTAAAACCGGTGTATCTATCTCTATCATCAACGCCAAGGAACTTGGTAAAATCCGCCAGATAGAGCGTGTTATCGGCAAGAAATTTGCAAAGGTTGATATACCTACAGGATTTGACGTATGCGAGAAACAATTATTTTCTATCGTACACAAAATCCATAATGTGCAGGTAAATGAGCAACAGATTGAGCAGTACCTGCCACGTATAATGGAAGAGTTTAAAGACATGAGCAAGGAAGACTTCATCAAGCGCTTTGCCTCTATCGAGTTCAACATCTTCCTTGATTATTACAAAAATGCACCTGACCTGAATGCCCCGGTAGAAGAAGGCCGCCGCTTTGAGCGCGATGGCGACCGCTCTTCGTACCCGCGCAGCGGAGGGAAGTCGGAATATACACGCCTGTTTATCAACCTTGGTTCGGTTGACGAGTTTAACCGCGGCGATTTGCTGGGTTACATCTGCAACCAATCGAAGATAAGCGGCCGGTCAGTAGGTAAAATTGACGTTAAAGGCGTTTACTCATTTTTCGAAGTACCGCATGCTGATGTCGACAAGGTCACGGCAGGTTTTAACGGCGCCGAATTCAAAGGCCGCCCGGTACGGATTGAAATTGCAGGCGAAGGTGTTAGCGAACGCCGCGATGGAGGTTACCAGCGCCGTGAGGGCGGTTACCGTGGTGACAGAACCGGCGGCGAACGCCGTGATGGTTTCCGAAACAATCGTGGTGGCGCCGAAAGAGATGGCTCAGGTGGCGGTTTCCGCGATTTCTCCGGAAAACGCCGCGAAGAACATGGCGAACGACGGAGAAGATTTTAGTTTAGTTTTTCATAACGTGCCTGGTGGTTCGGGCACAGGTTTAGTTTAGTTAGTTTGTTTGCAAACCCTTAGTCGCAAGGACTGAGGGTTTTGCGTTTTATGATGTGCGGATGTGCAAATGTGCGGATGAAGAAATCGCTTAATGATCGCGACGGGCTTAATATACATGCAAGCATTTGCAAATCGGAAATCCGCACATCAACGTGAATACTCCACTGCAACCGAATCAGGCCCCATTAGCTTAAGGTTGTGGTCGTCCAGCTTTTGGATAAGAAAAACGGTGTAAGGCTTATTGCCTTCGAATGAGGTAAAAACGGTGTCGCCTTTTGTAAAATAATCTTCGGTGATAGGCTCGCCGTCATCGGTGGTGATTTTTTTTGGCGTTATTTTAAGGGTGACTTTACCGTCTTTAGACCTCCACTCGCCTTCCAGCTTGTTTTGAGTCGGACTTGACGTGCAGGCAACCCATAGTAATACAAATGCACCTGCAACGTGAATCAGGATTAATAGTGCGTACTTTTTCATGGTAATAAAAACAGTGCCGCTGGTTCCTGCGGCACTGTTAAATATACAAATTCTTAAGATTCTGATTTATCCACCAATTGCGATTTTTTTAGATAAACCCTGTGGCCTTTTTTATTCACGTAAAAATAGCGCGAATGTTTATCGATGTAAATGCTTTCGCCATGCGGGCCTCTTTTATTATCATATTTTTTATCAGTAACGGCGGCAGCGCCTGTTGCAGCCACCTGCGCAGTTTTATGACCTACTTTTTTAGCAGCATGGCCAATTTGATGGCCAAGTGTCGAATCCTTGTGAGTTTGGGCATTACCGGCTGTGAATGTAAAAATGCCGCCGGCAACCAGCGCTATCTTAACTAAATTTTTCATGGTAGTATTGAGTTAACTTAATAATTTTTCCGAAAAGCTTATTTCGGCTTCTTCCGGACTTATGCTAGCTCAAATGTTCTGCCAAATGTTTCATTTCCAGTGCGGGAGGCCGTTTTTCGTATAAAATAGCATAAACGGCATTGCAAATAGGCATATTTACATTGTACTGTTTGTTTACCTGGTGTAGGCAATTTACTGCATAATAGCCTTCGGCAACCATGTTCATTTCCAATTGTGCCGATTTAACGGTGTACCCTTTGCCTATCATATTACCAAACGTACGGTTGCGGCTAAATTGAGAATACGCGGTAACCAGCAGGTCGCCCAGGTAGGCTGATTCCATAATATCCCGGCTAATAGGATGTACTGCATCTACAAAACGCTTCAATTCACGGATAGCGTTAGCAATCAATACGGCCTGGAAGTTATCGCCATAACCCACACCATGGCAAATACCGCTGGCGATCGCAAAAATATTCTTTAACACAGCCCCATACTCTGTTCCGTATATATCATCAGACACGATAGTCTTAATATAACGCGTGCTGAACATCCCGGCAAACTCCGCGGCAAGCTCATGATCCCGTGAGGCAATGGTTAGATAGGATAGCTTTTCAAGGGCAACCTCCTCTGCATGGCATGGGCCGCTTATTACTATGAAATTTTCAAAAGGGATGCCGTAATGCTGGTTTAAAAATTCACCGATTATTTGATTCTCATCCGGCACGATACCTTTAATAGCAGATATTACTTTTTTTCCAAAAAAATCAGCTGGCGTAATACCTTCAAGAGCGTCCTTCAAAAACGCCGCGGGGACATTAAGCAACACAAAGTCAGCTTTAGAGAGGGTGCTTTTCAGGTCGGTCGAGATGTTTTGGGCAGGCACGCCAATTTCAACCGAGCTGATATAGTTGGGGTTGTGTTTATACCGCTGTATATGCTGTACTGCGCTTTCGTTACGCATCCACCAAAAAATTTCTTTTTCTGTATCGTTGTCGGTCAGTATTTTAACGTTGGCCGTGGCCCAGCTGCCACCGCCGATAACGGCTATCGTTCTCTTCTCATTCATAGGGGTTCGGTCAGTTGGCAGTATTAAACGCAGTTGGCAGTAAACCACACCACCAATATCAACAAAAAAAGTCCTGCCAGGTTTAATTGACAGGACAAAGCTAATTAAATATTGTGAGTAGGAAATAGAGGTTAATATATGCTTATTCCGGCCGTTTTTTATTATCAGCCGCCATTGCTTACTGGTTACCCGTCGGGGTAAACAGCTTGCTCTTATCTACTTTTTCTACTTCCATATTATCTTTCAGATCTTTAGAGATCGTGGCAAATGGCGCGGACACAACCTCATCTCCTGCCTTTAAGCCCGATAATACTTGTATATAAGTATCGTCTTGTATCCCGGTAGTAACCTGCACCTGTTTTACTTTGCCGGCATTGTACACAAATACATATTCCTTTGCGGGTTCAGTAATTGCCGGTTTTGATTTATCTTCATCTTTTTTAACACCTGTGCTGTCTTTTTTGGTTATGCGTGTAGTTACAGACTGAATAGGAACCGAAAGTGCACGGGCATGATTAGTATTAATATCTACGGTCGCAGTCAATCCCGGGCGGAAAGGCACCTGGTTGGCGTTGTTCTTCCGCAATAACGATGCGTACGATTCAGGGTTAATCCTCACTTTAACCGTAAAGTTGGTTACCTGGTCGGCGTTTGTCCCAACTACGTTCGCGGCGCTGCCAATTTCAATTACGCTGCCGCTAAAAGTTTTACCGTAAAAAGCATCTACCTCAATTTTTGCTGTGTCTCCGCGTCTTATACGGTTTATATCGTTTTCGTTAACATCCACGTTTACGTCCAGCTGGCTAAGGTCTGATATGGTCATGATCTCGGTACCTGCAAATTGCTGAGTTCCAAGGACACGCTCACCTATCTGTATCGATAATTTTGAAATTACGCCGTCAACAGGTGCATAAATGGTAGTTTTGGCCAGATTATCCTGTGCTTCTTTAACCGAGGCCTGAGACTGGGCCAGGCCGTATTGTGCGCCTATTACATTTTGTTTGGCGGCTTCCAATGCAGCTTTTGCACCTTCATAACTTGCTTTCGCAGCGTCAAATTCGGCGGCGGTCAGTACTTTATTGGCATACAGCGCCTGGTCGCGTTTGTAAATGGCAGCCTGGTTCTCGTAGGTGGCTTCTGCCTGCTTAAGCATTTGTGCTGTATTGCCTACGCTTGCTTTTTGTGTATTATATGCTGCTACTGTGCGATCATAACCAGATTGCAAAATGTCCGGGCGGATGCGGCAGAGCAACTGGCCTTTTTTAACCACATCGCCTTCCTTTACCGGCAGCTCAACGATCTCACCCGAAACCTCCGGGCTGATTTTTACCTCAACGTGCGGCTTAATTTTACCACTCGCTGATACCGATTCATTAATATCGCGTTCTGTGGCTTTTTCGGTCGCCACCTGCGTTTTCTTTGGCTTGCCAATTATCCCGGTTGCGTTTAAAATAATTATCAGTACAACCAGCGACACTAATGCAATCAAAATATATTTTGTAGTTTTTCCCATGATGCTCTTTTATATTTCGGAATTTCGATTTCGATTTAGTTTTATTTTTTCAGACTTTACCTTTTTCTTATAATGCTATCGGGTTACCTAAATAATAATCAATAACCTTACTGCGGAATATCACCTGGTATTGTGCTTCAATCATATCGTTTTGTGATTTATTGAAATTGGTAAGCGCTGTGTTATAATCAAGGGTGTTAACAAAACCAGCGTCGTAGCGTTGCTTGGTTACATTTAAAGCTTCCTTGTTTGAATTAAAGGTCTGCAGGGCGGATTGGTAACTTTTCTCCGCGGCAGATAAATCAAGCGTTGCCTGGATGATGGTTTTGCTTAAATTGTTTTTGGCAATCTGAGTGTTTAACTCTGCATTCTGATAGGCCAATTTTGCTTTGGTAACCGCAGTACGCGCAGCAAAGTGATTAAAAATCGGTATCTGCAGGCTTAGACCTATCGATTGGTTAAAGTTGTTATTCAGCTGGTTGCCGAATGAAACCGGAGATAATGTTTGTACAACGTTTGGAACCACCACATTCTGGTTTGTGCCTTCAACCTTACCGATAACCGTGGTGCCGTTTATGGTTTGGCCGGTAACAGTTTGCGCCTGGTTTGAATAGCTGCTCCCTAATCCGCCAAACATTACGAGTGTAGGGTAATAAGCGCCTTTCGCTACCCTGACGGCCCGGGCATAAACCTGTTGTTGTAATTCTGCCAGCTTAATATCAGGATTAGTTGTAAATGCAGTTTTAATTACCTCGGTAGCGTCATATACGGTTTTCACGTCTGTCAATTTGCTGATATCGGGTTTTTCGACAGTAATCTGAGTCGAAGGATCCATCTCCATATATTGCTTCAGCACTAATATTGCAAGGTCTACCTGGTTTTGTGCATTTGTTAAATTCAGTTCGGCAGTTGAAACCTGCGATTTTGCCTGCGCCAGGTCGGCCAATGTAGCATTACCCTGGTCAAAATTCTTTTGCGCACGATCCAGAGTTATTTTAGCCAGATCAATCTGCTGTTGCGCTGCAATCACAAGATCCTGATCGGTCAATATCGTCAGGTAGTCCGTCACTACGTTTAACAGCAGGTCGTTCTTAATTTTAGCGGTGTTGGTTTTGTCGGCATCGAGTGTTAATTTGTTCTGCACGATCTGGTTACGCAATTGCCCACCCTGAAAAAGCGTAACCTGAGCCTGGGCATTGGCATTGATGTTTAAGGTTGACTGTGCATAGGCAAATGCGCCCAGCACCTGCGTTTTACCAAAATAATACCCACCCTGACCATTAGCATTTAAACTGGGTAACTGGTTGTACTTTGCTGCCATGTAATCTTCCGACGCCAGCTTTTCAGTTACCTGCGCCTGTTTAATGGTGAGGTTGTTGGCTAAAGTGCGGTTTACCGCTTCCTGCAGGCTGATTACTTCCTGGGCGTTTGCAGTAAAGAATGTTACGCCTAAGCATAATGTACTTAAAATGGCCGCCTTTTTAAATTTTGATATATGTTCAGTCATAAAGGTTATTCAGAATATAATTGGAGATATGTGATATGAGATGTTAGATTTGGCATCAAAATATTTTGGCTCAAAATCTCATATCCAAGCTCTAACGTCTGTATATGTACCTGGTAAAAACACCGTGGCTGCTTAAAAAACTGTATCCTAAGTTTATATGGGATGCTCCCCGTTCCCCCCGGTGTATTTATCTCACTTTTGACGATGGCCCTATACCAATTGTTACACCATTTGTTTTAAATATTTTAAAACAATACAATGCTAAGGCTACATTTTTTTGTATCGGCGACAATGTGCGCAAGCATCCCGATATTTTTGAACAAGTAAAAAACTACGGGCATACCATAGGTAATCACACGTATAATCACCTTAAAGGCTGGAATACCGAAGATCAGATTTACCTTGATAATTTTTTAGAAGCGGATAAATTGCTTGATACTAAACTGTTTCGCCCTCCTTACGGCCGGATGAAAAAATCGCAGCTACAGTTGCTGCAGCAAGCCAAACCAGGGCTGCAGGCTATTATGTGGAATGTATTATCAGCTGATTTTGATGTAAACATCACTCCGGAAAAATGCCTTGATAATGTTGTAAAACATACCAAAGGTGGTGATATTGTGTTATTTCATGATAGTTTAAAGGCCAGGGATCGCATGGAATATGCCTTACCAAGGGCGATGGAATTTTGGAGCAGGGAGGGTTTTGAGTTTAGGGGAATAACTGCTTAGAGAATTAGATTTACACTAAGGTTTTCTAACAAAACACCAGTCATCATGTCAATATATATTCTCTTTTCCCGCATAAGACTCGCCCATAAATTAAGGCGTCAACAGTGAGTTTTAAAATAACAATGTTATAATGCGTCTTTTTTTCCGGAAAAAGAGGGATACTTTGTCCATTAACATCGGCAAATGTTAATTCTCATTTCTTTCCTTCCGGGTTTAAAGACCAGTTGCCTGAAGCCTTAAAATGTATTATTATACATTATTTCTTCATACGTGCCGTCCTTTTAAAAATGCATTCTTTTGCTAAGTCTTTTGTGACCGGATGAGCCGATGATTCTTTACTGTTTTATAAGCAAATTGTATCCATTTATGGCATAATAACGCTTTCGTGTCGCTATTATCTTTCCAAACCAGTAATGTGACAAAGACAACACTAAAAGTACATATTTCATTGTAGACTATTTCTGCTTACACATGCTCTAATATAAAATCGGCATCGATCTTTAATTCTTTACGAACAGCCTTTAAAAAATCGACACCCGGCTTTTGCTTACCATTCATTATAAGCGAAAGTTTGGCATCGCTCACATTTAATTTTTTGGCCAGTTCCTTTTGTTTTAACCGCATTTCAAACATTCGCATTTCAATCATTCCAATCAATGTTGTAGGCGCTTCGATTACATATTTTTCCTGTTCATAAGCTTGCGCTCTCAACGCCAGCAAACGGATCTCTGCAAGCTCTTCTTTTGAAACTTTATCGCTGCCCTTAGCCATCAGGCCATCAATTTTTGCCATTACAGCATTATAATCAACTTCATTAATTATCTTATCCATCATTTCACCTGGTTAAATATTATTATTGCTGTTGCTTTTATATCGAAGAACAGTCTATGCGGTCATACTCTTTATGAGTTCCTACAAACCTTATATACACTGTTCTTATGTCAAAAAATATCAAAGCGACTAACCTGTAATTATTCCCTCTTATATTAAAAGCGAAACGGTCATTGCCTACAGCATCAACAGAGTTAAACATCGCTTTAATTTCGTGATAGTTCGCCCAGTCCGCGCGTTCAGTTATACGATACCAATTATTCAAAGCGTCTTTAGCTTCCGGATGTACTTCAAAAAAATTTCGAAGTTTACTATAACTGATAATAACCATTAAATATCTTTTTATCAAATTTAAAGAAATTTTAGAAAATCTAAAAATATTTTACTTCGATCTCTTTTCAATTAATCCTTGGTCTCTAATTTAGAATTCATCCAAATAACAATTGTGCATTGCCCTGACTTCCTTTTACTTCTAATTTTTGTAACTTCGCCGCAAAAGCATTTAGCCTATAATTTAGCTGTTAATTTCTTTTACTCACCCAAAAATCAAATACGAAATGGCTTTTGATTTAGATATGATCAAAAAGGTTTACGACCGCTACAGCACCCGCATAGATGCAGCGCGTAAAGCTACCGGTAAACCTCTCACTTTAACTGAGAAGATATTATATGCCCACCTTTCTGAAGGCGATGCGCAAAAAGCATTCGGCCGCGGGGTGGATTACGTTGATTTTGCCCCCGACCGCGTTGCCATGCAGGATGCTACTGCGCAAATGGCGTTACTGCAATTTATGCAGGCCGGTCGCCCGAAAGTTGCTGTACCATCTACGGTGCATTGTGACCACCTGATACAGGCCCGCGATGGCGCAAGCACAGACTTACAGATTGCTAAAGACGTTAACCAGGAAGTTTATGATTTTCTTGCATCCGTTTCAAATAAATACGGTATCGGGTTCTGGAAACCAGGCGCAGGTATCATCCACCAGGTAGTATTGGAAAACTATGCTTTCCCCGGCGGTATGATGATCGGCACCGACTCGCATACCCCTAACGCCGGTGGCTTAGGCATGATTGCCATTGGTGTTGGCGGCGCTGATGCTTGCGACGTTATGGCCGGCCTGCCATGGGAACTTAAATTCCCTAAGCTGATTGGTGTTAAATTAACCGGTAAATTATCCGGGTGGACTTCTGCAAAAGATGTTATCCTGAAAGTGGCCGGGATACTTACTGTAAAAGGTGGTACCGGCGCTATTGTTGAGTATTTTGGCGAAGGCGCACGCTCGCTGTCTGCTACAGGTAAAGGCACCATTTGTAACATGGGCGCCGAAATTGGTGCTACCACCTCAATATTTGGATACGACGAAAAAGCAGCTGACTACCTGAAAGGTACCAAGCGCGCCGATATAGCCGAAATGGCCGATGCAATTAAGCAGCACTTAACCGGCGATGCCGAGGTTTATGCAAACCCTGCAGATTACTTCGACCAGGTAATCGAGATAAACCTGAGCGAGCTGGAGCCGCATGTAAACGGTCCGTTCACACCGGATCTGGCATGGCCGATATCAAAATTTGCCACCGCTGTTAAAGAGAACGGCTGGCCCGAAAGACTGGAAGTTGGGCTGATTGGTTCCTGCACCAACTCATCCTACGAAGATATCACCCGTTCTGCGTCTATCGCAAAACAGGCGATCGACAAAAATCTGAAAACCAAAGCGGAGTTTACCATAACACCGGGATCTGAACAGGTACGTTATACTGTGGAACGTGATGGTTATTTAGATACTTTCGGCCAAATGGGCGGAGTTGTGCTGGCTAATGCCTGCGGCCCGTGTATCGGTCAATGGGCGCGTCATACCGACGATCCAACCCGTAAGAATTCCATCATTACTTCGTTCAACCGTAACTTTGCCAAACGCCAGGACGGTAACCCCAATACCCACGCTTTTGTAGCATCACCTGAAATTGTAACTGCATTTGCTATTGCCGGCGACCTAACCTTTAACCCGTTGACCGATTATTTGACCAACGAACAAGGCGAGCAGGTTAAGCTGGATGAGCCTATGGGTATCGAACTGCCGATAAAAGGTTTTGACGTAAAAGATGCCGGTTACCAGGCGCCTGCAGAAGACGGTAGCGGCGTTGATGTAATTGTTAGCCCGACTTCATCCCGCCTGCAACTATTGGCTCCGTTCCCTGCATGGGAAGGAACCGACATCACCGGCTTAAAGCTGCTGATAAAAGCCAAAGGCAAATGTACTACCGACCATATTTCAATGGCCGGACCATGGCTGAAATTCCGCGGCCACCTGGATAACATTTCGAACAATATGCTTATCGGCGCTATCAACTATTTTAATAATACGGCCGATAGCGTTAAAAATGAGCTGACAGGCGAGTACGGTCCGGTACCTGCTACCCAGCGCGATTATAAAGCACACGGCATCGGCTCCATAGTAGTTGGCGACGAAAATTACGGCGAAGGTTCATCACGCGAGCACGCCGCAATGGAACCACGTCATCTGGGCGTTCGTGCCATACTTGTAAAATCTTTTGCACGTATCCACGAAACTAACCTGAAGAAACAAGGCATGCTGGGCATAACCTTTGCCGACAGCGCAGATTACGACAAAGTACAGGAGGATGATACCATCGATATCACCGGCTTAACTGAATTTGCCCCCGGCAAACAGTTAACCGTTGTATTGCACCATAAAGATGGCAGCACCGAGTCATTCCCTGTAAACCATACTTACAATGCACAGCAAATTGAATGGTTTAAAGCCGGCGGCGCTTTGAATATTATCCGTCGTCAGATGGCATCTTAAAGTGAAATCTTAGAATTTATTTATGGAGGCCTTCCCGTTTGGGAGGGCTTTTTTTTGAGCGTAAACTTGCGGCGCTTTCGAGACTTTATAAGCTTGACAGGGGGCTTATGCTATTGGCGTTTCACTAACCTTTTCAGCACCAGCAGATTTTGTCCGTTTAGGCTGTACCCGGATATGTTGCTTTGATACAAGTTAACCCGCCTGTCATAATACAAAACCACAACCGGTGATTGCTGCATTACCAGGTTATCCATTTCGCGATAGAGGGCGTATCGTTTTTCGTCGTTTCCCTCATGGTAAGCTTGCTCAAATAGTTTATCAAATTGTTTGTTGTTGAAACCGGTATAGTTGGGACCATACGGAATTTTGTTTTTTGAATAAAAAACAGACATGTAATTCTCGCCGTCAGGATAGTCAGCCAGCCAGGAGCCGTAAAAAAAGTTGACGCCGTTTTTTGATACCAGTTCACGCAGGCTGGCACCCTGGGTAATTTCAACGCTGGTCTTTAACCCAACCCGTTCCAACTGGCCTTGAACATATTCTATCAACCCGCGATAACCTACTGTGGTGTGCAGGGTGATTTCCGGCAGACCTTTGCAGTTTGGGTAGCCCGCTTCTTTTAAAAGTTCACGTGACTTGTCCGGATTGTAGTCATAACCCTTAACAAGTTTAGCGTCAAAGCCAGGCATGCCCATTGGTATAAAACCTGAAACTCCTGGACTACCCATACTGTTGCGCAGGTATTTTATCATCTTTTGCTTATCGATAGCATAGTTTATTGCCTGGCGTATCTTCAGCTTCCTTAACGGCGAGGTCTTTACAATGGCCAAATTCGTGTCAACCAGCATACCAAGATAAATGGTATTAGTTAACGGCCCTGTGCTTAAAATAAACTTGCCTTTGTATTTTTGGGTGACCTGCCCTGACTTGGTTAAAATATCGTCGCGGTAGCTGCCATCGATATCGTTTAAAAAATCAAGCTTTTTACTGATAAAATTCATGAAAGCCGTCTGCTTGTCACCGATAAAAGTAGCCCGTATAGCATCCAGCTTAGGCAGCGGGCTGCCATCCTTGTCTTTTTCCCAATAGTTTTCATTCTTAAGCAGCACCAAGACTTCGCCATCCTTCCAATACTTAAACTTAAACGGTCCCGTACCGATTGGATGCTGCCGGAAATCCTTTCCATAATGTTCCACCACCTCATGCGGCACAACCGAGCAATATTGAGCAGTAAGCAAACTTGGAAGCGGCGGAAAGGGTTGTCGCAGCTTAATTTGGAAAGTACTGTCGTTTATTGCTCTGAAAGGTGTATCGCAAACTTTATCGCTGAATATCCAGGAGCCGGATGAGGCGACTTTCGGGTCGAGTAAGCGCCGGAAGCTGTAAACAAAATCCGAGGCAACCACCTTGCGGCCCTTGCCGCCTTCAAACAACGGGTCATCATGAAAATGAACATCATTTCGCAAGTGGAACGTGTAAAGCAATGCATCAGGCGAAACGTCCCAACTTTTAGCAATGCAAGGGCGGGTTTTTAAGCTATCGTCAATTTGCACCAGGCCGTTGTAAACCTGGTTGATCATCCAAATGGCGTTTTGGTTACGGGCAAAAGCCGGATCAAGGGTGGTCAGGCCTTCGTCGAGGTTAATATTAAAGACGGTTTTCTTATTGAATGATGTATTGGTATTGCATGAAAAGCAAACGCAAAGCAGGATGATTAATTTGAAGATTTGGAGATGCGAAAACGTGCCTGCTTTAAAATGCGTCATTACTTTTTAAAGTTAGGCAATTTTAAAGCGTTACCGCAGTTCAAACTTTGTATGAAATGTCAAATTAACGGGAATGTGTTTTGTATCCCGCTTTGTCATTCTGAACGCGGTGAAGAATCTTAAGCATTTGATAGTGAGGGAGCGGATAAGTTGAGGTTGTAAAATAAACTGCTATGTAGAAAAGCATAGCGAACAGGCATAAGATTTCTTTAATCACATAGAAATACAATTTAATTCAGTAACAAAAAAGGCTCCAACTGTTATACGCGATCAAAAGCCGCCAGTAATTGTGTGTAATTAAAAGAGGCATGAATACTTCGTGATGTAAATTAAATACAGTTTCAAATGGTGCATTGCCCTCTTTGGTGTTGATTGAGATACAATTTTTGTAACTAAATATGTTTAATAAATTTACTATGAAACTGAAGCGGCTCTGCTGAAGAGCAGCTGCCAGGTACGGTACATTACAGCCGAATTAATAAAGCATATCAGCCGAGGCACAGACATCTGTCCTTAGCCTGGCTTTTATTTTATGCTGTTTCGTAGTACCCGAATTCTTCAACTGTTCCCAATCCCGAAAATCCGCCAATCCGTTTAATCCCGGGTCAGAAACTAATCCGGGTACTTCGCCCTTATTAGCCTAACCCCATTGGCTATAATCTCCTCCAGTACCTTCGCATCCACATCGCTCAGCTTCTTGATGTACAGACATCCTTTGCCCATTTTATGTTTGCCCAATTTGGCAAGCAACGCCGCCTGTTCTGCAGCACCTGCAGATACGTACAAAGCTATCTCAGGTTTGCGCGGCGAAAAGCCGGTAACGCACATTACCCCTTCGCGGCCGCTGTCGTATTTATATTGATAGCTGCCGCAGCCTACAATTGCCGTTCCCCACATTTTTGCTTCCTCGCCTGTTACGCGTTGCATAATATCTATAATCGTATCGCAGTCCTGCCGTACTTTTGGGTCGGCCTTTTTATCGAGAAAATCTTTTACAGATGCTTCGTTTACTTTGGTTTTTAATTCGGCCATAGGTTTACGTTTGTCTATATAAATATAGTCTTTTATACAAACCCTTTGCTTTTTTATCAGTTATATCTATTCAGTAATTCAATTGGTTATGAGGTCAATCTGGAAAGGATCGCTTGGTTTCGGACTGGTAAGCATCCCCGTTAAATTATATTCCGCAGTGCAAACCAGTTCGCTTGATCTGGACATGCTCGACAGCCGCGATCATTCGCGCATACGGTACCAGCGCGTTAATGAGCATACGCATAAGGAAGTTCCTTACGATAAAATTGTAAAGGGATATAAAATAGACGACGATTATGTGATTGTAGAAGACCAGGATTTTGAAGATGCCGCACCCGAAAAGAGCAAGGTTATTGAAATAGAAAGCTTTGTGGATATTGATGAAGTAAACCCCATGTTTTACGAAACATCCTATTATACCGAGCCCGACACGAAAAATAATAAGGCGTATGCGTTGTTGGTTGAAGCCTTAAAAAAGTCGAAAAAGGCAGGCCTGGCGCGGTTTGTTTTACGCAGCACTGAGTCGCTTTGTATTGTTTATCCGGTTGATAATGTATTGGTGGTTACCCGTATCCGTTTCGCTCAGCAAATACGCAGTACCGAAGATTTAAAGCTTGCAGATGATGTTAAAGTAAATAAGAAGGAGTTGGATATGGGGCTGGCCTTAATTAACCAGTATGCCGAAAAGTTCGATGTGTCAAAATATAAGGATGAATACCACGATGAACTTTTAAAAATTATCCATGCCAAGGCAAAAGGCAAGCGCGCTACCGTTAAAAAGCTTACGCCTAAAAAAACCAAGGGCGATGATTTATACGACCAGCTTATGCAGAGTTTGAGTGCGAAGAAAGGGGCATAGTCCTAATTTTAAAACGTCATTGGTGAGTATCCGTGTGCCAAAGGGCACCAGGCAATGGTTTACAGGAACTTTACAGTTTTTTAATGCAACTAGAATGTAAGTAATTGATTTGTAATAATTTAAGTAGTTTCAAATCGGTTGCACCTGAAACCATTGTGTTTAGTCTGTTATGATAGGTATATGGCTGTTAATCAGTAATAGTCGTTTATACTAACGATTTTCTCTTTTCAAAATAAAGGCCAGCAAATCATGTATCGGTTGTTTAATAATTTTGCCGACATGCACCCCCGAGCTCTTGCACACTTCCTTTAATTCGTCATTAAACACATAGGCGATAGAGCCTACAAAATGGCATTTATACCGATGGTACTGGGGGTACGATTTGATATTGGTTTCTATAAATTCGAGCAGGCCTGTGCGCAATAGATTCTGTGCGTAGTCACTTTGCCTGATTTTGCTGATGAAACGGGCAAAAGTTGCCAGGTATGAGTTTGCATTAGGTGTTTGGTAAACCTTTCTTATCACAATTTCTTTGGTCAATTGGTATTCTGCGCCAAACATCAAGCTTATATCGTGTGGCATTTTGCCATACAGGTAATCAGTTATCAAGGCTTTTCCAAACCAGGTGCCACCGCCTTCATCGCCCAAAACAAAACCGAGGCCATGTTTGCCCGAATGAATATCCTCGCCATCGAAAAACGAGATGTTTGAACCGGTGCCCAATACGCAGCAAAATCCTTTTTCGTGCCCGCAGGTTGCATAGGCGCAACCAAGCAAATCACTATCAACGCTGATGTACGATTTTGGAAACCATGTGCTGATTGCATTTGAAACAATCTCGTGCCTGTCGGGGCTGGAACAGCCCGCACCAAAGAAATAGATTTCATCAATTTCACCAGCATAACCGATCATGTCGCCGGCCTGGTCCTGCAGAATCTTTGCTATCTCTTTTTCCGATAAAAAGTAGGGGTTAAGCCCGGCGGTTCTGAATTGTTTTACTTCGCCATCTTTAAGATGAAGTAACCAGTCGGTCTTACTCGACCCGCTATCAGCCACTAAAATCATGGGCAAAGGTCTTCGAGCGCTTTTTGGGTTAGCGGTTTATGAATAAACTGCGTAATATGTTTGCTGTCGGTCGACTTACGCATGTCCATCGGATCGAGCGACGACGACAGCATAAATATCTTAATATTGTCCTTATCGATATCTATCTTCTCATATTCTTCCAAAAACTCGAAGCCGCTCATTAATGGCATGCGTACGTCAAGAAAAATAACGTCGGGTTTTATCTTGCCTTCCGCTAATGATGTTAAAGCCTCAGTCGCCGAACGTACTACTGTAATAGATTCGGCAAAGTTGCTGCCTTCTATAATTTTACGCGTGACGAAATTATCAATGTAATTGTCATCTATCAGCAAACAGGTTTTAAAGCACATAGCCATCAAGTTCAAAAATAACTTTTTAAAGTAATTTAAAAAATTTAGTTTTTGAAAAATAGTAAGTTGTCCGAATGACAAGGGAAATAGAGGCTATTGTATATTAATACTCCCCGTAATCTCCTTTAGCATAATCTCCGCGCTTTTTGACTGGTATTGTGCTGCAAAAAATTTTGATTGCGCATCCAGGTAATTCCTTTGCGCTTCGCGGATTTCGAGCGGCGTAATATTGCCTAATTTATATTTTTCGAGCGAAATATCGAGGTTGCGTTTTGCCGCAGCCATGTTTGATTCACCCAGCTTGATCAGGTCCAGGCCCGAAAGATAGCTCACATATAAATTGCTGATCTGCGCCTGTACGTCCAATACGGTCTGTTTGTAATTAATGTTAGCATTGTCGATCCCGATGCGGGCATTATGCTCCAGCCGGTTTTGGTTAAAGCCGTTAAATATATTTATAGATGCGGTAAGACCGTAATTAAAACCATTGACGTTTTGCGAGCGCGCAAAACCCGCGGGATTCTGGCTGCTGCTTACGGTATAACCCGAATTTACGGACACCTGCGGGTATCGTCCGGCCTTTACCTGTTTTAAATTTATTTCAGATAAGCGTTTATTGATTTGTGCCGATAAGATAGAAGGGTTTTGGCTTTCGGCTTTAGTCAGAATATCTCCAAGTACCAGCTTATTATCAACCACTATAGTATCGCCAACTGAAAAATCGGTTTGCAGGTTGCGCACCAGCAACTGATTCATTTGTATTTTGGCCGATTTGAACTGTTGCAGCTGATTAAGATAGTTGGCTGTATCCGTATTGAGGTTTACCTGCGCATTCAGCACATCAAGTCCTGATGCCCGGCCCACATGAAACTTATCATTAGCATAACGCAGTTGGGTGCGCGATATGGCAATCGCTCCGCGTAACGCCTTTAGCCCTTCATTAAGATTGATCAGGTTGTAATAGGTCTCTATTACTCCTGCCAGCGTGCTTTGTATGGTATCGCGCATGCGTACTTCGCCAAGCTGGTTCAATTGCTTTAGCTGGTCGTAATTGGCAAACATCAAAAAGCCGTTAAATATTGTCCAGTTAAGGGCCGGCCCGTAGGATGTTGACGAATTTTTAGCACCATGTATATTATTCACCGTGCCATCGCTGCGTGTTTGTTTGGTATTTTGAATGCTGCGCGAGGTGCTGAAATCGCCGGTAACCTGCGGCAGAAAGCCTGCGTTGCCCAGGGTTACGTTATTTTGAGCAATGTCAGCATTGTTTTTTGATAATATGATGTGATAGTTGTTTTTCAGTGCAATGGCAATCGCATCCTGCAGCGTAAGCACCGTATCGGTTTGCGCCCTGGCCGCCGTAACCAGCAAGGCCAGGCAAAAAATCAAACAGCTTAGTTTTTTAATAGCCATATCGCTTATTCGTTTTCTATCAATTTTGGGGTTCTTGGCTTTCTGACTTTTTTTACTTCGTCTTCGTCTTCGGCATCCGGGTCGCGCCGGGTTTTTGATGCGAATATCAAATACATCATCGGGATGATATACAAGGTTAACACCAGTGAAAACAATACACCACCCATGATAACAATGCCCAGCGATACACGGCTTTTCGCACCTGCACCCAACGCGAATGCGATTGGCACTGAGCCGAGCACAACAGCAAGACTGGTCATTAATATGGGGCGAAGACGCGAAGTGGCAGCCTCAATAACCGCTTCATACTTTGCCAGGCCATGCTCCATCCGCTGGTTGGCAAATTCTACAATCAAAATGCCGTTTTTAGTTACAAGGCCTACGAGCGTAATCATGCCAATTTCACTGAAAATATTAAGCGTTTGGTTAAACAGCCAAAGCGAAATAAAGGCCCCGGCAATGGCCAGCGGCACGGTAAGCATCACTATAAAAGGATCTATAAAGCTCTCAAACTGCGCCGCCAGTACCAGGTATATAAGCAAAAGTGCGAATGCAAAGGCAAAAATAAGGCTGGATCCGCTTTCTGCCGCATCGCGCGAGGCGCCGCTCAGTGCTGTGCTGAATGTATCATCGAGCAGGTTTTTTGCTATCCGGTTCATCTCTGCAATGCCGTCGCCAACTGTGTGGCCCGGTGCAAGGCCACATGATATGGTTGCCGATTTATACCTGTTGAAGTGATAGATAGCCGGAGGGGTTGCATCTTCACTAACCTTTACAACGTTATCTAGCTGTACAAGCGTTCCCTTGGCATTGCGTACGTATATTGATTTCAGATCGAGAGGCTGGTCGCGGTTTGCCCGGTTTACCTGGGCTATTACCTGGTATTGTTTCCCGCTGATCAGGAAATAGGCAAGGCGGCCGTTACTATAATTAAACTGCAGGGCGGTTGCTATATCTGCCACAGAAACACCCAGGTCCCTGGCCCTGTCGCGGTCGGTTGTAACCCTCAGTTCCGGCTTCGTAAATTTCAGGTCGACGTCCGTTCCCTGGAAAACAGGACTTTTGGACACTTCGGAGAAAAATTCCGGCAGTACCTTGCGTATCTTTTCAAAGTCCTGGTTCTGAATTACGAATTGGACAGGTAACGACGTTTTTGACCCGCTGCCTCCGCCGCTGATGGTCTGTTCCTGGATAACCAGCGCACGTGCGTCGGGGAAACGCGCGAGATGTTTTTGAAGATAATCGGCCAGTTGCTGCTGGGTACGTGTGCGCTGGTCTGGCGGCACCAAACCAATACGCCCGAAGCCGCTGTTCGACGAGCCGCCACCGCTCCCCGGCGAGATAACTTCAAGGTTTACATTTTCTTCGGGAATAGAATCGGCAACCAGGTCAGACACTCTGTCCATATATTTCGCCATAAACTCATAGCTAGCGCCTTCAGAACCGGTAACCGAATACCGAAGCATGCTTCGGTCGTCCAATGGCGCAAGCTCATAAGGGGTGGCAAAATACAGCACTCCCGTAACAACCAGCGAAATAGCCAGGATGACAAACGATACCCATTTTACCTTCATAAACTTAACCAGCGTGTCCTTATAGGAGTTAGTCATATTTACAAAGAAGGGTTCGGTCTTCTCGTAGAATCTTGATTTCTTCTGGCTTTTGCGTATCAGCTTTACGTTAAGCATTGGGGTTAACGAAAGTGACACAAAAGCGGATATCAATACTGAACCGGCAACCACCACCGCAAACTCGCGGAAGAGGCGGCCCGTAAAGCCCTGCATAAATACTATCGGCAAAAACACAGCGGCCAGCGTTATAGAGGTAGAAATAACGGCGAATAATATTTCAGCAGAACCTGCAAATGCTGCTTTGCGTACCGGCATGCCGGCTTCAACTTTCTTATAGATATTTTCAGTAACCACTATACCGTCGTCAACCACCAGGCCTGTGGCAAGCACGATGCCCAAAAGGGTTAAGATATTAATGGAGAAGCCAAAGATGTACATGATAAAAAATGCACCGATAAGCGATACAGGTATATCAATCAGCGGCCGGAAAGCAATGAGCCAGTCCCTGAAGAACAGGTAAATTATGATAACCACCAATACGAACGAAACCAATAAGGTTTCCTCTACCTCACTTATCGATTGCTTGATAAACACGGTGTTATCTGTTATTACTTTTACCTGGATGTCGGGCGGAAGATCTTTCTTTATCTGGTCGAGGCGTTTATAAAAGTCTTCAGCAATTTGCACGTAGTTAGCGCCTGGCTGAGGGATGATAGCCAAACCAATCATCGGTACGCCTGATTCCTTTAAAGCAGTTTCCTCGTTTGCCGAACCCAATACCGCATATCCAACATCGCTCAGATGTACCACACGATTGCTGTCGGCACGAATGATCAGGTTATTAAAGTCTTTCTCGGTCGAAAGTTTGCCTATTGCCCTCACTACAACTTCGGTATTGTTTCCTTCAATCTTTCCTGCCGGAAGCTCTACGTTCTCCTTATCAAGCGCATCGCGGATGTCAGTGGCGGTTAAACCCAATGCCGAAAGCTTGTTAGGATCGATCCATAAACGCATGGCGTACTGGCGCTGCCCGAATATCCGTATTTCGCTCACACCCGGAATGGTTTGCAGGCCTTCCTGTAAAACGTTTTCGGCATAGTCGTCAACCTGATTAATATTACGTGTGTTACTGCTGCAGGTAACGGTAAGAATGTTATCAGCATTGGCATCGGCCTTGGTAACTACCGGCGGCGCATCAATATCCTGGGGCAATTGCCGTTGCGCCTGCCCAACCTTGTCCCTTACATCATTTGCCGCGGTTTCCAGGTCGGCATCCAGGTTAAACTCTACGGTTATACGGCTTGAGCCAACCGAACTGGTTGATGAAATATTCCTGATACCGGGTACACCATTGATGCTTTTTTCAAGCGGCTCCGTTATCTGCGATTCAATTACGTCGGCGTTAGCACCCGAATAGCTGGTCGTAACCGTAATGATAGGAGGGTCGACCGACGGAAAATCCCTGACACCCAAGAATTTGTAGCCCATAATACCGAACACCACGATGACGATGGACATCACCGTTGCCAGTACCGGCCTTTTTATACTTACTGAAGCTAAACTCATGGTTTACTTTATAACTTTTAAAACTTTCAAAGGCACTTTGTTGCGGATCTGTATCAGGCCGGAAACAATCAAACTGTCTCCTGCTTTCAGGCCGCTGGTTATTTCTATTCGGGTATCGGTACGCAAGTCTGTCTTCACTACTTTTGCCTCAGCAATACCATTTTGATATATAAATACCTTGTTGTCCTTTAAATCAGGGATAACACATTGTGTAGGAACCATAATGGTTTTGGCAATCTGATCGAGCTTTAGATTGATCTTGGCAAACGCGCCGGCTTTTAAAAGGTTATCGGGGTTCGGCGCTTTTGCGCGTACCGTGATAGTACGGGAGCTAAGATCGATGGCCGGTTCAATAGCATAAACCGTAGCCGAAAAATTCTTGCGCGAGCTTTCAATAGTGAAATTAATTTTGGTGCCCGCTTTAATCATCGCCAGGTAGCGTTCCGGTACCGAAAAGGTAACCTTTGCCGGGTCGATATTAACCAGGCTCGCGATTGATGTTGACGGTGATAAATATCCGCCGGGGCTGATGTTCCTTAAACCAATAACGCCCGAAAATGGCGCCCTGATCTCGGTTTTGGCGATCTGCGCCTTTAAAACTTCGCTCTGTGCCTTTAAGGTATTTAGTGATGTTAATGAGGTATCATATTCCTGCTGGCTTATGGCTTCTTTTTGCAATAAAATGCTATTTCGGTATTCGTTTTGTTTGGCCAGAGCAACCTGGTAGTCATTCTGTTTCAAAGCCGCTATCAGGTCCTGGTTATAAACCTTTACGAGCAATTGTCCCTTTTTTACTGTGCTTCCTTCATTAAAATAAATACCGGTTATGGCGCCGGCAGTTTCGCTTACAAGGTTAACCTTTTCATTGGCGTCAATGGTTCCGGTAACATCAATGTTATTGTCAACCGTCGTATCCTTAACAATCATCAGATTAACCGGCACAGGGCCATTTTTTCGCTTGGCGCCGCCTTTGCTGGCCCGCAACGCCATGGCCTCTTTGCCCTTCTCGCTAAAAAACTTGTTATAAATTAAAAAGCCGATAAGCAGCGCCAACGCTATGTATATAATATACCTTGTTCTCATGGTAATAATTAGGATTTTATTTGGGGGTTAATCTCTGTCGATGTTAGCTGCTTCATATTGGCTTCCATTTTTCTTAGCACGGTGTTAAATATTTTCAACTCATCGTCGCTGATGTTTGCGGTTATGCTTTTGTTAAGCGCGTCAAAAGCCTCAATTATATGCGGCGCCGCTTTTTTACCTTTTGCAGTACCCTTTAGCAAATGCTCGCGCCTGTCTGCAGGGTTTGTTTCCCGGTATACGAAGCCTTGTTCGGTAAGCGTATCCACAATATTCACCACTAGCGATTTGTCTTTTCCTAATTCATTGGCCAGCGCTTTTTGGGTTAAGCGGCCGTCGTGATAACATATGTACGTTAGCGCGTAATAATACCGGCTGACCCCCAACGGACCAAGCTGTTTTGCTAGCTGGCTTATGTAGGCCCTTCCTAAATGATTTAATTTACGCGACAGTGGCTCAATCAGTTTCAATTCCATAACCGAGCCCAAAAGTATTTGTTAGCGCACTTAATAGTTGTATGTATCAACCATTTTACAAGTAAAGAAACTGTGACGCAGCAAAAAAAGATATAACTTGCACCCCGAACCAATTTGGCCAATCCAAAAAATATTCTGAGTTGATAAATTATCACTAATAAGCCCGAGAATGAAAACCGTTAAGCTAACCGCCCTCTTTTTATTAATATTGCTTTTTATGAATTTCGGTACTACCCAGGCAGCAGGCGCTGTTAAAATATCTTATACAGTAACATTCCCCGAGGCGCAAGCTCATTACGCGGATGTTGAGATGAACATTTCCGGCATCAGTCAAAACTTTCTTGACCTGAAAATGCCGGTATGGACGCCAGGTTCTTACCTGGTGCGCGAGTTTTCAAAAAATGTGGAGTCTTTCTCGGCAGCTGCGAATGGAAAAGAAATCGCATCGCCCAAAGTAAACAAAAATACCTGGCGTATAAACACTGCCGGCCTATCAAGCATCACTGTTAAATATAAGGTTTATTGTTTTGAAATTTCGGTGCGTACCAGCTTCGTGGATGCATCGCATGGCTTCCTGTCAACCACGGGTATTTTCATCTACCCGGATAAAATGCTCAATACTCCATCCACCATAAAAATTGTTCCTTATAAAGGATGGACAACTGTATCAACCAGCCTGGAACCTGTAGACGGAGATCCCTTTACACGCTACTCGCCAAACTTTGATATTCTGTTCGATTCACCGATCGAAGTGGGCACGCAGGACGTTTTCGGCTTTGATGCTGCCGGCGTTAAGTATGAAGTTTGCATGGTTGGCGGCGGCAATTACGACAAGGAGAAGCTAAAGGTTGATATGGCGAAAATAGTTGAGCAGGAAACCAAAGTGTTTGGCGAAAATCCCAACAAGCATTATGTATTTATAGTGCACAATCACCAGCGCGGTGGCGGCGGCCTGGAGCACCTTAGTTCAACAACCCTTGGGGCGTCCCGCGATAATTATGCTAATCCGGGTGGCTACCGTAACTTTTTAGGGTTGGTTGCCCATGAGCATTTCCATTTGTGGAATGTAAAACGTCTGCGCCCAATAGTACTTGGTCCGTTTGATTATGATAACGAAAACTATACAACCGACCTTTGGATCGCGGAGGGTTTTACCGCATACTACCAGAATATAATTTTACGCCACGCGCAAATAACTACGCCGGAGACTTATCTGAGCGCGGTGACCGGCGAAATGAATACCATTGATAACCAGCCCGGTGCTAAGATACAACCCCTTGCCGACGCCAGCTTTGATGCGTGGATAAAGGCTTACCGCCCGAACGAAAACTCGGTGAATACAGGTATTTCCTATTATGACAAAGGCGCAATGGCAGGTCTGCTGCTTGACCTGGAAATTATCAACGCTACTAAAGGTAAACATTCGCTTGATGACGTAATGAAGTATATGTACAATACTTATTACAAAGAGAAAAAGCGGGGTTATACTGACCAGGAATTTAAAAAGGGCCTCGAAAAATTTGCAGGAAAAAACCTGGATGATTTTTATAATAATTACATATACGGTGTTACGCCGCTTGATTATAATAAGTACCTGGTTTATGCAGGCTATAAAGCCATTGATGAAGCAGCCGGTACCAATGAGCCAAGCCTGGGCATAGTGACCACAGAGGCTACCGGCCGCAAATTTGTGACCGCCGTGCTGCGTGGCAGCGCTGCCTGGGCCGATGGTATTAACGTTAACGATGAACTGATGACCATAGACGGTACGCCAATTACCGATATGGCTACCATTCTGAATGGCAAAAAGGTAGACGATAAAATAGTGGTGGGGGTGCTGCGTGATGGCCTGCACCTGAACCTGCCGGTTACCCTTTTGAGAAATGACCGCGTGAAATATAAAATAGAATCGTTTACTGAAGTTACCCCGGAGCAAATGGTGGTGAGGAAAAAATGGCTGGGATTGGTTGAATAAGTTTTAGTGGTTTTAAAAGTTGCCGCTGTTAGCTTTTTCTTTAGGACTTCCGGCCTTTCCGGCCTTTAAAAAAAGTAAAACAATTCACTTGCTTTTGATATTAATACTAAAAATCAAAACAAGGCAACCATGAACTCATTATTATACATTATTGCCGTTATACTAATTATAGGCTGGGCAATAGGTTTCTTTTTTACAACAATAGGCGGCTTGATACATGTGCTGCTAATTATCGCGATCATATCCCTGCTGCTGGGCCTAATCCGCAGGCCAACGGCTGTTTAAAGATAATCCAGAAAACACAACAATTAGAGAAGGCCCGGCAATTCGCCGGGCCTTCTTGATTAAGTTCTGTTAAAATTTTGTCATTGCGAGCGAGGAACGAGCGAAGCAATCCCGTTGCCATGTATTGCTCGGCATATATAGCTCGCTACAGGTCGTGACGAGGTTGTTTTGTACCTCGCGTAGTTTTTGATGTAATTTTACTTCCCCCAAAACCTCCTCACCACAATAAACACCATCCCCAAAATTGCCAGCAGACTCCCAATTTTTGCGATATAATCCCCGTGCAGTACGTAAAATGTCATGTCTGAGTTAAGGTTAATGTCTTGCTTAAGGGCAGTTTTTACCCACCACTGGCTGTGCTGCACTACGTCGCCACGTTGATTGATGAAACCCGAAATTCCGGTATTTGCCGATTGGCATACCCAGCGCCGGGTCTCGATAGCGCGAAGTTTGGCATAATCAAAATGCTGGTCTTTCCCGCTTGTATTTTCCCACCACCCGTCGTTGGTAATAACGGCAATAAATTGAGCGCCTTCGTGAACCGCGTCTGCCACCCAATCGCCCCAGATAGAATCAAAACAAATAACCGGCGCCGCGCCTATCCCGCTCTGCGAATAAAATACGCCCGGCTCATCCTGGCCGCCATACATGCCGGTGGCTCCCCCTAATTGTGCAAAAACCGGTTTCAAAAAACCGAGTGTAGTAGGAAATGGTAAAGCCTCTGCGCCGGGAACTAATTTTGATTTATGATAAAACTGTACCTCGGCCGAGTTCTCGATGTTTATGGCTGCGTTAAAATGATCAAAGTAGAGCCGCGACTGTTCGTCGTAAAATTCTGATTTGGTAGTTGGCCGGTTGTAAACTTTATAAGTCTCGGCGCCGGTTAATACATTACCGTTTTTGTATTTGTTTAAAAACTGCTGTACCTTATTAAAGGCGGCATCCGTACGGATATGGTCCTCATTAATCTCATTTGCCAGCGCAGTTTCCGGCCATATAAAAAATTCAGTATTTTTTTGGCCAAGTGAGTCCGAAAGGTTTTTCAGAATATCAAGCTGGACCAAAGGAGGAATAGCGCCATATTTTTCATATGGGTCGATGTTTGGCTGCGCAATAACAATGTTCGAAGGGTTTTTTTGTTCATGGTAGCCATAATAGCGGTACAACGAAAAACTTAACGGCAACACCAGCGTTACGGAAAACGCGATAATAAGCTTTGTCCTTAGTTTTTTATTGGGAGCCTCCCTTAAGCCGGTATAAATCAGGAACAGCAATATATTTAACGCCCAAATCCATACGGTGCCGCCGTAAACCCCGGTGTATTCATACCATTGTACCCACTGATGAGTTACCGCGAAGCCATTTCCCAGTGTCATCCATGGGAAATGGAGGTCCCAGGTTTGGTTCAGATATTCGTACCCAACCCAAAAACAAACCAACCCGGCCAGCGCCCAGCCACGTTTGATGGTAAGCCTGAGCCGGTAGTACAGCCAGACCACGGCGGCCATCAGCAATGGAGCCAACGAGTAAGGTATAAGGGATACGGGCACTGCTGCCACCGCCCCAACCATCTTAAGCGCATTATAAACCCAGTAAACCGATAAGGCATTCCACACCAAAAAACCGAGGAACGCCGTGCCAAATATCTTTTTGCCTTTCTTTTTATAGTCCGACCGTATGATATTCTCGACAGCCAGCAGTAAAGGCACAAATCCAAAAAACAAGAAAAAGGTGGTATAAGGAGTGGGTGGCCAGGCTATCCAAAGCATTAAGCCGGAAAGAATGGAAAGAAGGATGTTTTTTTTCATTAATAAGTTTTTGTTAATTTTTCCCCGCCACACATATCACAAACTCGCCCTTCACCGGGTGCGTTTCAAAATAGGTTTTAACCTCACTTATAGTCCCCCTCACAGTCTCCTCGAACATCTTCGTCAGCTCGCGCGATACAGATATTTGCCGCCCGGGGCCAAAATAAAGAGCCATTTCGTCCAGCGTCTTTAACAAACGGTGCGGCGATTCGTATAGTATAAGGGTGCGCTCTTCATCAGCCAGCGCCTTATAACGCGTTTGCCGGCCTTTTTTCAGCGGTAAAAAACCTTCGAAGCAAAAGCGGTCTGTAGGGAAGCCGGAATTTACCAGGGCAGGCACAAATGCTGTTGGTCCGGGAAGGCATTCTACCTCGATCCCGTTCTTCAAAGCTTCGCGCACCAGGTAAAACCCGGGATCAGAAATAGCGGGCGTACCGGCATCAGATATCAGCGCGATATTTTTTCCTTCCTTTAAAAACTTTACGATTTCATTAGAGGATTGATGCTCGTTATGCTGGTGATGCGCATAAACCTTTTGATGAATATCAAAGTGCTTCAGCAAAGGCGCAGAGGTGCGCGTATCTTCCGCCAAAATCAAATCCACCTCCTTTAAGACACGAATAGCCCTGAGGGTAATATCCTCCAGGTTGCCAATAGGGGTAGGTACGAGGTATAGTTTGCCTGTTTGGTTCATGGTTTCTTTAATCCATGACGATAGACCATAGTACTTTTCATTTTAAAGATGTGTAATAACGCTTCAAAAACTATGGGCTATGGTCTATGGACTATCGACTAATTTATATCTTTGCCTAAAAAATTAAATAATGCTGCAAGTTAGCTATATCCGCGATAACAGGGAACAGGTTTTGGAACGTTTGGCTGTAAAAAATTTTAAACAGCCCGAACTGGTTAGTGAAGTTATTGAACTGGACGACAAGCGCCGGTCGACCCAAACCACGCTGGATAATACTTCTGCAGAAGCAAATGCTGCCGCAAAGCAGATCGGCGAGTTAATGCGCACCGGCAAAAAGGAAGATGCCGAGGCACTTAAAGTTAAAACCAGCGTTTGGAAAGAGGATATTAAAAGGTTAAATGAACAGTTAAATGCCATTGAAGAAGAATTACAGCAGAAATTGGTATTGCTGCCCAACCTTCCTCACAGTTCGGTTCCCAAAGGCTTAACACCTGAAGAAAACGAAGTAGTACTTGAAAACGGTGCTAAGCCGGCCTTGCCCGAAAACGCCCTGCCGCATTGGGAGCTTGCCGCAAAATACAACCTGATTGATTTTGAGCTTGGCGTTAAGATCACCGGAGCAGGTTTTCCGGTGTATAAAAACAAAGGCGCTAAATTGCAGCGGGCGCTCATTAATTACTTTATTGACGAAGCTGAAAAGGCCGGTTACAGCGAAGTAAGCGTTCCGCTGATGGTAAATGAGGCATCAGGTTTTGGAACAGGTCAGCTGCCAGACAAGGAAGGCCAGATGTATTTTGTAGGCGAGGATAAGCTATACCTGATACCTACTGCCGAAGTACCGGTTACAAATATATACCGTGACGTAATTTTAAAAGGCGAGGACCTGCCTGTCAAGAACTGCGGGCATACACCTTGTTTCCGCCGCGAGGCCGGTTCATACGGCGCGCACGTGCGGGGCCTGAACCGCCTGCATCAGTTTGATAAGGTAGAAATTGTACAAATTGCCCACCCTGATAAATCATACGAAGTATTGGAGCAAATGAGCCTGCATGTGCAGGGGTTGCTGCAAAAGCTCGGCCTGCCGTACCGTGTGCTGCGCCTTTGCGGCGGAGATATGGGTTTTGCATCCGCTTTAACCTATGATATGGAAACATGGAGCGCAGCACAGCAGCGCTGGCTGGAAGTATCTTCCGTATCGAATTTCGAAACATTTCAAAGCAATCGCTTAAAGCTGCGTTTCCGTAATGCTGAGGGTAAAACACAGCTGGCGCATACGTTAAATGGCAGCGCCCTGGCCTTGCCGCGTATTGTGGCCACCTTGCTGGAGAATAATCAAACAGACAAGGGTATTAAAATTCCGGATGCGCTTGTGCCTTATACCAGGTTTGAGTGGATTGATTGAGTTGTAGATTTTTAAACCAAAGATTTGGATCGCCGGTCAAATAATAGGCGCCGTTGTGCAGAGGCACATACTTGTGTCTCCAACATTAAGGGTTCCGATTATTTAATGCGTTGCATTGATCACCCATTTTACAATGGATGCATCAATTACCGAACTAAAGGTATTTAGCAGCGATTTATTTTTGGTTTCTGCGGTGAGTTCATCGCGGTAAATAAAGTGGTCTACTCCGAGCACTTTTAAAAAGCTGTCAATCTTTGTGTTGGCCGAATTTTTAAAGCAGCAGATCTTTATTTTATGATAAAATTTATTAGTCTGTATCCGTCTCAGGGTCCTTTCAAAGTCTCTGCCCATAAAGTCATAGTCAAATACTATCACATCTGGGTTCATCTCATGTATTGAAGGAAATACACTGCCTGCTGCAGAGATATGTTTTACGTTGGTATAATCAGCCAGAAGCTGATTAGGAAAAATTTCAGGTGCCACCAACAGCACCTTTTTGAAGCGTGTACGGATCATGCTCAGACTAAATTAGGGTGTTTAAATATAAATTGTAAAATTCACATTGTCAAGTAATTAATATTACGATAACGTAAATAAATCCGGCAGGATCTTACAATTTAGCCGTATTATGGGGCAAATATACCACACCTTTTACAGAAAATTAATCAAAAGTTAATTTTATTATCTGTTTAATCTTTTTTGAGAGAGGGATATGTTTGGTTGTGTAACAGGTATGTTACTTTCGGGAAGGTGTTTTAATTTCGCTTTACTTATAAAAAGCGCTTATTTTTTATCAAACTCACAATCTCTGTAAAAAAGAATCAGCAGAATATCAACTTGATATCCTGCTGAAGTCTGCTTTTATTTTACGATTTCGAAAACCGCATTGATCTGAAAACTCAGTTTTATGTTCTTAAAGTTAATATCCGATTCGGCAGGGCCTGCGGTTTTGGCCATCGAGTACATCACCGGTCTTGGCATTTGATAGCCGCCGCCGTTATCTACCTCTGTGATGCTGATCACGTCGCCCACTTTGTCGCCAATGCTGCTTAACAAGTAAGCTGCTTTTTCTTTTGCCACATGAAGCGCCTGTATTTTCAATTCACGCTTCAGGTCTTCCATTTTTGAATAGTCATAACTATCGATATTGGTAGATTGAATTCCTTTAGGGTCTATCTTATCCAGTATCTGGTTAAACTTATTCAGGTCGTGTACCCTTATGCCGTACTGCTTGCTTGCTAAAAAATCTGGTGTTTTCTTTTTGTTCCAGGTATTGTTCCAGGCAGATACGTTGTTAACAGTAAAATCTTCTTTAGGTACGCCTGCTGCCTTCACAGCTGTTTCCAATTGATTTTCCAGTTGGTCGATAGTGACTTTCTTCTTGCCGTCCATATATTCCTGGAGGGAGATCGATATATTAATAATATCAGGAGTAACCTCTTTTTCGGCAACGCCGGTTACTTCAATTTTGCGGCGTAAATCTACCGCCTGTGCAAAAACGCTGCTGGTTGCGACAACCAGCATTATTAAAATCAGTAGTTTTTTCATGTTGTTCCTTTTCTAAGTAGACTAATACCGCAAAGGTAGGTTTAATTTTAGTCCGAAAGTCCGGAAAGTCGGAAAAGGAGTATTGGTTTTCTTATTTGATAAATTAAGCAAGTCTCAGGGGAATAGTGAGCAACCTGTCATAAATAAGCCGCTATTTTTCCATCCGCTTCGGTTACCGGCAGCATGAAAATACGCTCAAAAAGATCTTTTAACCAGGTGAACACAGTTCTGCGCTGTGGTTGCTTCATAACCTCGTTTGTTGGATCAGTATCTATGTGATTATTATCGTCTGCACCAGGAATAAAGTGATTTTCAATCAGCACTATCTCGCGTATGGCCGGATCGCGGTTTACAATGTCGTCAAGCTCGGTGAGTTCGTTAAACGTAGCCTTGCCTTCCCTTTGCCTTTTAATCAAAATCTCATAACGCTCCTGTAAAAAGGTGCGTCGTATCAACGGTTTTTGCTGGCTCATTTTAACTTACTATTTAGAAATTAAAAATGCGCAAACCACGTGCCGTTGTTGTAAGATGTTGGTTTATAACATGTTGTGTTGATTTGGTTTAAACGGTTGCCCTATTCTGATACAGCATATTGTCCGTTTTCGGGCAGAAGATGGAAAAATCTGTCCGGTAATATGACTTGATAAACGTAAAAAAATAGAATTTATTGTTAGAAGTTGTCTAAAAACGGTTGCCAATAATTATTACAGGACATTAGCCCCTCCAAATCTCCCCCCGTTGGGAAGACTTTAGCTTAGGGATATTTTAAGCCCTCCCTTCCGGGGAGGGTTTGGGTGGGGCTAAAACCCATATATTTATATTTTTAAACTGCTTCTTAGCGAGAAAAAAATATTTACCTTTCCCTATGCTGTGCTTACCATAAATGTAACATATGTAGCAGTACAGGCGAAGGATTATCCTTTTTAGTTACATTTGACGTAAACAGACCTCAAAATATGAAGATAAATTATTACACCATTTTATGCATGGCTTCGCTTGCAATTGCCGCAGGTTGCAAGCAGGGAGCAAAGGAGCCTGATGCGATTACCGGCGATGAAATTAAAAGCCACATCGCAGTTTTGGCAAATGATTCGCTGATGGGACGTAAACCGTTCACTAACGGTGAAACCAAGACCATCGCCTACATTTCATCGCAAATGAAGAAAATAGGGTTGGAGCCGGGGAATAACGGCAGTTACTTTCAGGATGTGCCGATGGTGGAAATTACCAGCACCCCTTCGCCTGTTATGAGCATAAGCGGGGGAAAAGGTAATATTAGCCTGAATTATATGACCGACTTTGTAGCATCTACACGCCAGGAGATGCCATCGGTACAGCTGACCAACTCGCCGCTTGTATTTGCGGGTTATGGTGTGGTGGCCCCGGAATATCATTGGAACGACTATGCCGGGCTTGATGTAAAAGGCAAAACGGTGATAGTGCTCGTAAATGATCCTGGTTTTAAGTCGGGCAGCAACACCTTGTTTAAGGGCGATACCATGACCTACTACGGCCGCTGGACTTATAAATATGAGGAGGCCGCAAGGCAGGGCGCCGCAGGTGTTATCATTGTTCACCAAACTGAGCCTGCCAGCTACGGCTGGAGCGTGGTAGCCAACAGTTTTACCGGCGCTAAGCTTTACCTGCAGGAAAAAGACAAGCATATGTCGCGCTGCAAGGTGGAAGGCTGGATGACCGAAGATGCTGCTAAGAATCTTTTCGCAGCTGCAGGAATTACGGGAGATTTTAGAGAAATAGCACGCAGAAAAGACTTTAAAGCGATGCCGCTGAATATGAATGCGTCACTTACCGTTAACTCCAAACTGAAGTATTCGACATCGCATAATGTGATCGGTGTTTTAAAAGGCAACACCGCGCCCGAAGAATGCGTGTTGTACACTGCGCACTGGGATCATCTGGGTATCGGCAAACCTGATGCAAAGGGTGACAGCATTTACAATGGCGCGGTTGATAATGCCAGCGGAGTTGCCGCTATTTTGAGTGTTGCAAGGGCTTTCACTCAATTAAAGGAAAAGCCAAAACGTTCGGTTGTGTTTTTGGCTGTAACCGCCGAAGAACAGGGCTTGCTGGGTTCTGAATACTATGCATCTCATCCAATTTTTGCACTTAATAAAACTGTGGCTGATTTAAATATGGATGCGCTGGGAAGCTATGGGGAAACCAATGATTTCGCCATAACAGGTAAAGGTCAGAATGATTTAGAAGATTATGTAGCAGAATTTGCAAAGGCGAATGGCAAAAAAATAACCGGGGATAAAAATCCGGGTGCAGGCGGCTACTACCGTTCAGACCATTTTAACTTTGCCAAGGTGGGCGTACCCGCATTAGATATGAATAACGGCGCCGAAAGTACCGCTCACGGCGAAGCTTACGGCAAGGAAAAACAAAAGGAATACGGCGAGCAGCACTATCACCAGCCATCAGACAGTTACTCCGCAGATATGGATGCCGGCGGCATGGCCCAGGTAGCGAACCTGTTATTTAAAGTTGGCAATAAACTGGCTGATGAAACCACCTTTCCCGGATGGAAAAATGGCTCCGAGTTTAAGGCGGTTAGGGAAAAATCGATGGGGAAGTGAAGGAGATAAAAGCTTAAAGGCAAAAGCTCAAAGGTTTTGAATGCGGAAAATGGAATGCCGATTGCGGAATTTTAAATTTAAAGTGGAGCCAAAACTACCTTTCGCCTTTAACCTTTCAGCGTTTGCCTTAAACTACAAAAGCTAAAAACAGGAGGGAAACAACCTTTCGCCTTCCTGCTTTTAGCTTTTACCTTATATATGAGTTCGGGAGTTTTTCAGTTGATATGCATTGCGCTCCCGGTGAAATTAAATTAACTGTTCATTTTTGCAATCTGGTAACAGTCATAAGCCAGCAGGCGGTTGTAGTTGTTTGCTATGTTTTTGTAGCTGATGACATCGATAAGCGTACCGATGCCTAAAAAACCGCCGGTTAGTAAATATAAGATCCCTAAAAATATCTGACCGGTCATAAACCGGTGTACACCGGCAAGTCCCATAAAACCGAATAATGCACCAACCAGTATATCCATTGGATTTTTACGGCGGCTGGCATAAACGGCCATAAAAGTGTTTACCTGGTTATGGGTGAGCCCCGCTGATGCATGGTGTAGAAAGCTATATTCGTCCATCGTCATATTGGCAAATGGTGCGTATGAGTTTTGGTAAGCGTTCATGATGGTATTAGTTTGTGTTAACAATTAATTATGCTGTAAAACTATAGCCATCGCATCAAAACGGCAATCCGAAATAGGTTAGCAGGTAAAAGTTATCGGTAAAAGGAGGAATTTTGGCGGTGAAAATTTTTGATGCGGAGTTAATTTTAAGATGTATCGATTTGAAAATTTGAAGATAACTTATCGCTTATTCCTTTTATCTGAAATCTTACGAATATAGTTCAGGCAAAAAAAGCCGGCCTTAGTTAAAAAGCCGGCTTTAATTTTATCAGAGTGACGAATTTCATCCGCTCAACCTCACGTTCCGTATTCCGGGGTGGTTACTTCGCTTTCTTCAAATTCATAATCAGTAAGCGGAGGGCAGGAGCAAATCAGCGTCCTGTCGCCATAAGTATCATTAACGCGACCTACAGATGGCCAGAATTTGTAATTGGCTACGTAAGGCAGCGGGAAGGCAGCTTTTTGGCGGGTATATGGATGTTCCCATTCGTTAGCAGTAATTACCGCAGCGGTATGCGGCGCATTCTTTAACGGGTTATCAGTTTTATCGGATATACCTTTTTCTACACTGTCAATTTCATGCCGGATAGAAATCATGGCATCGCAGAAACGGTCGAGCTCATGCTTTGGCTCCGATTCGGTCGGTTCCACCATTACTGTTCCCGCAACCGGGAATGACACAGTTGGTGCATGGAACCCGTAGTCCATTAAGCGCTTGGCGATGTCGGTAACCTCGATGCCGAAGTTTTTGAACGCCCGGCAATCCAATATCATTTCATGCGCGCAGCGGCCGTGGCTACCCGTGTAAAGCACAGGGTAGTGATGCTCTAAGCGTGTTTTGATATAGTTGGCATTCAGTATAGCGTAACGGGTTGCGTTGGTTAAACCGTCGCCGCCCATCATAGCGATGTAGGCATGAGAAATAATCAGGATAGAAGCAGAGCCCCATGGCGCAGCAGATACTGCGTGGATGGATTTGCCCCTGTCGATATCAACCACCGCGTGGCCTGGCAAATAAGGCACCAGGTGTTTGGCTACGCCGATAGGACCCATTCCGGGGCCCCCGCCGCCATGCGGTATACAGAATGTTTTATGCAGGTTAAGGTGGCAAACATCCGCACCGATGTTAGCAGGACTTGTCAGACCTACCTGTGCGTTCATGTTGGCCCCGTCCATATAAACCTGTCCGCCATTAGCGTGAATGATCTCGCAAATCTCGATGATCGATTCTTCGAACACGCCATGTGTTGACGGGTAGGTTACCATTAGGCAGGATAGCTCATTTTTATATTGCTCAGCCTTAGCTTTCAGATCAGCAACGTCGATATTACCATTATCATCGCAGCGAACTACCACGATCTTCATCCCTGCCATAGCTGCCGAAGCAGGGTTGGTGCCGTGAGCTGAAGATGGAATAAGTGCGATATTACGGTGGCTGTCGCCGCGGTCGTTATGATAAGTACGGATAACCATCAGTCCGGCATATTCGCCCTGTGCGCCGGCGTTTGGTTGCAGGCTCATGGCCGCAAATCCGGTTATTTCGCTCAGCCAGTTATTCAGTTCATCAAACACCTGCATATAGCCGCCCACCTGGTCGGTTGGCGCGAAGGGGTGCATTTTGCTGAACTCAGCCCAGGTAACCGGTACCATTTCGGTTGTAGCATTCAGCTTCATGGTGCACGAGCCAAGGGCGATCATAGAGTGACAAAGGGATAAGTCCTTTGCCTCCAATGATTTGATATAGCGCAGCATCTCATGTTCAGAATGATGTGAGTTGAACAGCGCGTGTGTTAAATAAGCCGACTTACGTTGAAGTTCGGCAGGGATTACGGTTGAAAGACCAGCTTTCAAACCATCCATATCAACATCATTCAATGTCTTGCCTTTCACACGGGCAAAAAAGCGGACAATGGTTTTAATATCTTCAGTTGAAGTGGTTTCATCAATTGAAATGCTGACAACTGAACCTTCGTAGTGAAAGTTCATTTCGTTGTTGATAGCCTCGGCATGAACCGGGCCAACCAAATCACCTAAATCAAACTTTATCGTATCGAAGTAAGCTCCGTTGAGCTGCTGGTAGCCTAATTGCTTCAAGGAATCAGATAGCAAAATAGCCAGGCCGTGGATGCGCCCCGCAATCAGCTTTAAGCCTTCCGGACCATGATATACAGCATACATACCGGCCATAATAGCCAGCAGGGCCTGAGCAGTACAAATGTTTGATGTGGCTTTATCCCTGCGGATATGCTGTTCGCGGGTTTGCAGGGCCATGCGCAAAGCATAATTGCCCGCGCTGTCAATAGTTACACCGATAATGCGGCCGGGGATAGACCGTTTGTATTCCTCTTTTGTAGCAAAGAATGCAGCATGAGGTCCGCCAAAACCCATCGGCACACCAAAACGCTGGGTTGAGCCAACTACAATATCGGCGCCCCATTCGCCCGGAGGCGTTAAGAGCAACAGGCTCATAATATCGGCAACAACTGTAAGTTTTATGCCTTTTTCGTGGCTTTTTGCGGCAAAATCAGCGTAGTTATAAACGGCTCCATTTCCCGCGGGATATTGTACGATAGCGCCAAACATGTTATCGGTCAGCTCAACAGACTGGTGATTGCCGATATGCAGTTCGATGCCATAAGGCTGCGCGCGGGTTTTTAAAATATCGATGGTTTGCGGGAATATCTCTTCCGAGACAAAAAATACGTTTGCGTTTTGGTTTTTGCGCAAGCTGTATTGCATAAACATCGCTTCGGCGGCGGCGGTACCCTCGTCAAGCAGAGATGCGTTGGCAATTTCCATTCCGGTCAAATCGATAACCATGGTCTGGAAATTCAATAAGGCCTGTAAACGACCCTGCGCAATTTCAGCCTGGTAGGGGGTGTATTGCGTGTACCAACCCGGATTTTCGAGGATGTTGCGCTGGATAACGCCGGGTACAATCACATCATAGTAACCCTGGCCGATAAATGATTTAAATACCTTGTTTTTTGATGCAGTTTGCCTCAGCGATGCCAGGTAATCAAACTCGCTTTTTGCCGCCGGCAGATTGAGCGGCGCCTTTAGCCTTATCTTTTTGGGGATGGTTTGGTCAATTAACTCATCAAGCGAATTAACGCCGATGGTCTTTAACATCTGCGCGGTGTCTGCCTCGTTTGGAGCAATGTGGCGCGCCTGGAATTTCTCCTGGTAGTCGATATTCAACTTCATCAAATGGTGGTCAGTTATTTTGCGTGCAAAGGTACAATTTTATAGGCGGAGTATCAAAATTGCCAGGGCCCTGCAACGTGTATTAAGCGTAAAATTTTGATGGTAAATAATAGCTTCTTTTACAGTGTCCTTAATCGATAAAAATTGTATTTTGCTCCCGGTTTCCCTAAGCGATGCGTCACTCTGTTTTCCTGATTGTATTATTTGTTTTCTTTATCCCTGCCCTTGCATCCGCAGCAACTTTTACCGTTACCAGTAACGCCGATTCCGGACCAGGAACATTGCGCGAGGCGCTGACTAAAGCGGCGGTATTTACCCGCTACGGCGAAAAAATATTTGAATCAAAAGGTTATAACAAACCGTTCGATGGAACAACCAACGGCAGGCAATTGCCCGCAGGTGTTTATTATTACATCATTAACCTGAACACCGATTGCAATTTGCTTTCGGGAAGTTTAACCATTGTGAGGTAGTTGTTTGAACTGGAATTAGAGAATTATCAGAATTTTCGATACGCCATTCGAATAATTCTCTAATTCTAAAAATTCGAGTTCAGACTGCTAATTGCCGTAAATACATCTGAATAGTATTCTCCAGCCCGTAGTAAATAGCATCACATATGAGTGCGTGGCCGATGCTTACCTCGTCCAGGCGGGGTATGTTTTCTGCGAAATATTTTAGGTTATTCAAATCGAGATCGTGGCCGGCATTGATGCCGAGGCCAAGACGATGGGCCGCCTCTGCAGCTTTTACGTAAGGGGCAATGGCCGCTTCTTTATTTTGATGATATTGGTGTGCATAGGCCTCGGTATATAGCTCGATGCGATCGGTACCGGTTTTGGCTGCGCCTTCTACCATTTCAACTATCGGGTCTACAAATATCGATACGCGAGTGCCCGCGTTTTTAAACACCTTGATGATATCCGTAAGATATTGCTGGTTGGCGATAGTATCCCAGCCATGATTGGAAGTAAGTTGGCCCAACGCATCCGGGACAAGGGTCACCTGTTCCGGTTTGTTTGCCAATACCAGGTCGATGAGTTTATGCTCCTGGCAGTTCCCTTCAATGTTGAACTCCGTAGTCACGATCTTTTTTAACTCGAAAACATCATTGTACCGGATATGCCGCTCATCAGGCCGCGGATGCACGGTGATGCCTTGTGCGCCAAAACGTTCGCAGTCTTTGGCTACCTGGATTAAATCTGGATTATTGCCGCCCCGCGAATTGCGAAGGGTTGCAATTTTATTGATGTTGACGGATAGACGGGTCATTTTAATTCGGATTTCGGATGTTTGATTTCGGATTTAGTAAAAAACGTTTAGCCATGCAAACTTATAAAATACTAAATTCGAAACGGTAATTTTAAATGAAACAACTGCCTAAATACTTTTTGGTTTACCTTTTTGCGATTTTAGGTTTGTCCGCGAAAGCGCAGGGTATCTATAAAAAAATTACCAGTTACCGTGCTTATTATGGCTGGGCTAAGCATTATCCCCAGGACTGGATGATATTGCGCCAATTTGTAAATGATGGTAAAACTTACTTGTTGCTGGTAAATCCGCAAACGCTGGAAACTAAAATTGACGAGCCCGGTTTTTACGCAATAAAACAAATGACCATTGACGAGGCACGGGCATTTTTTAAATCGACTCCCTACGTTAAAGCCCTGCAAAAAGCCGAAAAGCAATCGGTAAACATGCAGGACGCAGGTATCGAAAGCGGTATGCCCAAACAAACCGGAATTAGCCTTACCGCCGATTTGTGCCCATCGCGTAAACCGCTTGATAGAAGGATATTCAACAGTATTATTACCGAATTTAAAAAAGTTGAGCAGCCGGTTCCCATCGCATTGTCCGTAACCGGTATCTGGATGCGGCAACACCCACAGGACTTGGAATGGCTAAAGGAACTACAGGATAAACATGAGATTTTTATTACCTGGATAAACCACTCTTTTAATCATCGTGTTAGCCTGAAATTGCCACTGAAGGAAAATTTTTTATTGGAAGCCGGAACAAATATTAACTACGAAGTACTTGAAACCGAGATGGCAATGCTGAAAAACGGGTTAATGCCGTCGGTTTTCTTTCGGTTTCCGGGGTTGGTATCTGATCAGAAACTTGTTTATCAAATCACAGATTTTGGATTGATACCAATTGGCACCGATGCCTGGCTGGCCAAAGGACAGCAACCACAAGCAGGCAGCATCGTTTTAATACATGGCAACGGTAATGAACCGGTAGGCGTAACCGACTTTATCAGGCTGCTGAAGGCTAAAACGCAATCCATTGCCAGAAAACAATGGCTGCTTTACGATTTAAGGGAAAGCGTAGATGAAGAATTCCAGGGCGAGTAGACCTTTGAGGCCTGAGGCTTTAGCCCTGCTGTACTATCAGTTATAGTTCCGGTTTCACTCAACCGTGTTATCCACTTCCTTGTTAACGTACGACTTCTCAAGCACATCAACCAATGCCTGTATATTAACAGGTTTAGAGATAAAATGATTCATCCCGGCTTCTAAAGCTGCCGTTTTATCTTCTGCCATTGCGCTGGCGGTCATGGCAATAATGTATGGTTGTTTAAATTCGCTTTTTCGTATAATACGGGTAGTTTCCAGGCCATCGAGCTCAGGCATTTGTACATCCATCAGTATGATGTCATAAGATTGATTTTCCAGAGCTTCAATCACCTGGTTGCCATTATTTACCACCAGAGGATCGTAACCAAGCTTATTGACAACTTTGGTAATTAGCTTTTGATTAATCAGGTTATCCTCAGCAATTAAAATGCTCATCGGATATTTTTTAGCAAATTGTTCTGAAAGTAGTGTCGCGGCAGTCTTTTCTGCTGAGGCTGCTTTACCCAGCATGAGCCCGGCTTGTATAGCATTGCACAGCTGTTGTTGTTTAACCGGTTTTAACAGCGTTTTTACGGTTGGGTCGGTAATTTTATTTTTTTCAAGTACCGAACATGTCAATATTATGGTAACGTTTTTGTCGATGTTTTTAATAGCTTTTGTTAATTCAAGCGTGTCGGCGCCGGGGATATTGGTGCCGGTGATCACTATGCTGAATTTGTCTTCGCTTGTTAAAAGCTTCAATGCTTCTTCAGCCGATGTGGCTGTTACAGGCGTAAGCTTCCATTGTTCAAGCTGATCGGCAAGGACAATGAGCGCTTTTACACTTTGGTCGATCAATAAAACGCGACCGCTCCGTTCATTCGTCAGACTACAGCCAATGCGCGGTTTTGCAATTTTATCCTCTTCTATTTTCAGATTAAAGATCACGGATGTGCCTTTTCCGGCTTCGCTTTCAATAGCAATGGAGCCACCCATTAATTCAACCAGCCTTTCGCAGATGGCCAGGCCCAGGCCGGTTCCGCCGTAACTCCTGGTAGTTGAGGCATCCACCTGGGTAAACGCTTTAAATAAGCGTTTCAGCTTTTCGTTAGGTATGCCGATACCGGTGTCACTAACTTTGAAGCCGATGCTTAAGTTGTTTCCATCCCGTTCCCGTAAATTTATCTCAATCAGTATTTCTCCCTTGCTGGTGAATTTAATAGCATTGTTTACCAGGTTTAACAATATCTGCCTTAGTCGCAACTGGTCGCCTATCAGCAATTCCGGTACGTCATGCGCGATATAGTACAGCAGGTTCAACTGTTTTTTTGCGGCTGATTCCGAAAATAAATCCAGCACATCTTCTACGCAACTTCTCAAATCAAACGAATGGTAGTCGAGCTCCATCTGGCCCGACTCAATTTTTGAGAAATCGAGTATGTCATTAATTACGTTCAGCAGGTTTTCGCCGCTAACACGTATAATGTCGGCGTATTCGCGCTGCTCGGCAGTTAACTGTGTTTCGCACAGTAGCGATGTCATCCCAAGTACGCCATTCATCGGCGTCCTGATTTCATGGCTCATGGTAGCCAGGAATATGCTTTTGGCCTTATTTGCTTTTTCGGCCTCCTGCCTCGCCTTTAATTCCTGTTCTTTTTGTGTCATGAGCTCGTTGTTCAGCTCCTGTAAATAATCTGACTGCGATTGCAACTCTTCCGACTGTGCCTGCAACTCTTCGTTAAGCGACTGCAATTCTTCTGATTGGTTTTGCAATTCTTCCGACTGGGCCACTACCTCTGCAGTTTTTTCCTTAACACGTTTTTCAAGCTCTTTCTTTTGTTTTCTTATAGCATATAACCGGTATCGGTAAAATCCGAATATAGCCAGGCATAATGCCGTTATAGCAATGGTCCGGAACCACCAGGTCATGTAGAACGGAGGAACTATAATAATTTTTATTGAAGCTGTGTCCTTGCTCCAAACACCGTCATTGTTAGCTGCTTTTACCTTGAAAATATATTCGCCCGGGTCAAGATTGGTATAAGTTGCTTTATGTTGTGAGCCTACATAATTCCAGCCTTTTTCAAAATTTTCCATTGTATAGGCGTACGAAGTCATTTCAGGAAGCGTGAAATTCAGCGCGCTGTACTCTATCGTGAAAACCAACTGATTGTAATTAAGCCTTATTTCTTTTGTCAGGCTGATTGAATTTTTAAGTACCGAACCTTTTCCAACCGGCACCTTCTTATTGAATAATTGGAAATCTGTAAATACTACATGGTGCATGTTTTTATTAGTAGCCAGCTGATAGGGGTCGACAATATTAAAACCGTTATGACCACCGAAAAGCAACTCGCCGTTTGAGGCCTTTAAGCCTGCACCTGAAAAAAATTCATAGCCTTGCAGGTTATTGGCGGTAGTATATTTTCTGAACTCGTTTGTGCCGGGCCTGAAACTTATGAGCCCTTTATTGGTACTAACCCACAAAAAGCCCATATCGTCTTCGTTTATATAATTTATTATGGAGTAATTTGAGCCTGACGGAAATGAGTAAGCTGAAAAGGTTTTTGTATTTCTGTTGAAACGGTACAGGCCGCCCCCCAATGTGCCGGTCCACAAAATACCCTGGTGGTCCTCAAATATAGAGACGATAACATTGCTTGACAGGCCGTCCCTTGTCGGTTTAAAGCATGTAAAGTCATTGCTGGCTGCATTATACAAATTTAGCCCGCCGAATGTACCGATCCAGATCCGGTTTTGTTTGTCTTGGCAAATCGATCTGATATCATCATTTGATATAGAATGTAAAGTATCCAGCGCATTATGACGATAACGTTTAATAACCTTATTATTGGAAATAACATTAACGCCGCCGCCGTCCAGTCCCACCCAGATATTGCCGGATTTGTCCTCAATCAGCGCAAAAACATTCGGGCTGCTGATTTCACCTGGCTTATTACCGGCGGAAAAATGTGTTAGTGATTTGGTGTTATTATTAATCAAATCCAGCCCGTCGCCATAATAACCTAACCAAAGATTTTTCCGGCTGTCATTTAATAAAGTCAATATATGTTTCCCGCTCAATGGGGCTGTTCCTCCGGGTGCCGACAACTGGAGATTAAACTCTTGTTTAGCGGAATTAAAAAAATTCAAGCCACCGCCGTCGGTACCTATCCAATACCCGTTGGTGGTTTCGGCAAATGAAGTTACAATGTTATTGCTAAGGCCGTTGCTGCCTAATGTACTTTTGTGATAATAGTCGAACATCGACAGGTTGGTGTCATAATATTTTACGCCGGCATCGTAGGTGCCCAGCCACAAAATACCTCCATCATTATAAATACAGTTTATTGAATTATTTTCTTCTTTAGGTTGGTCTTCGCTCGTATATTTAGTGAATGTGTGTTTAACCTCGTCAAACAAATCAAGCCCGTTTTCGGTAGCAAGCCATACTTTCTTAAATTTCCCCTGCGTAATGGCAAATACATTATTATTTACCAGCGAAGCGGGATTATTCGGCTGATGATTGAAATTGGTAAATGTCCTGGTTTTAAGATCGAATAAATCCAGGCCTCCGCCGTGGGTACCTATATAGAGGTTGCCGTCGGAGTTTTTAAATACGGTATTAATAAAGTTATCGCTAATACTATTTTTACCATTATGCACGTAGGTCTTGGCGGCCCCTGTTACCGGGTTAAATTGCACAAGGCCCCCTTCGGTGCCGAGCCAAAGCATTCCCTCGTTATCTTCTGTGATTGAAGTTATATGATGAACGGCTATGTCATCCCGATTCTTAGCATACATGAACCTTTTTACCTTTTTGGTTTTTACATTTAATAAGTTTAACCCGGAATAACTGCCAACCCATATGCGCCCCTTGCTGTCCTGGAAAGTACAAGCAACGTCGGGGTCGGAAAGCGTGCTTTCATCATCTTTGTTGGCCTTAAATGTTGTAAAATTATTAGTGTTGTAATTAAACAAGCTAAGGCCGCCTCCGCTGCCTATCCAAAGGTTTCCCTGCTTATCCTCGAAAAGATCAGTTACATCATTTGCCGGAAGCGAGTTCGGGTCTTTAGCGTCATGCTTGAAGGTTATAAAATTGTAGCCGTCATAACGGTTTAAACCGTCATCGGTAGAAAACCACATAAAGCCCAAATGATCTTTAATAATGGATTTGACATCGCTTTGCGAAAGTCCGTCCTCGATAGTTAACGAGGAAAATTTCACAACTTTATTTTGTGCCAATGACTTGCCGGTGATTAACAGCATAACGCCCACCAGAAGGAAAAGCAATAAAAAAAGCGACCTGAGTTTATAATATAACATTACAATATTTCTATCAGCATGTTACACCCTTTTAATTGGAAATTAAGATGAGTGCGGCTATAAGATAGGGGTAACAGGCTGTAGATGTCTTATACGTTAAATATCAATAAAGGTTATGTTGTGAAAGAAAGCCAGAAGGTAGCGGCCTGCACCTTAAGATTCCGCCTGAGCTGCCTCAGGCATTTGAATCTGGTTTAATGAGAGCGGAATTAATTTCTGTGTTTTTAAAAAGGTAAACGTTACAATAAGAAGCGTCATGGTTCCGCCCACAAGTACGGCCGGAACGGTACCCAGCAAACGGGCCGCTACTCCTGATTCAAAATCGCCGATCTCATTAGAAGAGCCGATAAACATGGAGCTTACGGCCGAAACGCGCCCGCGCATGTCATCGGGCACCAGCAATTGCATCAAAGTGCCCCTGATGATAACGCTTACACTATCGAAAGCTCCCTGCGCAAACAGGAATAATAACGAGAGAAAAAAAGTTTTTGATAAACCGAAACCGATAATAGAGAGCCCGAACCCTGTAACCGCTATCAGCAAATTACGCCACGGCCTGTTCATGGGCGAAAAGCGCGCCATAACTATCATCGTCAGCGCGGCCCCAAGGGATGATGCCATACGCATGATGCCCAGGCCTTCCGAGCCTACCTTTAAAATATCAAGCGCAAATACCGGGAGCAGAGCCACAGCGCCGCCGAAGAATACCGAAAACAAGTCGAGGCTCATGGCGTAAAACATAATTTTGTTGTTAAAAACAAAATGCAGGCCCGCCATCAGGTTTTGCCATTTACTTTCGGCCTTTGCAACAAATGTCGGCGGGTATTTGCGCAGGCTGTAAACAATCCCCATGGATATCAGCAGGAACACGATAAGCACTGAATAGGTCGCCGTCATGCCCGAAATACCTTGTACAATCCGGTTCCCGAATGCGTAAGTAAAGCCTGCGATTAACGGCCCCAATATCGAGGCTACCTGCCAGCTCGAACTGCTCCAGGTGCTTGCATTGGGATATACTTCCCGCGGCACGCTGTGCGAATACACAATAAACGTAGCGGGACCATAAAAAGCACGGGCAACACCATTGCAAAATATCATGGCGTACATAATCGGCACTATCCAGCCAAGGTGAATAATCCCGCTCATACTATGGAGGGTAACTACAAATATCGTCAGTGACGATAAGAACACGCCCGTATAGAGCAATAACAGCATTTTCCGCTTTTCATACTTATCAGCAATATAACCGCCATACAATGCTATGCCAACAGCCGGAATAGCTTCGCTTAGTCCTACAAAGGCAATGGCAATTTTGCTATGGGTAACCTGGTAGATGTAAAAGCCTAAAACAGTGGTTTGCATCTGGTAGGCAAGTGTAAAGAAAAACCGCATACCAAGGTAGCGGCGGAAATCTTTATAACGCAATGCTGCAAATGAATCTGGTTTGGGGGTACTATCGCCGTCTGCCACAGATGTGTTGTTAGTGATGCGGTAAAATTACGAATTAAGCGATAATGAGAGGAATGACTTACGAAGTTTTTAAAGCTTCGTAAGTCCTGATTTGCGAGAAATGACAATATGCGAACATTATTTATGGATTAATTAATCCCGTGCTGGTCAATAAGGTATATCAGCGAAGCCATGGATGCCGCGCCAAGTTCCAGCTCACGTTTGCTTACGTTCTCAAATACATCATCAGGTGTGTGGTGTACGTCGAAATACCGCTGCGAATCAGGTAAATAGCCGATCAGCACAACGCCTTTTACTTTGCCTGCCAGCGGGCCAATATCACTGCCGCCGCCACCAGCTACCAGCATGCCCGAACCATATGGTGCAAGCAGCGGCCCCCAGTTGTTGTTTATTTTATTTAACAGCGATGGCGAAACTCCCTGGAAAGAGAAGCCACGCGGCGTAAACCCACCCAGGTCTGATTCGATGGCAGCAATGTGTTCCTCTTTGTTTTCAGCAGCCAGGTCGGCATATTTCTCGCCGCCGCGGTCGCCGTTTTCCTCATTCATAAAAAATACTGCCCTGATAGAGTTTTTAGGTTTGTAGCCCATTACCTTCAGCAGCCGTACCGCTTCAAGAGAACCTATTACACCTGTGCCATCGTCATGCGCGCCTTCGGCCAGATCCCATGAATCCAGGTGACCGCCAACTGTGATGTATTTATTGGGGTTTTCCGTGCCTCTTAGCTCACCTACAACATTAAATGACGGTGCGTCTGGCAAATGCATACAGTTTTGTTTAAAATAAAATTTAACATGTGGTAAGGACCTCATCTTAAGCATGGCGCTTAATTTATTCGCGTCGTTGGTCGAAATTGCGGCTGCCGGGATATTCAGGCTGTCTTTTAAGTAGGCTGTAGTGCCCGTATGCGGATAGTCATCTTGTCTTCCTGTTAGTGAACGTACAATAACCCCCACGGCGCCATATTTAGCTGCGGCTGCAGGCCCCGCAAAACGCTGGTCTCCGGCAGCGCCATAAGCCCTTAAGGTTTCAATAAAGCGTTCATCAAACGGACGATTAAAAAATACAATTTTGCCTTTTATAGCATCTTTGCCCAACGTGGCTAATTCCTTCAGGCTGTGCAGCTCGATAACCGGTGCAGTAAGGCCATTTTTGGGCGTAGCAACCGACATGCCCAATGCGGCAATATGTACGCTTATTTTCTTATTACCTTTAATAATTGCGCCTTCTTCCTTAGCGCCGCGCACCCAATGGGGCACCATACAAGGCTGCAGATACACCTTATCAAAGCCGTAGCTCTCCATCAGCTTTTTGCTCCAGTCAACAGCCTTTTGTGCATTGGCAGATCCGCTTAAGCGCTGCCCGATGCTTTTGCAGAGGTAGCGCAGGTTTTCATAGCTTTTGCCATTAACAAGTTCCTCATCGTATATTTTACGGATCATCAGGGAATCCTGGGCTTTTACCAGGCCGCCCGTGAAAATTAAGGCGGATAAAAGTGTAAGTTTTAGTTTCATATTGTTGATCAGTTATGCGGTAAATATACAGAAATCACAAAAGGAAAGGGAGCAGATTACACCGCTTTAGCCATGTTAAGAGTAACAATTACGCTTTCAGGATATTTTATTCCAGCTCAAACCCTCCTGTGCGGACTTGAAGGCCTGGTGCAATATCTGATTTTCGGGCAGGGCGAGCTGCGGATCTTTTTCAAAAATACTTTCAACAAATTCCCGCACTTTCACGAGCAGTTCCTGATCGGTAACAAGGTTGGCCACCTTTAAATCCATTACACCGCTCTGCTCAGTGCCTTCCAGGTTTCCGGGGCCGCGAAGTTCAAGATCGGTTTCTGCAATTTCAAAGCCGTTGTTGGTGCGAACCATCGTGTTGAGCCTGATGCGGCCATCATTGCTTAATTTTTGAGTACTCATCAGGATGCAATAAGATTGCTCGGCGCCACGGCCAACCCGGCCGCGCAATTGGTGCAGCTGCGACAGCCCGAACCGCTCCGCATTCTCAATGATCATTACGGAGGCATTGGGGATATTTACCCCTACTTCAATAACCGTAGTAGCAACCATTATCTGGGTTTCACCTTTTATAAAGCGGTTCATCTCAAACTGTTTGTCCACCGCTTTCATTTTGCCATGTACAATGCTGATGCGGTAATCCGGAAGCGGAAACTCATGAGCCATTGTTTCAATACCGGCTTCAAGATTCTTAAGATCGAGCTTTTCGCTTTCCTGTATCAGTGGATAAACTACGTAAACCTGCCTGCCTTTGGCAATTTCGCGTTTCATAAATCCAAACATTGCCAGGCGCTGGTTTTCATAATAATGCACGGTTTGGATCGGCTTTCGGCCAGCGGGCAATTCATCGATAACCGATATGTCCAGGTCGCCATAAAGCGTCATGGCGAGTGTACGCGGAATCGGTGTAGCGGTCATCACCAGCACATGCGGCGGAATGGTGTTTTTGCGCCAAAGCTTAGACCGTTGTTCTACACCAAAGCGATGCTGCTCGTCAATCACTACAAATCCCAGGTTTTGGTATTGCACCTTGTCTTCAATCAGTGCGTGCGTACCTATCAGTATTTTAAGCCGGCCATTTTCGAGGTGCTCGTGGATAATTTTTCTTTCCTTTTGCTTGGTCGATCCGGTAAGCAAACCAACTTCTATAAAGTCATCGCCAACCAATTCCTTTATAGTGGCATAATGCTGACTGGCCAAAATTTCTGTCGGCGCCATTATACAGCATTGAAAGCCGTTATCTACGGCCAAAAGCATGCTCATCAGCGCAACTACGGTTTTTCCGCTACCCACGTCACCCTGCAGCAGCCGGTTCATTTGTACGCCGCGCTGGGTATCCTGCCTTATCTCTTTTAAAACACGCTTTTGTGCATTGGTTAAAGGGAACGGCAGCTTATGGTGGTAAAACTCATTAAATGCATCTCCGACAATGCTAAAAATATTGCCTTTAAACTTTTGGCTGTGCAGCAGCTTATTTTTAAGGAGCTTTAGCTGAAGAAAAAATAATTCATCGAACTTTAAACGATGCTGTGCTGCATGCAGCTTGTGTGAATCACCCGGGAAATGGATGTTTTTATAAGCATCGGCACGGCTCATTAGTTTAAACCGGTCGGTGATATATGGCGGCAGATTTTCGTGTATATCTTTAACATGCTGTTCAATCAGCACAGCTGTTAATCTCTGGATGCCCTTACTGTCGAGCGCGAATTGCTTTAGTTTTTCGGTGGAGTTGTAAGCTGGCTGCAGCGTCAGGTTTCCTTGTCGTTCTTTTATTCCGGTAGTGTAGAGTTCCATTTCGGGATGCGCCATTTGCGGCTTGCCATTAAAAAATGATGGCTTACCGAACAACACATATACTTTTCCAGGAATAAGTGTCTTTTCTATCCACTTTATACCCTGGAACCACACCAGTTCTATTACGCCTGTATCATCCTGGGCATAGGCAACCAATCGCGTAGTCCGCTTTTCGCCGGCAATCTCTTTCCTTGTTAAGCGGGCAAGTACCTGTACATAGGGCAGGTCAGGCTGGATATCTTTGATCTTATAGAACCGCGTACGGTCGATGTATTTGTAAGGGAAGGAGTTTAAAAGATCGCCAAAATTATTTATACCTAACTCCTTTTTTAAGACATTAGCCCGGCTTAGGCCAACGCCCTTTAAATATTCTATCGGAGTTTCAAATACTTTGGGGTTCAATTAATGATTGGGTGAACGGGTGAATTATCGATTTGAAAATTAGCCGATAGAAAGAACTGTATAAACTTGCGATCTTCAATTTTCAAACCACCAAGTTTTTAAACTATGACTTTACAGCCGTAACCGTTATCTCTACGTTTACACCTTTAGGCAAACCGGCGACCTGCACAGTTTCCCGGGCAGGAAAATTATCTGTAAAATAAGTACCATAGATCTCATTGACCTGGGCAAAGTTCTGCATATCCATCAAAAAGATGCTTGTTTTAACCACATTGTTAAAATCAAGGCCCGCTTCTTTAAGGATCGCTTTGATATTGTCCATTACCTGCCTGGTTTCTGTCTTTATATCTCCAGTAATCAATTCGCCTGTTGCAGGATTCAGCGCTATCTGTCCTGACAAAAAAACAAGATTGCCTGCGGCCACCGCCTGGCTGTACGGGCCGATAGGAGCCGGTGCATTAGTAGTGTTGATGATGGTTTTCATGAATAAATGCGTGATAGAATTAATTCTTTTTAAGGATAAAGATTTTGATAATGGTCCAAATTATACCGGCCAAAAACATAATAATGGCAATGGCATTGATTGTATGCATTACCTTAAGGTTAAAATTGGTGGGCCTGTTGGGGTCTTTTTTCCTGAAAAAGTACATAGAACAAATATAGTGAGTTGAGGTGAAAGGTGAAAGGTGAAAGGTGAAAGGTGAAAGGTGAAAGGTGAAAGGTGAAAGGTGAAAGGTGCGCTTTAAAATAAACAAGAAAGGCTTCCCGGTTATCAAGAAGCCTTTCGGTATAATACTTATTCAATATTATCTGTGGAATTCAACACGACGGTTTTGAATACGACCTTCTTCGGTTGAGTTGTCAGCAATTGGGTGAGTTTCACCGAATGCTTTCACTTTTAAGCGTTTTGCATCAACACCAGAGTTAACTAAGTAAGTTTTTACTGAGTTAGCACGGTCTTTAGAAAGACGCATGTTGTGAGCAGCAGTACCTTCAGATGAAGCATAACCAGCTAAAGTTACAGTGCTTGAGTTTGATTTCATGTCAGCTGAAGTAGCATCCAATACTGGGTATGAAGATGTTTTCAATACTGAGCTATCAAATTCGAACTGGATGTTGCTGTAAGCAGCAGCAGGTGCTTTTGCAGCAGTAGTATCAGGAGTTGGGAATTTGATTGGGCAACCAGAACCGTCAACAACGCTACCAGCAGGAGTGTTAGGGCATTTGTCGAATTGGTCAGCAACACCGTCACCGTCAGAATCTTTCTTCAGGTCGTTAACTGCGTTTTCAACGTTAGTAACACGGCCTTTTAAAGCTTCAACTTCCTGGCGTAATGCAGCATCGTACAACTCGTCATACATCATAGCAACTGGGTTTGCCCACTCTAAGCTTGGTTTTGAAGATGAACCAAGGGTGTACTCTAAACCAGCATAGCCATAAGACCATTTGTCGTTCGATGGATATTTAGCATGAACACCGGTCATGTTGAAATCATCAAGGAAGTTTTCAGTGTAACCTAAGTTAAAGTCTAAGTGATCAGAAGCGCGGAATTTAACGCCAACACCAACAGGGATGAACACGTTTTTAGTCCAGTGACCGCTAAGATCTTTCCAGGTAGGAGTGTAGTTAGTCAGGTCAGTTGACGGAGCAGGATTGTACATGATGTAACCGAAACCTGCAGAAGCGAAGAAATTAACTGAATTTGCGCGGTGTAAGAAGCTGATGTTACCGAAGTTAACAACGCCGCTTAAGCTACCAGACCAGAATTTGGTTTTGAAACCTTCGTAAGCGGTACCTGTGTAAACGTCTGTTACGGTAGTCATAGCATGAGGATCCCTGGTTAAGTCAGGATTTTGATCCTGCTTGCCTTTAAGGGTACCACCATGTAAGTCTAACTGTATGCCGAATGCATGGCTAAGCTGATCTTTAATTGAAAGGCCATAACCTAGGTTTGGCTGGCTTTTGTTGAAGCGGTTTACGCCACCAGTTAATACTGAAGGAGCTGTTACGCCAACGTTAACACCTATGCTCCAGGTGTTGTACTGTCCGGCTCCGCCAAACAATTTGGCAGTACCAGCAGCATCAGAAGTTTTCATTTTGGTAGTATCCTGAGCTGACGCTAAGCCTACTGCCATAAAGGAAACAAATGATAAGACGACTGTTTTCTTTAATGTAGAATAGTTCATAGTTTTAAGATTAAACGATTTAATTTTAATTGTGATTTTTTTCAAAAATAGTAATTATGTTTGAATTTGTAACCAAACACCGTTCCAAATTTTGTAATTATTATACAAATAAATGAAAAAAAAAGTTTTAAAAAAATTAATAAAAGTTAAAACATGAAATATCTTCCTATTAATAATGAGGTATTTACCGTTAATAGAAGGAATTTTGTATCGCGATTAAAACCCTGTTCTTTAGCTATTTTCAACTCTAATGATGAGTTTCCCCGAAGCGGCGACCAGGCTTTCCTCTTCAAACAAAACCCCGATTTCTTTTACCTTACAGGAATAGACCAGGAACAAAGCATATTGCTTTTGTTTCCTGAGTGTCCTAATCCGCTATACAAAGAAGTACTGTTTTTAAGACAGACTAACGAGCATATAGCTGTTTGGGAGGGTCATAAATATACCATTGATGAAGCTAAAGCGGCTTCGGGCATCCAAACCATATACTGGTTAAGCGAGTTCGACACTATTTTGCATAGTATTATTAACTATGCAGAGAACATCTATATAAACACAAACGAAAATGACCGCTATGCGCATACGGTTCCATATCGTGACATCCGCATGCTGGAAACGCTTCGTTCCAAATATCCTTTACACAAGTATGAGCGTGCTGCTTTAATTATGCGCGACTTGCGGGTAGTAAAATCATCCATCGAAGTTGAATTGACCAAAAAGGCCTGCCAGATTACCCGCGACGCTTTTTTACGTGTACTGAAATTTGTAAAACCAGGTGTGGCGGAATATGAGATTGAAGCAGAGATAAGCCACGAGTTTTTACGCCAGCGTGCAACCGGCAATGCATACAGCCCGATAATAGCATCCGGCAAAAATGCGATAGTTCTGCACTATGTGGACAATAACGCAGTTTGTAAAGATGGTGAAGTTATATTGTTTGATTTCGGTGCTGAGTATGCTAACTACAATGCCGACATGAGCCGTTCTGTTCCTGTTAATGGCCGCTTCACCAAACGGCAGCGTGATGTTTATAATGCAGTACTGCGTGTAATGCGGGCAGCTACAAAGATGATCGTTTCCGGTACGGTTTTAAACGAATACCAGGAGGAAGTAGGGAAATTAATGACTGACGAGCTGATCGGGCTCGGTCTGCTTGACAAGCATGACGTAGCTAAACAGGACGCAAAGATGCCTTTATATAAAAAGTACTTTATGCATGGCACTTCGCACCATCTGGGGCTGGATGTGCATGATTTTGCTAGCCGCTACAAAGCCTTTGAGGCAGGCAATATATTAACGTGTGAGCCGGGTATCTATATACCCGCCGAAGGTTTGGGTATCAGGATCGAAAATAATATACTTATTACCGAAAGCGGCAATATTGATCTGATGGCTGATATACCGGTTGAAGCGGACGAGATTGAGGAAATAATGAATGGGTAATTAGGTGAGCAATATTAGCTCGCTCTCTGCTCATCCAATCAGCCATTCACTTAAAAAAACATATAGATTAAAGCTCTCATCTTTCAAAGCTTCGGCAATATCCTGCCGGAGCTTTTTTTTATCGACACCGGCCATGCGTTTCTGCCGGATGATCTGATAGGCTTTCTCCGCCAAAAGCAATTCTTTACGGGTATTTGTGACTGATGATTTTGACTGAATAAAACCGATCACGTCGCTGATGCCGATATCTTTTGATGCAATGGTTTTGAATACAGGCAGCCCTGCTTCGGACTTCTGTATTTTTTTAAGGTTGTTAACAAACAGGTCGGCATCCGCGCGGTCACCTTTATTTACGATGAAGGCGTCGGCAATTTCCATCAGGCCCGATTTGATGTTTTGAATCTCGTCGCCGCTTTCGGGCACCAAAACCAGCAGGGTGATGTCGGCCAAACCTGCTATCTCCACTTCGGATTGGCCTACCCCAACGGTTTCAACCAATATATAATCGAAACCGGCGGCACGTAAAATGTCCGTCATCTCAATAGCTTTTGCCGATAAGCCGCCCAATGAGCCGCGTGTTGCCAAAGACCGGATAAACACATCGGAATGATTAAAATGCGGCGCCATGCGGATACGGTCGCCCAGCAATGAGCCGAAATTAAAAGGTGATGTCGGGTCGATGGCTAAAACAGCTATTTTTTTCCCGCCGGTTATTAAATGGGTGATAAGTGCATTTACCAAGGTGCTTTTGCCGGCGCCCGGCGGACCGGTAATGCCTATAACCGGGCACCTTTTAGTAAATGACAGGCTTTTTAAAAGTTCGTCGGCGCCATCCAAATCATTCTCAACAATCGTTAATGCACGCGCAACTGAGCGAAAGTCGTTACTGTCGGGAATAATGTTATTCAGATGCTGCATTATGGGTCAAATATAGTTGATTGAGTTTTATAGTCGGTAAAGTTAATCACACCGGAAAATCAGCCTAATCGCCCAATCTGGCTTAATCAACTCAATCAACTATATTTGCATGCCGATGGATATAAAAAAAAGCGTTTCTGTCATTATTCCTAATTATAACGGCAAACATTTGCTGAAAGAATATCTGCCTTATACCATCACAGCCATTGAGACTTCCGGTACCGTTTTTGAGATTATTATTGTGGATGATTGCTCAACGGATGATTCAGTTGCTTTTATAAAGGCTGAATACCCTGAACTCACGCTTGTTATAAATTCTGAAAACAAAGGTTTTTCCTACACCTGCAACCGCGGTATTGAGGCGTCGCAATTTGAGCTGATCTTCCTGTTAAATTCAGACGTGAAGCTTACTCCGGATTACTTTGAACATCAATGGAAATATTTTACCCGCTGGGACACCTTCGGTGTAATGGGGCGCATTATCGATATGGACGGCGACAACATACAGGACGCTGCGCGTGTGCCGAAATTTAACGGCCTGAAATTAAAGACTGATTACTTTTATTACACCGAAAACGACAGCGACCGGCTGCTTACATTTTATTTATCAGGGGCCAATGCGCTCATAGACACTGCAAAGCTGAAACAGATCGGCGGTTTTTACGAGATATTCTCTCCGTTTTATTGCGAGGACAACGAATTATGCCTTCGCGCCTGGAGGCTGAACTGGAAGTGCTATTATGAACATAAAGCAGTTTGCCGGCACCTGCTATCGGCAACAACCAAAAAATACAAAACACCAGGCTGGGTTAAAAGTGTTTATTTCCGCAACAGATTTTATATGCACGCGCTCCACTTCGACGGCCCGCCCCTGGTGGCGTGGTATCTGCAGATAACCTTTATCGACCTGATCCCGAAGTTGCTTATTGGCCAAACGTGGATATTGAAAAGTTATACCGATTTATTTAAAAACAGGCGGCTTATTAATGAATACCGTGCAAAAATTGCAAAACTGATGGATGAGCATGAAAGCAAAAAAAGCATCTTTGATGTAGTGCGGCATATCAGGGCATCGGTAAAAAATAAAAAAGTGTATAAGTTTAAAGCTTGAAAACGGGCATAGTGATGAAACAACCACTGGTTTCCATAGCATTATGTACCTATAATGGGGCAAAGTTTTTGAGAGAGCAACTGGACTCGCTCATTGCCCAAACCTATGCTAATTTGGAGATCGTTGTAGTGGACGACTGTTCTGCCGACGAAACCTTTGAAATACTTACAAATTATGCGATAAGGCATCCCCAGTTCAAAATATACAAAAACCAGGCGAATTTGGGTTTCACGGGTAATTTTGAAAAGGCAGTAAAACTATGTACCGGCGAACTGATTGCCTTATGTGATCAGGACGATATATGGCTGCCGCAAAAAATAGAACTACAGGTAAATGCCATTAACGGCAATATGTTTGTTTATCACGATTCGGAGTTTGTACACGAGGATGGCAGCAGCATGGGAAAAAAAATGTCGGATATTATGAACCTTTACCGTGGCGATGAGCCGGAAGCATTTTTGTTTTTCAACTGCGTTTCGGGCCACAGCATTTTGATGAAGCGTGAATTGCTGAATGATGCATTGCCACTAAAAAAAGGCTTCTTTCATGATTGGTGGCTGGCCTATGTAGCGACAAATATTGGCAAAATTGATTTTATAGACCAGTGCCTGGTAAAGTACCGCCAGCATGATAGAAGCGATACCAATATTTTAAAGCTTAAGCGTACCAAAAACGAATACCGTTTTGATTCGATACAGAAAATAGAGCGTGAATACAAATGGCTGCAATATTGCTCATCGTTTACAAAAAATAAACGGCCTCAGGTGGTAAACGCGATTTACCAGGCTTTTGAAAAGCGCCTGAATAATTATTTATCGGCGGATTTGAGCCGGTTACTGTTTAAATATCGCAAGCCTATCTTCTGCATCCGCAAAAAAAGCACCCTAAGCAAGCTTAATTATATTTTTGGCCGGATATGGGGCGTTAAAACCAAACGACACTTTTTGAACATTGAATAATATAAAATGGAGCAGGGCGGGGCACGTATAAACAATAAGAGGCAGCCATTGGTGTCGTTAGTTTGCGTAACCTATAATGCTGCTCAAACACTACCGCAACTGCTTGGCAGCATCGCCGCTCATAAAAGTAATGCTGTTGAATTGGTTATCATCGATGGTAAAAGTACTGACAGTACCATCGATATTATAAGGCAAAACGAAACTATCGTCGACTTTTGGATCAGTGAGCCTGATAAAGGCATTTACGATGCGATGAATAAATCAATCGCTTATGTTAAAGGAAAGTGGATAGTTTTTTTAGGAGCCGACGATATGCTGATGAATGACTTTGATAAAATGCTTACGGCACTTAAAGATACTGATACCATATATTATGGTAACGTGATTTTTTACGGCAAGCCATTTTCAAAGGTATACGATGATTATTACCTTACTAAGCTCAACATCTGTCACCAGGCCATTTATTATCCGAGGGCAGTTTTCGAAAAGTATAAGTACGATCTGAAATATAATGTGTACGCCGACTATCATTTAAACCTGCGCTGCTGGCACGATCCGCAGTTTAAGTTTCAGCACGTGGATTACCTGGTAGCAAGCTTTCCGGAAGGCGGCTATTCCTTTTACACCAAAGACCCTGAATTTGAAAAAGACCGCGACGTGCTTTTTAAAAAATATTTGAAGCCCAAAAGCTATTACCGGTATCTGAACCGTACGCTGGGTTTCGGGAGGATGTTATTGAGGTTTATTCAGAATAAATAGCTGTATCAATTTGTAAGCGTAGGATTAGCACACACCTCCGGAACACCGGTCAGAACTGCTGCATTTTGCTGTAACCGATATTAACTAATTACTGTAGCTTTGCATTTTTATTTATTGTTTTAATGAAGACTTATTTCCGGCTGCTGTCTTTTGCTAAACCAATCGAGAAGTTTGCCATTCCATACGTAGTATTCACCCTGCTTTATGTTGTTTTCAGCTCACTGATCTATCCGCTGCTGATACCATTGCTAAATACCCTGTTTATCACTGGCGCTACCGAGGCTGTAAAGCAACCTGATACGCTGGTGGATATAACAGGCTGGTTTAAGTTTTATATGTACGAGATTGTAAAGATAGCCGGGCCATGGGGGGCGCTAAAGTATATATGTGCTGTTATTGTCGTTACAATGGTGCTTGGTAATACATTTCGCTATTTGGGTGCCCGCACCATGGAAAACCTGCGCCTGCACACACTACTAAACCTGCGCCGTTCTGTTTTTTTTAATGTGATGGATATGCATCTGGGATATTTTAACAATCAGCGCAAAGGCGATATTATCTCAAAAATCGCATCAGATGTTCAGGTAGTTCAGTTTTCGGTGACGGCTACCCTGCAGGTTATATTTAAGGAACCGTTTCAGATACTGGTATTTTTATTTTTTCTTTTCAAGATATCGGTAACCTTAACATTGGGTTCGCTATTGATAGTGCCAGTATCGGGGTTCATTATTTCTAAAATAGTAAAAAAGTTAAAGGCTCAGGCACAGTCGGCTCAGCAAACTTATGGTAATATGATCAGTTACCTTGACGAATCATTACAGGGCGTTCGTATCATCAAAGCCTTCAACGCTACCGATTTCATTAAGAAGCGTTTTAACGATGAAAATACAAAATATTCGAAAATATTGCGCTCGATGGCTAAACGGCAACAGTCGGCATCGCCTGTTTCTGAAACACTTTCCATAATAATGATATCGTGCATTGTGCTTTACGGAGGCTATTTGATATTAAATAAACATTCAGCTCTGAAAGGTGCTGAGTTTATCGCTTATATCGCTATATTTTCGCAACTAATGCGCCCGGTCAAAGCCATATCCGATTCCTTCAGCAACATTCACCAGGGTATTGCGGCCGGCGAACGCGTACTGGCATTGATTGATGAAAAGCCATTGATAAAAGACAGGCCCAATGCTAAAGAGATTAAAGAATTTCATGAGGGCATCGAGTTTAAGAACGTATCGTTCTCTTACGGCGAAAGGCAGGTATTAAACAATATCAGCTTTACCATTCCCAAAGGTAAGACGGTTGCTCTTGTCGGTCCCTCAGGCGGCGGTAAGTCAACCCTGATGGATTTAGTGCCGCATTTTATGGAGCCGCAATCAGGCGAAATCCTGATCGACGGGCATAATATAAATGATTACACCGCTCAATCATTAAGGTCGCTGCTGGGCGTAGTAAACCAGGAGTCCATATTATTTAATGATTCTATTTTTAACAATATCGCCTTCGGCAAAACCGGTGTCAGCAAAGAGGAGGTGATCGCTGCAGCAAAAATTGCCAACGCGCATAATTTTATCATTGAAACGGACAAAGGTTATGATACCAATATCGGCGACCGCGGCACCAAACTATCCGGCGGTCAGCGCCAGCGTATCTGTATTGCCCGCGCAGTGTTAAACAATCCGCCGCTGATGCTGCTTGATGAAGCTACATCCGCACTGGATACCGAATCTGAAAAACTGGTTCAGGATGCTTTAAATAACCTGATGAAGAACCGGACCTCACTTATTATAGCCCACCGTTTAAGTACCATCCAAAATGCCGACATTATTGTAGTGCTGGAAGCAGGCGAAATAGTTGAGCAGGGTACTCACACCGAACTGCTGGAGAAGAATGGACTGTACCGCAGGCTGATCGACATGCAGACGTTTGCGGGGTAAGGCATTATTGCATAACGTAGTGGATACAAATATGGGTGTTTTGCCCCTTTTTCGCTGTACCTGATTTCGCCTGGTTATATAAGTGATTTTCTCTTGTTGTGATAACCACCCCTTTATCTGCATAAGTGCATTCTTAACTTTTTAGTTGTTTGTAACAATTCTTTTTCAAACAGGATTATAACCGGATTGTTACCCATGTAAGGAAATATTCTGCGGAAGTTTGGGTTTTTAAATATAAACGCGAAGGGTATGCTGCACACTGACGAATTATACTATCAAACAAAATCTCCGGTATTATTTGTAATATTTAACAGGCCTGATACCACATTTGAAGTATTTGAAGAAATAAGGAAAGCAAAGCCCGCCCGTTTGTATATATCAGGCGATGGCCCGCGGGCACATAAACCAGGTGAAGACGTTTTATGCGCTGAGGCAAGATCGGTTATAAACCGTGTAGACTGGGAGTGCGAAGTAAAGACTTTATTTAACAATAAAAATTGGGGTTGTAAAGATGCTGTATCAGCAGCCGTAACCTGGTTTTTCGATAACGAGGAAGAGGGAATTATATTAGAGGATGACTGCCTGCCTTCTAATAGTTTTTTTAGATTTTGCGATGTTTTGCTTGAAAAATACCGTGACGACACACGCGTAAGGCACATTACCGGCTGTAACCTGCAGCAGGGAAAAAAATGGGGTACAGGTAGTTATTACTTTTCAAATAGAACGCACGTTTGGGGATGGGCCAGCTGGCGCCGTGTGTGGAACGATTATGATAAAAACCTGACTAGATATGAGGGCGAGGAAATAGCCAACCAAATTCAAAACATTTATCCAGACCCCCTTGTGGTTGAAGGCTGGATGAATATCTTTAACGAAGTTAAGGCTGGTAAAATTAACTCCTGGGCATACCCGCTTGATTTTATTAACTTTTTTAACAACGGCCTTGTAATTATTCCAAACGAAAACCTGATAAAGAATATTGGTTTTGGCGAGGGAGCTACAAATACACATGTTGAAGACGATTTTTATGCGGATAATGAGCTGCATGAGTTAGATGAGATTATTGACCCGGTATTTATGGTGCCCGAAAAACAGGCCGACTGTTTTATTTTTGATAATGACTTTCAACTAGAGAAGAAGCGGCGTAAAGAAAAATCAATAGGCCGAAAAATTAAGAGGCTTTTAGGAGTAAGTGCTTAACATAGAGTCAGTCATTGGTGATTTGAGGGCTTAGCTTTTTTAAGGAACGGTGATTCCTGTAATTATTCCTTAATGAAAAATGGATAAACTTCGCGTATCTTTTTAAGTAGAACCGCTTTAATACCGGCTTGTATGCCCCCTGGAAATGCAGCAGCGCCATATCCATCTTTTTTCCTGATTTCAAAGAACAGGTAATACGGTCGCCGCGAACTTTTAAATATTTGCGGCCGGCGAATGACTTGAATTCATCGTCCTCACAAATTACACTGGAAAGGTTATGATCGATGCCATATCCAAACATGGTTGAATTCGAGTTGATATAGCTGATATTCCGTTGTTCTTTCCATAAATAAAGCAGGTTCATATCAGATATTCCTGTATTCCCCAGTCTCGCTATTTGCGATTGATAATATTTGCTCAAAAAATCCTGTTCATAATTTTTTTTATAGGTTTCGAGCGTAAAATCTATAAAATCGTTCATCAGTGCCCGGTTCCAAAATGTACAATGCGGAGAAATCTGCCCTTCGGAACCACGACTGTCAAAGCCTTCGCTGCCTATAAAAGTATCTTTCAAATTAAATCCGTGTAGATTTTTGAATGCTTTGGTAATGTAAACATCAGTATCGGTCATTAAAAAGGGTTGGTCATCTTTTAAAATAGAAGCAATTGCAAAATACCGTGCAAAACACGCAATTTCGAATTCGGGGGGATTTACACTATAATGCTTGTAAACACTCAAAAACTCTTTAAATAGCTTGTTATTTTCCAGGGGGGGGGTGTCCGTCAAAGTTACATTAAAACCCAAAGAAGTTGCTTTATCGACATAAGGTTTCAGGTAGTTAACAGGCCGTGTTTCGAACACGTGGATGTTTTTAAGCATGTAACAATATTTTTACTATTATACGCGATATTGGAAATATATGCTACATGCATTTATAAAATATTTCTTATTTGCCTGTAAATTAATTTATTAAAGAAGCGCCTAAGTAGTGTAATTGCAATAAGGCAGAAAAAGAAAAGCCGCCCGGATATGCTTCCGCGCGGCCTTATCATTATTAACAATATTATTATTGAAATCTGAAACCTAAACCTAATTGGAAAACCTCGTTGCGGTAACCCGGTATATAGTAGGCATTATCGTCGGTTTCCTGGAAATCTATCGTGTACCTGGCGCGGATCTCAACGTTCGGGTTGATATCAAACCCAACCCCGATTACCCCATCCAGTACTGTACGGTCGCTGGTGGTGCTGTAATGTTCGCGGGCTGTAACATCAAACCCGTTGTCATAAGTATTGGTAGTGGAGATAGGGAAAGAAACCTGCGGGCCCACCACAAAATTAAAGAATGGAGACAAGCGGAATTTTGCCAGCAAGGGCACATCGATGAAGTTACTGCGCTGGGTAAAGTTACCATCGTTGGTTATTGCAGAATAGCCTTTTTGCGAAAATAATACTTCAGGAGCAAATGACACCGGGTATGCAATAGGAACATCCAACGTAAGACCTACGTGGTAGGCTACAATGCCATCGGTTGAATAATTTGCGTCGTAGGAATCAACGGCATCAGCAAAATTAAAACCACCGGCTATACCAACCCGCACCTTATAAAAATCGTTTGATGAACTGCGGGGGGCCGACCGCCTTACTGCCCTGCGGTGGCCGTAATAATAGCCCTGGGCACTTACCGAGCCTGCAATGAGCAGGCATATAGCTGCAAAGAGAATTTTTTTCATGTCGTTTGTTGTTTGATTTTATCTCAATAGATTATAAAACATTACAAAGGTTTATTCATTATTGTTTTTTATTAATGGTGTTCATTAAAACTTCATATTTCAGCTACATTTGACGATGCTATTAACCGTAAAACGCCTGAAATTTTTACTTCTTTCTATTGCTTGCCTGTTGTCGGCAAATGTATTTGCGCAAAGTGAAAACTATGTGAAAATGCTTGACAGCCAAAACCACTGGGTCGATTCGGTATTTAAAAAACTTAGCCGTAAGCGTAAAATAGCCCAGTTATTGTTTGTGCGGGCGCATACCAACCTGGGCAAAGCCTACGAAGACTCGGTCGCAAAAGTCATCAAAAAGGAGCAGTTGGGGGGCGTAGTGCTCTTTCAGGGTGGCCCCGTGCGGCACGCGCAGCTGATCAATAATTACCAGAAGCTGGTAAAGGTACCGTTGCTGGTGGCCATGGATGGCGAGTGGGGCCTGGGTATGCGGATAGATTCCGCCGTATCATATCCATACCAGATGACGCTCGGGGCCATACAGGACAATAACCTGATTTACGAAATGGGGAAAATGGTGGCCTATGATTTTAAGCGACTGGGCTTGCAGATGAACCTCGGGCCTGATATGGATATCAACAATAACCCGGATAACCCGGTTATTAATTACCGCTCATTTGGTGACAACAAATACAATGTAGCTGCCAAGGGCATTGCTTATTTTAAGGGGATGCAGGATGCCGGTTTATTAACTACCGCCAAGCATTTTCCGGGACACGGGGATACCAATGTTGATTCGCACCTGGATTTGCCCTTGTTGCCTTTTACAAAGGAACGCCTGGATTCGCTGGAGGAATACCCGTTTAAACAGGCCATAAACGAAGGCATTAGCGGCGTTATGATTGCCCATATGGATATACCTGCGCTGGATACAACTAAAAATTTGCCTTCCACCCTGTCGCGGCCAATTGTTACCGGCCTTTTAAAAGATTCTTTAAGATTTAAGGGTCTGGTTGTATCGGATGCAATGGAGATGAAAGGCGTGACCAAATATTTCCCTGATGGAGAAGCTGATGTAAGGGCGTTTTTGGCCGGAATGGATATTATTGAGCTTTCGGAAAACTCGAAACGGGCAATAAAAAAAATCCGCAAGGCCATCCGTAAAGGGCGTATATCAAAAGGGGAATTTAATGCTAAAGTTAAAAAGGTGCTAACCGCCAAATACTGGGCTGGGTTAAGCAACTATCACGAAACTAACACAGCTAATTTGGTTGCTGACATTAACCGCCCGGCGGCTGCCGAACTTAACCAGCAGTTGAGCGATGCGGCTATTACCTTGTTGAAAGGTGACGGTGCAACTTTGCAGATGACGCCGGTTTATAAAACGGCCATACTAAGTATCGGTGTCACACAGCCTACCGTTTTTCAGCAGGAGCTATCAAAATTATACAGCTTTAACAAGACGTTTAATGTAACCAAAAATGCCCCGCCGGCAGAGCTGAAAACACTGCTTGCTGAATTGCAGGATTATGAGCAGGTATATGTAAGTATAAATGATAGCCGCCTGCGCCCGGCAAGTAAACTGGATTACACCCCTGCTGTTAAACAATTTATCAGCGACCTGGCAGGACACCGCAATACCGTGATCAGTGTTTTCGCTAACGCTTATACCCTCGCAGATTTGCCAGGTATTGAAAAATGCAGCGGTTTGCTGGTTGCTTATCAAATGACCGACTATCTGCAGCGCTCGGCGGTTAAGGTTATTACCCGGCAAATAACTCCTTCGGGCCGTTTGCCGGTTACTATCAATAAAGATTTTACTACGGGAATGCGGATTGCGCTATAAAATGTTTCAGCTTTTTGTTCGTCATCTGTATTTAGACTGAAAAGTATGGATCAAAAAATAAAAGTGATAGTTACCGGCGCTACCGGCATGGTAGGCGATGGTGTGTTGCAGCAATGCCTGGAAAGTACACAGGTATCGGAAGTTTTAATTATTAACAGGCGGCCCAGTGGTGTAGTCCATCACAAATTAAAGGAAATTATCCATGCTGATTTTTTTGACTTTAGTACGATAGAGGCACAATTGAACGATTATGATGCTTGTTATTTTTGTTTGGGCGTTTCTTCGGTGGGTATGAAGGAGCCGGAATATTACAGGCTAACCTATACGCTTACCATGCATGCAGCCGGGACGTTGAGCCGCTTAAACCCGGGAATGACCTTTTGTTATATCTCCGGCGCGCATACGGATAGTACTGAAAAAGGCGGTTCGATGTGGGCACGTGTAAAAGGCAAAACCGAAAATGACCTGGGCAAGTTGCCGTTTAAACAGGAGTTTAATTTTCGGCCGGGTTTTATGAAGCCCGCTGTCGGCGCCAAAAATGTGCTGACGTTGTATAAGTATATGGGCTGGCTTTATCCGGTGATTAAATTCTTTTCGCCAGACAGTGTTTGTACCATTGCCGAAGTTGGGCAGGCAATGATAAACGTTACGCTTCATGGGTTTGAAAAGAATATTTTAGAAGTTAAGGATATTAAGATGGCCGCGCACAGGTAGCCGAAAAATCTGACAACTTTCTGAAGGTTGTCAAATCTAACCTCTGATGTAATTTGATAGTTTTGCGAATATTACAGCAGATTAAAAATCCGAAATGGAAAATCCGAATTCCGAAATCAGAAAATACAAGCACATTTTCTTCGATCTTGACCATACCATCTGGGACTTTGATAAGAACGCTGAAGAAACCTTGCACGAGCTGTATGAAATTTATAGATTGAGTGAAATCGGCTTACCATCGGCTGCAATATTTATAGAGACTTACACCCGCAATAACCACAAGTTGTGGGCAGAATATCATACAGGTAAAATAACCAAGACCGAATTGCGCGAAACCCGTTTTAAACGGACTTTTATTGAGCTTGGCGTACCGCCTGATGTATTGCCGGTGGCTTTTGAGGACGATTACGTAAAGCTTTGTCCGACAAAAACAAATCTTTTCCCGCACGCGCATGAAACGCTGCAATACCTGCAAAGCAAATACAAGCTGCATTTAATATCGAACGGTTTTAAAGAAGCGTCAACTTTAAAAATTGGCAATACAAATATTGCGCAATATTTTGAGCAGGTGATCATATCAGAAGTTGTTGGTGTAAACAAACCTGATAAGGCGATATTTGCGCATGCCCTGAATATTGCCGGCGCCGAAAAGAATGAAAGCATTATGATTGGCGACAGCCTGGAAGCCGATGTATATGGCGCATTGAATTTTGGTATGGACGCCATTTACTTTAACCCGTTTAATGCGCCTAAACCGCATGACGTGCCGTTACAGATTAATGGGTTAAAACAATTAATGGAGATGCTGTAAGTAAGATAATATGCCCCGGCAATATGGAGGCAAAATTGTAACAAAACGATATAAACCTTTATCTTTAACTCATGAACCTCGCAAAGGAGCGCAAAGCCATTGACGCTGCACTGGATGAATACCGGGCCAGGCTGGATGCTATTCCCGATGAGCTTTTTACTGAAACGCCGCCGGGTGGGGGATGGTCGTATGCCGAGGTTTATTCGCATATCATTAAAGGCACCCTTGGCTCTACAATAGTTGCAGAGCGCTGCGCCCAGGGCAACACGCCGCCAACCACCAAAGGCCCGACTCTTTTGGGCCGGTATATGTTGTTAACAGGCTCACTGCCGCCGCTTAAATTAAAAGTAACCGCCGAAGTGGCTGCCAAAATGCCTGCAGAAGAAATCAGCAAAGAGGAGGCAAAGAACTCCCTGGTAAAATGCCGTAAGCGTGTGGAGACGATCATGCCCTTAATTAAAGATGCACCCCCGCACTCCCGGAGCGGAAACCCCCGTATGGGCATGTTAAACGCCGCACAGTGGCTCAGGTTTATGCGCGCGCACTTATATCATCATTTAAAGCAGCTAAGCCGGATCGAAAAAAAATTTCGGCCTATGTGAAACCTTTTACATTTAACGTGGTCTTAACAATAAAATAACCTATTGACCCGATATTTGCTTAAATTTTAGGAAATGCATTTTGAATTAGGATATATGGTTGTAGGCAGCTTACTATTCTTGGTTTGCATATACTACGTTAGCCCATTTGAACTAAAAGTTAATGACGACGACGAAGAAGATTAATCGTTGCTTGTGTAATAATTCTAATCTTATTTCCTGGTATAACTTACCGGACGGACAAATATCCCCCAATTTTAATGGCAAAACGCGAAGTTGATATTGTTGTTATATCCGACGTGCATTTGGGTACCTACGGATGCCACGCCAAAGAACTGCTCAAATATTTAAAGAGCATTAAACCCAAAATTTTGATTTTAAACGGCGATATTATCGATATATGGCAGTTTAGTAAATCGTATTGGCCTGAAGCACATATGAAAGTGGTGCGCCGCATTTTAAAATTTGTTACCGATGGTGTGCCCGTTTACTACCTTACCGGAAATCATGATGAAATGCTGCGCAAATTTACTGACTTTAATCTCGGCTCGTTCCAATTGGTGAATAAGGTGGTTTTAAATATTGATGGCAAAAAGGCCTGGATCTTCCATGGCGATGTATTTGATGTGACTATGCAATATTCTAAATGGCTGGCCAAGCTGGGCGCTGTGGGTTATGATACATTAATACTGATCAATAGCATGGCAAATTGGTTCCTTACTGCTATGGGCAGGCAAAAAATGAGTTTTTCGCAAAAAATAAAGGCACGCTTTAAGGAAGCCGTAAAATTTATCAATCAATTTGAGCAAACTGCTGCAGACCTGGCGGTGGATAAAAATTATCAGTACGTTATCTGCGGGCATATTCACCATGCGGAGATAAGAGAGATTGAATCAACAGAGAAAACCGGGTTCGTTACTTACCTCAATTCCGGCGATTGGGTTGAAAGCCTGACCGCCCTGGAGTATCACGATAAAAAATGGACGATATTTAAATACGATCCCGCTAATTTTAACGCCGATGTTGATGAAGACGATAAAACCGACGTGGAAGACCTTGATGCCCGGCTGGACATTAACCTGTTACTGGAGCGGTTTAAGCAGGAGCAGGATTAATTTTAGCATAGTGGTTGGAGCAGAAGTGACTGTTGTATTTGAAAGAATTAAATTTGTGCTTACAACCAATTACAATTTCCTCAAATTTTAACAAGTTTGCGCTTATTCAAAAACATTTCAACTTCTACAACCTTTACAACCCATTCAACGTCATCAAATGAAAATACTCTTCGCAATACAAGGTACCGGCAACGGACATATAAGCCGGGCACGCGAGGTTGTACCGTTGCTGCAGCAATATGGCGAGGTTGATTTATTAGTAAGCGGCACTGAAGCAGAGGTTACCCTGTCGCAACCGCTTAAATATAAATTCCATGGCTTTAGCTTTGTGTTTGGTAAAAACGGCGGGGTTGACAATTGGGCCACATTTAAGCTGATGAATCTTCCGCAGCTGATTAAAGATATCCGCCACCTGCCGCTAAAGCAATATGATTTAATTATTAACGATTTTGAGCCGGTAAGTGCCTGGGCTTGTAAATTGCAGAAGATACCATCCGTTTCGTTAAGCCATCAGTGCTCTTTTATTTCAAAAAAAACGCCTCGGCCGGCCAGCTGGAGCTTTGCCGAATGGCTTTTTAAATACTATTCGCCAACCACTTATCATATCGGTTTTCATTTTGAACGGTATGATGATTTTATCCATACGCCGGTTATCCGCAGTGAGATACGTAATTTAAAAACATCGAATCTTGGGCATTACACTGTTTATCTGCCTGCTTATGACGATAAATTGCTCGTAAGAGAACTGAAAAAAACTAACAAGCGCTGGCAGATTTTTTCCAAGCGGCAAAAAACGCACTATATTGAGGGCAATGTAGAAGTATTTCCGGTAAATAATCTGGACTTTAATTCCAGCCTGGCCAGCTGCGAAGGCTTGTTAACCGGCGGCGGTTTTGAAGGCCCGGCCGAGGCCCTGTTTTTACAAAAGAAAGTAATGATGATACCTATGAAGGGCCAGTATGAGCAGCAATGTAATGCGTTGGCCGCTTCGAGACTCGGTGTACCTGTAGTGCATGAAATAGACGAGCGGTTTATCTATCACCTTAACAATTGGATAAACGATGATAAACAAGTGCTGGTTAACTTCCCCGACGAAACTGCACAGATTGTTGATGAATTGGTTAAAAAATACGCACGGGGATAAATTTTTTCACCGTATCCTGCTACTTCAAAATTTCACTTAAGTTGAAATAATTTGCATATTGAGGCGGTTGGGCCAGGCTCCTTTTTCTGATAATGATCAGCCTGCCGGTAATCCGGATACCCGATTATGTCTGAAAGGCTGTCAATAAAGCTTTTATGCTACGCAGTTTTGTGCTAATTTTGCAGCGCAAATACAAGGCTTTAATGGTCAGTTTTTTTAAGGCGCTAAATCCGCTTAATATTTTATGGCTCGCATTAATATTGTTCATATCACGGATAGGGTATTTGCTGAACGCGCCGGATAAAACAGAATTTGCATTTTCCGAGGCTTTCGCAAGGTTATTAATTGCTCCCGGCACTTACCTCAATCCGGCATCAACCAGTCTGAACATCCTGCTGGCAGCCGCATTTGTATTTATACAAGCCCTTTTATTGAACCACCTGGTCAATCACTTTAATTTATTGGGTAAGCCTACCTTTTTACCGGCTTTGATGTATATCACCGCATCGGCATTATTTAAGTCTTTTTTGGTACTGAGTCCGCCGTTGCTTTGCAATTTTCTGGTGATTTGGATGCTGTTTAAACTGTTCAGGCTATATAAAAGCAACGATGCTAAGGCATCCGCGTTTGATTTAGGTATGATAGTGGCGATCGGGTCGGTAATTTACCTGCCTTTTATTTACTTTTTTTTAGCGGTTTGGGTGGCATTGTTCCTGTTCAGGCCACTTAACTGGCGCGAGATAGTGGCAAGCATAATCGGCTATGTCACCATATTTTTCTTTTTAGCGGTTTACTATTTTCTAAGCGATAGTTTAAGCCGGTTTTCGGAAATATGGCTGCCGCTGGGCACGAAATTTCCGGATAAAATTGATATTCACTATTACAATTACCTGGTGCTGGTCCCGGTTGTTGCTGTACTGGTACTTTGTTTTTTTAAGCTGCAGCAAAATTTCTTCAAAAGCTATGTGCAGGTCCGTAAATCTTTCCAGCTTTTATTTGTTATTTTCCTGATCGCAGGCCTTTCTTTCTATGTGAAAAAGCCATTCGATATCAATCACTTTTTATTGTGCACCATACCGTGCGCTGTATTTTTCGCTTATTATTTTCTGTATGCAAAAACCCGGTGGTTTTATGAATCGCTGTATTTGTTGCTGCTAATCAGCGTCATCTATTTTCAGTTTAACACTTTTTAACTTTTACATTCGTTCAAATCACGGCTGTTATGTTAGTTTTGTAACGTATTACACAAAAAATCAATTTAATGAAATTTGGAGTAGTTATATTTCCCGGTTCCAATTGCGATGAGGACATCATCTACGTATTGGAGAAAATAATGGGCCAGCAAGTGGTTCGTTTATGGCATAAGGACCATGACCTGCAGGGCGCTGACTTTATTGTTTTACCCGGTGGTTTTTCTTTTGGCGATTATCTGCGCTCAGGAGCTATTGCTCGTTTTTCGCCTATTATGACGGAAGTTATTCAATTCGCTGCAAAGGGCGGATACGTGCTGGGCATCTGCAATGGTTTCCAGGTATTAACAGAGTCCGGGCTGCTTCAGGGAGCCTTATTGCACAATGAAAACCGTAAGTTCATCTGCCGTAACATTTACATGAGAGCCCAGACGCAAAACTCACTGATCACTGCGCAAATAGATCCGGAAAGGGCGTTAAAAATACCTATCGCGCACGGCGAAGGCAATTACTTTGCCGATGCAGATGTGCTGAAATCGTTATATGATAACGACCAGGTGCTGTTTAAATATTGCGATGAATCAGGTATGATCACAAGTGAGGCAAATCCTAATGGTTCGCTGGATAATATTGCAGGTATAACCAATATTAAACGTAACGTATTCGGATTTATGCCACACCCTGAACGTGCATCAGATCCTCTTGTAGCTAACGAGGATGGATTGGCTATTTTTGAATCGATACTATCGCTGGTGTATTAGCCGATGGTGATTAGTTATGGCTTTTTTGGCGCTAACTAAAGACTGAAGCCCGGCTCAAGACCAACAACATGGAAGCAGCATTGGTTATCGATATTGGCAACACTTTTACAAAGATTGCTGTATTTGCCCAGGCTAAAGTACTTCATACAGAACAACATAAGCAGCCGGATGAAGGAATAATAAACAACATCCTGTCCGGTTATCCGGTAAAAAAGGCCATTATATCGTCGGTAAAGAAAGAAATAGAGGAATGGCAAAATGTATTGGCGAAAAAAATTAAGCTGATATATTTTAATACCGGGATGACAAGCGGCATAACCAATCACTACCTGACCCCTCAAACACTCGGCCTTGACAGGCTGGCAGCTGTAATCGGCGCGTATCACTTGTACCCTGGTAAAAGTAATATGGTAATTGATGGCGGCACCTGCATAACGTACGATTGGGTTGATGCAGCCGGAAATTATTTTGGCGGCAGTATATCGCCGGGGTTAAATATGCGTTATAAGGCATTGAATAATTATACCGCCGGGTTGCCGCTGGTTGAGGCCGATGAAACATTTGCTGCTATAAGCGGAAACGACACTAAATCGGCTATCTTATCAGGCGTGCAGAACGGGATAAAATACGAACTGGAAGGCTTTATTAAAAGCTATAAAAAAAAGGGGGAAGAGTTGAATATTGTGCTTACAGGGGGAGACAGCTATTTTTTTGATACGCTGTTAAAAAATAGCATCTTTGCCGCCTGTATTAAAATTGAGCCTCAACTGGTTCTTAAAGGATTAAACGCAGCCATACAAACTAATAATGATTAAATATACCAAGGTTTTTATACTACTATTACTCGCTGTTTCTGCCTTCAGGGCTAGTGCGCAAACAAATGCTACCACCAGCTCTCCTTATTCAAGGTATGGTTTGGGTGATATAGACCAGGCTGTTATGCCCCAGCAACGAGGCATGGGTAATATAGGCGCTGCCATTAACAAAATAAACAACTATAACACCATAAACGTACTCAACCCGGCTTCATACTCCGAAATAAACTATACTACATTTGATATCGGCGTTTACGGAAACTCAATAGGCTTAAGCCAAACAGGCCAAACCAGTACGCGAAATGGCAACTTTAGGTTAAGCCATGTAAACTTTGCAGTGCCGGTAAGCCGTCGGTCGGCCTTAAGTTTTGGTTTAATGCCTTACAGCGAAATGGGGTACAATTTTAAGCAGACAAGGCCTAATTTTGGCACCGGGCTACCAATTGATACCAGCCGTGTGAATTATCTCTATACCGGTGATGGCGGTTTGTCAAGGGCATATCTTGGTTACGGTTTTGGCTTCGGACCGCATTTCCGAATTGGCGCAAATGCATCGTATATTTTCGGTAACTTAATACAAAACAGCTCGACAGAGGTTATACAGCCAGACGGCACGCCGCTTTACGGCACATTGAATTCAAGAATAGAACAAAGCAGGAGCGTTGGCGGATTAAGCTATGACCTGGGTGTGCAATACTCTATCGATTGGGCCAATAGTACCAAACATGTCACTTTTGGTTATTCAACTTCGCTGGCAGGCAATGTCAGCAACCACGAGTCAAACGTAGTATACCATTATATCTATGATGCCAGCGGCAACCAGAAAACCCCTATCGATTCGGTTACCAACAGGCAGGATGCAAAAACGCTGATCAGATTGCCAAACATTAACCACTTTGGCGTATCGTACCAGTATGATAACCATTTTTTGGTTGGCGCCGATTTTACCATGGGCAACTGGAGCAATTTGAGCATAAATGGTGTTAACCAGGGTTTTCAGAACAGCAAAACGTATAGTATTGGCGGCCAGTATACGCCTAATAACAACGCGCTCAGAAATTACTTTCAGAGAATCGATTACCGTTTAGGCTTCATCTACGATCAAACTTACCTCAGCCTGAATAATACCAACGTTAACCGTACAGCAGTCACCCTGGGCCTGGGCCTGCCGCTGGCGCCATCACAAACGTTATCAACCTTTTACAAAATAAATGTTTCGGCGGAAATTGGAAAGCGCGGCACCCTTGATAATGGTTTGGTTAAGGAAAACTATGTAAATATTCACCTGGGCTTTACGCTTAACGATAAGTGGTTCCAGAAATACCAGTTCCATTAATAGCTATTACGCACGTTGGGAAGGGGAAGTAAATACTTGACTGAAGCCGGCTGCGTTATATAAATGGTTTCCGACGATTTTTACTCATGAAAGCTGTTCTCACAAAGATATTTATATACCTGCCGGCACTGTTTGCCGGCATGTTTCTTTTCAGCTCGTGCGAAAACTCGTTGAATGATATCAAGAAAATCTCATCACCAGAAGAGGATAAGCCTATATCACGGTCAACCGGCGTCGACGTGATCTACAGTGACTCCGCAAAGGTGAAGTTCCATCTGACGGCGCCAGTGATGGTTGATTACGAGGAGAACACACCGAAACCTTACAAAGAATTTCCGAAAGGCGTTAAGCTGGTTTTCTATAATGATGAGTTGAAAGAATCAGGAAATGTTGTTTCGGACTACGCCATTCAGCGCGAAAAGGAAAATATTGTTGAGTTCAGGAAAAATGTTGTAGCAACCAATGCTGACGGGCAGGTTTTTAAATCGGATGAACTGATTTATGATATGACAGCCCGGACATTTAAATCGTCCAAAGCAGTTGAGATAACCAGCCCGAATGGTGATATTGCGGAAGGGTTTGGTTTTGAAAGCAGCGAGAGTATGTATCCCTGGCGCATGGGAAATACTACAGGCTCATTTCACGTAGATGAGAAGGATATGGAGGAATAAAAATTCTGGATTGCCGGATTTTCAATGCCGGATCAATTGACATGTTTTTTTATAAAATCAGAGTCTTTCTGACTTCCGGATTTCCAAGATTTTAAACTAAAATTTATACAAAATTTTGTGTTATAGAATTTTACTAAAAATTGTATCTTGCGCCCTCTTTTTAGTAACATACAATAAAATTATAAGGTTATATGGGTATTATGGGTTTTTTGCGGGAACGGATGGGGAAGATTCTCGCAATTTCTATTGGTATTGCATTGTTTGCGTTCATCGTGGGTGAGGTTGGCAAGTCGGGCAGCTCGTTCTTCAGGGATGACCGTAACATGCTGGGCGAGGTTGGCGGCGAAAAGCTTGAATACGATAAGTTCAATAAATTATACGAGCAGCAAAGCAACCAGTTCAGGCAGCAGTCTCAACAGGCTACATTAACACCGCAGATCGCAGCTTATGTGCAGGAGTCGACCTGGAACAGCATGGTAAGCCAGATGATATTAAAAAAGGAAGTTGATAAGCTTGGCCTTGCGGTGGGCGATGATGAAGTTAACAACATGGTTAACGGCAATAATCCCGACCCTCAGATTGTACAGGCTTTCGGTAACCCTCAAACCGGAAAAATTGATGTAACCAGGTTTAATAATTTTAAAGCACAGTTAAACGCTTCAAAGGCGAATGACCCGATCAGGCAGCAATGGAACGATTTTATTGAAGCCCTGGGCACCAATAAACTGAGTCAGAAATACCTGTCGATCGTATCGAATGGCTTATATGTTAACTCGCTTGAAGCTAAAGAGAACTACCAGGCAAAAAACAAGCTGGTTAACTTTAAATATGTAACGCTTGATTATGCATCAGTTCCGGATAATAAAATTACTTTAACCGACGCTGATTACCAGGCTTATTATGATGAGCACAAAAATGAGTTTAAAACTCCGCAGGAGTTAAGAACATTCGATTATGTAAGCTTTAATGCTGCGCCGTCAAAAGATGATACGGCTGCCATAAAAAAGCAGGCTGATAAACTGGCTGCCGACTTCAAAGCCTCCACAAACGATTCATTGTTCGTACAGATCAATTCCGAAGATAAAGCCCCGCTTAAGTTTGTGCACAAAGGCCAGCTGGAGCCAAAACTGGATTCGGTAATGTTTACAGCTGCTAAAGGTTTTACCTACGGCCCGTACCTGAGCGGTAACAGCTATAAAATAGCAAAACTTGTTGATGCAGTGGTAGGCCCCGACTCTATAAAGGCGCGCCACATCCTTATCGATCCTACCGGTATAGGGCTTGAAAAAGCCAAAGCCAAGGCAGATTCCATAAAGAAACTGATACAGGGTGGCAAATCATTTGCTGAAATGTCGACCCAGTTTTCAGCTGATAAAGCAGCAGCAGCCAAAGGCGGCGACCTGGGTACTTTCGCCCGTGGTTTGATGGTGCCAGAGTTTGATGATCAGATCTTCACCGCTAAAAAAGGCGATTTGAAAGTTATTACTACCCAGTTTGGCGTACACATTGTCGATATTGAAGATGAAAAAGGTTCATCAAAGGTGGTTAAGGTTGCGGTAGTTGATGTTCCGTTAAAAGCAAGCAGCGCTACGCAAACTGCTGTTTACAGCAAAGCGCAGACGTTTTTAGCAAATCTGAATAAAGACAATTTTGATGCGGAAGCTAAAAAAGAAAAGCTGGCCGTAAAAACAGCCACAGATGTTACCGGTGTTGCGGCTACCATACCGGGTGTTGAAAGCGCCCGGGATATTGTAAAGTGGGCATACACTGCCGAGCCAGGCGACTTTTCTGAAAAAGTATTCATCACTGGTGACCAATACATTGTTGCACACCTGCTGAACGTTAAGCCCAAGGGCCAGTTATCGCTTGAGGCTGTTAAAAAGCAGATAGAGCCCATGGTTAAGAACATGGTAAAAGGCAAGCAGCTGACAGAAAAGTTACAAGCAGCCTTAAATGGTTCAGGAAATATCGACCAGGTGGCTCAAAAATCAGGCGCTAAGGTTGTGCCGGTTCAGAACATAGTTTTCGCAAACCCTATTATTCCCGGCCGAACAGCAGAATATAAGGTTATTGGTTCTGTATTCGGTTCGCAGCCAAACAAGCTTTCCAAGGTTATCGACGGTCAGCAAGGGGTATTTGTATTCAGTGTCGACAGCTTTATTAATCCGGCGCCACTTACCAATACCGTAAAAGAGAAAGAAACATTGGCGCAGGGCCTGCTGCAGCGTTCGCAATCGCAGGTGTTTGACGCACTGAAAGATAAGGCGAATGTAAAAGATTACAGGGCTAAGTTTTTATAAGAACTTTTTGAAGTAATTTTGTATCCGGGATGAGTTAATACTTGTCCCGGATTTTTTGTTTTAGCGACGCTCAGCAAGATAAAATCCTTTACTACAAACGCTTTGATAAAAAGAGTCCTAACTTTGTAATTATGGCAACTATAACGGTACACCCAAAATCAGAACAACAAGCCAGCCTTTTTGAGCAGTTGGCTATTGCGTTAAACGTTCCTTTTGAAAGAAAGGAACAAGATGCATACGACCCTGAATTTGTTGCTAAAATACTTGAGGGTAGTAAAGAGGTGGCGGACGGGAAGGGCACGAAAATCCGGCTGGAAGACTTATGGAAATAGTTTATTCCAGCCGTGCACTAAGTGATTTAGATTTTTGGAAAAAATCAGGTAACAAAAAGGTTCAAAAGAAAATCTACGACCTGATAGCCGATATCATTGAACATCCTTTTGAAGGTATCGGCAAGCCGGAGCCTCTAAAACATGCACTTTCCGGAAAGTGGTCAAGACGTATCAATAGCGAGCATAGATTAGTTTAGAAATATTGCCCATTAACGATATCGTTATTTTGAGTATTCTCTCTTTAAAAGGCCACTACGAAAAATAATACTGTATAGAGAAACGAAATAAAACAATGGAAATACAGGAAAATATCATAAATAAGGTTGCACAGAGCGGATTGGTAACGCTGGACCCTGCTGCATTTTATCCGCAAGGCGAAAGAGTTGTGTATGATATAAAGGATAATCTTTTTATGGAGCTTATTCTAAAAGAAAAGGATTTCAGGGAGTTTGTAAAGGGTCATGACTGGGCCCAATACCAGGATAAATATGTTGCGTTAACCTGCACAGCTGACGCTATTGTGCCTGCCTGGGCTTACATGCTGCTGGCGAACCGGCTCGCGCCTTATGCCAAAGAAGTCGTATTTGGTGATGCGGAGGTACTGGAAACCGTATTGTTTGTTAAAAGCGTTGCCGGCCTGGATGTTGAGCAATATCGTGACCAGCGCATAGTGATCAAAGGCTGCGGCGATATCCCGGTACCGGTATCTGCATACGTTGAGTTAACTAAAAAGCTTACGCCTGTTGTAAAAAGCCTGATGTTCGGAGAGCCGTGCTCAACCGTGCCGATTTATAAGAGAAAAGATTAAACAAAACACGGAAGGCTACCGGGTTTTAAAACTAAGTAAGCGTTAATGAGCAGATATTTATCTTGAAATTGTAATATTCATCTATAATAATTTACCTAACGCATAGTTTATAGTCAAAGCCTTAAATAACAATACATACAATTGATTGTAATTAAGAAACAGGCTAATAATCCTACCAGATGAATAAATACATTCTGACTTTACTTTCCCTTATATTTTTTACAGGTACATCATTAGGGCAGGAGAAAGAGATCACCTACCTGGGCGAACCGTCGTTTAAACCCGGAGAAGAGTTAAGCTATAAATTGAAATACGGATTTTTTACTGCTGCCGAAGCTGTGATAAGAGTGGGCGAAAGCGATAAAAAATTTGAAGGTAAGCCGGCTTACCATATCGTTGCCGATGCCAAAACGGCCGGTACTTTTGATTTTTTTTATAAGGTACGTAATCGCTACGAAACGTATGTGGATGAGAAGACACTGGAGCCATACTTTTATACCGAAAACCGTAAGGAGGCCAGCTACCGGCATACGGATAACGTAACCTTTGACCATAACACGGGAAAGATAACCGCCGCAAAGGGTGTCTATCCGTTTAAGGCCCCGACTTTCGACTTCTTATCAGCATATTACTTTGCACGAAGCATTGATATATCGAATATTAAAGTCGGGGATAAGTTTAAGCTGTATTATTTCCTGGAAGACGGGATACACTCAATGGAAATAACCTATTCAGGCAAAGAAAAAATGGATTGCTCAGTAGGCACGTTTAATTGTTTAAAGTTTAACCCTACAATTATCCCGGGCAGGGTGTTCCGTAAAAGCAGTAAGCTATATTTGTGGATTACTGATGATAAAAATCGCATACCTGTAAAAGCGCACGTTGAATTGATTGTCGGCAGCATAACGATGGATTTAACGGGAGCTAAAAATTTGAAGTTTCCGCTGAATCCCTTAAAAAAATAATAATGATAGAGGTTGGCACTGTATTACTGCACGAGGATGTAGTAAAAGAAAATTTTGTTTGTAACCTGAATAAGTGCAAGGGAGCCTGCTGCCTGGAAGGCGACTCTGGTGCGCCATTGGATGCAAATGAACTCGACATACTGAACGAAATCTACCCGAAAGTGAAACCCTTTATGACTGCCAAAGGCATAGCCACTGTTGAAAGGGAGGGTACCTATGTACAGGATTTTGAAGGCGATTACACCACGCCTTGCGTAGACAAAAATAAAGAATGCGCATACGTGATATTTGAGAATGGCATCACAAAATGCGCCATCGAGAAAGCATATGAGCATGGTGTTACCGACTGGAAAAAACCAATCTCATGCCATCTTTACCCCATCCGCATAACGAAATACCCTGAATTTGATGTGCTGAATTACGACCGGTGGAGCATCTGCAGCCCGGCTTGCACTTTTGGTAATGAATTAAAAGTACGTGTTTACGAATTTTTGAAGGCCCCGCTTATCCGCAAGTATGGCGAAGAGTGGTATGCTGAACTGGAAGATTTTGTGGACGGGATGTGAGCTGCTTTAGAAAAGATGTGCGAATGTGAGGGATATGCAAATGTGCTGATGCCTGTTTTTTAATTCGCATATCCGCATATCAAACCTTCTCACCATACGCTAAGTCCCCCGCGTCGCCCAGGCCAGGAACAATATAGGCCTTGCTGGTCATTTCCTCATCAACCGCACCAAGCCACAATTTGGCTTTGGGTAAATTGGCACGCACGTGGGCAATACCTTCAGTGCTGGCTATTACCGCAGCAATATGCAGCTCTTTGATTTTATATTGGGCTATCAGCTCTTTACAGACCTGTACGATGCTTTGTCCGGTAGCCAGCATGGTGTCGCACATGATAAATATCTTTCCATCCAGCTCCGGTGCAGAAATGTGGTCGACATTAATTATGAACGCGCCGGTTTTTTTAACCTTGCGGTATGCAGTGGCAAACAGCGACGCGGCATCTTCGAAATAATTCAGGAAACCCTGGTGAAACGGCAGACCGGCCCTCAGGATGGTGCCCAAAACCAACTCGCCAACGGGGAGATTGACATTGGCTGTTCCCAATGGCGTTTGTACCTCAAACTCGTCGTAATGTAATGACTTGCTCATCTCGTAAGCCAGTATCTCGCCAATCCGCGTAAGATTGGCACGAAAACGGGCTTTTTCCTGCTGGATACTAACATCGCGGAGCTCGGCCAAAAACTTATTGGCGATGGTGTTGGTTTGATTGAGGACGAAGACCATAGGCTAAAGATTAGAGGCTAGTTGATCAGAGATCAGTTATGAAAACAGAACAGCTATTGTATGACGCTTGTTTTGAGGATAAATCTACAAAATTTAGATTTTAAAATGATGCTGACATACAGTTGTCATTCTTGTTGCTTTGCTTTGAAACATGGACTGGAATTTGACACAAAGGACATTAACTATTCGCTAACCTCTGGCCGCTAATCATTAACTTTGTATATACATGGATTTTAAATTAACCTCTCAATATAAGCCCACCGGCGACCAGCCTGAAGCCATAAGACAGCTGGTTGAAGGCGTAAATAATGGCGACCCCTTTCAAACGTTACTTGGCGTAACAGGTTCAGGTAAAACGTTTACGATCGCCAATGTTATAGAGCAAACGCAAAAGCCCACATTGATACTAAGCCACAACAAAACGCTGGCTGCGCAGCTGTATGGCGAGTTTAAACAGTTTTTTCCGGAGAACGCAGTTAATTACTTCGTGTCTTACTACGACTACTATCAGCCTGAAGCATTCATCCCAACCACCAATACTTACATCGAAAAGGATTTGCAGATAAATGATGAGATCGAAAAGCTCCGCTTGCGCACAACCTCGGCGTTGATGTCGGGCCGGAGGGACGTGATCGTGGTATCGTCTATATCCTGTATTTACGGTATGGGTAACCCGGACGATTTTAAGGATTCGGTTTTTAAGTTTGCGGTAGGTACACGCATCAGCCGTAATGCATTCCTGCACCGGTTAGTAGAAATATTATATTCCAGGACCACTGCCGACTTTAAACGCGGGACATTCAGGGTTAAGGGCGATACGGTTGATATTTTTCCGGCTTATATGGATCATGCTTATCGTATTTCTTTCTTTGGGGATGATATAGAAGAGTTGTCAACTTTCGACGTCGGTACCGGCAAAACGCTGGAAAAGATGACCCATATGGTGCTTTACCCGGCCAACCTGTACGTGGCGCCGCGCGAGCGTTTTTTGCAATCAATATGGGCGATACAGGCCGAGCTGGAAACCCGCAAAAAGCAGTTTATAGATGATGGACGTTTCCTGGAAGCTAAACGATTGGAAGAACGCGTTAATTACGACCTGGAAATGATACGTGAACTGGGGTATTGCTCGGGTATCGAGAACTATTCGAGATTTTTTGATGGCCGTCAGCCCGGCGCAAGGCCATTCTGTTTATTGGATTATTTTCCTGATGATTACCTGATGGTGATTGACGAAAGCCATGTTACCGTGCCGCAGATCAGGGCGATGTATGGAGGTGACAGGTCGAGGAAAATATCGCTGGTAGACTATGGCTTCCGCCTGCCTGCAGCGCTGGATAACCGTCCGCTGAATTTCCAGGAGTTTGAACGGTTAGCCCCGCAGACTATTTATGTAAGTGCCACTCCCGGCGATTTTGAGCTGGAAAAATCAGGTGGTGTGGTAGTTGAGCAGGTGATACGTCCGACCGGTTTGCTCGACCCCGTGATTGACGTGCGCCCGGTTATAAACCAGGTAGACGACCTGTTAGAAGAGGTTGACAAGACCGTTAAGATGGGCGACCGCGTATTGGTGACCACCCTAACCAAACGCATGGCCGAAGAACTGGCCAAATACATGGACAGGCTGGGCATCAAATGCCGCTACATACACTCCGAGGTGAAAACCCTGGAAAGGGTGGAAATACTTCGCGGATTGCGGCTTGGCGTATTTGATGTGCTCATCGGTATTAACCTGTTACGGGAGGGATTAGACCTGCCGGAAGTGTCACTGGTGGCTATATTGGATGCCGACAAAGAAGGTTTTTTACGCAGCGAACGCTCTTTAATACAAACCATTGGGCGCGCCGCCCGTAACGACCGTGGAAGGGTGATTATGTACGCTGACACTATTACCGACAGTATGCAGATCACTATTGATGAAACCAACCGCCGCCGCGATATACAGATTGCCTATAATACCAAAAACGGCATAATACCGCTGACAGTTGGTAAATCGCGGGAGGAAATTATAGAACAGACTTCGGTTATGGACTTTAAGGGCGGAGTGCAGAAAGCTTATGTAGAGGAAACGGCCGTTAGTCTTGCTGCCGATCCGATCGTGGCCTATATGACCAAACCTGATTTGAAAAAATCGATAGAAAACACTAAAAAAGAAATGCTTGCCGCAGCGAAAAACATGGACTTCCTCCTTGCTGCCAAGCTACGAGACGAAATGTTTGCGCTGGAAAAAATGATGGAAGAGAAGTTTGAAAATTGACGTTTGTGCGAATGAATTTTATTTGCGACTAAGTAAAATCTCTGAATTCAATTGTAAATTTGAACTAATAGAAGAGTAAGCCATGCAGTTATCAGACCTTGATTTGACGAAAACCTACAGTTACGCGGATTACCTTCAATGGACTTTTGAAGATAGGCTGGAGCTGATTAAAGGCAAAATCTTTAAGATGACGCCTGCACCGGCATCTGTACATCAGCGCTTGTCGTGGGTAATATCAGGAGAACTTTACAATTATCTTAAAGGGAAAACCTGCAAAGCCTATGCTGCCCCTTTTGATGTAAGGTTACCACGAAAAGGTGTCAATGATGATAAGAAGATTTTTACTGTAGTTCAGCCGGATGTTTGTATTATTTGTGACCCTACAAAGATTGACGCACGCGGCTGTACCGGTGCGCCAGACATAATTATTGAAATACTCTCTCCTGGTAATAATCAAAAAGAAGTCCGGAATAAATATGAGGTTTACGAGGAATCGGGGATAAGGGAATATTGGTTAGTGTCGCCACAGGATAAAACATTTTTAATATATACGTTGGTTGATGGTCATTATCAGGCGTCAAGGCCATTAGCCGAAGGTGATATAGTAACTACCTCTATACTTCCCGGCTTCGAGCTTAGCCTGCAAACTGTGTTCGAAGAGATAAATTAGCTAATTATACGTTCTGCTGATGTAACAACCCCTATCACCTAAACGTCATAAAACCAGGCAAAATCAGATAAAAACAATTTTGCCGTTATAATATTATATTTGCAGACTTAACTGTGTAAAGATGTTCAGGATACTATTAGAATTCCTTTTAACCGTTATATTTATCTTATGGGTAATAAAGGCGCTTGTGCGTTTTTTGCTGCCCATGCTTTTTCAAAGTGTAGTAAATAAGGCGCAGGACCAATACCAAAACCAGCAGCAACAAAGCCAGCAGCGCAATTACCAGGGACAGAGCCCGCCTAAGCCGGATGGCAAAGTTAAGGTTGATTATGTCCCCGAAAACAATAAGCCCATACTGCCTGATACTGAAGGTGAATTTATTGACTACGAAGAAATAAAATAATGCTGACACAACAGGACGTTTTTAAACGACGGCCGGGACACAAAAACACGCCTGAAGCGATAAAATTGATTATCGCTAACTTTATAGTTATCTCCGCGGGCGAGGCTTTGTGTTTTAATCCTCATCATATCAGCTGGTTTTTCTGGGTAATTGTTGGCGGCCTGGTTGTTTATAATTTCTTTTCACTCCGCAAAAACCTGGAGGTTTACAGTAAAACCGATAAAATTACTTACCTCGTTAGTACCATTGTTATCGCAGCTTTGGTAGTGCTTGTTTATTTTTTCCAGTAAAGGATAACAGCCTCAACAATTCGCTTAAACAATAATTTACTTTCTCATTCTAATTTTTATTTTTGAGGAATTAATATTATCCCTTTTTATAAAACTTAGATGAACAATTGGTTTAAGCGGAACAGCATTCACTTTTTGATAGGTGCGATTTTCCTGGTGATATGCTTTATTTATTTTGCCCCGGCGTTCCAGGGTAAAACGTTGGGACAAATGGATGTGACGGGCGCGCAATCAACCCAAAAGGAAATTAATGATTACAGGGATAAAGGCATCACTATACTTTGGACCAACCAGATTTTTGGAGGTATGCCCGCCTTCCAGATATGGGCGCCATACTCCGACAATATTACTACTCATATCGTTTCGGCTTTAAAAGCCATATTTCCTAATCCGATCGACACCGTGCTCTTGCTGTTATTCGGCGGATATTTCCTGTTCATCGTCTTAAAATTAAAGCCGTGGCTTGCGGCGGCGGGGGCCATTGCCTTCACTTTTTCTTCGTATAATATAATTTTATTGTTGGCTGGTCACTCTAACCAGGTGTTTGCCATTGCCTTTTTTGCCCCCTTAATTGCTAGCATTATTCTTACACTTCGGGGTAAATATATTACCGGCGGCGCTTTAACTGCGCTGTTCCTGGCGATGGAGATACGTGCTAATCACGTTCAAATGACCTATTACCTGATGCTGGCCTTGCTTATCTTATTAGGCATTGAGCTATACCATGCCATAAAAGCAAAAGCAACCAAGCCATTTTTTAAGTCGCTGGCCTACCTTGGCGGCGCAGTGATTCTTGCGCTGGCAATCAATGCATCGCTACTGTGGAGCACCGGAGAATACGCTAAATACAGCTACAGGGGGCAATCAAACCTTACAAAAAACACAAAAGAACCAACAAGCGGTCTTGATAAAACCTATGCTTATGAGTGGAGCCAGGGCGTAGCCGAGTGCTTTACTTTTTTAGTGCCGAACGCCTACAGCTTCGGCTCGGGGCCGGAATCATTAGACCAGAATTCAGAAAGCGCTAAGGTTTTTTTAGATAAAGGCGCAAGCGAGCAGCAAGCGGTAGGAACGGTACAGCAAATTACATCCGGCATTCCCGGTCTGCAGCTTTACTGGGGTAACAAACCAGGCACTGCAGGGCCGTTTTATTTCGGGGCGATTGTGTGCTTCCTGTTTTTATTCGGTCTGCTTATCGTAAAGAACCGTTTAAAATGGTGGCTTCTGGCTTCCGTGGTGCTAACGATGCTGCTCTCTTTCGGCGGAAACTTCCCTTACGTTTCCGACTTATTCTTTAAGTATTTTCCGTTATATAACAAGTTTAGAACCGTTGAGTCGATATTGGCGGTTACGGCGCTGTGCTTCCCTATTCTAGGATTTTTAGCCGTGCAGGAGATTATTGATGCAGCCGATAAAGCAGTGATAATAAAAAAGCTAAAACTTGCCTTTTATATTACAGGTGGTTTATTATTAATATTAATCGCTGTGCCGGGCGTATTCCTTAGCTTTAAGTCAGAAGGGCATCAGCAGGCGATCACTTACCTTGCGCAGGCATTAAAAGGCGATAATGCCCTGGCGAATAGCTTCGCCAATGCGCTGGTGAAAGACAGGGAAAGCCTGGAGCGCGCAGATGCCATACGCTCTTTAATATTTGTTGTCCTTGCGTTTGGACTGGTATGGGCATTTATAAAACAGAAGGTTAATGTACTTGTGTTTTCAATCGGATTGCTGCTGTTAACAATGATTGATGTGTGGCAGGTTGACAAACGCTATCTGAAAGACGCCAACTTTGCTGATAAACTGGATAACCAGGTTAAACCTCGCGAGGTAGATACGTTTATAGCGCGTGACACTGATCCGGACTTCCGTGTATTTGATCTGACTGCTAATATTAAGTTCGACCAGTTTAACGGATTTTTTCATAAATCGATAAGTGGTTATTCGGCTGCGCGGTTGAAGCGCTACGATGAATTGATTGACGGGCAACTGTCACAAAATCCGCCAAACCACGATGTGCTGGACATGCTGAACACCAAGTATTTTATTACTACGGATAAAGAGCAAAATCTCACCATGATGGCGAATCCAACGGCTTGCGGACACGCCTGGTTTGTGAAGAGCATTAAATATGCAAAAAACGCCGATGAAGAAATGCAGGCTATCAGCAGCTTCTCGCCAAAAGACGAAGCCATTGTTGATCAGCGATATAAAAAGGTTATCGATGAAAAATTGCCTATATCGAGGGATACAAGCGGTACCATCACCTTAACCAGTTATAATCCTGACCACCTGGTATATCAGACAGGCTCAACCTCAAATGAGATTGCTGTATTCTCTGAAATATACTATGAAAAAGGCTGGAAGATGCTGATCGATGGCGTTGAAAAACCTTACTTCCGTGCTGACTACGTTTTGCGTGCCGCTCAGATACCGGTAGGTAATCACAAGGTTGAGTTTATCTTCCACCCCGCATCGTACTATACCGGCGAAAAGATATCGCTTGCAGGCTCGGTGTTGCTGATCCTGGCATTGGGCGGCGCGGCGTACACCGGTTGGAAGAAAAGAGAAAGAGAAGAAAAAAAGGCGCCAGCGAAAAAATAGCCGGAATCCGATTATAAATTAAGCACTTTAAGACTACCACAGTAACTTAACAGGTAGGCTTTAAAGTGCTTATCTATTAATAGGAGTGTTATATCTTCAGTGATGGCCTGGGAGATAAGCAACCGGTCGAAAGGATAGTTGTGGTGCTTAGGTAAGCTATAGAACGTCTTAAGATGAGTAAATGACATGTTCAGTTTTCATAGTCCCGGTCTAATATAAATTCTTCAATTTTCCATAATGCTGATTTACGAAATAACATTCTTTTGTTTCAAACACTGAAATAAGGCCGAAAGTTTATACCTTACAGTTATATAACAATGTCTGGTACTCAATATCCCAAAATTTATCTTTACCGCAGGATAGTTTATGCTAAGCTATTCATCGATGCGCATTTTGCCGAAAGGATAGATTTGAACAATATTGCCGATGAAGCGTTTTTCTCCAAATATCATTTTATCAGGCTGTTTCATTCTGTTTATAACAAAACGCCCCACCAGTATTTATCATTCGTTCGCATAGAACAGGCAAAGGCGTTATTGCGGACTGAAATCAGCGTAGCTAATGCATGTTATGCTGTCGGCTTTGAAAGTGTAACCTCATTTACCGGCTTGTTTAAACGGTTAGCGGGCCAGACACCGGCGGCTTACCAGCTTGCACAAAGACAAAGACAAGCCGAGATTGCAAAAGCACCTTTAAAGTTTATTCCGAATTGTTTTGCCGAAAAGAAGGGGTGGTTACAGTTACCCGTTTAAAGTAGACAGTTGGCAGGCGGGCTTACATGTTGGGTTAAAGGATAAGATAAATGCGGCAGTGTCGCCAAACATTGCTTAAAATGAGCTCCGCAATTTTGAAGAAGCCAGCTCACGCCTAAATACTCATCTTTGTTTCATCAAAACCAAAGCATATGATTACCAAAATGAACCACGTGAGCGTATTTGTGCTGAACCAGGAAAGCGCTTATGATTTTTATGTGAACAAGCTGGGCTTTAAAGTACATACCGATGCGCCTATGGGGCCCGGGATGCGCTGGCTTACAGTTTGTCCGCCAGAGCAGCCGGACCTGGAAATCTCGCTGATGTCAATAGATGAAGGCATGATGTTTACCAAAGAATCTGCACAGGCCATGCGCGACCTGGTGAGCAAAGGTACCTTCGGTTTCGGTGTATTTGAGTGCGATAACCTGCTGGTAACCTACGAGGAGCTTAAAGCAAAAGGCGTTGAATTCACCAAGGCGCCTACACAGGAATTTTATGGGTTCGAAGCCCTTTTTAAAGATGATTCGGGTAACTGGTTTTCGCTGGGACAGAAAGGATGATTTTTGATGTGCACATCCGCACATCAAAAATCCGCACACCAGTTACAGCTTGCTAAACCAGCCTTTTTTCCAGAACACCACCACCTGAATAATGCCGATAATGAACATCCCGCCGAGGGCATAATAATAACCGTGCGGACTGTATAGTTCAGGCATGTTGTCGGGCATTACTTTATTGGTTGCCGGGTCGACGCGCGAGAAATTCATGCCGTAAATGCCCGCAACAAATGTTAATGGAATGAAGATAACCGAAATAATGGTCAGTACCTTCATGATCTCGTTCATACGGTTGCTCACCATGGAGAGGTATATATCCATTATGCTTGAGGTGATTTCCTTGTAGCTTTCCACAAGATCCATTATCTGGATACAATGGTCGTAGGCGTCCTTCAGGAACATCTTTACCTCGGCTGTTACCAGCGGACTTTCGCTGCGCAGCATGTCGTTTATCTTATCACGTTCAGGCCAGCAGGCGCGGCGCAGTACAATAAGAGTACGTTTTAGTTGCTGGGTCTGGAACATGATGGTTTTATCGGCGTGGCCATACAGCCGGTCCTCCACCTCATCAAGCTGGTCGCCCAGTTTTGCCAGCAGCGCAAAGTAGCAATCAAGAATAGTGTCGGTTAAGGCATAGCACATGTACATTGGTCCGCCGGTGCGGATTGAGCCTTTTGCGGCCTCCAGGCGATGTTTCACCCCTATAAAATTCTCCTCGTGGGTTTCTTCGAAGGTGATGATAATATTATCCTTTACCAGGGCCGAAAATTGCTGGTTGGTCAGTTCATAAGCTTTTGTGAAATTGATCATGCGGCTCACGGCGAAAACATAATCGTCGTACTCATCAAATTTGGGCCGCTGGTGTATGTTGGTAATGTCTTCAAGCACCAGGGCGTTAATTTTCAGGATCTCGCCTATTTCTTCTATCAAACGGACATCGTCCAACCCCCGGACCTGTATCCAATGGGTATGCTCGTCGCATTTTTTAAACTGGTCAAGTATAACTTTAATTTTAGTGCCTTCGCTGGCTACCAGCTCTTTTTCATTATAAGAATAAACGGAAATCAGCGGTTTTAACGCTCCTTCAGGGATGATGATCGAACCGGGACTTTCGCCAATGTTTCCAACCTTGCGGCGTGAATTATAGCGAATTCTTGGTATGTTGATTTTCATAAGGGGTATTTACAGTTTCAAGAACTGAAAATAGGTTATTTTGTTGGGAAAAATACAAAATGGTTTTGTACGGAAGAAGCGTTTTATATAGCGATGGGCGATGCCCATCGCTGCCGGGTGGGACCCTTTGAGGGCTTAGGGGGATTTTGATTTCAAAAATTTCAAATTCTGACGGATGGACATTTGTTATTTCTCCGCCGGCATTGCATTCAACAGGATATATTCCCGCTGATTGCCGGAGAAGTGCAGGCTGTCGGACGCCAGGCTGATGGGGCGTGTTACCAGCAACTCATCTGCCATTACTACGCCATCTTTAAATGTAGTGTATCCCGACCAATGCGAAGTACCGGGTGTAAGGTCCATCTTTACCTTTTTATTGTCTTTGGTAATTACCTCTACCTGTTTCCGGTCGCCATCGTAAAAGCTTTCGCTGATCCCTTCGCGAAGCAGTGTAATAGTGTTGTGTTTTGCATCGATAGCAATAACCTTTACTGTTTGTTTACCCGCGCCGCCGAGTTCCCATGGCTGAGCAATATCGGCTTGCCATGTATCGCCCTCCTTCAAATTGGCCGGCGGATTACCCCATATCAGGCTGCTGAATAACAATCCGCTGGCACTGGTGTTGGTGAATGACTGCTTGCCATAACTGCCTTTACCGTCCAAGCCGATAATGGAGACCCCTGTGCTGGCCGGCCTGCCGTCATACAGGTCAGTTTCTTTAAAGCTGGGTTTAGCGGGGTTATTATCGATAACCTCATAGGTGCTTGAGCCGCTTACCCTGAACACCACGGTTGTAAAATCATCACCACTGTAGGCAATAGCCCGGGAATAAATATTAGCCAGTTTTTGGCCTTTGGTAAGATTGGGTGTAAAGAACATTTGTTTACCGGTGTTTTTTTTGAGCGGTTTTGTTTTTGGGGTTTGACAGTCTGCCTGGTTGACTGCAACTGATGTCAAGAATGCTGCGCATATAAATAGCCTGATTTTCATGTTTGTAATTTTTTATGCTGCGATATTGGCAATCACAAAAACAAAACTGAAATCTATTCAATCAAACAGGCTTTGTTTTTAATAATCCGGCGGGTTGCTGAAATGATGTCGATGGTATGCTGATACCTTCATGGATTTGTCTTACTCACCCTGTAAACCTTTTGCATCTTTTTTGAGCCATTGTTCCCTTGTTTAACGGTATAGCCACCGGCAAGCACAGGTAGAAGACTTTTAAATATCTTTAATTCTGTTGCTAAAAATATTAGCGATGTTTCGTATATTTGTATATAGTTTCAGCCCGTCTTTTTGGCCGTGTTCTGCGATAAGTGATCAGGCGGGTTATCATCACAAATTTTTACTAAGTCTCAATTTTGTGTTTTTTGACATGCTAAGGTTAATGGTTTGCGTATCTGCAATTTTAAAAATTGCTTTTACAGTAAGTAAAGGCTGTTTTTGAACTGATAAAGCTCAAAAAATGACGCAACGGGCAAAACGCGTTTTGCCCGTTTTTTGGATATTTTTGTAGACAGGCAAAACGGCTTTTGCCCGTTTTTAGCAACTTTTATGTTACGGGCAAAACGCATTATGCCCGTTTTTAGGGATGTTTTTGTTACGGGCTAAAAGGATTTTGTCCATCTGCAAATTGAGGAATCAGCTAAAATAGTGAAATCGGAAAGCTGAAACGGCATGTCAAATCCGGCTGATTTTCGTCCGGTGTTTACCAGGTTGAAAGATCAGCCATGCCACTGCGGCGCTGGTTTACTTCTTTAGATAGTAATCCGGTATTTTAAGCGACGGTTTTTCTACATCCCATATAATACTGGTTACCCGCCAGCCTTTAGGTGTTTTTATCAGCTGGAAACTGTTAACGCCGCGCTCGGCGGGTTTATCCCGGGTATTTAAATAGGTTACATAGGTACTGATGCGGTGCGCAATTTTACCGAATTGTTCCGTGCGGCCGAATAATTCTTCCTCATAAAACATGTGCGTTTTTGAGGTTTCGATAAAGTTCTTAAATACCCCTGCAAACTGGTTCAGGCTGATGATCTGCGCCGTATCTGTACGAAAGTTTATAAACTGTGTTTCGGGAATGAAATAATTTTTTATCCCGTCATATCTCGGCTTTTCACCTTCCTTAAAGCTGATGGCCGCATAAGCATCCGCAACTGCTTTTGTAATGGCGCTGTCGTCGGGTACGGTATAAGTTTTTGTGGATGACGAGCCGGCATCGCCGATTGTTTTCTTAACAGATACATGGCAGGACGATAAAATTACCGCTGCTGCAGAAAGGATAAGTAAAGCTTTCATATCCGGGTTTTAAATTGTGATTAAATTTTATGGGTTGACAATTAGTTAAAGATATAAATCCGTGCGGAAACGCAGAAATACCTCACCGATAATTTCCATATTGTTCGGCGACGGGGGCAATCTATTCACCGACATTTTGATGCCATTCGCCTAATATCCGTAGGCAAAAGTTCAATCCGTAACCAAATTTGCGTCCATCAAATCAATCCTTTTTATGAAAACGCTTCTCGCAATTCAACTTTTACATCTGGCCGTAAAAGCCGCCGAACACATCGGTACGGTACTTCATTCTATCGGGCACCTGGTAAGTTAGCCGGTAGTCCTGCAACCTAAGTCAGGGACACCATCAAACGGTTATTATTATCTCTGAAAATCAATAAGTGTTTTGTGTTGTTGTTGTTATAGCACATCAGCACAAAACATTATGAAAAAGGGAGATACGGTAAACTGGAAATGGGGCGCATCAAAGGCGGAAGGAAAAATCGTTAAGAAGCACGATGAGCCGGTTGCCAAAAACATAAAGCGCGCTAAAGTTAAGCGCAATGCCAGCAAAGAAGAACCAGCCTTTGAAATTGAACAGAAGGACGGCAATAAGGTGCTGAAATCGGAAAGTGAGCTGAAGAAGGGCGGTAAGTAAATTAAAACAGCAACCTCGTCATTACTGTTCGGGTTGGAAATTCAATGATGAAATTGATTATTTATGTTGCTTGCTGTAATATTTAAGCCACAAACTTAAAAACTCATTGATATTTCATTAATCCGTTGCATTTTTGAACCATGTCAGAAAAACCCATCATTACCGTAAATAACCTGGTGAAGAACTATGGTGATTTTAAAGCGGTAAAAGGCATAAGCTTTGAAGTTTACGAGGGCGAAATATTCGGACTGCTTGGTCCGAACGGCGCCGGTAAAACTACAACTCTCGAAATAATAGAAACCCTGCGCGACAAAACAAGCGGCGAAATAACGGTAGACGGCTTTAACATCGATACCGATGCCGACAGTATTAAACAGATCATCGGTGTTCAGCTGCAGGCTGCAGGTTATTACCCCAATTTGAATTTATCTGAACTGATAAACCTGTTTTCAGGGCTTTACGGGATAGAGAAGTCGCCGGCTGAAATGCTGGAAAAAGTAGCCCTTACTGAAAAGGCCAAAGCCAAATACAAGGACCTTTCCGGCGGCCAAAAACAACGCTTTTCGATAGCTACCACCCTGATCAATAACCCGCGCATTATATTTCTCGACGAACCGACAACCGGCCTCGACCCGCAGGCCCGGCGCAATTTATGGGATTTAATCCGCGAGATACGCGACAGCGGCACTACCGTAGTGATTACCACACATTACATGGACGAAGCCGAAGAATTGTGCGACCGCGTAGCCTTTGTGGACGGCGGCCGTATCATTGGCATAGATACACCCAATAACTTTATTGATAACCTGGTAGCGTCCGGCTTCGAACGAAAAAAACAAGTAAAGCTGGCTAACCTGGAAGACGTATTTATAGACATGACCGGTAAGGAGTGGCGGGAAGGTTAAGACAAAGTTGGCAATGCCGGTTAGGCAGTTGACAGTAATGCCCTTACGGAAAATGCACCAAATGAACTATTGAACTAATGAACCCCAAAAAGAAATACAGCAATTTTAATGCAACCCTGGCGATCGCTAAAGCCAGCTTTCGCTCGATATTACGCAGCCCTTCGGCCGTAGTATTTACATTGGCCTTTCCGCTGATATTTATTATTGTGTTTGCCAACCTTGGCGGAAGCCCGGTAACGGTAGACGTGGCAGTTGCAAAGGGCTGCGATACCATCAATCCTGTCTATAAAGCGTTGCAATCGATAAAGATGGTTAACCTGATTAAGGATAAATCGGCAGCGGATATGGAAAAAGACCTGTCAAAAGGCGCTGTTGATGCGATTATCGATATAAAGGCCAACGGTACGTTTAACCCGGCGGCCGCTTCGCAGGGACCGCTGGCTACCGTTAATGTGAAATACACCAAAGCCTCCAATAAAGGCGGAATTTTACGCTCGGTACTTGATAACATCACCAATAAAATTAATGTGATGAAGAATGGCAACGAGCCGTCCCTGGTTACGGTAAGCGAAACCACCATTACCGGCCGCGAATACAAATACATCGATTTTATATTGCCCGGCATGCTTGGCTTTTCGCTGATGGGCAGCGGGGTGTTTGGTACCGCCTTCGTTTTTTTAAGCTTAAGGCTCACATTGGTTATTAAACGCTTTTTTGCTACACCTGTTAGAAAATACAGCATTGTGCTGGGCGAGGCGCTTGCCCGCTTAACTTTTGCATTGCTGGGCGCACTGATCCTGATACTGATAGGTCATTATGTGTTTGGTTTTACCCTGATTCACGGGGTGACTACGGTAGTTAATATGCTGGTGCTGTCGGCATTGGGGCTTATCATTTTTATGGGGTTTGGTTTTACCATCTCGGGTATAGCCAAAAACGAGAGCACCGTACCGCCGTTGTCTAATATTGTTACGTTGCCCCAGTTCCTGTTATCGGGCACATTTTTTTCAACCACGGCATTCCCGGCCTGGCTGCAGATCATCAGTAAAATATTGCCGCTTACCTACCTGAATGACGCTATGCGTAAAGTAGCTTTTGAAGGCGCGGGCATCGCTGATGTAAGTCATCAATTGTTAATATTGGGGATTTGGTTTATAGTGATTTATGCTATTGCGGTGAAGACGTTTAAATGGGAGTAGGGCGGATGTGCAGCGGTTATTAGTAAAGGCGGCCGTTAATTATTAGCGTCACCTGCACCATCAGCGCTACACTTTTATTTCCAATCCATGTTAAATTATTATTAGCAATCGGTGAAATCATTAAATAATCGGCGAAATCCTTAATAAATTTATTGGAAAGTGTATATTTGAAGGCTGATGCATAATTGTGTACAATGTACACTATGTGGTTTGTTAACTAATTACCTATCAAATGAGCTTAATTATCGATGTTCATGCCCGCCAGATCCTCGACTCGCGCGGTAATCCTACAATTGAAGTAGATGTTTTAACTGAAAATGGCGCTTTAGGCCGCGCTGCTGTTCCGTCTGGCGCCTCAACAGGTGTACACGAGGCGGTTGAGCTTCGCGACGGCGACAAAGCTGTATATATGGGCAAAGGCGTTTTAAAGGCGGTTGCCAATGTTAATGACGTTATTGCTAAGGAACTGCAGGGCATAGACGTATTTGAGCAGAATTCTATTGACCAACTGATGATAGAAATGGACGGCACCGAAAATAAAGGTAAGCTGGGTGCAAATGCTATTCTTGGTGTTTCGCTGGCTGTTGCCAAAGCCGCTGCGCAGGAAAGCCGTCAGCCGCTTTACCGGTATGTTGGTGGCGTTAATGCGAATACTTTGCCAATACCGATGATGAACATCATTAATGGCGGCTCACATTCTGATGCGCCTATTGCGTTCCAGGAGTTTATGATCATGCCGGTTGGCGCATCTTCATTTTCTGAGGCTTTGCGTTGGGGAACCGAGGTATTCCATAACCTGAAAAAGATTTTGCACGACCGTGGCCTGACCACTACCGTAGGCGACGAAGGCGGTTTCGCACCAACTTTCGACGGTACCGAAGATGCTGCGGAAACCATCCTGAAAGCCATTGAAAAAGCGGGATATAAACCAGGTGTGGATGTTTGCCTTGCGCTTGACTGTGCTTCATCTGAGTTTTACAAAGACGGCAAATACGATTATACCAAATTTGAGGGCGCTAAAGGCGCTGTGCGTACCAGCGCAGAGCAAGCTGATTACCTGGCGGAATTGGCCGGAAAATACCCGATAATCTCGATTGAAGACGGTATGGCCGAGGACGATTGGGATGGCTGGAAGCTTTTAACCGAGAAAATCGGCGGCAAGGTGCAGTTGGTTGGCGATGACCTGTTTGTTACCAACGTAAAACGCCTGCAGCAGGGCATTGATAAGGATATTGCAAACTCTATCCTGGTAAAAGTAAACCAGATCGGTTCTTTAACAGAAACCATTAACGCAGTTACTTTGGCGCAAACCAACGGCTATACTTCTGTAATGAGCCACCGTTCAGGCGAGACCGAAGATTCAACCATCGCCGACCTGGCGGTAGCTTTAAACTGCGGGCAGATCAAAACCGGCTCATTGTCGCGTTCAGACAGGGTTTCAAAATACAACCAATTGCTGCGTATTGAAGAAGAACTGGGCGACAGCGCAAGGTTTATCGGTAAAGATTTTAAATATTTTAAGAAAAGATAGTTGACCGAATTTCAACTCTTCAAATACCAGGGCCGCCTTTTTAATAAGGGCGGCTTTTTATTTTGTCATGCTGCATTTGCGGGAGTATGACTTTTGAACGCAGCGGTTTGTGTCCGTCATACTGAATTTGAACTCTAAAAAAAGCAGGCTATTTTTATAGACCGCTTTGTCATTTTTATACCTTCTGTTTACTAAATTTAACAATAGTATCTTCATTGCGGCGTTAGTATGTCGTATTAACCATTGTAAACATGAAAGCCAGGGGCTTCGTTCGAATTATAATCATTCTTGCATTGTTAGCTGTTGTAATCGGTCTGGACCAGGTTTCGAAGATCATGGTACGGCATAATGTGATGTACTACCAATACACGCATTACTTTAATGATCGTTTTACGCTTACGCGGGTAGAAAATACCGGCGCTTTTTTAAGTGTAGGCAACACCCTGGCGGGGCCGGTCCGCTTTATCGTATTGAACCTGCTGCCCTTGCTGGCCGTAATAGCCGGACTGATATTCATGCTTACGCGCCAGCTGAACCGCACAACGCTGGCGAGTATTATCCTGATCGTAGGTGGCGGTTTCGGCAATATTTATGACAGGATTCGATACGGTTCGGTAACCGACTTTATGCATATCAACTTTGGCTTTTTCCAGACGGGGATCTTTAATGTGGCTGACGTGACGATATTGGCGGGTATGCTCATGCTGCTGTTTTATGCATTTTTTAAGAGGACAGACGAAGAAGAGATCGAAGAATCGCCGGCAGAAGAACCACTGGTTTGAATATCACTGTTCCGTCACCCCAAAATCCTTATAATCTCCCGGTTCAACTAATCTTGTTTAAATAACGTATCTTTGCGGCATTACCCGTTAGCTTACGGTTTTGATTTCTCAGACGACTCTTCAGACCCGCTTATGCAATCGCGTTAGCAACATATTAAGATATTTACATGTTATTTCAAGATTTAAAATTAATTGAGCCCATCCTCAGGGCCTTAAAAACCGAAGGATATACTACACCCACACCTATACAACAACAGGCTATACCAATTGTACTGCAACAACGCGACCTGCTTGGTTGTGCCCAAACCGGCACCGGAAAGACGGCCGCATTTGCAATACCCATTTTGCAGCTGCTTTACCAGGACAGACTTCAGCATAAAGAGCAAAAGACCATAAAAGCCCTGATATTGACACCCACCCGTGAGCTGGCGATACAGATTGACGAAAGCTTTGCCGCCTATGGTAAACATACAGGGTTAAAACATACAGTAATTTTTGGCGGTGTGTCGCAAAATCCGCAGGTAGATGCGCTGAAACGCGGGGTAGATATTTTGGTGGCCACACCCGGCCGTTTGCTGGACTTAATGAACCAGGGCTATGTGCACCTTAACCACATCAGGATGCTGGTGCTTGACGAAGCCGACCGCATGCTGGATATGGGTTTCGTTCACGATGTGAAAAAGGTTATTGCTAAAGTGCCCGCCAAAAGGCAGACGCTATTTTTCTCTGCCACTATGCCCAAAGAAATTCAGCAACTGGCCGATAGCATACTGTATAAACCCGAGAAAGTTGAAGTTACTCCGGTGTCGTCGACCGCCGATACCATACAGCAGGCGGTTTATTATGTAGAGAAAAGTGATAAAAAGGCGTTGCTTGCGCATATTTTAAAGGATAAGGAAATAAAAACTGTGCTGGTATTTACCCGTACCAAGCATGGCGCCGATAAGGTAGTAAAAGACTTAACCCGCGCCGGTATAACTGCTGAAGCCATCCATGGCAATAAGTCGCAGAATGCACGGCAGCGTGCGCTTAATAACTTTAAAAGCCGTACCACCCGTGTGCTGATCGCAACAGACATCGCTGCCCGGGGTATAGATATAGATGACCTTACCCATGTTATCAATTATGAATTACCGAATGTACCTGAGACTTACGTACACCGTATCGGCCGTACGGGTCGTGCAGGAGCAGACGGGATTGCCCTGTCGTTTTGCGACCACGAGGAGCTGGAATATTTAAAAGATATCCATAAGCTCATTGCCAAACAAATACCCGTTGAGGAAGCGCACCCTTATCCGATGAATGTGGAGCGTGCGGCCGCCAAAAAAGCTGCCGAGGCACCGGAGAAAAAGCCCGGCCAGGGTGGTGGCAAAAAGCGCGGCCGGGGCTATGGCCGTTCTGACCGGGGCCGCGGCTCAAGCGGCAAAAGCAGTACCGGCAGCGCCATGAGCGGCAATGCAAAACATGGCGGCAACCGCGGTAAGCGGAGAGACTAATTGAGAATGGTGAGCTGTTGTTTAAGTGAGTTGTTAGTTTCGTTCGTGTATTTTTAACTAACCACCCGATCAACTCCGCTCATTATCTTATGTTGAAAAGTTAACAACCGGGATTTGCAAAACAATTCCCGAATGAATAGTTTTATCTCAAATTTTAGCGGTATGGGTTTCGTTCGTTTGATAAATCTGTTCAGGAATAAATATTTTCTCGTTTCAGCGGCGTTCGTAGTGTGGATGATCTTCTTCGACAAGAATGACTTATTCTCGCAATACCAGTACCACCAGGAAGTGAACAAGCTGAAACAGGAGCGCGATTTTTACCTGAAAGAAACCGCCAAAGTAGCTAAAGACCTGGACGAGTTAACCTCCAATCCTCAGCAGCTCGAAAAATTCGCCCGAGAAAAATATTTGATGAAGAAAGATAACGAGGATGTATTTGTGATTGTGAAAGACAAGAAGGAGGGAGAGTAAACACTTTTCGCCTCCGCAGGTTCCTCTTTGAGATTCGTCTCCGCAAGATTCGTCTCCGAGATTCGTCTCCGCAGGTTCTCTCAAAGAGGAACCTGCGCTGCACAAGTCAGTTATACCCAAAAATCCTGATAATTCGTAATTGAAACGAATTGATGTTGCGTTCCTAAATGATAAAACCCGGCGCTGCTATGAGTATAATCGGTGTATTCATCACATAAATTCCATTTACCGCTTACAGGATTATGATGAATGTAATCCAACTTTTGATTAAGGAAGGCAAGCGTATAAATAGGCTTGGCATCAAATGACGGCTCGAATAACTTGTGCTTTTGTCCTCTGGCCCTTTCTTTATCAGTGCACGCCTTAGACAATTGGGTTAATAGATCTGGTCGCTCTAAGTTTGTCAATGCATTTACTAAATTGTAAGCCATAAATCGCTTTCCATTAGCTACTATCGTGTTGAGGCTTTTAACGGAATCCGGCAGCTGCAGTATAAAATGTACATGATTAGGCATTATTACGAATGCTAAAGTTTTGATCTGATATTTCTCGTCGAGCAGCTTTAGCCAGTTATAAATGAGTTGATAAGAATTGGTTATTTCGAACAGTGGAATCCAGTTTATGCAAGTAAAGGTAATAAACCATGTTTTTCAGTCAGGTTGTGACGGGTTCTGATCATAGATAAAGATATGAATTACGATACGTTATGGAAGTAGGTCCTACTTGCTAAAAACTGAGGTCATTTTGATTTCGCATAATAGCTTGCAACGCAGGTTCCTCTTTGAGAGAACCTGCGAGGACGAAAAGGACGAAATAAGTAGGCAATAATAGACCGGTTACCGACCCTTTACAGTTTTAAGCACATGCAACCGTATAGGTGTTTGAATGTCAACTAATTACACCTGTTTTTTAGTAAAAATCTGTAAAGTACCTGTAAACCTTTGCTTATGCCCGGATATCAGGCAACGGTCCGGGAGCGTTTTCGATATATCTAAAAACAAAATATGCTGATCCAAAGACTCAAATCTTCAAATCAGCATATCTTAAAATTGGTCAATCCGGAATCTACAAGCCAAACGCAGCTTTCACTTTATCCACGTAATCCAGCTTTTCCCAGGTAAACAGCTCGACTTCGCGTTTTAGCTCATTACCATCATGGCCGGTGAATATTTTGGTAACCGTCTCATTTGTGCGGCCAAAGTGACCGTAAGCAGCGGTTTCGCTATATATCGGGTTACGCAGCTTCAAACGGGTCTCGATAGCATAAGGGGTCATGTTGAAAATAGACTCTACCTTTTTGGCAATCTCGCCATCGTGTAGTCCAACTTTGCCGGTGCCATAAGTGTTTATATAGATACCCATTGGCTGGGCAACACCGATAGCGTATGACACCTGCACCAGTACTTCGTCGGCAACGCCCGCAGCTACCAGGTTTTTAGCGATGTGGCGGGTTGCATAAGCGGCTGAGCGGTCTACCTTCGAAGGATCTTTACCAGAGAAGGCGCCGCCACCGTGAGCACCTTTACCACCATAGGTATCCACAATGATCTTACGTCCGGTTAAGCCGGTATCGCCATGCGGGCCGCCGATAACAAATTTGCCGGTTGGGTTAATGTGATATTTGATACCATCGCCAAAGAAATGAGCGTATTTTTCATATTTCGCTTTAACGCGCGGAATAAGGATGCTCTTGATGTCTTCACTGATCTTAACCAACATGGATGCTTCGTCGTCAAAGTCGTCATGCTGGGTTGAGATTACTATAGCATCTATACGCACAGGCTGGTTATTGTCATCATATTCAAGCGTAACCTGCGATTTTGCATCAGGGCGCAAGTATTTGATGTCAGTATTTTCGCGGCGGATAGCTGCCAGCTCTATTAATAATGCGTGGGCAATATCCAAAGCCAGTGGCATATAGTTGTCAGTCTCTTTGGTTGCGTAGCCAAACATCATGCCCTGGTCGCCTGCGCCTTGTTCTTCCTTGGCTTTGCGGTCAACACCCTGGTTAATGTCGGGCGATTGCTCATGTATAGCCGAAAGAACGCCGCATGAGCTGCCGTCGAACATGTATTCGCCTTTGGTGTAGCCAATTTTGTTGATCACTTCGCGGGCGATTTTCTGAACATCCAGATAGGCCTTTGACTTTACTTCGCCGGCTAAAATCACCTGGCCTGTAGTAACCAGTGTTTCGCAGGCAACTTTTGATTCCGGGTCGAAAGCCAGGAAATGGTCAATCAATGCATCCGATATCTGGTCTGCAACTTTGTCCGGATGTCCTTCTGATACAGACTCGGAAGTAAATAAATACGACATAGATTTTTTTATTAATCGATTAATATTAAGCTGATACGCGATGTTTTGCGCACCCTGTTTCCAAGAAATAGATTAGAAGATTTAAAGGATTGAGGTAAAAATGAGCACGGTATTAGCACTTTTTTACGTGGTTGCAATCCGATGGTCCCGGTCGGTATCCGACGCCGGAACAACCGGCGGAATATGAGGGGGACAAGCAATTAAATCAGTCCACTTTCCAGGGCGAAATTAAAACAATTTTTACAAAGCAGAAAATAGATTTACTTTTGCCGATTAATCATTTATATAGTTGGAACGGAAAGCGTTATTTATAATAAACCCAATATCAGGCGGGAAGAAAAAGGACGGCGTTCCGGAGCTCATCGAAAAACACCTGGACGCCAAATTGCTGAAGCCTGTGATAGTTTTCAGCGATGGCGTTGCCCATGCCACGCAAATAGCTAAGGAAGCGGCTGGCAAGTTCGGCACGGTGGTAGCTGTAGGCGGCGATGGCACGGTAAACGAAATTGCGTCGGCAATTGTGGGGAGCGATACGGCACTGGGCATAGTACCCTTCGGCTCTGGTAATGGGTTGTCGCGTTTTCTGCATATCCCGATGGATACCGTTAAGGCAATCGAGAACCTTACAAAGGGCAAAACGATCTCTATCGATTCGGCTACATTAAACGGAAAAGCTTTTTTTAATATGGCCGGTATGGGGTTTGATGCGCACATTGCCGAGGTATTTTCGCATAATAAAAAACGCGGATTCATCTCTTATATCAAAATGTCGCTAAAAGAGGTGATCAATTACAAACCTCAGGTTTACCAGCTGGAAATTGATGGCAAGCATTATGAACGGGAGGCGTTTATGCTAAGTTTTGCGAACTCGTCGCAATACGGTAACGATGCCCACGTATCTCCGCATGCCTCGGTACAGGATGGTTTGCTGGATGTTTGCATTATAAAACCGTTCCCGCTTTGGCGCTTTTTAGAATTGGCCATGAGAATGATGGCAAAAACAGCTGATAAGTCGCGATACGTTGAGATAATAAGAGGCAGGCAGGTACACGTAAAACGCGCTTTACCTGGCCCGTATCACCTGGATGGCGAACCCCATATGGGCGGCACAGAAGCAAAGATTGAACTGCTGCCAGGCTCGCTGAAGATTATTGCGGGTAACGATTTCGTTTAGCGCTAAGGCTGAAGCCGGTGGTCTTTAGCCGGTTTCGGCGAAACTTTGAATTTGCGCGCCTGACTTACGATTTCAGACGCACTACTCAAGACTGATAAACAATGGCAAAACATAAATTTACCGGTATAATGTACTCCACCGACCCTGATTTTCAATTTCAGCGGGACGATCAGGGAGAGACACAAGCTTTACCACCCCAGCAACAAAATCTTAAAATTTACCTCGACCGTAAAGGAGGAGGAAAGATGGTTACCCGGGTATCCGGCTTTGTTGGTCCGGATGCCGATCTGGAAGCTATAGGCAAAAAGCTCAAATCTAAATGTGGGGTAGGTGGCTCTGTAAAAGATGGCGAGATACTCATCCAGGGCGATTTTAGAGATAAGGTATTGGGAATGCTGGTATCTGATGGCTTTAAAGCAAAGAAAGCGGAAGGGTAATTTGATGCAGGGCGTATCGAACACGCCCGAAGCCTGTGGTTATTTGAACCTTTGGAGGTTTATGTTCTTTAGCATCATTGCGGGGGCGTATGCGATACAATGTCTGTTAACCTAAGGAAAAAAAGGACACACTAAGCTGGAGTCTCGCCTCACCCTAAACCTTTCTCCAAGGGAAGAGGGGGCTTGAAAAGCCTGTGTGGTTATTATCGCAGCTCAAGATATCATGAGGGGTTCGCCGTTTAATTGAGGCGCCCTCAAAGTATATGGTTCCTGGCTCTTACTCACCTTTATTTGTTCCGGCCCGGGAATGCTACATTCTTTATATTATATGTTAATTTGTCATTAATCTCAATAGGTTATCGGATATGTTATAACTACGCCCTGCGATGATTGTAAATTTAACCTGAAAATATCCCTTCGTACCATTGTAAGTCTTACACTTAGTGTATCAGATCAAAAAATTTATTCATAAATAATTATTTAATAATCAACGCGTTATATAATGTGTACTATTTACGTTATGTAAAATAGGGCAGTTGGTGGCTTCGCCTGCATTGGTTAAACCGGTAATTTTGCAGCAAACCATTTTTTCTATTTTTCATGATAAAAAGTACTGCCACATTGCCTGATCTGAGCTATCTGCAGCTTGATGGCGCCGCGAACGTTTTTTACCAGCTTACACCAGCCGAATTGATTGAGGCGGCCTTGTTGAGAAATGAGGGTGTTTTAGCCCATACGGGCGCGCTTGCCGTGGATACCGGCGAATTTACCGGCCGCTCGCCTAAAGACCGCTTTATTGTTGAAGACGATATTACACGCGATAACGTTTGGTGGGGAAAGGTAAACCTGAAATTTGATGCTGAAAAGTTTGACGCTTTATTATATAAGGTAACTTGCTACCTGGCGAATAAGGATATTTTCGTACGCGACGGCAGCGCATGCGCCAGCGAAAAATACAGCATAGCTATTCGTGTAATTAGCGAAACAGCTTACCAGAACCTGTTTGCTTATCACCTGTTTTTACGGCCGGATGTTGCAAATGCGGCGATAAAACCTGAATGGACTATAATTGCCGCTCCTGGTTTTAGGGCCGACCCGGCAACGGACGGCACCCGGCAGCATAATTTTTCCATTATCAATTTCACCAGGAAAATGATACTGATAGGGGGGACGGGCTATACCGGCGAGATAAAAAAAGGAATATTTTCGGTGCTGAACTTTATTTTGCCGCATTACAATAAGGTGCTATCCATGCATTGTTCAGCTAATATTGGCAATAAAGGCGATACTGCAATATTCTTCGGACTGTCAGGCACAGGTAAAACAACCCTTTCCGCCGACCCGGAGCGCCGTCTGATCGGGGATGACGAGCACGGCTGGGCCGATGACTCCGTATTTAACTTTGAAGGCGGTTGTTATGCCAAATGTATTGATCTTACCGCCGAAAATGAGCCGCAGATATTTAACGCGATTAAGTTTGGCGCACTGCTGGAAAACATCAATTTTATTGACGGGACACGAACTGTAGATTTTGCAGACATCAGGAAAACAGAAAACACACGCGTTGCTTATCCCGTTTGCAATATCAATAACGCAGTTATTCCCTCAGTCGGCGACGCGCCTAAAAACATATTCTTTTTAACTGCCGACGCCTTCGGTATTTTGCCGCCGGTATCTAAATTAACTCCCGAACAGGCAATGTATCACTTTATATCTGGTTATACCGCTAAGGTGGCTGGTACCGAGGCCGGGGTGACTGAGCCGAAGGCCACTTTTTCGGCTTGTTTTGGCGAAGCGTTCCTCCCGCTGAACCCTGTAAAATATGCTGAGCTCCTCGGCAATAAAATTAAGGAGCATAACGTTAAAGTATGGCTGATAAATACAGGCTGGACGGGCGGAGCTTTTGGCACCGGGACAAGGATGAAGCTCAGATATACCCGGGCTATGATATCAGCCGCTTTAAATGGCGACCTGGACAAGGTTGAATACAGGGAACACCCGGTATTTAACCTCCGGATGCCAACAAGTTGCCCCAATGTGCCGGAGAAACTGCTGAACCCGAGAGATACCTGGGACAACGCTGATGCTTACGATGAAAAGGCAAACGACCTGGCGTTATTGTTTAACAGGAATTTTGAACAATACGCGCCATATTGCGGGCAGCTTGTCATCAATGCTGCGCCAGGCATCGTAGTAACTACTTAATGGGCCTGTGATGGACGGCTTAACGATCTGGCCGATAGGTGAAACCGCCGGCTGTGATTTATTTTGCTGACGAGACACTAAAGGTTTGAAGCGCGCGTTATTATAACGTAAATTTTAGTTCAAAGCATCCAGAGTATCATGAAATGCTTTAAATTTTGCCTTGTATATTTACCGGAATATTTAAGGTATAACAGTCGGTAACATAATTTTTATACATTATCGCTTGCTATTATTAAAAAAAATAGGTTTTATTGCAGAATATTATTTGTTCAAAATACAATTTATTAAGATTATCCTTGCTCGCGAACCAAGTATTGCAACCAGATAAAGCATAAATTAAATTTTGTTAAAGAATAACACAAAATATTTTTTTATTTCGTAGAAATTCTATTTTTGTTATTCGCTTTCAGATTTTGCATTTAACAAACTTATATTCATAAACTAAAAACTAAAACTAAAAACTAAAAGTAATGGCAAACGCACCAACAAAACCAGCTAGCCCAGTAAAAAAAGAAAGTTCTACATCGTCGGGCTTGTTTGCAACGTTAACCATCCCAATCTGTATTGTGGTGGCAATTTTAATTTACATCTTTATCCTGGGCGATCCAAGCCACTTTGCTGATGGCGACATTGAAAAAGGAACAACAAATGACATATTCGGTCAGTTTCACAGAGGCGGTAAACTGGTACCTGTAATTATGTCGTACCTGTTAATGGTAATTGTGTTCTCTATCGAGCGGTTTGTGGTTATCGGAAAAGCTTCAGGAACTGGTAACGTTGACGCATTTGTTACCAGGGTTCAAAAAGCGCTTAACGCCAATAACATCGATGCTGCTAATGTTGAATGCGACAAACAAAAAGGTTCTGTTGCAAACGTGGTAAAATCAGGTTTAAAAAAATACCGCGAAATGGAGGTTGATGATAACCTGACTATCGACCAAAAATCACTGGCTATCCAGAAAGATATTGAAGAAGCTACTGCGTTGGAAATGCCGATGCTCGAGCAAAACCTGACCATCATCGCTACACTGGTATCTATCGGTACATTAACCGGTCTGTTAGGTACAGTATTCGGTATGATCAAGGCGTTCGGCGAGCTTGCTGCCGCAGGTGCAACTAACCAGACTGCACTGTCTGCATCAATCTCTGAGGCACTTGTAAACACTGCATTGGGTATCAGTACTTCAGCTTTATCGATCATCATGTACAACGTATTCACTTCGAAAATTGATAAATTAACTTATGCAATTGACGAAACCGGTTTCAGCATTGTACAATCGTTTGCAGCATCACACAAAGATAAATAGTCAATACGCTGTTGCTTAGTTTTTGCCCTGGTTATGTAAATTGACATAGTTTACATAACCAGGGATAGTATAATCCATTTATACACTTACATTAAAAATAAAAAATTATGCCCAGAGTAAAAGTTGCCAGGAAAAGTACGGCGATAGATATGACAGCCATGTGTGATGTGGCTTTCCTGTTGCTTACCTTTTTCATATTAACGGCAAAACCAAAGGTGGATGACCCTTCTAAGGCTGAGGTTCCGGCTTCATCCAAAGAAATTCAGGTGCCTGACGATAACATTTTGACTATAGCAATCGGTAAGCAAACCGTTAACAAAACAAACCCTATATTTCTGTCATTCAGCGGTAATGACGTTCGCGTTGAGACGCTGAAAACAATGGGCGAGATTTATCACGTAGATTTTACCCCTGCAGAACAGAACAGGTTTGCAAATACAGAATTATTTGGCGTTCCGATGAACCAAATGAAGTCATTTCTGAACACGCCTACCAATGACGTAGCGAAGTTTCAGCAAACAGGTATACCTGCCGACACTACGAATAATAATGAGTTGTCTAACTGGATACTTAATGCCCGTAAGGCTGACCGGGCGTTGCATGGTAAGGATTACAGCATTGCAATAAAAGGCGACAGGCTGCAGGAATACCCGGTAGTGAATACGGTGATAACTGTATTGGGCCACCAGAAATTATTTAAGTTTGATTTAATCACAACGCTTAGAAAACAAGCAAAAAAATAAAGAGATGGCAGAATTAGATACCTCCGGCGGGGGTAAGCATAAAGGCGGGAAGATAAGAAGTAAAAAAGCATCAACACGCGTTGACTTGACAGCGATGGTGGATCTGGCTTTCTTGTTGATCACCTTCTTCATGTTTACCACTACGCTAAACAAGCCAAAGGCGATGAATTTGGCCATGCCGGACAACTCCGTAAAAACCAGCCAGCTACCTGTTGCAGCAACAAGAACCATGACGATCTTGCTTGGCGCGCATAATAAGCTGGAATGGTATATGGGCGAGCCCGGTAAATCGGCGCCCACCGTAGATGGCTACGGCCCGAATGGTTTACGCAAAGCTTTAATTGAAAATGGAAATCAGGTTGCGTCTACCCATGCGGGACCGGATAACTTTATGATCGTTTTGATAAAGCCGAGCGACAAATCGACCTATGAGAATTTGGTTTCGGCTCTTGACGAAATGAGCATCACCAATATCAAATCATACGCGATTGTGAAGATTTTGCCTATTGAAGAAAAGGCATTAAAAGACCAGGGACTGTTGTAGTAATATTTGAATTACTTGAACGTTAATTAATATTAAAGCCAAAAAAAATGTTTGGATCAAAGTTAGACATATTAAACCAGCATTGGATTGATGTTGTTTTTACAGATCGCAACAAAGCATATGGCGCTTACGAACTAAGAAAGAGCAACGACAAGAACACACGTAAAGCTCTTATAATAGGTGTAATCGTATTTGTTTTAGCAATTTCTGCAAATACAATCATGGATATGATTTCTGGTTTCATTCCGAAAGGAAAGGAAAAAATTAAAATAACCAATGTGGTTCTTTCGCCACCGCCTGTGGACCTGAAAAAACCACCTCCGCCACCTCCGCCTGAGCCGCCAAAACCGAAGGTTGACCAGGTAAAATTCCCGCCGCCGGTTGTAAAGCCCGACGTTGAGGTGAAGGAAAAACCACCTACAGTAGAAGAGCTGAAAGTAGCTGACCCGGGCCAGAAAAACCTGAAAGGCGACAAAAATGCCGACGTGGTTATTGATGAGCCGGTAGGTACTTCGGATGTAAAGGCTACTGAAGAAGACCCTAATAAGATCTTTACCTCGGTTGAGCAGGTTCCTTCTTTTCCAGGTGGTATCGAGAAATTTTACGCTTACCTGAGCAAGAACATACGTTACCCCGCTGTAGCCCGTGAAAACGGCACACAAGGTAAGGTTATTGTAAGTTTCGTTTGCGAACGCGATGGATCATTAACCGATATTAAAGTGTCGCGTGGTATTGGTGATGGTTGCGACGAAGAAGCAGTACGTGTTTTGAAGTCGTCTCCGAAGTGGAAGCCAGGTATTCAAAACGGCCGCCCGGTTCGTGTTGCATACAGCGTGCCGATCAACTTTGCACTTGCTGAATAATTAATATTCGATGTCATTTTATAATCGAGAGCAAAAATCGCCCGCAAGGCGGTTTTTGCTTATTTTAGGCGTATTGGGATTTGTTTGCGTAATGACGCTGGCCGGGATGGTTATTTTTTGGGACGCTATGCTGCCAAACTTTTCCAAAATGCAGCGTATCGGTTTTGGTGCAATATTGGTGATCTACGGAATATTGCGTTTTTCACGTTTGTTAAAAAAGAGACCGGATGAAATTTAGTTTTAAGCTTTTTTGTACAGGTACACTGATACTTGGTGCGTTGGGCAGCTGTAAACAAAAGGCTGAAAAGGCACCAAACGCCGACCGCGCTTCAATATTTGTGGTGGATGAATCTTTTAAGCCTATCATTGAACAGGAACTCTACGTCTACAAGGATACTTACAAAAAAAGCCACCCGAGAGTTATTTATGCGCCCGAAAATAATGCGGTAAATATGCTCTTTTCTGATAGTGTAAGGGTGCTCATTCTTGCACGTGAAATGAATGCAGAAGAGAACAAAGTTCTGCAATCGAAAAATATAAAGCCAATAGTTAATTGTTTTGCAATTGACGCAGTAACATTGATTGTTAACCAGGCTTCAAAGGACACTGCAATTACTGTTAGTGAAATAAAAAAAATGCTTAACGGGAATACTAAAACCGATAAAGATATCGTTTTTGATAACCCTAACTCCGGTTTGGTACGTTACCTTAAAGAATTTTCAGGAAGTAATCTGAAACAAAAAAATATTTATTCGCTTAAGTCTAATAAAGAGGTCATCAAATACGTGAGCGGGCACCCCAATGCCATTGGCATTACCGGGTTCAGCTGGCTGAACGACCCGGAAAAGGATTATGAAGATGCGGTTAACAGGGTAAAGATAATGTCGGTAAAAGATGATGTAAAAAATCCGTCCGGCGCTTATTATTCACCATCGCAGGAAACCCTGGCGCTGAAACAATACCCTCTTACCCGAAGCCTGTATATTTTAAACTTTACCGGCAAGATGGGCATAGGGATGGAGTTTGCGGCGTTTGTTGCAGGTGACAGGGGGCAACGCATCATATTGAAATCGGGTTTGCTGCCTTTTGCTATCCCGGGCAGGGAAGTTAATATTATCAGAAAAGTGATACAGTAAATGGTCATTAGTCTTAAGTCAGTAGTTTTAAGTCTTTATCTTTTTGACTTAATTCTTCCGGCTTCTGGCTTATCCGCTCTATCATCAATATGTCACGATTATTTGCTTTGTAACAAACTTGTTTAAACTTGTACCTGTTATTTTAGTCGAAAAATTAATATCATTGCAATAATATTGCAATTGCAACATTATCTTTTAAACTAAACATGTATTACTTAGAACAGTAATGCAGAAACTATAAACTATATAACTAAAATAAATTGTGAACCCGGGGAGGCTTAGCGTACAGATATTTATATCTTAGTTGTTCGTTAAATCTCACCGTTAAAAAACAAGGAACTCAAAATGAAAATGATTAGTAGGATAGCCGGAGCAGGGCTGGGTTTGATGGTTTTAGGATCGCAGGCCTTTGCACAAAGCCTCGCAGACGCTAAAAAAGCCATTGATGCCGAGCAGTACCAGAAAGCGAAGTCGATGCTTAAAAACCTTACCACCACACAGGCCGATAAGGATGAAAATTACTTTTACCTTGGCTGGGTGTATTTGAAGCAGGATGACGCCGATTCAGCGAAGACCTTTTTCAACAAAGGCCTGGCAGTGAACCCTAAGTCGGCATTAAATATGGTAGGTTTAGGAGCAGTTGCCCATATTGAAAAAGACAATGCGACCGCTACCAACGAATTTAACCAGGCCATTGCTGCAACACCGAAGAAAGACAGCAAGCCTTACCTGTATATTGGATTAAGCTACCTTTTACCAGTTGAAGGCAGCAGTGTCGGCGTTAACGGCTCGAAAATTTCCGCAGCCGACGCAGATGCCGCATTAGCTGTTTTGCAAAAAGGTGCAGCTGTTGATAAGAAAGATGCTGAGATATTGGTAGCGATGGGTGATGCATACCGCTCACAGTTAAAAAGCACTGACGCTTATACACAGTACAGCAATGCCTTGGCTATCGACCCTAAGCTTGCTGCAGCTGATGTTGCTATCGGCGTATTATGGCGTTATGCAGAAAATTTCGACGCATCCGAAGATGAATTTAAAAAGGCCTTGGCTATTGACCCTAACTATGGCCCTGCTTACCGCGAATGGGCTGAAACTAACTTGCGCCAGGCTCCCAAGGATCCCACCACCTACCAGGCGAAAGTAAAACAGGCGGCTGACAATTATAAGAAATATATCAGCCTCACTGATTATTCTCCTGAGTCGCAAATGCGTTATGCTGACTTTGTATTCAGGGCAAAAGACTTCACGACACTGCAAAAGGTTGCAACAGACCTTTCTTCCTCACAAAAAAGCAACTTAAGGGTATATCGTTATTTAGGATATGCTGCCTATGAGAATAAAGACTATCCTGCTGCTGAAACTGCTTTGACTAAATGGATAAATGAGGCGGACAAAAAGCGTTTGATCCCAGCCGATTACCTATATCTTGGGAAGACGCAATTAGCAGAGAAGAAAGATTCTTTAGGTATCCAGAACCTGCGCACTGCATTGACGCTTGACACTACGCAAGTAGACCTGTATGGTGAAATTGCGGGTGCCTTGTATCAGCAAAGAAAGTACGCAGATGCTGCAAAAGCCTATAATTTTTATGGACAAAGATCTCGTTCGGCTCAGTTGCAAGACCATTATAAAGAAGGCTACAGCTGGTTCGAAGCTTACAAGCAACAATACGTTGCTGCCCAAAAGGATAAGAATGCCCCAAAACCAGACTCGACTTACTTGATAAAAGCCGATTCTGCGTTTGCCTATGTTGAACGTAAGGTGTCGAAGCCAATCGCAGCTGTTGTTTCTATGCATGCCCAGGTGAAAGACTTTGAAGACGGTGATCGCAATGATCCCAAGGCTTTTAAAGGTTTGGCAAAACCGCTTTATGAACAATACATTCAGATCACTACGGCAAGCGGCACTGTAGCTGACAAGGATAAGGAAGGTGTAGCTGCGGCTTACGCTTATCTTGGTAACTACGCCGAGTATAAAGACAATGACCACGCTAAAGCGCTGGATTATTTCAATAAGGCCAAAGATCTTGACCCTAATAACCCGCAAGTAGTTTATTACTTCCAAACTAAGGGTAAGGCTGCCGCCGGAGCTAAGAGTAAATAATAAATTTAAATAAAGGAAGGCCTCCCGATTTTTCGGGAGGCTTTTTTATTATCATCCCGTTTGTATATTTGCACCATGGAAGTACAAAGTTTACCCGTTAATTATTTGCCTATCATTTTTCAAATGGTCGTGGCCTTAGGTTTTGTGGTTACTACTATGTTTGTTACCCACAAAATCGGTCCAAAAAGGGTTACCAAAGACAAGCTGACCCCGTTTGAGTCGGGTATCGAGGTTATCGGTAATGCACGTACCCCTATCTCCATCAAATATTTCCTGGTGGCTATCCTTTTCGTATTGTTCGACGTTGAGGTAATATTCATGTATCCCTGGGCGGTAAACTATAAAGAATTTACAGCAGCCGGCAGCAGCGGCATGATAGAGATGTTTATCTTTATGGGCACACTGTTACTGGGCTTTATCTATGTAATTAAGAAAAAGGCGCTGGATTGGGATTAGTTTTTCGTCCAGAGTCTGGCAGTTAGTAAGTCCGGATGACGGGAAAGGGCTGGGGTCTTAAAGATCACAACTAAGCTCTCGAAACAGTTCAATGAATATGCAGAATATCACTTCCGGACTTTCAATTTCCAGAACCCTGTGACTTATTAAGAATAATTCTAAATATATCCGCCTTGTTGCACAGTGTACTTTATACATTATAAAATATTGTAAATTTGTATTGTTTTATAGGCTAACTATAAACGCCTTTATTCTTGGCCGGAAATTTGTAAAAGTTACATTTCCGGTTGGCTTTCTAAAGGCTTCCGACTCATTAGGAGTGAGTTTTGTATCATATACATTATGAGTGATATTCAATTAGTTGATGCCCCCGCAGGCGTAGAAGGTGCAGGTTTCTTTGCTACTTCGCTCGACAAAGCAATAGGTATAGCACGCGCAAATTCAATGTGGCCTTTGCCGTTCGCAACATCATGCTGCGGTATAGAGTTTATGGCTACCATGGCTTCGCATTATGACCTTTCCCGTTTTGGCGCCGAGCGCTTGAGCTTTTCGCCGCGCCAGGCCGACCTGCTGATGGTAATGGGCACAATATCAAAAAAGATGGGTCCGGTTTTAAGGCAGGTTTACCTGCAAATGGCCGAACCAAGATGGGTAATGGCCGTTGGCGCATGCGCGTCGAGCGGTGGAATTTTCGATACTTATTCTGTTTTGCAGGGGATTGACGAGGTAATACCGGTTGACGTTTACGTTCCCGGCTGCCCTCCGCGCCCCGAGGCAATTATCGATGGTTTTATGCAGATACAGCAATTGGTAAAAACTGAGTCGCTGCGCCGCAGGAGCGAACCAAAATACCAGAAACTTTTAGCTTCATACGGAATACAATAATGGGCAAAATATCAAACGAAGAACTTTTAAGTAAGATTGACGCCCAGTTTCCAGGTCAGCTTACTTCGACCGGAGAGCCTTTTGGGCTGCTTACGCTCGAAACGGGACGTGAGCATATTATAGACATATTAACCTGGTTAAAGAACGACCCGGTTTTGCAGTTTATCTATCTGACTGATATTACCGCCATCCATTACCCGGAGACAGAAAAGCCGATAGGCGTTATTTATCACCTGCACAGTTTGGTGAATAACGTGCGCGTGCGTATCAAAGTATTTTTGGCGGACGGTGATACACACATCCCAACTGCTACTACACTTTGGAATGGCGCCAACTGGATGGAACGCGAGACCTACGATTTATTCGGGGTGATATTTGACGGCCATCCTGATTTACGCAGGATATTGAATGTTGACGATATGACCGCTTTCCCAATGCGCAGGGAGTATCCGCTGGAAGATCCTAACCGCGTTGATAAGAAAGATTACTTTTTTGGAAGATAACAGCTATGCAGAATCATCCTGTATTTATAGATAACGACCCGCAAAGCGAATATTCAACCCTTAACCTGGGGCCAACGCACCCGGCAACACATGGCGTGTTCCAGAATGTGCTCCAGCTGGACGGCGAGAGGATCGTGAGCGGTGTATCAACCATTGGTTATATACACCGTGCCTTCGAAAAAATTGCTGAGCACAGGCCATTTTACCAGATCACCCCGCTTACCGACAGGCTGAACTACTGCTCGTCGCCCATTAACAACATGGGCTGGCACATGACGGTAGAGAAACTGTTGGGCATACAAACACCAAAGCGCGTTGACTACCTGCGTATCATCATTATGGAACTGGCCCGCATCAGCGACCACATCATCTGCAATGGTGTATTGGGTGTTGATACCGGCGCTTTCACGGGATTCCTTTACATGATGGAACACCGTGAATCTATTTATGAAATATACGAAGAGATTTGCGGTTCGCGTTTAACAACGAACATTGGCCGTATCGGCGGTTTTGAGCGTAACTTCAATACTATCGCTTTCGCTAAGCTGCGCAAATTCTTAAAAGACTTTCCGGTAGCATTAAAAGAGTTTGAAGCACTATTTAATCGCAACCGTATATTCATTGATCGTACCAAAGATGTTGCCGCTGTAACAGCTGAGGACGCTTTAAGCTATAGCTGGAGCGGCCCGCTGCTGCGCGCTGCGGGTGTAGATTACGATGTACGGGCGATGAACCCATACTCGTCATACGAAGATTTTGATTTCGACGTACCTGTTGGTACCAACGGCGACGTTTACAACCGTTTCCTGGTGCGTAACGAGGAAATGTGGCAGAGCATTCGCCTGATTGAGCAGGCTTTGGTTAAGCTGGAGAAAGAACCTTCCCACATTTTCCATGCTGATGTTCCTGAATTCTACCTGCCTCCAAAAGAGGAGGTTTACAATAACATGGAAGCGCTTATTTATCACTTTAAAATTGTGATGGGCGAGATCGATACACCGGTTACCGAAGTTTATCATTCTGTAGAAGGCGCTAACGGCGAGCTGGGTTTCTACCTGGTGAACGATGGCGGACGGGCGCCATACCGCCTGCACTTCCGCCGGCCGAGCTTCATCAATTACCAGATGTATGCGCCAATGAGCCGCGGGATGTTATTGTCTGACGCGATTATTAACATGAGTAGTTTAAATATTATAGCCGGAGAATTAGATGCTTAGAGTTGATGAACAACAGCAAACTCCGGTTAATTTTTCGCCGGAACTGGTAGCTAAATTTGACGAGATAGTTAGCCGTTATCCCGAAGGTAAGCAAAAGTCGGCCCTGTTACCTATCCTGCACCTGGTGCAGGCTGAATACGGTTGGTTGAGCGTACCTGCCATGGATAAAGTTGCTGACTACCTGAAGATACAAGATATTGAGGTGTATGAGGTTGCTACTTTTTATACCATGTATTTTATGCGCCCCCAGGGCAAATATGTGCTGGAAGTATGCCGAACCGGGCCTTGTGGTATAGTAGGCGCCGAAAAAATAATGGATCACATTGAGCAGAAACTTGGCGTGAAGGAAGGCGAAGTTACGCCGGATGGCCTGTTTAGCTGGCGCGGTGTTGAATGCCTGGCAGCCTGCGGGTATGGCCCGGTATTGCAGATAGGACCTGAATATACTTTTTACGAGAATTTAACCAACGAATCCGTTGATAAGCTAATTGCTGATTTAAAAGCAAAGGGTAATAACTAATGGGACGCAAATTATTGTTGGAGCATATTAACGTACCAGGTATTAATACCTTTGACGTTTACCGCCAGAAAGGCGGCTATCGCTCGGTTGAAAAGGCTTTAAAAACTATGACCCCTGAGGAAATAGTTGAAGAAGTCAAAAAATCGGGTTTGCGGGGCCGCGGCGGGGCCGGTTTCCCAACCGGTATGAAATGGAGTTTTTTGGCCAAGCCCGAAGGTGTTGCCCGTTACCTGGTTTGCAACGCTGACGAGTCGGAGCCGGGTACTTTTAAAGACCGCTACCTGATGACTTACATTCCTCATGCCCTGATTGAGGGCATGATCGTGTCAAGTTTCGCTTTGGGTGCAAAGGTTTCTTATATCTACGTTCGCGGCGAGATGATGCCGCAGATACGCATCCTTGAAAAAGCCATCGCCGAAGCAAAAAATGCAGGCTTTCTCGGTAAAAATATTTTAGGCACCGGTTACGACCTTGAACTGTATGTGCAGCCGGGCGGCGGCGCTTATATCTGTGGCGAAGAAACTGCTTTGCTGGAGTCGCTGGAAGGCAAACGTGGTAACCCGCGTATCAAACCGCCATTCCCGGCTATTGCTGGTTTATATGGCTGCCCTACGGTGGTGAACAACGTTGAATCGATAGCTGCTGTAGTTCCTATTATAAACGACGGCGGAGAAGAATATGCTAAAATCGGCATCGGCCGCAGTACAGGTACCAAGCTGATATCAGCAGGTGGTAACCTGAAGAAACCGGGCGTTTACGAAATTGACCTGGGTTTGCCGGTTGAAGAATTTTTATACAGCGACGAATACTGTGGCGGTATAGCCAATGGAAAACGCCTGAAAGCGGTTGTTGCAGGCGGTTCGTCGGTACCGATCTTACCGGCTAACCTGTTTATGAAAACCGTTAACGGCGACGCCCGCCTGATGAGCTATGAATCATTAGCCGACGGTGGCTTTGTAAGCGGTACGATGATGGGTTCAGGCGGATTTATAGCTTATGACGAAGATCAGTGCATTGTGCGCAACACCTGGAACTTTACCCGTTTCTATCATCACGAAAGTTGCGGTCAGTGCTCGCCATGCCGCGAAGGTACAGGATGGATGGAAAAGGTATTGCACCGTTTAGAGCATGGTCATGGCAAAATGAGCGACATGGATTTGCTGGTTGACGTATCGAAGAAAATAGAAGGAAATACGATCTGTCCGTTGGGTGACGCAGCAGCATGGCCGGTGGCCAGTGCGATTCGCCACTTCAGGGATGAATTTGAATGGCATGTTACGCACGGTGCAGAAGCCCAAACCCGTAATTACGGGTTAGCGCATTATGCTGATCCGTTACCCAAGAAGGAAGAGACGGTAGCGTAATGGATAATAAAAATTAAAAAGTAAAAATTCAAAAATAGAAAGCTGATAGTAATTGGGTGACAAGCCTTTCGGTGTTAAACCTAGATGTTATCAATTTTCGAAAGAAACAGTTCAATTCGTAAAAGAAGCTACATATGAAAGGATCTGCTTTTCAATTTTTGACCAGGTACTAAGAAGCGGAACGTTGATAGGGGCGAATATAGCAGAGGCAAAGGCGGGAAGCTGGTTAAAGACTTTAAGAACTTTTACAATACAGCCTTAAAGTCGGCTAATGAAACAAAATACTGGCTGTGACTGATTAGAGATACTCTAAATACAGGTGTCAGCACAGATGAAATAAATAAATTTATAAGCGAAGCTGATGAATTGTCAAAGATCATTGCTTCGATAATTATTAATCTTCAAAAGTAAAGGGCTTTAAAATTTAAAAGTAAAAACTAAAAATTAAGAAGAACGCGATGCTGCTCAGCTCCATCGGGTTTTGATTTTTTAATTCTGGCTTTTTGCTTTTGATTTTCCCAATGGCTTTTGACTTTTTAATTAAAATGAAAGTAACAATAGATGGCATTGCCATTGACGTAGAACCAGGAACAACCATACTGAATGCCGCAAGGCAGATAGGTGGTGACATTGTTCCGCCTGCTATGTGCTATTACTCGAAGCTGGAAGGTAGCGGCGGTAAATGCCGTACCTGTTTGGTAAAGGTGAGTAAGGGCTCTGAAAAAGATCCCCGCCCTATGCCGAAGTTAGTAGCATCGTGCCGTACCACAGTGATGGATGGAATGGAAGTGCAGAATATTACCTCACCTGAGGTAATAGAGGCGCGTAAAGGGATAGTGGAGATACTACTGCTGAACCACCCGCTGGATTGCCCGATTTGCGACCAGGCCGGCGAGTGCGACCTGCAGAATCTTGGCTTCGAACATGGCGCCGCCAAAACCCGCTACGAGTTTGACCGCCGTACATTTGAGAAGATTGATATCGGTGATAAAATACAGTTGCACATGACGCGCTGCATACTTTGTTACCGCTGCGTGTTTACTGCCGACCAGATAACAGACCACCGCATACATGGTATCCTTAATCGCGGCGACCATTCTGAAATATCAACGTATATTCATGCAGCTGTTGATAACGACTTCTCCGGAAACGTAATTGACGTTTGCCCGGTAGGCGCTTTGACTGACAAAACTTTCCGCTTTAAGAACCGTGTATGGTTCACCAAACCTGTAGACGCTCACCGCGATTGCGACCATGAAAAGTGCAATGGTAAGGTTACTCTCTGGTATAAAGGCGAAGACGTATTGCGTGTAACAGCGCGAAAAGATCAATATGGCGAAGTTGAGGAGTTCATTTGCAACACCTGCCGCTTTGATAAAAAGAAAACTTCGGACTGGGTGATAGATGGCCCGCGCCATATTGCTAACAACTCTGTTATTAGTGCAAATCACTACGATTTTGTGCCGCTGCCGGTTGTTAAAACCAACCCGGTACTGATTGAAGCCAATAAAGAACAATTTGAAAGGGACACACGGTTATAATGGGAACTGCAGAAATTATAATTAAGATCGTATTGGTAGTGATTGTGTTCGCTATCAGCCTGGTTATTGCCATGTATTCAACCTATGCTGAGCGTAAGATCGCAGCATTTTTGCAGGACAGGGTAGGCCCTAACCGCGCGGGGCCATGGGGCATTTTACAGCCTTTGGCAGATGGCGGCAAGATGTTCCTGAAAGAAGAGATCATCCCGACAAATGCTAATACATTTTTGTTTATAGCAGGCCCTTCGCTCGCTATCATGACGGCTTGTATCGGCTCCGCAGTAATTCCCTGGGGGCAGAAGTTAACAATTGGCAGCTATACCTTTGACTTACAGATAGCCGACATCAATGTAGGCATCCTGTATATCTTCGGGGTAGTATCGCTGGGCGTTTATGGAATTATGATAGGCGGCTGGGCGTCAAATAACAAATATTCGTTGTTAGGCGCAATCCGTGCGGCATCACAGAATATCAGCTACGAAATTGCGATGGGCTTATCTATTATCGCCCTGTTGATGACTACCGGTACATTAAGCCTCGGCCACATTGCTGCACAACAGCATGGCTTCTGGAACGGTCATTATTTCAGCTGGAATGTTTTTAGTCAGCCGCTGGGTTTCCTGATATTTTTGGTATGTGCGTTTGCCGAAACCAACCGCTCGCCATTTGACTTGCCTGAATGCGAAACTGAGCTGGTAGGCGGCTATCACACGGAATACTCATCAATGAAACTTGGCTTTTACCTGTTCGCCGAATACATCAACATGTTTGTGTCGTCGGCAGTAATGGCTACGCTATACTTTGGCGGTTACAACTTCCCCTTCATGGACTTGATCCACTCACAAAACCTGGTTACCATCTTAGGTACAGTGTTTTTGTTTGGTAAGGTGTTTTTGTTCATCTTCTTTTTCATGTGGGTGCGCTGGACTATTCCGCGTTTCCGCTACGACCAGCTGATGGACCTGGGCTGGAAAGTGCTGATACCGCTGGCGATCGCCAATATAATTATTACAGGCGTGGTTATGCAGTTTATTAAATAAGGATCGATAGAATGGAATCATTAAGTAATAAAAAGAAATTAGTTGAATCGAAGCCGCTTAACTTTTTAGAGCGGGCTTACCTGCCGGCTATTGCCAAGGGCTTAGGTATTACGATTAAGCACTTTTTCAAAAAGCCGGTTACCATCAGCTATCCTGAAGAAAAACGCGAGTATTCGGAAAACTTCCGCGGCATGCACTCGCTTAAACGCGATGAGAATGGTAAAGAACGCTGCACCGCCTGCGGGTTGTGTGCACTTTCGTGCCCGGCGGAAGCCATCACTATGATAGCTGCAGAGCGTCAGAAAGGTGAGGAACATTTGTATCGCGAGGAAAAATATGCAGCCGTTTACGAGATCAATATGTTACGCTGCATTTTCTGCGGATTGTGTGAAGAAGCATGCCCTAAAGAGGCTATATACCTAGACGGCCCGCACGTACCATCAGACTATTTAAGGAAGGATTTTATTTACGGTAAAGACAAATTAGTAGAAGCTCCCTTAAATCAATAAAGAAGTTTTATACCTTTGCCCTGCTCTTTTACGGGGTAAAGGTATTTTGAAATATAAACCATGAGTACATTTTACTTCATCGCATTTCTGTCTATATTTTTCTCCATCCTGGTTATCACTGCCAGGAATCCCGTACATAGCATCCTGTACCTGATTCTAACTTTTTTTACGTTCACCATCCACTATATTTTAATGAACGCCCAGTTTTTGGCGATAGTTAACTTTATAGTATATATGGGAGCGATCCTCGTCCTTTTCCTGTATACGCTGATGCTGATCAACCTGAATAAGGAGTCGGAGCCGCGCAAATCAAACCTGGTTAAAATTGCAGGATTTATAGGCGGTGCATGCTTTTTAATAACCATAGTAGCTGCACTTAAAGCCTTTAAAATGTCAGATTCGGTGGTTACGCAGAACAACGATCTCGGTTTGGTAAAAAATCTTGGTAAAATATTGTTCAACGAATTTTTATTGCCATTTGAAATTTCGTCGGTATTGCTGCTTTCGGCAATGGTAGGCGCTGTTTTACTGGCGACTAAAGACCCAAAAGCAGCATAATGGAAACACTAACAAAAACAATACACGGCATCCCGTTGAACCATTACATCATGCTGTGTGCAATAATCTTTTCGATAGGTGTAATCGGGGTTTTGATACGCCGCAATGCCATCGTAATATTTATGTCGGTTGAGCTGATGCTAAATTCGGTTAACCTGCTGCTTACCGCTTTCTCTGTTTACCGCGGGGACGCTACCGGGCAGGTTTTCGTTTTTTTTATCATGGCCCTGGCGGCCGCCGAAGTAGCTGTTGGTTTGGCCATTATCGTGATGATTTATCGCAACACAAACTCGATAGACATTAACGTGCTGAACAGGTTGAAATGGTAAAAGTGAAGCCCCGGCTTCCTAAATGGAAGCAGGAAAGGGGCTGACGATTAATAGTAAATTATAATAATAACAAAATTCTATCCCAGATTCAGGAAATAGAAAATAAAAAATTCCCCCTTTAGGGGGCTAGGGGGCATAAATGGACAAATATATCTGGCTTATTCCTGTTTTACCGTTGGCCGGTTTTATCATTAACGGTATTGGCCGCAATACCTTATCAAAAGGGGTTATCGGCTTTATCGGTAGCTTGATGGTAATGGTTTCATTTGCGATAAGCGTAGGCTTATTTTTCGAGGTGAAGTCGGCGGGCCATGGTTTTGATGTGAAGCTGTTCGACTGGTTTGCTGCCGGCAGTGTTCATGTATCCTTCGCGTTCCTGGTCGATCAGCTTAGTTCAATAATGCTGCTGATCATAACAGGTGTGGGGTTTTTAATCCATGTTTATTCAGCAGGTTACATGCATGATGACGCGGGCTTCGGTAAATTCTTCGCTTACCTCAACCTGTTTATCTTCTTTATGTTGCTGTTGGTGATGGGCTCAAACTACCTGGTAATGTTTATTGGCTGGGAAGGTGTGGGGCTTTGCTCATACCTGCTTATCGGTTTCTGGTACACCAATCCGGATTATGCAGATGCGGCTAAAAAGGCATTTGTGATGAACCGCATTGGCGACCTTGGTTTTATCCTTGGTATATTTCTGCTGATCATCTTTTTTGGCAGCACCGCATTTGCTGACATCTTCCCAAAAGCAGCAAACAAAGAATTTGCAGGCGTTCCTTTTACGTTAATCACTATCCTTCTTTTTGTGGGAGCGGTTGGTAAATCGGCGCAGTTGCCATTATTTACATGGTTACCTGATGCGATGGCGGGTCCAACACCGGTTTCTGCGCTGATACACGCGGCAACCATGGTTACTGCAGGCGTCTACATGATTGCCCGCTCCAACATCCTCTTCACATTAGCGCCGGTTACAATGCATATAGTGGCTGTTATCGGTTTAACTACAGCCGTGATCGCGGCTTTAATAGCTTTAACACAAACTGATATTAAAAAGGTCCTTGCCTACTCAACCGTATCTCAGTTGGGGTATATGTTTTTAGGTTTGGGTGTAGGTGCCTATACGGGGGCTTTCTTCCACGTTTTAACCCACGCTTTCTTTAAGGCATTATTATTCCTTGGTGCAGGTTCTGTAATCCACGCAGTAAGCGGCGAGCAGGACATGCGCAACATGGGGGGCTTAAAAGGTAAGCTTAAAATTACTTTTATAACCATGCTTATTGGTACGCTGGCAATATCCGGCATACCGCCATTTGCCGGTTTCTTCTCTAAAGACGAAATCTTGGCACACACCTTTATGCACAGCACGCCTATGTATATAATTGGTGTGGTAACCGCCATGTTCACGGCCTTTTACATGTTCCGTATGCTTTACCTTACTTTTTACGGTAAATTTCGCGGTACACATGAGCAGGAGCACCACCTGCATGAGTCGCCAGCATCAATGACTATTCCTTTAGCGGTATTGGCAGTGCTATCAATTGCCGCTGGCTTCATTGGTGTTCCGGAAGTATTGGGCGGACATCATGCACTTGGCCAGTTCCTCGCCCCGGTTTTCGCAAAATCCGCACCGTTGCTGGTAGCACCTGAATTATCAAAAGCCACAGAAATAACTTTAATGTGTGTATCTGTCGGTGCGGCGCTTATTGCTATTCTTTACGCTTATGTTAAATACGTTAAAAATTCGCATGTGCCGGTTCGGGATGGCGAGGAGCGCCCGGCATTGATTGACATATCTTATCATAAGTTTTATATCGATGAACTGTATGATGCTATTATACGCAAGCCGCTCGACGCATTGTCTGACTTTTTCTATAAGGTAGTCGACCGCATGGGTATTGATGGTATTGTTAACGGCTTAGGTAAGGGCACCATGGAAACCAGCAAGGGTCTGCGTCTGCTGCAAACAGGTAACGTAGGATTTTATATATTCATGATGGTAATAGGTATCATATCGATATTGATGTACATTTTAACTAAAGCATAAAGAACGATTAGCGTTTACAACATAAAATGACGGTTAGTATTTTAATTTTTTTGCCGGTAATTGCTGCTCTGGTAGTCCTGCTGTTTAAAAACGGAACGGCTAAGCACGCGGCGTTAACTTTTTCCGTTGCCGAGCTGGCAATAGCCTTATACTTCTTATCTAAATTTGTACCTGACGCAACTACCCAGTTTAGAGTTGACATGCCATGGATACCTAAAATGGGAGTGTATTTCACCGCCGGTATAGATGGCATCAGCATGATATTGGTATTGCTTACAACGATACTTGTTCCGTTGATCATATTAACAACCTACAAACATCAGTATAAAAATGAAGGCGCATTTTATGCCCTGATATTATTTATGCAGGCAGGTATGTTAGTGGTATTTACTGCGCTGGATGGTTTTTTATTTTATGTGGGATGGGAAGCTGCATTGATACCAATATACTTCATTTGCTCCTTGTGGGGCGGAGAAAACCGCATCCGGGTAACACTGAAATTCTTCATTTATACATTTTCAGGATCGTTGTTTATGCTGCTGGCTATAATTTACCTGTACCTGCAGTCGCCATCAAACACATATAACCTGTTCGATTTTTATAAACTCAGCCTCGATGCGCATCATCAGGCGTTTGTATTCTGGGCGTTTTTCCTGGCCTTTGCCATAAAGATGCCGGTATTCCCGCTTCATACCTGGCAGCCGGATACGTACACCGAAGCGCCTTCTGCCGGTACTATGATGTTATCGGGTATTATGCTGAAGATGGGTGTTTATGGTGTTATCCGCTGGATGATACCGAATGCGCCGCTCGGCTTTTTCGACTGGCAGAGCATGACCATCATGCTTTCGGTTATCGGTATAGGGTACGCATCTATCATCGCGTTTAAACAAAATGATGGTAAGCGTTTAGTGGCTTATTCGTCTATTGCTCACGTTGGCTTAATTGCCGCCGGTATATTTGTATTTACTATAGAAGGTTTGCAAGGCGCCATGATACAGATGCTAAGCCATGGGATCAACGTAGTCGGAATGTTCTTTATCTGGGATATAATCAGCAGGCGTTTAAATACCCGCCAGCTCAGTGATTTGGGTGGTATAGCTAAAGTAGCCCCCAAATTTGCGGTTGCGTTTTTAATTATCGTGCTTGGCACTGTGGCCCTGCCCCTTACCAACGGTTTCGTAGGAGAGTTCTTATTGCTAAGCAGCGTATTTCAGTGGAATATCTGGATGGTTACCGCTGCGGGCCTGACGATGATATTTGGTGCGGTTTATATGCTGCGTATGTACAAAAAAGTAATGCATGGCCCTACCAATGATCTTACGATAACCTTTATTGACATCAGCGGCTCAGAAACCATTGCACTTTCTGTTATTTGCGCCCTGATTATAATTATCGGTATTTACCCGCAGCCCATCCTTCATATATCTGAGGCTTCGGTTACTCACCTGTTTAATGTAGTGTACCCTAAATTCCCGCAACTCAAATAAATGAATACTTTAATTATCATATCGGTTTTACCTATCCTGCTTTTGTACTTAGGTTTATACAAGGCCCATAAAGCTTTGTTGCCGGTTACGGTTATCGGGCTGTTAGCAGCATTAGGGTGTGCTATTGGTCAGTGGAACAGTAATGCCGTGCCGATTTATCATGGCATGATGCTGTTTGATAATTTTTCAGTGGCTTTTTCAACCATTACCATCATAACAACTGTTCTGATCATATTCCTGTCAAGGGGTTATTTCGAAAGAATAAGCACGCACGTTGCCGAGTATTATGCTATTATGTTGTTTTCGCTGGCAGGAATAATTGCTATGGTTTCGTTCTATAACCTTACCATGCTGTTTATTGGTATCGAAATCATGTCTGTAAGCCTTTATATTTTGGCGGGTATTAAAAAAAGCGATTTTTCTTCAAACGAAGCTGCGTTAAAATACTTCCTGATGGGGGCATTTTCCACCGGTTTCCTGCTGTTGGGTATCACCTTAATCTACGGCTCTACGGGCTCATTTAGTCTTGAGGCTATCAGCAACTGGGTATTGGATCATCCGCACGCAAACGATATTACTCCTATGTTTTATACAGGCGTGCTGCTGATCATCGTTGGCCTTTGCTTTAAAGTTGGCGCAGCGCCATTCCATTTCTGGACTCCCGACGTGTACGAAGGTTCACCAACACTGATAACGGCTTTTATGTCCACGGTGGTTAAAACTGCTGGCTTTGCCGCGTTCCTGCGTTTATTCTCTGCCTGCTTTGCACCGCTTTCCGACTTCTGGGCGCCGGTGTTACTGGCAATTACTGTCGCTACATTATTTATTGGAAACATAACCGCATTATACCAACATAGCTTTAAGCGCATGCTGGCATTTTCGAGTATATCACATGCTGGTTACTTGTTATTTGCTATCGTGGCTTTGGGGGCAAGTTCAGGAAGCTCGGTGCTTACTTACGCGGCCGCTTATTCTATTGCCTCGATAATTGCATTTGGCGCTTTAATTTTAGTACAGCAGCAGTCAGGCAGCGACAGTTTTGAAAGCTTCAATGGCCTGGGCAAAAAGAACCCATTCCTGGCATTGGTTGTCACCATCGCAATGCTTTCATTGGCCGGTATCCCGTTAACCGCAGGTTTTATTGGTAAGTTTTACATGTTCACTACAGCGTTAAAGCATTACCAGGTATGGTTGGTTATTTTGGCAGTGGTAAATGCAATCATCAGCATCTTCTATTATTTCAGGGTAATCGTAGCGATGTACTTCCGCGATGCAGAACGTACCGAGTTGGTAGTACCTGTTTATTACAAGCTAGTGCTGGGCTTTTCTGCGCTGGCTACAATTCTGATAGGAGTTTATCCGGAAGTTATTTCGAAGTTTTTTTAAGAACAATATTTGCAGAGACGGAGTAATGTCCGTCTCTACACTTGGAAATGTCTTTTTGTAATCTGTCAACCAAAGACACAACCAATAATACCATATCACGGCTACAATCTACTCTTCTCTAATATCCGATCGTCAATCTCTAATCTCCAACCTTATACCGATACACTTGCCTGCCTAAATTGCCATCTGCATCAATACCCTCAATTACTATTCGGTAAGTTCCTTTGCTATCTGCATTAAAATAGTCAAATAAAGCTGTTCCATTTTTATCAATCCTGATGTCCGGGTTCCAGAAAATTGTACTGCGCAAGTCGATCATTTGTTTATTTAGGTTCGGGCTATCATACCGGGGAGAGTAAAATTCGCGTGCTTTATAAAATCCTTTTGGCATAAAGCTTATTACGCCAGGCGCGTACCGGTAGTAATTCTTTTCTTTTCGACCTGGCTTGGTTGTTACTATCAGCATTCCCGAAGCACCACGACTGCCGTAGATGGCGCTGGAGTGTGGGCCCATTAATACCTCTACGGCATCAACATCGGTTGGATCTAAATCATTAGCAACGTCATAATCTACAAAATTTCCATCCACCACAATTTGCATTGGATCCGGGAGAATGGAAGATTTTGTCATGTCCATGCCACCAAGTCGTCTAACGTACATCATGGTTTGGTTGAGTTTTTTTATAAAAACAATACCGGTCAGTTTGGCTTGCAAACAATCTAAGAGTTTCCCGCATGCCAGCGTTTCCAAATCCTTGGCAGTTACGACCTGGTCGGCATTACCTTTCCCGTTTAAATTTTGTGATTGTTGCAGCTCCTTGGTTAATTTCTTGTCCTTTACCACGACTTCTTTTAGCATCAATGTTTTTTTATTAATCCCGTATTTCTTTTGTTCCTGGTAAAACAATCTCTCATTCGTCAAAAAAATCGATGTATCAGTCAAAAAGTTGAGAGCGCTGGTTGAGCTTTTTTCGCATGTTATCGGCGGACTTATTATGTTGTCAAGGTCAAGTACCACATTATCCTGGCCTTTGGTTACTTTAGCTTGCACTACAAATTTTACACTATCTCCAAAAATTAAATTCGGAAAAACAAACTTTCCATTCGCATTGGTCAATGTATCCATTAAGAATGGTCCGCCCGACTTGCTGAATAACGTTACTTTAGCACCGGAAATAGGCCTACCACCGGCAGTTTTAACGTTGCCCGATACTTCCAGGGCTTTTTCGGGTTTAAAAGCCGTGGTTGGCAGGCTTTCGGTCAATACTTTTTTCCAGCTGAATTGCCGGTAGCCTTGTGTCAACATTAAAACATCAAGGTCGGCATTGGTTTTTTTAGTAACATTTGTAAAGTAATAATTTGGTTGCTCTATAGCACCTTTCAGTTCGGAGGTTAATAATAAATTGGATAGGATTGTGTTTTCACCGGGTTCATTTACCGGCACTTTGGTTTCATCAGTGACCGCAACCGAAAAGCTACCTGCTGTTATTTTTTTATAATTTTTGTTTTTCACGGTAAGCTTTATGTTCACCTTTTGCCTTGCGGCGTAGCTTTCCTTTGCGTCAATATCTAATTTAAGCTGGTCATTATTATTAATAAACGCCAAACGCTCGTTTAGCGGCTCACCGAAAGGGCTAAACAGCGTGAACTGCACTATACCGGTTGGAAATTTATTAACTCTTTTTTAATTTCTTTCGTTTCATTTATACCGCACTAGATTTGAAGGAACAAACAGGTAGCTCAGAACGAATATTTGAGAGTTGGGCCGTTTTATTAGTTATTGTTGCTGTGATTAATTTAAGTTAGATCAAAGTTCACAAAAGATAAGTACTTCTTATAATAAGAATGGTAACAGATGTATTACATATTCACAAATATATTAGTAGTTTTACAGGTACAGCATGGATAACTTTTGGGACCACCTATATAATTTAACTGAGGCCAAATACATCATCAGCGTAGGTTTTTACTTTTTGCTGGTAGTAGTATTTGCTGAAACCGGTTTGTTTTTTGGGTTTTTCCTTCCCGGCGATTACCTCTTATTTCTTTCAGGCCTGTTGTGTTCGAGCGGGAAGCTTGATGTGTCTATTTTTACATTAGTTGTATCACTCGTCGCATCGGGAGTTCTGGGTAATTATACAGGTTATTGGTTTGGCTACCGAACGGGGCCTAAACTCTTTAACAAAAATAATTCGCTGTTCTTTAAGCAGCGTTACGTAAAGCTTGCTGAAGCTTTTTATACAAAATATGGGGGCATGGCGCTGGTATTAGGCAGATTTTTTCCAATAATTAGAACTTTTGCACCTATCTTTGCAGGAGTTGTTAAAGTCGACCTTAGAAAATTTACGATTTATAACCTTATCGGCTGCGTTGCCTGGGTTTGTACATTTACCTTAAGTGGTTACTTCCTTGGCCGCAGATACCCTCAGCTAAAGGATTACATGGAATATATCGTTGTCGGGTTGATAATAATTACAACAATTCCGCTGGTTATTGCTTTAATAAAGCAAATGGTTTCCAAGCGAAGCGTTAAAGAGTTAAATGAGAATTAAATGAGCACACAACATCCCTGGCACCAGGTTTCACCCGGAGACGATACCCCTGAAATTGTAAACGCAATAATAGAAATCCCTAAAGGCTCAAAAGCCAAATACGAAATCGATAAAGAGTCAGGCCTGCTAAAACTCGACCGTGTGTTGTTTTCTTCGGTAATGTATCCTGCAAATTATGGATTTATTCCGCAAACCTATTGCGACGATCATGATCCGCTTGATATATTGGTTTTATGTTCGATCGATGTATTCCCTATGTCCATTATTGAGGCAAAGGTGGTAGGCGTAATGCACATGGTTGACAATGGCGAGCAGGATGACAAGATTATTGCAGTTGCAAAAAACGATATGTCGGTTAATTACATTAACGACCTGGCCGAATTGCCGCCGCATGCTATGACAGAGATTGTTCGTTTCTTTAAAGACTATAAGAAGCTGGAGGGTAAAAACGTGACTATTGAGCATTTACTTGGCAAGCGTTATGCCTATAAAGTGATAAAAGAAAGTCTGGAACTGTATAAAAGTACCTTTCCGGTTTATCAATAATTAATATATGGACCCCGGGCGAGAAATAAACGGTTTATATATATTCCTAACCTTTTTCCTGGTGCTGCTTAACGGCTTTTTTGTAGCCGCGGAATTTGCTATGGTTCGGGTGCGAGGGTCGCAGATCGAGCTAAAGGTAAAATCAGGCAGCCGTATGGCTAAGCTTACGCGAAGCATTATGGGTAACCTTGATGGTTATCTGGCGGCAACACAATTGGGTATAACCATTGCATCATTGGCACTGGGTGTTATTGGCGAGGGCGTATTCACAAACGTCGTTCTTAAAATATTTACCTGGTTCGGCTATGATAATCCATCGAACATACTGGTTAATATAAGCCACGTGCTTGCATTTGTGTTTATTACTTTTATTAGTATAATTTTCGGTGAACTTGCACCCAAAAATATCGCAATACAGCGATCAATGCGAACCGCTCTTGCCGTTTCAGCACCATTGCAGGTGTTTTTTGTGGTTTTTAGGCCACTCATAACCATCTTAAATTATTTTGCTACAGCAATCTTACGCCTGATGGGGATCAAACAGGTGGAAGGGGGTGAATCGCACCACAGTTCCGAGGAGCTTCAATACCTGCTTGAACAGGGCAAGGAAACCGGAGCGCTCGACTCTAATGAACATGAGTTGATTCAAAATGTGTTTGATTTTAATGAGCGCGTGGTAAAAAACATTATGGTGCCGCGTACTAAAATATCAGGTGTTGATGTAAGTACGCCTAAGGACGAATTAGTACAGACAATCATATCCGAAGGCTACTCGCGAATGCCGGTTTATGATGATGTTATAGACAAGATAATTGGCATCGTTCACGCAAAGGATATCCTGCCTTTACTGGCCAGCAATCAGGATTTTCAGCTGCGCGATATTATCCGGAAACCCTACTTCGTTCCGGAAACAAAAAAAATTAACGACCTGATGGCTGAGCTGCAGCAAAAACGCATACAGATAGCGATTGTGTCTGATGAATTTGGCGGTACCGCAGGTATGGTGACCCTTGAAGATATAGTTGAAGAGTTGGTAGGCGAGATTCAGGACGAATACGACGAAGAGAAGCCAATAGTTGAACGGGTAAACGATCGCGAGTTCATTGTGAATGCACTGGCGCCGATTTATGACGTGAATGAACATCTTCCGCATGATTTGCCGGAAGATGGTGACTTTGATACCGTATCCGGCTGGTTAGGTGATATCTTTGGCAAGATACCGGACGTCGGCGAGCAAAAGGAATCCAATGGTTACAATATCACGGTCCTTAAAAAATCAGACCAAAACATCGAGTCGGTTAAGCTGGAGTTGCTTATCAGCGAAGATGATACAGTGGATTTGCATTGATTGGTTTACAGGATCATAACGAACTGTCGCTTATCTTCATAGTCGCCTTTTGGGGCTTTTAGCATTCGCCTTTCAGCTTTAATCTCTGCAATTAGGATAATTCCACAATACCTTTTAGCTTTACGCTTTCAGCTTTCACCTCAAAATGCATCTATTTTATACTCCCGGCATTAATCCTTTACATAAACAATTTTTTTTGGATGAAGAGGAGAGTAAGCATGCCATACGTGTGATGCGCCTGCAAAAGGACGACGAAGTGCAGCTCATAGATGGTAAGGGCGGCCTTTATGTGGCGGCTATTATAGATCCGCATCCTAAACGCACTATCCTCGAAATAAAGTCTGTTATTAACGGGTATCGCAAGCGAAATCACTATTTGCACGTCGCCATCGCTCCGACAAAAAACATTGAACGGATCGAATGGTTTTTGGAAAAAGCTACCGAAATAGGGATTGATGAAATATCATTCTTAATTTGCCAGCGTTCCGAACGCAAGGAGGTAAAGACCGGGAGATTGAATAAGATAATCACCTCTGCCATGAAACAATCATTAAAGGCCTATCATCCTGTGCTAAATGAGGCTGTTGCCTTTAACCGCTTTATTGCAAACGCTTTTAACGGGCAAAAATTTATTGCGCATTGCGAGGAGGGCAACAAAGTAAGTCTGCGTAATGAACTGCAATTGCAAAGCCGCAGTTTAATACTGATAGGTCCCGAAGGTGACTTTACACTTGATGAAGTAGATATCGCATTAAAAAATCAGTATAAAGCCATAACTTTAGGGGAAAGTCGTTTAAGAACAGAGACGGCCGCCCTGGAGGCATGTTTCGAGGTGAATTTTTTGAATAGGGTTGATTAGCTAAAGCTTTATAATGTCTGAAGGTATAACAAAAATTATTGGTGGAGTGGCTATGGAAAAACAACCACCAATATGCGGGAAGAGGGAAAAGCTTATCCGCAGGGTAATGAGTTTTAAACCTGTTGCTATATTTGTCTTTGCCTTAATTCTTATTATAATTAACACCAGTTTTACTGCCCCGACCTATAAAATGGCCAAACTTAAATATAGTGGCGGGGGAGATTGGTATGGCGACCGTACAGCCCTGCCTAACCTGATAAAGTTTTGCAACGACAACCTTAGGACCAATTTTCAGCAGGAAGATGAGGTGGTTGAAGTTGGCAGCGCCGAGATATTTAATTATCCGTTTATTTTCATGACGGGACACGGCAATGTTATATTCTCTGATCAGGATGTACGCAACCTCCGAAAGTATCTTACCGGCGGAGGTTTTCTGCATATCGACGATAATTACGGCCTTGACCAGTTTATCCGTCGCGAGATGAAAAAAGTGTTTCCGGAACTTGATTTTGTAGAATTACCTTTAAATCATCCTATTTATCATCAAAAATTTCAATTTCCAAACGGCCTGCCCAAAATTCATGAGCATGATGGTAAGCGCCCGCAGGGCTTTGGCCTGATTTATAAAGGCCGCCTGGTATGTTTTTACACTTATGAATGCGATCTGGGCAACGGATGGGAGGACTACGGTACTTATGCTAATGACACCCAGGAAAACCGTATAAAAGCGCTTAAAATGGGCGCCAATATAATTCAGTATGTTTTAACACAATAGACTCTACCGGTCTGTATTTGCACCTCATATCTTAACTAAAATGTATAAATTAACGATAAATAACCAATTCAATTACGAAACAGAAAGAAACGGGGACCAGCTTTTAATAAATGGCGAGGCAGCCGCTGCCGACATATCGCTATTAAATGCGACCATGTATCACGTAATTAATGATCTTCAATCATACAATGTTGAGGTAGTTAGTTTTAACCCGTCAGATAAAACAGCTGAAATTAAGGTTAATAATAACATCTATAACATCACTGCAAAGGACCAGTTTGATATTTTGCTGGATAAACTTGGCCTGAGTAACTTAAATTCCACTAAAATCAGCGAGATCAAGGCCCCCATGCCCGGTTTGGTGTTAAAGGTTTTTGTTACCGAAGGTACGGAGGTTAAAAAGGGTGATAACCTGTTTGTTTTAGAAGCAATGAAGATGGAAAATATTATTAAGGCTCCTACCGATGTTACTGTTAAAACAATCAAAATAAAACCTGGAGACAAGGTTGAAAAGAACCAGGTTCTCATGATGTTCTGAAAATTTTTGAACCTGGATCTTCGAAATCAGCGAGTTTTTGACTGTAGATCCTAAGTTACGGCATTCCCCAAACCCTGTAAGTTTCTGCTCAAATGATCCCATAAATAAAAATGCGCCTCATCCGGGCGCATTTTTATTGTCATATATATCTTCGGAACATCTGTTAGCGGGTTGCCTTATATGGCTTAGCCTTTTTAATGCTGTAGTGGGGTTTGCCTTCAGGGTGAATTTCCGGAGCGCCAACCAGCGTCATTGCACAACGGAAACCAACCTCTGCGCTTGCATCGTCCTGGTCCATAAACCTGCGTGTTGCAGGGTTGAGCCAAAAAGCCATGTCGTTCCATGAACCGCCCTTGTAAACTTTCGAATGGTCGTTAACAAGGGTAGTTTTGCCGTATAACGCTGTGTTAACGGTATCATTATAACCCCTGTAGTCGGCATTGTATGGTTTGCCTGCTAAATCAGCTCTTAGGCCACCCGGAGGGGTTGCAGATGTATTTCCATTTGCAGGAGTTGCGCCGTTTGCAGGCGCGGCTTGCGCAGCATTAGCATCAGTACCACTGGCCTGTGCCTGCTGCAGGGCTATTAGCTCACTGTACTTCATCTTTCTGTTCGACTTTGACGGATCTTTTATCGGCCTGCCATATTTATCTTTTGCATACAGACCTTTGGTAGGGTCAGCCAATCTTTTGTTAGTAAACTCATTACCACGGAAGGGATTGAAATCATCAAATTCTTCAAACGAGGTTTGGCGGTAGGTATCCTGAACCCACTCATTTACGTTACCTGCCATGTTATATAAGCCAAAGTCGTTTGGCGGATACGCCCTTACCGGCGCGGTAATGTCGGCCTTATCGTTCAAATAGCCGCCTACACCGGCATTGTCGCCCATGCCACGCTTAAAGTTAGCCAGTATAAGGCCGCGTGTTGCTTTTTTAGAGGAGCGAACACCAAGACCATTCCACGGATAAACTTTGCCGTCGTCAATATTTTCAAATTGTGTATTGCCTATCAGCCCAAGCGCTGCATATTCCCATTCGGCCTCTGAAGGCAGGCGATATCCTTGCTTCAGGATGCCATCTTCCATACGTACTGGTCTAACCAATTTACCGGCTTTGCCGGTTGCACCGGCTGCCGGCTTTGCATTCGGGCTTAAATCTGGGAGCATCTTTTTCCCGTCAATACCAGGGCCACGCATCTGGTTATTCAGATAAATATCAGTATTGAATGGTTCTTTGCTTGCTGCCGCAGCGGTGGCATTCTTGCCTTTTCCATTACCATTCAGATCTTTCCAGGCAACTAAATTACCGCGTTCACGAAGGATATTTTCGTTTGTACGGTCGGTTCTCCATTGACAGTAATCCTGAACTTGTGTCCAGCTTACACCTACTACAGGATAATCCTGAAATGCCGGGTGCCTTAAGTAGTTATCAACATAAGGCTCGTTATATGAAAGCGGCCTGCGCCATACAAGCGTATCGGGTATAGCATTATAGTACAGTTCACGGTCTTGAGGGAACGTGATATTTATCCAATGCAGATAGTCAAGCCAATCCTGGTTGGATACCTCTGTTTCGTCCATATAAAAGGATGGGATGGTTACCCGGCGCTTGGTGTTGTTATATTCATAAGTTACATCCTGGTCGGCGCTGCCACCTACCACGAAAGTACCGCCTTCAATGGGGATAAGACCGGGGCCGGGAGAGGGGTGCGTCTGCCTGAAACGTTCATACCCGCCGTTGTTTTTGTCGTTATAAGTCAACCCGGTTTTACTGGATTGCTGACGTTTACTGCAGCTGCTTAACACAAATCCTGCTCCCAACAATACTATGGCAGTCTTAGTAAAAAATACTCTCATGTTCTTACAGTTAATTTAAGAGGTAAATTTAATACATTTTGCCTAAAATGCTAATTTTTTAACTTTTACCCCGAAAAGAATTTAAACTTTACCTGGCTTTTTACGGGCAAACTACGCTATAAGTTGCATCCTTTTAACTTTTTCGGTGGAAAACTTATTGATACAATTGTACGTAATAGGCCCTAATTAGCATATATTTATTACTTTAAAAGCAAGAGTAAATTTCACAGATGAAGTTTTTATATAGCAAAGCCATTGTCTTGTCGATTTTCATTTTATTGCCCTCGCTGGTAATGTCGCAAACAAGCTCTAATGGCTCAAATTACTCGACAGCTATACCTACAGCAGTACCTTTTTTGAATATCACACCCGATTCCCGCTCCGGGGCCATGGGTGATGCTGGTGTTGCTATAACTCCTGATGTGAATGCCACTTATTGGAACCCGTCAAAACTGGCCTACCTGGAGAGTAATGACAATGTATCGTTATCTTATAGCCCGTGGCTGCGTCAACTGGTTCCTGATATCAGTTTATCGTACTTAAGTTATGCACATAAGCTTGATGAGCGTAACACGATCGGAGCTTCACTGCGATATTTCAACTACGGAAGCATCCAGCTTACAGACGAAGGACAGAATAACCAGGGTACTTATACACCCAACGAATTTTCTTTAAATACATCATTTGCGCGCAAGTTTGGCGAAAGTTTTTCGCTTGGGTTAACAGTCGGTTTTATACATTCCAGCCTGTCAAATGCAGCTTTCGCAACAGGTTCCGGCCAGCAGGCTAAAGCGGGCAACGCATTGGCCGCCGGCGTATCAATGTATTACAATAAGCCCACCCAGGAGTTTGGCAGCGACGCCATTTTTGCTTTTGGCGCGAACATCTCTAACATCGGCTCAAAGATCAGTTACAGCGATGGCGGGCCTAAATATTTCCTCCCTGCAAATCTTAAGATCGGAGTAGCTAATACCATTAACCTCGATGATTATAATCAAATTACCTTAACCGTCGATTTAAACAAACTTTTGGTGCCCACGCCACCAATCAGGGATCAGAATGGTAATATCATCAAGGGCAAAGACGATAACGTTTCCGTACCGGCGGGCATTTTTGGCTCATTTTCGGATGCACCAGGCGGTTTTCACGAAGAATTGCAGGAAATATCTATATCTCCAGGTGCAGAATATTGGTATAACCAGCTGTTTGCAATCAGGGCGGGCTACTTTTACCAGAATGCTAATAAAGGCGGGGCGCATTACCTCACAGCCGGCATCGGGTTGAAATATGACGCATTCCGTTTCGATTTTTCATACCTCGCAGCCAGCCAGCAGAATAGTCCGCTCGCCAATACTTTAAGGTTTACTTTATCTGCCAGCTTTGGTGGCGATACAAATTCTAAAAAAAGATAATGGCTAAAATTAAGGTCGGGTTTGGGTTTGATGTCCATCAGCTAAAGAACGGACACCCTTTTGTTTTGGGCGGAGTAAATTTGGAGCATCACTCGGGTGCTTATGGTCATTCAGACGCCGATGTGTTATTGCATGCTATTTGTGATGCGCTGCTTGGTGCAGCTAACCTGCGCGATATTGGCTATCATTTTTCAAATAAGGATGAGCGGTGGAAGGGTATCAGTAGTCTGGTACTGTTACAGCATGTAATGGAATTGCTGCGCGAAAAAAACTGGGACATAAATAATATCGATGCAATGGTATGCCTCGAAGCGCCGAAAATCAACCCGCATATTCCTGCAATGCAGGCTAATATTGCGCAGGCTGCAGGGATCGACGCAGAGGATATCTCGATTAAAGCTACTACCAATGAGCAACTTGGCTTTATCGGTCGCGAGGAAGGAATAGTAGCTTATGCCGTCTGTTTGATAGAAAAGAAGTCCGGACATAAATAGACCCGGGACTTACATAACCTACCGGGCAAACGCATCGTTAAGAATAAAGCGGCACCTATTCATTCGTAACAGGCACGTCTTTCCGGATGGTCACGTTTCCTGTTCTTTTTAACGCGCCCCAGCCGCTTAATTCGCCTTTTAACGCCTTGCGGATGGATTTAAAAAGTACATAGTACATCAGCTGGCGCCATATAAAGCGTTGCGGGATAATGTAAACCAGTTTTTTATAATCCTCTTTTTGCATCCAGAAGGCAATGATTGATACAATAAAGTCAATCACCACAAAGGCAACATAGAACAATAATATTTTTCCGGGCTTATCACTAAATAAACCAAATATCATTATCAAATCGGCGAGTGGCGAAAATAAGGGAAGAATGATTTGAAACAACAGTATATTAGGCATTCCCAGCATACCGAAGAACTTATACTTTTTATTAAAAAGCGCATCTTTGTTTTTCCAGAAACTTTGGATCACGCCAAAGCTCCAGCGAAAGCGCTGTTTCAGCAAGCCATTAAGGGTTTCAGGCGCCTCGGTAAAAGCAATCGCTTCTGCGCAATTTTTTACGATATAGCCCTGTTTCAATATGCGCATTGTCAGGTCGCAATCTTCGGCAAGCGTGTCATAAGTAAAGCCGCCGGCCTTATAGATAGCTGCCTTGCGAAATGCGCCGATCGCGCCGGGAACTACAGTTATGCTATTTACTAAATCAAATGCCCTGCGATCCATATTCTGAGCAGTTATGTATTCGATAGACTGCCAGCGTGTGATAATATTAATCTCGTTACCTACTTTAACCGTCCCTGCAACAGCGCCGATTTCTGCATCAGAAAAATAGGTCATCAAATGGTAAATAGCGTCATCCTTCAACTGGGTGTCGGCATCTATACAAACTACAAAATCGTACTGTGCGTGGCTTATGCCAAAATTTAAGGCTGAGGCTTTACCGCCGTTTGGCTTGGTTAACACCTTTACCAGCGGGTGATTACCGTAAGCAGTGTTAACCAGTTCATATGTTTTATCCCTGGAACCATCATCAACAAAAATTATCTCGAAAACGTTATATTCGGTTTTAAGCAGGCTTTGAATAGTTTTTATTGCTGTAACTTCCTCATTATAGCCAGGTACAATAATGCTTACCGCGGGTAACGTCGCCGGGTCAATGGTGGTGCGGTTAACCTTTTTGTCTTCCCTGTATTGTCTTATTGCTAAAATACCAATCAACACCACACGCCCTACCGCCAGGAAAATAGCCGAAAGAAAAAGATATAACAAGAACCAGTTTCCGTAGAAATAGAACTGTATCCAGATGTTGTAAAGCGTACCTAAAACACCTGAGTTGGCATCATCTTTTATTGGCGGCATTAGGTCATCTTTGGTTTTGCCCAATACATCAGCTATGGTGGTAAACTTGTAGCCGTGGCTTTTAAAGAAATGAATAATTTCCGGCAGCGCTTTTACAGTTTCTTCACGGGTATCGCCGCCGGCGTCGTGTAATAACAGCATTGAGCCGGCGTCTTTTTGTCTTATGGTACGGGCGATGATACTGTCCGCTGTTACGCCCGGTTGCCAATCCCACGGGTCTATTGACTCACCGATATTGATATAACTTTGTTTGCGGCTTTCCGCTACGGGGATTACCTCGGCAAGAGTTTGTGGCTCTGCGTCGGCGTTAAATGGCGGCCTGAACAAAATGGTGCTACGTCCGGTTACCGACTCAATCAGTTTGCGGGTTGCGTTCAACTCAAGGTTTACACGCTGAATGCTGACTGTTGATATATCCGGGTGAAAGTAGGTATGGTTACCAATTTCATAACCTTCTTCAAATTCACGTCTGAGGATCGATACATTTTTTTCGGCCATGGAGCCTACCACAAAAAATGCGGCCGGCACTTTTTCCTTTTTTAAAATATCAAGGATGCGCGGCGTATAGTCAGGATCGGGTCCGTCGTCAAAGGTCAGTACGATTTTGCCTGGCGCATAACCATACTTCCTGATTACATATTTGGTAGGCAGCTTTTTATATGCCTGGTTGGTAATAATAAAATTATTGGTGTCGAGATGAACGTCTATATGCCCTGTATCAGGTGTGGTAATTAAGTCAAGCACCTCGCCGTCGCCATCATAGTTAATTTTATTATTCAAGCCTACCGAGGTAAGTCTTTTAACATCTATGCCGGTTTTTCGCAGCGAATCGATAGAAAGGTTTTTTGGAAAAAACGTCCACAGCCGCGGGTCTTCCGCACCCATACGCCATAATGCAACACCGCCGGTAGCCCAATCGTCAGCCATCCGGATGACATTAAAATTGGTGGCTGCATCGGTAAAGTATACTGTATGCTGAAGGCTGTCATCATCAAAATAACTGTAATGAAGATTAGCCGACAATGGGTCGAACGTTATTTTGCTCTTTTTTTCCTGTGCAATACCTATAGCCTGCTGATAGCCTATCGAATGGCCGACACTGCTTTCAGGCCAGTCTATCGCGCCGCCTGCAACCGTTAGTATTACTTTTTCACTTGGTATCCGCGTACAAACGTCGTCCAGTATGCGTTCAACCCAGTGTTGGTTCGAAAGGTCGCCGGCATTACTGCTTTCGTTATGCTGGTCAATCGCCATCACGAACAAAAAGTCGTTGATCTTTGCCAAACGCTCGAGGTTAAATTGCTCATCCTCGGCTATTACGTTTTGAGTGACCAGGAAACCGGCTGCATGAAGCACCCTGTACAGCTCATTTTCAAATTCAATATAGTTTTTACTGTTACGGTCTTTTATTTCATCAAAATCAAGGTTTATGCCCTGGAATTTATATCTGGCGAGCTGGCTTGCCAGGTTATTAATAAACTCAGCCCTAAGCTTTTTATCCTTGATAATCCGTTCAATGTCCCTGCTATCGTAGCCGCCACTGGTATTGGTTTCATTAACATAATTCGACAAAGTGAGCAAAACTGACGTTTTCCGGTGCTTTTTACTAAGGTTAATCAAGCCGGTATCAACATTCGCAACCATCGTATCATGCTTCGGCGTTATAAAGAGGCCTTCGCTGACAACCATGTCTAACTTGGTATAATTTTCTGCTAATGAGGCATAGGCTTGTGCTTCCCAGGGGCGGTAAAAGGCAGCGTTTATGCGGTCCTTATTGTTAGGGCGCTTCAACTGGTGTAAATGGCGGGCCTTCGCAAGTTTTTCGATTTCTTTTATATCTATTTTGAAATCCTTAAACTTCTTCGACCTTTTTAGCTGCTCCAGTTCTTCTTTACTCAGCTTTTTAGGCGTCGGGTTTAAATTCGGGAGTGTGGGATAATGCTTGGAGGTTACAGTAATAGCCGCAGCCACTACGCTTGCCAGCAGCAGGATAATAATCGCGCGGCTAAGCCACTTAAAACGGATCCATCTACTCGGGGTATCAGTTTGAAAAACCTGTTTATCGGCCATTAAAATCTATCAAATAAATAATTTATACCTGCTAAAGGTATATAAATTGATTTCCGCCGTTATTTGGATAGTTTGTCCGGATTGATGGCAGAAAAATCGACACCGCATTTACAGTTAGTACCACAGCTTTTTTTTACAAACAGATTTTTATACATCAGCCTGCCTACATAAAAAACCGCTGCTACAAAAAGTATTGCTATTATAATCAACTGGATATTCACGTCACAAATTTAATACAATTTATATATAACGTAGACAAGCGAAATATGATTTGGTTTAAGATAGCTTCATAAATGAGATTTGTATGATGAGGCAGATGTTGTCGCCCTCATATTTGTCTCATACCGGATATACTGGTTTCAAATTCCCCCTCACTCATAAACGCAATCGTACCGCCTACCCAGTCGAAATCTTTATTGTAGCGTACGCCTATCATTTTTCCGCGGCTTAAGCGCGCGAGGTTGATGGCCAAGGTAGGTTTTTCATCGCCATCCGGCCAAAGGTATAGCAGTCGTATTTCAGCCTTTACACCGCCATCGGGCGCCTCTACTACTGGCTCGTAATTTACTTTTTCCTGCAGGATCCAGTTTTCCGGGTCTTTAATGTTTTTAATATCATCTTCTGTAACGTCGATGATTACACCCTGACCGGCAAAAGAAAATAATGGCTTAAGTACGTAATTGTCTAAATCGGCAGGTATTTCTTTAAGTTGATGAACGAACTGTGTTATAGGTACATACTCGCCTTGCAGGTACGGCATTGTAAATTTACTGATGCGGTAAAACCAGTTAGGATGGGTTATCCATTCCACATTTAGCGGCTGCCTTACATCAACCACCTTATCGAATATGCGGGCATCGGTTTCGATCTCATCAAATATCAGGCGGTTGTAAATGCGTTTGATACGCTGTTTTTTGCCATTATGTTGATAATAGAGATCGTCGCCATCTTGCTGCAGGTCGCTTAACTCAATAACGGGTGTGCCTATCAGTTTAAGTGTTTGAAAAAAATCGACATAGGTTTTTTGATGAAAGGCGTCGACATCCATTACCACGACTTCTTCGGGGTTGCAATCGCCAACTATAGTTTTTCGCAGCAGTTCGATATAGTCATTCCTGTCAAGGCCATTGAAGTAAACGGTTTGGTTGCCAGGTATATCAAAGTTTGCACTAAATTCATCACTCATCTTTACCTGGAAGCCAAAAAGGGAAGGAAAGCCCTGCAACTCTATTAGTTTTGGCACTATATTGCCGGCTTCATCTTTACAAACGCCAAAATCAAGAGCGATAAAATGCGGATGGGCGTTTTCATTTGCTACACGCCATTTTTCAGGAATGGCACGTTCGGTTAGGTCTTTAAAGCCGGGTTGTAAAATGGTGGTGATAATATCTTCGCCGGCGGTAATCAATCTATCACGAAAATCGTCCGTTAAGAACACCGGTGTTTCCGCAACGCGAAAGGGGATAGGACTGCTTAAACCTTCGCTCAATGCATTTAAAAAGCTTTGATACTTTTCGCCGGTGAAGCTTGCATTATATGTTTTACGGATGGATGGGTTCATTTCATGTTATAATTTACGTACGGGCCGAATTTGATTGCGGCCTCCGCAGAGATGCTTGGCGTTTCAATGCAGATCACAAACTATTCAGCCATCTATAGTTGTGGCGACCTGCCCGCCGGAGACCGGAGTACCGAGTCTCTACACCTCCGGTTTGAAATCTTTTTTATCCCTCACATCCTCTAATCCGAGTTCAGGCCTCCTGCAAACTCCAAATTGCCTGGTCCAAAAAGTTGGGGATCATGGTATTTTGAGTGTACGTAATTTTATCCGGGTCATCCAGCCGTGTCAGCATTTCGTTGTATTTTTCAATGCCGTGCTCAGATACTACCTCTTTCTTTTTCTCTTCTTTGAGCAGTAGGGATTTTACGCCTTTTGAGTCCGCTTCAGGATGAAACTGCGTCGAGAAAAAATAATCGCTAAAACGGATAGCCATCATTGCACGCGGCAAATCTACGTGCGGTCTTTCCTTCTCGATAGCCAGCAATTGCATGCCAAGTTCTTCGAAACGTTTTTCATCAGGGTTAATCACTTGCCAAAGTCTCGAATCAACCGTATAAAAAGGATCGGCCATGTTTTCAAACACCGGGTCGTGCTTACCGGCCTTGGTTTGGTGAACCGGCAAAACGCCGAATGAGGGCGACTTACGCATATTCACATGTCCCAACGCGTATTTACGACACATCAGCTGGAAAGAATGGCAAACAAAAAAGCCATATTTCTTTTGCGATGTGTTTGAGAAGTTATGATCTTCCAGCTTATCGATCAACTGGAAATATTTTTTCTCCCACTCGCTGCCTTCACTCTCCAGCGGGTCGCCGGGACCGCCGCTGGAAATATAAATGTCAAATTCTTTGCCCGGAACCTCAACTTTTTTGCGTACATCAAAAACCTGGTAGCTAAGGTTAAGGCCGTTTTTTACTTTGTATCTGTCTAATATCTCGCGGAAACCACGCATGCCCTCGTTCGCAATCCCATTATAAAAATCAAGTATGGCGACTTTGATTTCCGGCTTATCTGAATTTGTCATTTTAGAATTATACTCCCTTTAATGTTTGCGACGTAATGTAGTCGACAACATCGGCAAAGTTATTATTTTGCTGGTAAACTGCTAACTGCCTGTCGGCGCCTGTGCCATGTTCCAGTATTTTATGCACGTAGTTTAAATCATCGCGGCAGCCCAAATCGTCAACCACATCGTCAACAAAATCAAGCAACTCCAGTATCAGCGAACGTGTGTTTACTTCCATCTCTTTACCGAAATCAATCATTTTCCCATCAATGCCGTACCGGGCTGCGCGCCACTTGTTTTCGTTAATCAGCGCGCGGTTATAGCTGATAAACGACATATTTTGCTGCCTCAGCTTATACAATTTAGCACACAGGGCCTGAAACAGTGCCACAAAGGTCATCGTTTCATCAATCAGCATCGGGCAATCACAAATGCGGAATTCAATGGTTTCGAAAAAAGGATGCACTCGTATATCCCACCAGATTTTTTTGGCATTGTCGATACAATTGGTTTTTACCAGCAGTTTGATATAGTTGTCATATTCTTCGATGCTGCTAAAAAAATCAGGTATACCAGTGCGCGGAAACTTGTCAAATACCTTTGTACGGAACGATTTGAACCCTGTATTGCGGCCTTCCCAAAATGGAGAATTCGTCGACAGGGCATAAACGTGCGGCAAAAAATAACGCACCTGGTTGGCGATGTGTATTGCCATTTCGCGGGACTGGATGCCCACATGTACGTGTAAACCGAAAATGAGGTTAGAGCGGGCGGCTTCCTGCATTTCATCCACTATCTCAAAATACCGCGGATGATCAGTGATCAACTGATGCTGCCAGTGGGAAAAAGGGTGAGTGCCTGCGGCGCCGATACGGAGGCCAATGTCGCCGGCCAACTGTGCTACCGTACCGCGCAGTTTAGTTACCTCTTTGCGGGCCTCGGCGGTGTTATGGCAAATATGTGTGCCTACCTCAACCACTGCCTGGTGCATTTCGGCTTTTACCTGGTCTTCATGTATTTTTTGGGCGGCATCGACAATTTTTTGTTCATGAGATCTTAATTCCCTGCTCACAGGGTCAACCACCATGAATTCTTCTTCTACACCTAAGGTGAATTCGTTCATAATTTAGGTTGTATTATTCGTTTTTATTGTTGTTCAGATTTTTCACGAATATATTTACTTGAAAAGCCGCCAACTTTAGTGCACGTAAGAAAATCTTCTAAAATCCAATCCTCGACGTCATCAGGTTTCACAACCACGTCATCGCCATACTTAAGCTGTTTAACAGTATTAGGCTTATTAGCCAATTTACCGTGAAAACTTCCGTTTTTAAAGTCAAAAATCTGTACCCACATATGCTCAGAATGCCCGTTTTCTATGAAGTTAGCTTTTACAGCATATCTGAAAAGGTCTTCCTGTGCTCCGTTTTCTTCTATAAAGCCAATCAGGTAAGGTAACTCTTCCTGCGCTTTTTCTTTCATTTCTGATAAAAAGCCGTCTCCGGACGGAACAGATGCGACAACCGAAGGTGCAGGTTTCTTCTTTAAAAAATTAAACATAGTAATTGCGCGAAGTTATGGACGGATATCAAAATCATTTGTTAAAGCTATCCTTACTTTTTGGTTGTTCTTTTTGGTTTTGCCGGACCGGTGATGATGGTACCCTCATCAGTAATCGGGTGGTCTACCCGGCCGGTAGCTGCTTCTTTTTTATCAGCTTTCTTTTCAACTTTTTTTTCTGACGATAACAGTTGTTCCCTGGCTGCACTCGTTTTTACATACTCTCCCCAGGTAAGGTTGTCCATATCATCTTTTTGTTTTTTAGCACGCTCAATAGCGTAATCAGCGGCAGTTTCAACAACCCACTCAAAGTTATCCTGGCCAACGCTGGTTACCTCCGCATCAGGAGCAGGGTTGCAAAAGTCTATTGCGTAGGGTACGCCATTGCGCACAGCAAACTCGACGGTGTTAAAGTCGTAGCCGAGATACTTATTAAGTTTAATTACATAATTCTTAACTGTGTCGAGTAACTTTTTAGCTGCCGGAGCTTTACCATGTTCATAACGCAAATGATGGGGGTTGCGCGGCTCGTACTGCATAATGCGCACGTGTTTGCCGCCAATGCAATAGCAGCGAAAATAGTCTTCAAAAATAATCTCTTCCTGCAGCATCATTACATATTGTTTAGTGCGCCCATACTTATCCCACATCTCATCCAGGTTATTAATCTGGTAAACTTCTTTCCATCCCCCACCGTCAAAAGGTTTCATATAGGCGGGGAAACCCACATAATTAAATATTGCTTCCCAGTCGAGCGGGTAAGCCAGGTTGCGGAATGATTGGTCGGTCGTATCATCCGGTAATTCCTTTGACGGCAGAATGACGGTTTTTGGCACCGGGACACCAATTTTTACCGCCAACGCATTGTTAAAGAACTTTTCATCTGCGCTCCACCAGAAAGGATTATTGATCACCGCGGTACCGCAAATGGCCGCATTTTTCAGCGTTGCGCGGTAAAAAGGCACATCCTGCGATATACGGTCGATAATCACTGCATAATCCAGCGGCTCGGCCTGCATAACCTTGTCGATGCGGACAAACTCCGCGCTTATATTTTTTTCGGCCTTTTGATTTACGCGTTCAACAAAAGCCTCCGGAAATGATTTTTCCTGTCCGAATAAGATGCCTATTTTTTTCATGGGTGGTGGTATTAGTTTACAGTTGCCGGTTTGCAGTGGGCAGCCCGGTTGCGGTTTCGATATATGTTATGTGTCAATTCAATAATCTCAAATCTCGTACCTACCTGATTGTCGACAGGTAATGCGGAAACATCTCCTTCCAAACCGGCCAATCATGACTGGCAAACGGGCGTACGTCCAACCAATGACTAATATGTTTTTGGTTCAAAATGTTTGATAGTCTGTTATTATCGTCGCGACAAATGTCATGCTCCGCCGTGCCTAAAATAATATTCATATGCCACAAGCCGGATTGGTTGCTGCCGGGCAAATAATCTACAGGGTTGTTATAAAACACATCGTCACTGTAAACGCCATCCATAAATTGCTTAATATCGAAAGCGCCGCTCATGCTGAACAGGTTACCCACCTTTTCCGGGTGTTTCAAGGCAAAATTGGCTGCATGGTATCCGCCAAAGCTGCAGCCCGCAGTCGCTATCCTGCTTGCCCCGGTTTCTTGCATAGCCCACGGAGCCAGTTCATCGTTCAGCATTTTATCATACCAGTTGTAACGGCTGGCACGTTCAAGCGGATGGATGCTCTTGTTGTACCAGGTAAGCCAGTCGAAACTGTCAGGGCAATAAATTTTTACCAGCCCTTCGTCAATAAACCACCGGGCGCTCTCTATAAGTCCTTCATCTTTGTTCTGAAAATATCTTCCCTGTGATGTTGGAAACAATATGATGGGGTAACCCCGGTCGCCAAAAACCAGCATTTCTACATCTGTCCCCAGGTTTTGGGAATACCAGCGGTGATATTTTTCAACCAAAATGTTTGCGTTTTTTGTGAATGTAAGGTAGAAAATTTAATTCAAAAATTTAATGATTAGCCGATCGGAAAATTTTAGAAAACGATTAATTATCAAATCAATATCATCAAATTTTCAAATTGCCGCATCTTCAAATTCAATTCTGTATTTTTGCCGCCTTATTAATTGAATAGAGATGTACGCGAGCTGGCAGGAGATGGAGATTGCTATCACTGAAACAAATATTACCCTTAAATCAGATGTGCTGAAGCGCGATGTAGTATGCACATTATTAATGCCGGATGATAACGATATAACCGAGCCCCTTAATTTATTATTACTGAACGATGGTCAGGAGCTCGAAGCCATACATTTAAAGGATACTCTGGCTGAGCTCAACAACTATGGCCGTATCAGACCCGTGGTGGTTGTGGCGGTACATGCCGGGGAAGAACGCCTGCAGGAATATGGCACCGCCGGCAAGCCTGATTTTAAAAAGCGCGGCGCAAAAGCTGGCCTTTACACCGGGTTTATAAAACAAGAATTGCTGCCAGGTATCACTAAACTAACCGGGATAGAAAAATTTAACTCAACGGTTTACGCAGGTTTTTCTTTAGGGGGATTGTCTGCTTTAGATATTGCCTGGAATAACCCCGGGTTGTTTAATAAAGTGGGCGTTTTCTCCGGCTCGTTTTGGTGGAGGAGCAAAGACCTGGCAAAAGGTTACACCGACGGCGACCGCATTATGCACGACATCGTAAAAAACACGCCAGTAAAACCCGATATCAAAATCTGGCTGCAGACCGGTACCAAAGACGAAACCAGCGACCGCAACAAAAACGGTATCATCGACTCTATAGATGATACCATAGACCTGATAAAGGAATTAGAAGGTAAAGGCTTTACCCGTCCGGAAGATATTCAATACATGGAGATGGTAGGCGGCGGCCATAATACAGAAACGTGGGCTAAAGCTATGCCAAAGTTTTTAGCGTGGGCGTTTGGGAGGTAAGTTGCCGCCATATTCATATATTTGAAGGATGCATCACCCCGAAGAAAACCCCTGGCAAATCACTTCAGAAAAAACTGTTTACGATAACCCCTGGCTAAACCTGACCGAATACCAGGTGATTAACCCTTCGGGCAATCCGGGTATTTATGGCAAAGTGCACTTTAAAAACCTGGCCATCGGTATTTTGCCGCTGGATGATGAAATGAATACCTACCTGGTAGGGCAATTCAGATTTCCGCTTGACCAATATAGTTGGGAATTACCTGAAGGTGGCGGGCTACCGGATGTCGATCCGTTGGAGTCGGCTAAGCGCGAACTGCTCGAAGAAACCGGGTTAAAGGCGGATAGCTGGAGCGAGATACAGCGGCTGCACCTTTCCAATTCAGTTAGCGACGAATCGAGCATCGTTTACCTTGCCCGCGGATTAAAGCAATTTGAATCTGAACCGGAAGATACTGAGCAACTTATTATAAAGAAATTACCATTCGACGACGTCTGTCAAATGGTTTACGACGGTAACATAACCGATGCAATAACCGTTGCCGCAGTCCTTAAGGTTCGGTTAATGATTCTGGAAGGGAAGCTATAAGGAGTTGCTTAAGTTGGATTTGATTAATTGCTGCCTCTTTCGCTCTTCGGGGTTCTTCCATTTTTAGGGCTTAAAAGCATTCAACTAAAATATTACCTTTGCGCTACAATATGAGAAAGATACTGGGCATTCTACTATCTCCAATTCATTATATCTTTTTTGGGCTTGTACTGGTCATCTTTCAGCCAATACAGTGGTTTTGCTTTAACGTTTTTGGTTATGCAGCGCATAAGAAATCGGTAGATGTACTGAATTTCTTCCTGGTAAGCACTTACTACTTACTGGGTAATACGGTTTCGTTTACCGACAAACAGAAAATACCTGTCGGCCGGCCTGTAATTTTTGTGGCTAATCATCAAAGCTTATACGATATACCGGTGATGATTTATTTTCTGCGCCGTTATCATGCCAAGTTCGTTTCAAAAATTGAACTGGCCAAGGGAATCCCGTCTATATCATATAACCTGCGCCATGGCGGTGCTGCCAACATCGACCGTAAAGACCCGCGACAGTCCATGGCTGAATTGGGTCGTTTAGGAACAGATATGAAAACCAAAGGGTGGTCGGCTATGATATTTCCGGAAGGCACCCGTTCGGCAGATGGTGTAGTCCGCAAATTCCAGGGGGCGGGTGTGGCTATGCTGCTAAAAAAATGTCCCGACGCACTGGTAGTTCCGGTAGCTATTAATAATTCATGGAAGATGGTACGTTTCGGGAAATTTCCACTAAACACTTTTATTTCTATGAGTTGGACGGTACTGCCACCCGTTGAAACGGATGGTAAAAAGGCAGATGAGATAGTATTGGAAGCAGAGAACGAAATAAAGAAAGCATTAGGGCAGAGCCCACAGACCCCCTGAAGGGGAAACGGTGGCGACTATGTACTCCCCTATTGGCTGAGGGCTCAAATATTCTTCCCGTCAATAATCTTAAAGAAATCTTCCCGGTAAGTATCGCCTACGGGTATCACTTTATCGCCGATAAAAATACGGCTGCGCTCAATACTGTCTATTTTGTTGATAGATACAATGTACGACTTATGCACGCGGATAAAGTTCTTTTCCGGCAGGGCGTCTTCCATTTTCTTCATATTTTGGAGGGTAATGATTCGCTCGGCCGGAGTGAAGATGGAAATATAGTCCTTTAAGCCTTCGATAAAAAGGATGTCGTTTAAATATACCTTTTGAATCTTATGCTCGGTTTTTACAAAGATAAAATCGCTTAAAAAGTCATTTTGCGGTTGCTGAAACTGCTGCTGTACCGGCTCGGGCTGAACTGGCACCGCTGTCGGCTGCAAAACGCTTTGTGCTTTTTGTACTGATTTGAAAAATCTGTCGAAGGCGATAGGCTTAAGTAAATAATCTATAACATCAAGCTCATAACCCTCCAGGGCGTACTGTGGATAAGCAGTTGTTAATATAACCTTTGCCTTGCCGTTGGCTATGCGCAAAAACTGTATGCCGGTAAGTTCCGGCATCTGCACGTCCAGAAACACCAGGTCTATCTGTTTTTCCTGCACCAGGGTGAGTGCTTCAATAGGGTTTGTTGTGGCCTTAACCAATTGCAAAAATGGAATCTTTGATATATAATCTTCCAGTATATGCAATGCCAAAGGCTCGTCGTCAACAATAAGGCATCTGATCATGTTATAAAACTAATGATAATTCAACAGTATAGGTGTCCGCCTCATCGCGGATGTCCAGGTTATACTTGTTCGGATAAAGCAAATTTAGTCTCCGTTTTACATTATTCAAACCAATTCCGCCGGATGCGTCGCGATTATTAGTGTGTTTTTTATTCTGCATGTAAAAATGGAGGTGCTCATCGTCAACGTCAATCAGCAAGCGGATGGGGGTAAGCGGATTGTTTGCAACGCCATGTTTAAAGGCATTTTCAATAAAGGCGATAAGCAATAAAGGCGCTATCTGTTGCGCTACAACCTTGCCTTCTACCTTATAATCGATGTAAGCTTTGTCGCTAAAACGTATTTTTTGCAACTCGATATAATTTTGCAGGTATTGCAGTTCTTTTGACAGATCAACTTTGTTGTCGTTACATTCGTACAGCATGTAACGCATGATCTCTGAGAGCTTAAGTATGGCATCAGGCGTTGTTGCGGATCGCTGATAAGCCAGCGAATAGATACTGTTTAAAGAATTGAATAAAAAGTGGGGGTTTATCTGCGACTTTAAAAATGCCAGCTCTGCGCTAAGCCGCTGGTTTTCAAGATCGCGTTGTATCCGTTCGTTCAAAAACCAATCCACGGTAAATTTCAATACAGTGCTCAAAAACAGGAAAATAATGCTGATAAAAACAGTATGAAAAAAATAAGAGCCGAAAGTGGTTACGGTGCCCTTCGCCCCTGTAAGCAGCACCTTTTTGAACATTAAGGCAACGCCATATTTTATAAAGCCGAAGGCAATAATGGTAAAGACGATAGCCAGGGCGTAGGCGCCGTACTTCTTCTTATCCATAAATTGCGGTATAAGCAGCAAATAATTAAGATAAAACAAGCTCAGGTTTACTGCTGCGTAGGGCACAAAAATGATGAATAGTTCTTTTGATGTTAACTTGGAATCTGTTTTACTGATAAATATGATAAACGAGATTAGCGCTAACCAGATAACGATGTGCCAGATTACTTGCCAGCGAGTTTTTTTCATTACACCTAAGATACTATTTAAAGCGCTTTAAAGCATTTATATTATATATAGCACACCGTTTTATCGATGAACGGCCCTAAAAATCCGACGAACTGGTTGCTTTCTCTATTCCGCCGTTTATCTATAAATCCCGTGTGTTGGTCTAAATGTTTTTAGCAGGTAATTTTTTTCTTAAACCTTTGTATCATAAAATAATCACAATGAAAACGCTCATCAAAAATTCGAATCCTTTTATATTATTATTGGTTCCGGTTTTATTTGCCTTGATAATGGGGGTAAGTTACCAGTTTCAGCAAAAAAGGGAAATTATTGTTGGCACCCCTAAGGTTCAGGCTACTTCGCTTTTTATTAAAAGCGTTAACCTGGTAAAAACTGTATGCGCTGTAGCCAAAGAAAAAGTATGGTAATCAGCACACAGAACCTGACATTTACATTTGGCAGCCAAACGGTTGTTAAATCATTATCGTTACAAGTACCGGAAGGAAGTATTTACGGTTTCCTTGGCCCAAACGGCGCCGGAAAAACCACCACCATAAAATTGCTGCTCAACCTGCTTAAAACGCAGGAGGGCAGCATTCATATATTTGATAAGGAGCTGCAAAGCAACCGTATCGAAATTCTGTCGCAAATAGGCTCGCTGATAGAGCAGCCTGCCATTTATCTTCACTTAAGCGGCAAAGAAAACCTGATGAACCGGGCATTATTACTTGGCGTGCCTGAAAAGCGGGTTGATGATATGCTCGACCTGGTACATTTATCTCAGGCAGCAAATAAAAAGGCAGGCCAATATTCGCTGGGTATGAAACAGCGCCTCGGTATTGCGCTGGCTTTATTAAGCGACCCGAAACTGTTGATACTCGATGAGCCAACTAATGGCCTCGACCCCAATGGGATCATCGAAATTCGCGAACTGCTTGTAAAACTGACCAGCGTGCATAACAAAACCGTTTTTATCTCAAGCCACCTGCTGGCAGAAATTCAAAAAATGGCCACACATGTTGGTATTATCAATTTTGGGGAGCTGATGTTCCAGGGAAGTATTGCAGAACTGGAAGCATTAAGTAAACCGTCTGTTCAAATTGAAACCGATAAAACAGTTGACGCTGCTAATTTCCTGAAGAGAAATAACATCGAAGTTTCCGAAGTTAATGACCATTACCTGTTTGTTCCGTTTACATCAAAGGAAAACATGGGCGCTATAAATGCCCTGCTTAACCAAAACGACTATACTGTTTACAGCATTAACAAGCAACAACAGGACCTGGAAAAATTATTTTTAGCCATCACACAAAATGCCTGAGGCACTATGAAAGGATTTATACTATCGTTCCGGTCTGAATTTTATAAAACCCGCAAAACCATGGGTTTCTGGAGCAGTGTTTTACTGCCCCTTCTGCTTTGCCTGTTGCTATTTGTCGGTTTCTTTATTAAAAGCGATAAATTGATCAATACGCCGGGTATGATGTTATGGCTGCAGTTCGCCGGCGCTATACTGGGTATAATGGGACTGCTGTTACTGCCGATGCTCATCATCTTTATTGCCTATTCGGTAAATAACGTTGAGCATAAGGCCGATACATGGAAAACACTTTTTAGCTTGCCGTTATCCAAGCTTTCGGTTTATGCAGCAAAATATTTTTATGCGCTATTCCTGGTGTTCTTATGTCTTGCCCTATTTGTGCTTTTTACACTTGGCTTTGGAAACTTGCTGAGTATTGTAAAGCCGGGCCTGAAATTTAACGAATATAGTGTTGCCGGCCTTTTGACGCAGCTTTACCTTAAGTTTTTCCTTGCTGCGCTGGGTATACTTTCCATTCAATTTTTATTGAGCCTTTTATTCAGCGACTTTTTAAAGCCGATGGGCATCGGGTTTGTTTGCACCATAACCGGCAGCATCCTGGCCTCAAATAATTGGGAATACGCTTACCTTTTCCCATACTCACACCCCATGATGGCAATGAAGGCACTATCTCAAACCCATCCGAAAGACAACGGGGTATCCGGCAAAATGCCGGAGATAACCATTAACATGTTTACCCACGAAACCTGGGTGAGTTTGGCAGTAGCAATAGCAGTGTTTATAGCAGGTTATTATATCGTATTAAAGCGCAGCGTAAAATAATCCTGGCGGCAGTACAATAAATACCATAGCGTAAGTATCTCTTAATTCAAGATAAAGCTGCGTTTTACTACACAATTACCTCACTGGCTTAGGGTATACCGGCAAGCTTTCGTGACCTTTATCATCCACCGATTGCACCGCAAAAAAGTAATTATCCTTTGAGTAATCCAGTGTGATCCCTGTTCCTTCTACGTAAAACTTCTTCTCCCAGTACGGGCTGATGGTTTCGCGCATCAGCACATAATAGGCTGCTGGTTTTTTACCTGCTTTTGGTGCTTCCCACTTTAGAGTAGTTTTATTGGTTAAGCCGCTGGTTATTACGCCCACATTTTCCGGCTCAGCTGGAGCGAGGGCCAGGTTGGCCAGTACCGACAGGTTCATTCGCGCTACCTTTTGTACGTAATTGAAGTCGACAAAATCAGGCAGGTCGCCATAGTCTACGCCTTTTTCGGTGCGGATGTCCTGGTGCTGACGGGTAAAGTCTTCATTCATTTCAGTAATCCGGACGGCGGTGAAGCCTTGTTGCTGAAATGAAGTATGGTCGCCGCCACGCAGAAAACGGTCTCGGCGGTAAATTAGCCTTACATCCAGGTTATCTACATAACGCTCCGCGGTTTCTTTAATGTAACGCGCCAGCTCGCGCGATGGACTATCATTCTCGCCCCCGCGCGATATAAGCGCGGATATTTCACGTTCGTTTCTGGCTGCTGTAGTCGGAACACCTTCGCTAAACACACGTACGCTTTTGTTGTCTTTAATGTCATTGTCCATGCCATGGGTGTTACCAACGATATCATTATTCAGCATGGCGTCTACATTCCATTTTTCAGCCTTTGCACGTTTGGCTACATTCGCAGAGCCATATATTCCCTGTTCCTCGCCAACAACGCACATAAATATGATGGTTGACGGGAATGACCATTTAGACATTACCCTTGCCAATTCCATTGATACTGCAGAACCTGAAGCGTCGTCATTGGCGCCCGGTTCTACCGAATTGGTGTTCATCGCATCGCTAACCCGTGAGTCATAATGGCCGGAAACAATGTAAACCCGGGTGTCATTCGGGTCAGTTCCTTTTAGAATAGCCAGCACGTTTTTAAGTTTTACGGGCTTATCTATACGGTCGCTTTTAGGTTGGGTGAATGTGTCGAATTCCACGGTCATCCGGCCCGTCGATTCCTTTGCATATTTTTCCATTTCTGCCTTTATCCAGTTGCGCGCTGCGCCGCTGCCTTCTGTTTTGCTGGTCGTGTCGCTTAAGGTGTGCCGGCTTTTAAAGCTCACCAGTTTGCGGATATTGGCCTCGATGTTTTTTGAGGATACCTCATCAACCATTTGTTTAATGGAGTTATCCTGTTTGATGATGGTTTGGGCGGATGTTCGCAGAATAACAAATGCGGGGATAATAAGTAATAGTTTTTTCATAGATTATTTATCGTAAAGCCACCATAGTTTGCAGCTCTGAATAAAATTACAAATTTTCCTCTTCCTGCATTACATTCCCCACCTGCTTAAAATTACTCTTCACAAAATGGCACCAATCACATTCCTTTTTGCCACAGCCGGTGGCAAACTCGTGATTCATTATTTTCTGGTAAACATCTTTTATCTGGCTGGTCACTATTTCGGTGTCCTCGGGGGTTATTACTACCTTTTCTTTGTAATACTCGTCATCAACCGGTTCAACAAATTCAAATATCGTGCTTACCACCTGCCAGTCCAGGGTACGGTCGTTATCTACCAATATCTTATAAAATACCGCCTGGCGCCAATAATCACCTCCGGGTTCTTCCAGCCCTCCGCGGTTAAATTTGTCCTTGGCGTATTTTAACTTGCCGGTTTTGTAATCCACAACAGTAACCTCCTTGCCGTTAAATTCTACTTTATCAAGGTTACCTTTTATGGGCACGCCTGCTACTTCTACATTTTTTATGCTGCGTTCGGTAACCGCGTTTTTGTTCCAGGTTTCAATATTCTGGGTATAATAAGGCGGCAGTATTTTCTCGCCATAATCCAGGCGCAATTTAAAATCTTCTTTCGTAAACGAATCCCGGTTGCGGTACATATACCAGCGGAACTCCTTCATAAAATCCTCCGTCAGCGGAAACTCATTGCCATCATCTTTTAAACTTCTGAATGCTTTGTTCAAGGCCCAGTGCACAGCCTGACCAAACGTAGCAGCCGGACTTTTACCTGAAGGTACCCTGATCAAACACTGAAAATAAAACTTTAGCGGGCAGTCCAGGTAATTGCTCAAATGCGTCACCGAAAGGGTATAATCCTGCAATAACAGGTTTATATAATTCCTGTCCAGCAGTTCCACTTTTGGCTTGTCCGCCTCGCTGAACTGCAGGGCTGCAAAGTTTATCATGGCATCGGCACTTACCTCCGGATATCGCACCTGCAAGTCTGTCTCAGCCAGGATCTCCCCTACAAATTGCGATGCCTCCTGCTCCTTGCCGTTTTTATCCTTATTAGCAAATGAAATATACAAATGCTGTTTAGCGCGTGTAAGGGCAACATAAAACAACCGGCGCGACTCTTCCTTTTGGGCTATCTCGTCGTCTGCCGCCTGTGTGAGGGTGTCCGGGTAGCTAAAGCCATGGTTGCGGCCCTTGCTGTCCCATATCTTTTTGGTGCATCCTATTAAAAATACGTGTTCAAATTCCAATCCTTTTGAGCCGTGCGCTGTAAGGAAGTTGACGCCGTTTTCCGAAAAGATAACCTGGTTCAAATCCAGCCGGATTTTATTTTCCTTCATCAGCTTGATGGTGGCTACAATATCTGCCAGCTTTATTTCCGGGTTTTTGCGGCTTTCGTCTTTTATAAAATCGAAGAAATTAGTGAGCACCTGCATATACCAGCCTTTGTCGGGCTGCTGCATGATGTATTTCAGGATGCCCATTTTAGCTATTAGTTGCTGAAAAAGCTGCTGCAACGTATTGCTGGCAGAATAGTTCAGCAGGTAATCTATATCGCTTACCAAAAACTTCATCCCATAATTCGGCGTCTTCTCAAATAGTCCGGTCTGCGCAGGCAGCTTCATGTCGCTGATATACTGCCGCATCGACGTTTTAGGCTGATTGTTACGCGACGTGGCGTAATTTTCCTGGGTTACCGCAACGCTTACCTTGGCGACTTCAATAGGCGCAATATCGAAGAAATCATAGTGCATTACCTCGAACAGCAGCTCGTCGCCGCTATAAGGCGAGTCCATTTCCATGGCGAGGTATCGCATGATATTGATGATCTTCTCACCAAATGGCAGGGTAAAGATGTCGATTTTGCGCTTGGTGTTAACGGCTACATTTTGCGTGTCCAGGTATTGAATCAGTTCCTCAACCTGGCTGTGGTTGCGATAAATCACAGCTATTTCTGCAGGCTTGGTGCCTTGTTCAAGCAACTTTTTTATTTGCTCAGCAACATCCACCAGTTCCTTACCCGGGTTTTCGTATTCATTTATCACGGGCTCAACCATTAGGCTATCGAATCGCGGATGGGCGGCTTTCAGGTTTTTATCGAGGGCTAATTGTGCTGTTAAACGTTCGCGGTTGTTGTTTATCAGCGCTTTCGAAATATCGAGAATGTGTTGATTGGAACGATAATTATGCCTTAAAACTACGGTGTAGAGTGAACTAACGTAATCATTCGCAAAGTCCAGGATGTTCTTCATATTAGCGCCCTGGAATTTGAAGATCGACTGATCGTCATCACCCACAACAAACACGTTAGGCGTTTCCCAATAATTCAATATAAATTTTAGCAGCTCATTTTGTGAACCGCTGGTGTCCTGGAACTCGTCTACCAATATATATTGATAGCGCTCCTGGTAGCGTCGCAGCAATTCTTCGTTCTCACGGAAGGCTTTTAATACCCATAGGATCATGTCGTCATAATCGTACCGGCTCCTGGCCTTCATCTTTCGGTCGAAGTTTTTATATTCACCTACTGCAGCCAGTAGTTTTTTCATGGTATCATGGGCCTTGTCGATATCTTTCTGCTTCAAGTCACCGGCTTTAATGCCCGCTTTAACGTTTGCCTTTTTATAAATGAATTCTTCGCGGTTGGGCAAATCATCCAGGTATTCCCGGACAGCTTTTTGAATAAACGCCTCATCCCAGCCTTCGCTTTTCATGGCCGAGAAAAGGCTTTTTAAACGTGGCGCATCATAGTAAATGTCGCCGGTAAAACGCTTTAGTACGTGGTCGTTCGCAAATTCATCCACCAGCTCCCGAAATAGCATCGCCGAGTCCAAATCAGACAGGGCCTCCATATTCAGCTTCCCGAAATAATCCAGGTTTTCCTGTATAATTTCATTACAAAAAGCATGGAAGGTATATATATTCACCCGGTAAGCATCAGGGCCGATAAATTCAAAAAGACGCTTGCGCATGGCCACGGCTCCGGCATCGGTATAAGTAAGGCAAAGGATTTCGTGGGCATTGGCATCGGTCTCAGTTAATATTTTACCGATGCGGGCCGCCAGTATTTGCGTTTTTCCCGTTCCCGGGCCAGCGATAACCAAAACAGGGCCATCCATTTTGTTTACTGCGGCCAGTTGTTCGGGGTTAAGCTGGGCTAATGCATCCCGAAATTTCTCGTTGTATTTGTTAGGGGTAGAAAGGTTCATTATAAGGTAAAGGTAACAAAAGGTTAGTGGAGATGGAAAAGTCTAAACGGATGTAACTCTAAATATTCTGAACGAATCAGTTTAATGAGACTTGAAAATTATGTAAATTTGAGTATGGCAACAATCGACACTATACGGGATAGATTAATCGATAAATTACTTACTATTTCAAATAAAGAATATTTGAACGCTTTAAACGAGTTGGTAGAAAAAAGCGTTTCAGGTGATAAATTGGTTCAACTTACCGATGCCCAAATTGAAATGCTAAAACTTAGCGACAAAGATATAGAGTCGGGTAATTTAATTTCACATGAGGATTTGAATAAAAACGACCTGAAGTGGTTAAACGAACTGTAGTTTGGACCGGAACGGCCGTGAGACAACGAACTGAGATTTTAAGATATTGGACAGTTAGAAACGGGTCGCCGAGATATGCAAAAAAGCTGTTAAAGCTTATTGATAACAGAATTAAGATCATCCGAAAATTTCCCGAAGCCTTCAGATTGACGATACACGCAGAAACAAGGATTTCAGCGATGGGGCACTTAGCATTTTATATAAGATAACTGAACTCAAATTATCATAACGTCATAACCAAAACGTTTTAAATCAGACGTCAATTTTTAGACATGCATCCAAAAAAGGCGACAACCGGTCAAACAAAAAAATCATCCAATCCTGTTGCGCATACCCACATTTACAATTAAATTGGATAATATTGTAGCTGTAAAGATATTACACCATTTTATTGATGAAAGTTGCTTTAATAACAGGCATAACCGGGCAGGATGGCGCCTATTTAGCGGAATTTTTGCTGAAGAAAGGCTACGAGGTACACGGCATAAAACGCAGGTCGTCGCTATTCAACACTGACCGCATTGACCACCTTTACCACGACCCGCACGAGCCTAATGTAAAACTAAAACTCCACTACGGCGACCTTACCGACTCAACCAACCTGATACGGCTTGTGCAGGAAATCCAGCCTGACGAAATATATAACCTCGCTGCTCAAAGCCATGTAAAAGTGAGCTTTGATACCCCTGAATATACTGCCAACGCGGATGGTATCGGCACTTTAAGGATACTGGAAGCAGTAAGGTTGTTGGGATTAGAAAAGAAAACCCGTATTTACCAGGCTTCTACATCTGAGCTTTACGGTTTGGTACAAGCCGTTCCGCAAAGCGAGACAACACCGTTTTATCCGCGCTCGCCTTATGCAGTGGCTAAGCTGTACGGCTACTGGATAATTGTGAATTACCGCGAGGCTTATAACATGTTTGCCTGCAATGGTATTTTGTTTAACCACGAAAGCCCTGTACGCGGCGAAACTTTTGTTACCCGCAAGATCACTCGTGCCGCAGCAAAAATTTCTATGGGTCTGCAGGATTGCCTTTATATAGGCAACTTGTCGGCACAGCGCGATTGGGGTCACGCCAAAGATTATGTAGAAGCGATGTGGCTGATGCTGCAGCATGATACGGCAGAAGATTTTGTTATTGCAACAGGGGTAACCACCACAGTAAGGGAATTCATCAAAATGAGCTTCGGCGAATTGGGCATAGAGGTAGAATTTAGCGGCAAAGATGAAAATGAACGCGGTGTAATTATCGATATGGATCAGCAAAGAATTACGGATCTTGGACTAAACCCGGACGCATTAAAATTCGGCCAGACGGTGGTGAAGGTTGATTCGAAATATTTCAGACCAACGGAAGTTGATTTGCTAATTGGCGATGCAACAAAGGCAAAGGAGAAATTGGGCTGGGTACCAAAATACGATTTACAAGCCCTGGTAAATGATATGGTGCTGTCAGACTTGCACCTGGTAAAAAAGGACGATTATTTGAAAAAAGGCGGCTTCGAAACACTCAATTATTTTGAGTAATAACCACACCCTATGAAAAAAATATTTGGTGCTTTACTTCTACTTTTTGCAGCAGTTGGCGTTGCCAGGTCGCAATCTGTTTACCAGCCTTATTCATACCAGTTTTATCAAAAGCTCAATTCGGATGTATATTCTACCAAAACGAGGCAGCATAGTTCATTAAGGCCATATTTTGCTGATGACTCACTGATAAAACACACAGTAGATTCATTATTGAACTATGGAAAAGATGGCTTGCAGCATAGTGGTTTGTACAATAAATTGTTTAATGAACATTTGATAGATTACAAAGGCGCTAATTCTACATTTTACGCCGATTTATTGCCTGATTTTGGGATAGGCAGGGAATTCTCTAATAAGCTTACCACAAATACAGTGTCGCTTGGTTTGCAGATAGGGGGCACCTTTGGTGATAAATTCAGCTATTATGTTGCCGGTTATGAAAACCAGGCAGTAGTGCCAAATTATATAGCCACCTATATTAACCAAACCGGTATTGTTCCCGGGCAGGCATATGCCAGGATCTATAAGACCAACGGCTACGATTGGGATTATATCACCGGGGTAGCATCTTATACGCCTGTTAAATATCTGAATATTTCCCTCGGCCGCGATAAAACATTTATCGGCGACGGATACCGTTCGATGTTGTTATCTGATGCCGCTTCGCCTTATCCGTTTTTCAGACTGACCGGTACCCTTGGTAATGTTAGGTATATGGCTATGTGGACGAGTTTTAATGACCCGGTAGATCTAGATGCTAACGGTAATAACCGAAAAAAAGGGGCTGTATTTCATTATCTTGACTGGAACGTAAGCAACAGGTTTTCTATTGGATTTTTCGATGCGGTTGTTTTCTATAGTAAAGATGATGCCGGCCACCGCCGTCCATTTGATCTGTCGTACCTCAATCCAATTATTTTCCTGCGTCCGGTTGAGGCCCTGAATGGTTCCCCGGATAATGCGTTAATCGGGCTTACAAGTAAATATAAAATAAGCGACGGCGTTACTGCTTATGGTCAGTTTGCGTTGGATGAATTTGAATCTGCCAGTTTTTTCTCAGGCAAGGGCAGCTACCGGAATAAGTATGGTTGGCAACTTGGCTTTAGGGGCGCAAACCTCTTTGGTGTAAAAAATTTAAATTATCTTGTTGAAACAAATTCAGCAACACCTTATACTTATTCCGAACAGCATAGCGCTATAGTGAGCTATACTGAAAATGGCGAAATGCTGGCTCATCCATGGGGCGCTAACTTCAGGGAGGTGGTAGGTTTGCTGAACTACTCTTACAAAAGGTTCGACTTTTCCGGTGAACTCGACTACGGCCATTATGGCTTGGATATCAATGGCTTAAACTATGGAAAAGATCCATTTCAAATTTATGCTGACCCGGCCAGGCAGGAAGGAAATTATATAGGCCAGGGGTTAACAACCAATATGATTTATGCTGAAGGAAAAGTAGCCTACCTGCTTAATCCGAAATATAATTTACGTTTAGAAATAGGCGGCATCATCCGGAATGAGAAAAACAGCCAGTTTACCGATAAAACAACAATGCTTACCATAGGTCTGCGCAGTTCATTCCGCAGCTTGTATAACGATTTGGCAAGATATAAGGCAAATTGATGTGCAGGTGTTGTGAGAATTGTTGAAAAAACGTGGATTCGACAATTTGAAAATAAACGAGAAGATGATTTTCAAATTGTTAGTTCATTAGCAAATTTTCTGATCCGCACATCAAAATTAGCACATCAAGAGGCAATGATATGCTTCGCCTGTTTAATTCCTAATTTCTTTACTTGTTGGACGATGGCCTGCGCATCGTAGCCGCAATCGGCCCAAAGTTCAGGTTGTTCACCATGTTCGATGATATGGTCAGGGATACCAAGACGTACGACCTGCGACTTATAACTGTTATCAGCCATAAATTCCAGTACTGCACTGCCCATGCCGCCTTCAAGGCAGCCATCCTCCACGGTGATAATCTTTTCAAATTTTTGGAATACTTCGTGCAAGAGGGCTTCATCCAGGGGCTTTACAAAGCGCAGGTCATAATGTGCCGGGTGAAAGCCCTCGTCATTCAATACAGCAATTGCCTTCACTGCTTCATTGCCTATAGCACCTATTGACAGAATCGCAATTTCTTCACCGTCAGAAATCATACGGCCTTTGCCAACTTTGATAGCCTTTAACGGGCGCTGCCAGTCTACCATAACCCCATTGCCTCGCGGATACCGTATCACAAACGGCCCCATATCATCCTGCTGCGCGGTAAACATCAGGTTACGCAATTCCTCTTCGTTCATTGGCGCAGATACCGTCATGTTTGGTATACAGCGCATATAAGCAAGATCGTAAGCTCCGTGATGTGTAGGGCCATCAGCACCGGCAAGACCGGCCCTGTCCAGGCAGAAAACTACGTTAAGGTTTTGTATTGCAACGTCATGTATCACCTGGTCGTAAGCGCGTTGCATAAAACTTGAGTAGATATTACAAAATGGTATTAATCCCTGCGATGCCAAACCAGCGGAGAAAGTTACCGCATGTTGCTCAGCGATACCTACGTCAAATGCCCGGTTTGGCATGGCCTTCATCATGAGGTTAAGTGAGCATCCTGAGGGCATGGCAGGCGTAATACCCATTATCTTTGGGTTTTGCTCAGCAAGTTCAATTATGGTATGACCGAAGACATCCTGATATTTAGGCGGCTGTGGCTTATCAGACTTTGATTTCTTTATTTCGCCGGTGATCTTATCGAACAGTCCGGGAGCATGCCACTTGGTCTGATCTTTTTCCGCTAATGCATAGCCTTTACCTTTTACGGTGACACAGTGCAGCAACTTGGGGCCGGGGATATCGCGCAAATCGCGCAGCACGCGTACCAAATGTTCAACATCATGCCCGTCTATAGGGCCAAAGTACCTGAATTTAAGCGCCTCAAAAAAATTGCTCTTTTTAAGGAGAGTCCCTTTAATGCTTTTCTCCAGCTTTTGGGCAATTTTAAATGCATCGGGCCCTATTGCCGAGATCTTCGCTAATATATTGGCAATGTCGTCCCTGAAGCGGTTATAGGGCTTTGAGGTAGTAATATCAGTTAAATACTCCTTCAACGCTCCCACGTTAGGGTCGATAGACATGTTGTTGTCGTTCAATATTACCAGCAAGTTGGAGTTTTCGATACCTGCATGGTTAAGTGCTTCGAAAGCCATGCCGGCAGTCATAGAACCATCGCCTATAACAGCAACATGTTGCCTGTCGGTTTCGCCTTTGTAATGTGAAGCTACAGCCATACCTAAGGCCGCAGAAATTGAAGTGGAAGAGTGGCCTACGCCAAAGGTGTCATAAACACTTTCTGAACGTTTGGGGAAACCGCTGATACCTCCATGTACACGGTTGGTATGGAATAAATCCCGGCGGCCGGTTAATATCTTATGACCATAGGCCTGGTGGCCAACATCCCACACCAATTGGTCGTAGGGTGTGTTCAGCACGTACTGTAGTGCCACCGTCAATTCAACAACGCCGAGGCTGGCAGCAAAGTGCCCGCCGTTTACCGAAACTACATCAATAATAAATTGACGCAATTCCTGGCATACTTGTTTTAGTTCATCCTCTTTTAGCTTTCTTAGATCGGAAGGGGAGTTGATGGTTTGAAGTAAATTGCCTGCTGGTACCTGCATTTAAGTCCTTAGATATTTAACTTACAAAGTACGGCAATTTATTATGAATTAACATCAATATTTAATAAACATTATAAAATGGTTGTTGAAAATGGCCTAAGTTACTTCCATCATATTTCAGTTGGAGATAAACAGCGTCAATTATATCGGCTATTGCTTACTCTCCTTATTAAAACAGCCTTATGTTATCAGCTTAAATTTAGCAGTGGTTGGTGCACAATTTAAAATATCAGCCTGTCATACAGCTTTCAGAGCTTTAAAACGCTAAAAAATTAAATTACTTTTGAGCCGATGATGGTCGAGGAAAATTTTGAAATAAAGCTGCCGCAGTTTGAGGGCCCCTTTGACCTGCTGCTGTTTTTTATTGAAAGGGATGAACTGGAAATACACGACATCCCTATTGCCAAGATTACTGACGACTTTTTAGAATACATTCACCACATGACCAGCCTGAACATGGAACTGGCCAGTGAATTTATTATAGTGGCAGCTACCCTGATGCGCATCAAGGCAAAAATGCTGCTGCCACGGTACGACGCTGATGCCGAAGCTAACGAGGAAGACAGTAAAGAAAATCTTATACGTAAGCTGGTTGAATATAAAAAGTTCAAAGAGATATGTGAAGAACTGCACCCGCTGGAAGACGAGCGGTTTTTGCAGGAAAAACGCGGAAATGTAAAGTTTGATATTGAACAAGCGGAAGCCATCCCCCAGCCGGGCGAAGAATTATCAGAGCTTAACCTGTATAAGCTGATGATGGTTTACAGCCGTCTGCTAAAGCGCTTCGAAAATCGCAGCGTTGAAGTTACCCATACGGTGGTGCAATACCCTTATACTATCGAGCAGCAAAAAAAATCAATAGGCGATTTATTGCGTATAAATAAAATGCTGGATTTTAATGCCATCAGGGAACGCTCTGAAAATAAAGTTCACTTTGTGTATAATTTTCTGGCGGTTTTAGAGATGCTGCAGCAGGAATTAATAGATATACAGATAGGGTTGGGCTATAATAATTTCTGGATTTCGGCAAAGCAGGCCGAAAGCTATCAGCCTTGATCTCGTATTCTGTTTTTTAAAGCTTTTAGCTTTCCGCTTTACGCTCAAAGTCTTACATTTGCGCCATTACCACAATCCATGAAAAGAGACAAATTAATATTCAAGCTATTGGATGAAGAGCAGGAGCGCCAGGAAGAGGGCATAGAGCTTATTGCATCCGAAAATTTTGTTAGCAGGCAGGTTATGGAAGCCGCCGGTTCGGTGGCAACCAATAAATATGCCGAAGGCCTGCCGGGTAAACGTTACTACGGCGGCTGCCAGGTGGTTGATGAAATTGAAACGATAGCTATTGAAAGAGCCAAACAATTGTTTAACGCCGAATGGGTGAATGTGCAGCCGCATTCAGGTGCACAGGCCAATGCCGCAGTTATGTTGGCAGTGCTGAATCCGGGCGATAAAATTTTGGGCTTCGATTTGTCTCATGGGGGGCATTTAACGCATGGTTCACATGTAAATTTTTCCGGAAAATTATATGAGCCTCATTTTTATGGGGTGAAGAAAGAAACCGGCCTGGTTGATTACGATCAGTTGAAAAAAGTTGCCCTGGAGCAAAAGCCAAAGCTGATCATTTGCGGCGCTTCTGCATACTCGCGCGATTGGGATTATGAGTTTATCCGAAAAGTAGCTGATGAAGTTGGCGCTTTGGTGCTGGCCGATATCTCGCATCCTGCCGGCCTTATAGCCCGCGGTTTGTTAAGCGACCCGCTGTCGCATTGTCATATTGTTACTACTACTACTCATAAAACCCTGCGTGGTCCGCGTGGTGGTATGATCATGCTGGGCAAAGACTTTGAAAATCCGTGGGGATTGAAAACTCCGAAGGGCGAAATCAAGATGATGTCGTCGTTGTTGGATATGGCGGTATTCCCGGGCACGCAGGGTGGCCCGCTTGAGCATATCATTGCTGCAAAAGCGGTTGCCTTCGGCGAGGCGTTGAGCGAGGATTATATGAAATATATAGTCCAGGTGAAAAAGAACGGTGCAGCTATGGCTAAGGCCTTTACCGAAAAAGGCTACGATATTGTTTCCGGAGGTACTGATAACCATTTGATATTAATAGACCTGCGTAATAAAAACATAACGGGTAAAGCTGCTGAGAACGCCCTGGTAGCGGCTGACATCACGGTAAATAAAAATATGGTGCCTTATGATGATAAATCACCATTTGTCACGTCGGGTATTAGGGTAGGAACTGCTGCAATTACTACCCGCGAAATGAAAGAAAAACAAATGGCGGAAATTGTTGACTTGATTGACCAGGTGATCACCGACCCTGAAAATGAGGAAAACCTCAAGAAAGTACGTAAAAAAGTTCATAAGCTGATGCACGATTACCCACTGTATCGTGCGAAGCATACGGAGATAGATTAGCTTTTTATAGAGACGCAAAATGTTGCGTCTCTATATATAAATCACAACCTTTTTGCATTAGCTTCGTATAAGGCCATAATTTACCCATATTAATTTAAAGAAAAGTGGAAACCGAACTTAATATAAATGTGCTGGTTGTAGATGATAACAACATCAACAGGCTTTTAATTAATAAAGTACTGGGAAAATGGGGAGCACAGGCTGATTTTGCCGAAAACGGCCGCCAGGCTGTGGAAAAGGTAACTGCCAATAAAAATTACGATGTTGTTTTGATGGATGTTTATATGCCGGAAATGGGGGGGATAGAAGCCACTAAGATAATCCGGGCACAACAGGACAGCTATTTTCAGCAACTGCCTATCATAGCGCTTACCGCATCTATGCTAAGTACAGAAAAAGAAGAAATGAGCAATGCGGGGATGAATGATTATATCCTTAAACCTTTTGAGCCAAAAAGCCTTTTCGAAAAGCTGAGCGCTTATCAGAAAGTATAATTAATTTGCGGATTTCGGATGTGCTAATGTGCGGATGAAAAATTTGAAAATTTGATAATGAGCTGATTTGAAGATTTTCTTCTCTCCATTTTCAAATTATCGAATTAATATGTCTTCAAATCAATAATAAATTTACACATACTTTGTAATCGCACATCTGCATATTCGCACATCATCACTCCGCGTAAGCAATAGTAGCAATACTCAATTTCAACCCTTCAATTTCAAGCAGTTTTGCACCACAGGCTTCGAGCGTTGACCCGGTGGTAACAACGTCATCTACCAGTAAGATATGCTTGTTTTCCAATCTTTCGGGATTTTTGACAGTGAATACTTCCTGCATATTCTGAAATCGCGCGAACCTTGATTTGCGGGTTTGTGTTTCGGTAGCCTTTATGCGCACCAGGTTGTCAAGTTCAACCACACCATTTAACTTTGCTGCCAGCCCCCCGGCAAAACAGGCGCTTTGGTTATAGCCGCGCCTTTGCATCCGTTTTTTATGGAGTGGGACGGGAATAATATAATCTATTGCTTTAAAAATGTCATTTTGTACGAGCTGATCACCGGCCATATTCCCGGCAAGGTTACCTACCCGCTGCTGTCCGTTATATTTCAGTTCATGCATCAGGTTTTGCACCTTGCCGCCTTTGGTGAAATAGAAAAGCGCATAAGCGGCCTCAACCTTTATTTTGCCCCAAAATTGGCGTGCCACAATATTATCTGGCTGCTGGTGAAAATTGGTATATGGTAAATTGAAGCGGCAACCGGCACACAGTAAATCTTCGCCGGTTACCAATGTCTCGCGGCAGGCCACGCATAGCTCTGGAAATAGCAGCGAGACAAAATCGGCGAGATAGGTTTTTTGCAAATTCACGCTATTAAATTACGAAATCAAATAATTATTCGCACACCGGCACATTTGCATATCCGCACATCAAACAGCATCCTTTATTGCCAATTGACCGCAGGCTGCATCTATATCCTTACCGCGGCTGCGGCGTAGATGAACATTAACGCCGTGCTTTTTAAGGTGATTGGCAAAGGCCCCCACCTTGTCCTCGCCGGCATTAATAAAGGCAGCCATTGAGATTGGGTTATATTCTATAATATTCACCTTGCAGGGCAGGTGCTTACAAAACTGCGCCAATTCCTCTGCATCCTGGATATTATCATTAAAGCCATCAAAGATGATATACTCATAGGTTACCGGGTTCTTGGTTTTGGCGTAATAATATTTTAAAGCTTCCGACAGCGCCTTTAGTGAATTTTGCTCGTTTATCGGCATAATGGTGTCGCGCTTTTGATCGTTAGCGGCATGCAGTGAAAGAGCGAGATTAAACTTTACGTTATCATCGCCCAATTTTTTTATCATTTTGGCGATACCTGCCGTGGACACGGTAATTCTTTTTGCCGCCATATTAAGCCCGTCTTCCGACGTAATCTTGTCTATCGAGGCCAGCACATTTTTGTAATTGAGCAATGGTTCGCCCATACCCATGTAAACAATGTTTGAAAGCGGAATGCCATAATTTTCACGTGCCTGCCGGTCTATCAGCACAACCTGGTCATAAATTTCATCAGGATTCAGATTGCGTTTCCGCTCCATATAACCGGTTGCGCAAAACTTACAGGTAAGGCTGCAGCCAACTTGCGACGACACACAGGCGGTCATCCGTTCTGGCGTAGGAATTAAAACACCTTCTATTAAATGAGTATCGTGTAAAATAAAAGAATTTTTTATAGTTTTATCCGCGCTATACTGTGAGTTATGAATTTTAACATTATTAATGATGAAATTCTCGTCCAGCCTGGCCCTTAGTTCTTTAGAAACATTACTCATCTCGTCGAAAGAAAAGCATGATTTTTTCCAAAGCCACTCGTATACCTGTTTTGCTCTGAAGCTTTTTTCGCCCATTTGGGTAAAATGCAATTGCAATTCAGGCAAAGTCAGGCTACGGATATCTATTTTTTTCCTTGTATCGGTCACGGTACAAAGGTACAAAATAAAAAAACTATCTTTTTTTCAAAGACATTCTTTTATATTTAAAACAATAACTTAAAGTTAATGTATTTTACTTGTTGGATTTGTCACGGGAAGTGTTACTGATACTTAAATGAAAAGTTTTAAAGCCGATTACGTTTATCCTGTTTGTGCCGATCCAATTAAAAATGGAATTGTTACCGTTGATGACAATGGGAAGATAACCGCTGTTGTTGACCCCGCAACGCTAACTGAGCCGCCCGATACGCCTGTGGAACAGGTGAGTGGTATTATTTGCCCGGGCTTTGTAAATGCCCATTGCCACCTTGAACTTTCTCATCTTAAAGAAAAGTTGAGACAACGGGCCGGCCTGGTCAATTTTATTATAGATGTTCAGGCACTGCGGGGCGCAGACAGCGCCCTGGTTCTGGATGCCATTGAACAGGCCGACGCCGAAATGTACGAAAACGGTATTGTAGCCGTAGGCGACATTTCGAACACCAATGTCACAATCGATAAAAAAAGAAATAGTAAACTATACTACCATACCTTTATCGAAACCTTTGGCTTTTTACCCGGCCGTGCAAACGAGGTGTTTGAGAACGCCCTCGCGCTAATGAATGAGTTTAAGCCTTTGCCATGCTCTGTTACCCCGCATGCGCCGTATTCCGTATCGAAGGAATTGTTTAAACTTCTGCAAAAACATTCTGAAACCGGCCATAATCTTATTAGCATTCATAACCAGGAATGCGAGGACGAAAATAAATTTTACAGGTATAAGCAGGGCACCTTTAACGATTTATATGCCCATTTTGGGTTAGATATAACGCACTTCAAGCCGCAGGCACGTAATTCGATACAATCCATACTGCCCTTGCTTACAAACAAGCAACAAATTTTACTGGTACACAATACATGTACAAATTTGAAAGACATTTACTTTATCAAACGTTTCGACAAAAAGATAAATTTCTGTTTTTGCCCTAATGCTAACCTTTATATTGAGGGAAGGCTACCCAAGATAGAGCTGTTCATTGGTCAGGGTTATAATATTACCCTCGGTACTGATAGTCTTGCATCCAACAATAAGTTGTGTATTTTAAACGAAATGCGTTCGATACAGGAGAAGTTTCCGGTAATAAGCACACAGCAGCTTATTGAGTGGGGGACACTGAACGGGGCAAGATATTTCGGTATTGATAACGAAAAAGGCTCGATAGAGGTTGGAAAAACTCCCGGACTTAACCTCATAACCGGTCTTGATGGATGGAAAATAACACCGGAAACGAAAGTAAAGCGATTGTTTTAACGTTGAAAGGTGTAACGTTGCGGTGTTACCAATAGCATAAACAGCATGACTAAGAATTCGCAAACTTTCTTAACATTGCAGCGTTTCACCATTTTAACCAAATGACAACCCATCTCAAAATCACCATAAAAGGCAGAGTACAGGGCGTCTTCTACCGTGCATCTACTAAGGCTGTTGCAGACCAGCTTGGTGTTAAAGGAATTGTAAAAAACCTGCCTGATGGCGATGTTTTTATCGAAGCCGAGGGCGACAAAATGTCGCTTGGAATGTTTTTGGACTGGTGCCGTGAAGGGCCCGAAAATGCGGAGGTTACTTCTGTTGAAACTAATGAAGGCGAATTGAAAAACTATCGTAATTTTGAAGTGATTAAAAGATAGTAAGCAATCCAGGCTGATAACATCAAAATTCTTTAATATTACCATTGTCGACCGCTAAAAAATTTGCAGGGCAAACCGCCATTTACGGATTAAGTACCATTATCCAGCGGTTAATCGGCTCTGTGCTGACGCCGCTTTACACCACAGCCTATAACCCCGGTATCTATAGTATTTTCACTACCATGTTCAGTTATGCATCAATTTTAAATGCAATACTGGCATTTGGCATGGAAACCACTTTTTTCCGATACCTGAACAAAGTGCAGGAGAATAAACGCCAGGTTTACAACAACAGCTTCTGGGCCGTTGCGGGGCTTACTGCCGTGTTTTTTTTATGTGTCTATCCGTTTGCGCACCAAATAGCCGGCTTTATAAAATTTGGGGATACGCCTCAGTCGGAGTTCGAAAGGTACATCAGGTATTTTGTTTGGGTATTGGTGCTTGATAATCTTTGTGTGCTTCCTTTCGCTAAACTGCGCGCCGACGGCCGGCCAATGAAATATGGCTTGGTTAAAGTTGTGAATATTGCTGTAATGCTATCATTAAACCTGATACTTATTTTCGGTGTGCCGTTTTGGATAAACCATAATTTGACAGGTGCGGATTGGATGGCAGGTTGGTATCATCCTGGTTGGATCGGGTATGTTTTTATATCAAATATTGCTGCAAGCTTGGTTACTTTTCTGATGCTACTACCTCAGTTGATGATGGTGCAGTTTAACTTTAACCGGGTAATATTTGGCGATATGCTGGGTTACAGCTGGCCCGTATTGATTGCAAACCTGTCATTTATTATCAACGAAAATCTTGATAAACTGCTATTGGGCAAATTATTGCGTGACAACATTGCCAAGCATGACGTGGGAGTTTATTCAGGATGTGCAAAGTTATCTATCTTCCTCAGCATATTTGTTCAGGCGTTCCGACTGGGCGCCGAGCCTTTCTTTTTTAATCACGCAAAAAACAAAAATTCAGGGCAAACCTACGCCCGTATTATGGATTATTTTGTGATAGCCATCTGCCTGATGTTTGTCGGTATAGTAGCAAACATACAGATATTAAAGTACTATGTACCGAACCACAATTATTGGGAAGGGCTCGGCGTGGTCCCTCCGTTATTGTTCGGTTATGTTAGTCTCGGCGTGTACATGAATCTTTCTGTATGGTACAAGTTGTCTGACCAAACTAAGTACGGCTTGTATATATCGGGTATCGGCGCCATTATTACCATTATCTTTAACGTGCTGTTTATACCAAAATACAGTTACATGGCATCAGCATGGGTATCATTTGCTGCTTACACGGCTATGATGATCATGTCGTATATATGGGGGCAAAAAAACTATCCCATCCCATATAATCTGAAAAAGAACCTGGCTTATATTATAATTTCGGTTGTATTCGTTTATTTATCTTTCTATGTATTTAAACGTAATATATTTGCAGGGAACCTGCTGTTTATACTATTTATAGCCGGCGCTTATTTAAAAGAAGGAAAAGAATTAAAAGCTATTTTTAACAGGCGATGAATATCAGGATTATTAATAAATCGAAAAATAGCTTACCCGCATACGAAACAGTTCACGCAGCCGGGATGGATCTTCGCGCTGACCTTTCCGAAGCCATTAAGCTTAAACCAATGGAGCGCAGATTAGTCTCAACTGGGTTGTTTATTGAATTGCCTGAAGGATTTGAGGCACAGATACGCCCCCGCAGTGGTTTGGCGTTTAAGCATGGCATAGGTATAGTTAATTCACCCGGAACCATAGATGCCGATTACCGCGGTGAAATTAAAGTGTTGCTGATAAATTATTCTGACCAGGATTTCGAAATAAATACCGGCGACAGGATAGCCCAGATGGTAGTGGCTCGCCACGAAAGGGTGGTATGGCAAGAGGCCGAAGAGTTGAACGAAACTGTGAGAGGCGCTGGCGGATACGGGCATACAGGGCATAAGTAGTTAGCAGTAGCAGTGGTGAGTAGCAGTAGATTCTTTGAGTCAGGATTCAGAATCTTAAAAGAATTGATAAGACAAAGGATGAAAGTTTCAGAATCAAGATATTTTAAAATAGGCAGGCGGTATACCCCCTGTGCTGCGGCTGTTTTGACCCTTGTCTTTTGTCTCTTGATTCTGTCTTCGAATGGCCAGGATAAAAAAGTTATAGTAGTTGCAGGTAAGCATCTGACTCCAACTGATAGTGCTACGGTAAAGCAACTTTTCTTTTCGGCCTTACGTGAGAAAGCCATCGATAATAATAACATGGCCACCGAGTTTTTTGACCGGATCATGCAGATTGACCCTTCGAATGATGCCACGTTATATGAGCTTTCTATCATAAAAAAACTAAAAAAGAATTATGCCGGTGCGCAGGATTTGCTCGAAAGGGCGGTTACTGTGAATCCCGATAACGAATGGTATTGGGTTGCACTGGCAGACTGTTATGAGAAGAGCAACAGCTACGCCAAGCTGGAAAATGTATTTAATGAGCTGATAAGGCTTGATCCAGAAAAAACCGACTATTACTATGACAAGGCAAATGCACTTTTTTATCAGGGTAAATACGATGAAGCACTGGCGGTTTACAAAAAGATTGAAGAGCAAACCGGCATAACTGACGATTTGCTGGCCAACCGGCAGAAAATTTACCTGAAACAAAATAAGATTGATTTGGCCGCCCGTCAGCTGGAGCAAATGATTGCTAATGATCCTTCCCAGATAAAGTACTACCTGTTTTTGTCGCAGCTTTACAGTTCGAATAACCAGCCTGATAAAGCGCTTAAAATTTTGCAGGACGGCGAGAAAATTAAGCCTAATAGTGGCTTGGTACATCTGGCCCTCGCCGATATTTACCGGGATAAAAAGAATATCGACGCCAGCTATAATGAGTTAAACCTTGCTTTTGCCATTCCCGATCTTGACATTGAGCAAAAGATAAAGATTATTGGCGGATACCTGCCCCGTTTTCCGGACCCCAACGCCCGGGCCAGCGCACTTGAATTAAGTAAGCTGTTAATTACCGCACACCCGAACGATGCCCGCGCATTTTCTATTTATGGCGATATGTTACTGCAAAATGATAAAAGTAAAGAGGCCAGGGTAATGTACCAAAAATCGGTGGCGCTGAATGCGCAGGTCTACGAGGTGCAAGAACAACTTGTGCGGCTCGATCTTGCGGATAACGACATTGCCGCTGCAATAAAGGATGGGGAAAACTCCCTGTCCCTTTTTCCGAACCAGGCCTGGATGAATTATTTGGTTGGGGTGGCCTGGTTGCAAAAAAAAGACTACCACAAAGCGTTGGATTACATAAAAAATGCAACTTCACTGGAACTTCAGGATAAGGATCTACTTTCGCAGAGTTTTTCGGCCTTGGGCGATTGTTATCACGATTTAAAGGATAACAAAAGTTCGGACGAGGCTTATGATAAGGCCCTGACCTATAATCCGGATAATGCATTCACGCTGAATAATTATTCCTATTATCTGTCCTTAAGAGGTGAAGCCTTGGAGAAGGCAGCAAAAATGTCGAAGCATTCGAATGAACTTCAGCCTAAGAATGCTTCATTTGAGGATACCTATGCCTGGATTTTATTCAGGCAGAAAGATTATGCAGGTGCAAAAATCTGGATTGAAAAAGCTTTAGCTGACGATAAGGACAAAACTGCCACCAAAATGGAACATTATGGGGATATTTTGTTTTATTTAGGGAACGTGGACAGTGCAGTTGATTACTGGAAAAAAGCTAAGGATGCCGGCGGCAAGTCGCCGTTTTTGGAACAAAAGATAAATGAGAGAAAGTATATTGAATAACGGATTAGCTATCCGCTCTTCTGTCAAATTAATAGCATTATGCTGCTTGTTGCTGGTTTTTAGCTGTAAAAGCAAAAAGCAGATATTGGTAAACAGGGTTGCAAAAGATACCGTTTCAAACGCCAACGCTGTAAATACAAAAACCGCCCGGCTAGCGGCGATACGGGCTGCTCAAACAAATTTCAATACGTTCTCTGGCAAGGCAAAAACCAGGCTGGACATAAACGGCAATAGTAACGATGTAACGCTGAACATAAGGATACAGCGTGATAAAAAAATTTGGGTATCTGTTACTGCGATTGCCGGTATTGAAGTAGCCCGCGCTATGATTACGCCTGACAGCTTGCTGCTGATAAATAAGCTGCAAAGCGTTTACCTGCGCAAACCTTTTAATTATGTAAATAAATATGCGGGCAAGCAGGTAAATTACAAAACGTTGGAATCGGTGATGATGGGTAATGCGATACCGGAATTGCTTACGGAAGATGCTGAATTTAATTCAGCCAATGGCAATATCACGTTAACCGGCAGTTTGAACGAGATGGTTTTTAAATTGATTCTTGGTCCGGATCTAAAGGTTACTCAAACAAATTTAAGCAACCAGGCTGCCGGTCAGTCGCTGCAGGTTACCAACAGCGCGTTCATACAGGCAACGAACCGGGTTACGCCATCGCAAATAGATATCAACTCATCAGTAAAAGATAAAAAAATGCAGGTTAATTTGCATTTTATAAAAATAGACTTTGATCTGCCGCTGGAATTTCCATTCAACATTCCATCGCGGTACACACCGGCAGATTAACAACGCATTATATAATGAGATATTTAAAAGCGGTTTTGATTATATTCTTTGTTTTTGCAGCATTTTCTGTGCATGCCCAAAGCAGCGCCGAACTGAAAAAGCAAAAAGAAGCACTAACCAAACAGTTGGATCAGCTTAATAACGAATACCGGGAAACTGCCAGCAATAAGAAGGCGACTTTAAAACAGCTTAACCTTTTGAAGCAGCAAATTAGCATACGTGAGCAAAAAATAGCGACTATTAATTCGGAGGTGCGTAACCTGGATAATCAGATATCAGAAAGCAACAACTTTGTGCGCAACCTGCAAGGGCAGCTCGATCAGTTGAAAAAGGAATATGCCGCTATGATTCTGTTTACTTATCACAACCAGAGCGCATATAATAAATTGATGTTTATTTTCGCTGCGAAAGACTTTAACCAAGCTTACAGGCGTTTAAAGTATTTACAGCAGATAGGAACGTACCGTGAACGCCAGGCAAACTATATTAAAGAAACTCAGACGGAGTTACACGTCAAGATAAATGAGCTTGACAAGAACAAAAAGGAAAAAAATAGCCTGCTGATCGACCAGGAAAAGGAAAAGAAGACGCTTGGCGATGAGAAGAAGACCCAAACACAGGTAGTTGCCAACCTTTCGCAGCACGAGGGGGAGCTAAAAAAACAACAACAAGAGGTACAGCGAAAGATACTAAGGACCAATCGTGAGATTTCAGCTGCAATCCGCCGTGAAATCGAGGAGGCGAGGCGAAGGGCCGAGGAAGAAGCCAAACGCGCCGCTGCCGCAGCGGCAGCAAAAGCTAAGGCCGAGAACAGGGAAGCGCCTGCACCTAAAACAAGGACGATAACCAAAAGGTCGTCGGATAACGAGGTGCTGAATGCTACCCCGGAAGCCGCCAGGTTATCCAATGAATTTTTGGACAACAGGGGCTCGCTGCCATGGCCGGTTACAAACGGCAGCCTGAAACAAGGGTTTGGTACTTATTACGACGAAACCGGTATAAAGAATGAAAGCAATGGCTGGTATATAAAGACCAACCCGGGGTCGTCCGTCAGGGCGGTTTTCCAGGGCGAAGTTTCAAGTATTGTGAACATAAGCGGTACCTGGCTGGTGGTTATTAAACATGGCGAGTATTTTACCGCTTATGCTAACTTAAAGTCGTACACGGTGCGCGAAGGACAAAAAGTGAGCACCAAGCAATCGATAGGTACGGTTGCTACCGATCCAGCAACCGGCGAGGCCGTGGTAGAGTTTGATTTGTATAAAGGGCGTACACCGGTTAACCCTAAAATCTGGCTTTCAGGAAATTAGTTTGAATATTATAAATTTAAAATTGCCTATATTTGCAGGCTATATTAAAATCATCCGTATGCATAGTTTAGTATTGGGATTTTTAAATATCGGGTCATCCGAGATGATATTGATCATATTTGTCGCCTTGTTGCTTTTTGGTGGCGAGAAGCTGCCTGAGATAGCACGCGGGCTGGGGAAAGGAATACGCGACTTTAAAGATGCTTCTGACGGTGTTAAGCGCGAAATAAATAATCAGATAAACAGTTATGAGGAAAAGCGCGAGGAACAAAAAAGAATAGAGGAAGTAACCAGGGTAGAGGACAAGGCAACTGAAAATAGCGAAAATGATAGCCCTGCGAGCCGGTTTACACCTGTGGAAAATACCATGTCGGTTAATGATAGTTACTTAAACGCCACGCATACCACAGCAGAGACACATGATACCGGGCACGACGCTACAGCCGGAAACCACGAAGCAGCTGCTCATGATGCCCTGCACAGTGCAAACGGCGAAGCGCATACAAGTACTGCAACTGAAAGTGTCCATGGCGTTGGTCATGAACAGGTTTCGACAGGAAATACGGAGAATAGCTAATAAATATTAAATCATAATTAAACATAAAACATCATGGGTGGATTAGGCGCACCAGAAATTATTCTGATCATCATTGCAATTTTAATTCTGTTCGGCGGTAAAAAAATTCCTGAACTAATGAAAGGTTTAGGTAAGGGCATGAAAGAATTTAAAGATGCGCAAAATGGGGAAAGCAGCAACTCGACTTCGAACACCAATACAAGCGAAGAGAGAAAAGCATAAGTTGTAAAAAAGAAAAGCAACGCTTCCGGGAACCCCGCCGGAACTTATTAATATTAACTTATCTGTTGAATATTTATACATTCAATGGATAAGTTTTTTATTTTCGGCCCATGACTAAGTCTTATACCTCGTTAAGCGGGATAAAGAACGATATAACTGCCGGAAAAACTACAGTTGAAAAACTCGTACAGAGCTACCTTAGTAATATAGCGGTAAACAGCCATTTGAATGCCTTTAACGAGGTGTTTAGAGAGGAAGCGTTGAATCGCGCCAAAGAAGTAGATGTGCGTATAAAGCAGGGAACTGCAGGTAAGCTTGCCGGCATGGTTATCGGCATAAAAGATAATATCTGTTACAAGGGGCACAAGGTAAGCGCCTCATCAAGAATCCTTCAAGATTTTACTTCTGTATATTCCGCTACCATTGTTGAGAGATTGCTGGCCGAGGACGCTATAATTATCGGCCGCTGCAATTGCGATGAATTTGCAATGGGTGCAGCCAATGAAACTTCATTTTTTGGTCCGGTGAAAAACCTGGCTGATGAAACCCGTGTATCCGGCGGTTCGTCGGGCGGGTCAGCAGTGGCTGTCCAGGCCGGGATGTGCCATGCCGCTATAGGTACAGACACCGGCGGCTCGGTGCGACAACCCGCTTCATTTTGCGGTTTGATAGGTTTAAAGCCGACTTACGGACGTATATCACGGTACGGGATCATCGCCTATGCGTCGTCCTTTGACCAGGTGGGCCCGATAACCCGCTCAATTGAGGATGCGGGTTTGCTACTGGATGTGATGGCCGGACCTGACGAATATGACAGTACACTTGCCCGGGTTGATGCCCCTAAGTTTAACGGCGATTTTAAGAAGCCTGCGCCTAAAAAAATAGCGTATCTGCAGGAGGCGCTATCAAGCCCTGGTGTGGACAGCGAAGTAAAAAATAGCCTTATCGATTACATCGAAAAGCTACGTGCCGAAGGTCATACCGTTAAGCCGATAGCGTTTGATTACCTGGATTATCTGGTTCCGGCCTATTATATTTTGGCGATGGCCGAAGCATCATCTAACCTCTCCAGATATGACGGTGTCCATTACGGTTATCGCAGCCCGGATGCTGTTGATTTGCAATCGACTTATAAAAAATCCCGCTCGGAAGGGTTTGGTAAGGAAGTTAAACGCCGCATTATGCTGGGCACTTTTGTGCTAAGCGCCGGTTATTATGACGCTTATTTTGCAAAGGCTCAAAAAGTGCGTCGTCTTATCAGGGAAAAAACCAACGCTATTTTAAATGAATATGATTTTATTTTAGTCCCTACAGCCCCGGAACCTGCATTTCCGCTTGGCCGGGAAGAAAAAGATCCCGTTATAACCTATCTTTCTGACATTTTTACCGTACAAGCTTCATTAACCGGTGCGCCGGCCATATCATTACCGGCCGGCAATAACAGCAAGGGTTTACCGTTAGGGTTACAACTATTATCAAAGCATTTTGACGAGCAGGAGCTATTAAATTTTTCTAAATATTTCCTTGAACTATAGAAAATTTATATATTAGTAAATGTTAGAGCCGGGAATAAAGGACTAACGGCAAAGATTTACGGATAATAACGTTTAATTTGACGCCTACTTCCTGGCTACTGATCCTAATTGGAACTATTGATAGTTAAATCCCAAAGAATGAAGAAAACGCTAACGCTTATTTTCTGCCTGGTATTATTACAAATCATTGGTGCAGCGCCCGCCGCCTTTGCTTTTTCGGCAAATGTTTTTCAAAACAGCAGGATTTTAAATGACGTACAGGGTAATGCAGATACTACCATTTTGCCGGTTGTAGATAAACCCGGAACCCTTAATTATCAAAGCAACAATCTATACAAGCGCCGCCTGGATTCGATAAAAAAAGACGTCCCACTGGACTACAATGAGTATGTGCAGAGCTATATTGACATATATATGCACAACCGCGATGAGATGGCGAAGGTAGTAGGGTTATCAAAATATTATTTCCCTATATATGAAAAAGCTTTTCATGATGCGGGGATACCTGATGAAATTAAGTATCTCTCGATAGTTGAATCCAAGTTGGACCCGTATGCAATATCGAGGGTCGGAGCGACAGGCCCATGGCAGTTTATGTTCACCACCGCTAAGCTTTATGGCCTGGACATGGATGATTATGTTGATGAGCGCCGCGACCCCATTCAGGCCACTTACGCCGCTGCTGCCTATTTGAAAGATGCCTACCAGGAGTTTGGCGATTGGCTGATGGCAATAGCCTCCTATAACTGCGGAAAAAGCAACATTGACCGGGCTATTGAAAAAGCGGGTGGTGCTGCCGATTTCTGGAGCATTCGCCAGTATCTGCCCAGGGAAACACGGAATTACGTGCCTGCCTTTATAGCTGTTGCCTATGTAATGAACTACTACAACAAGCACAATATTGTGCCTGAAGCCTGCAATATTGCGCTAAAAACCGACACGCTATTGGTTAACAAATACCTGCCGTTAACTACAGTTTCTCAGTCGTTAAAGATTGATTTAGGCGCGCTTACTATTTTAAACCCGTCATACAAAAGGCAAATTGTTAATGGCACAGCCGCGAAACCCCGCCGGATGATAATTCCTCAGGTTGATAAAACCCAATACGCTGCATTGTACGACGTGTTGAATAGCACGCCGGCAACTTCTCAGGCAACAACGCCCGTGACTTATGCTGCTTATCATGAGCCGAAGCGCGAGAGAGAGTTGCCGTCCTATCACAAAGTTAAGCGCGGCGAAACATTAAGCGAAATAGCCGACATTTATGGCATAGAAGTACAGGATATAAAGGTTTGGAATCACTTGCACACCAACAAGGCTGTGGTCGGGCAAACGTTAAAGGTAAAAGAATCTGCCGATATGCCCGAAGAAAAACCTGCCGCTGTTAAGGCCACCCGTAGCACTTTCGTAACGTACAAGGTGAAAACCGGCGATACCTTAACCAGTATTGCAAATAAATTCGACGCCAATATCGAAAAGATAAAGGAGTGGAACAATCTTAAAAAAGACAACCTGCAGCCGGGAATGATGATAAAGATTAATAAGGGTTAGGCGATTTTGAATTCGGAGTTTAGATTTTGAATTTGAAAAGCGGATTTGTTCAGTCAGATCCGCTTTTATTTTAAAATAAAATAACGTTTTGCGTTTAACTCAAAAACAGCCGAAATCGAAAATCCGGCTTCCGAAATCAAAAATATCCGTACTTTTGACATCCCAAGTAACTGAGAAGATGAACAAACCCGCCCGTAACCAGGATGCGCTGAATTATCATTCAAAAGGTCGTCCAGGGAAAATACAGGTAGTACCTACCAAGCCCACCAATTCGCAGCGAGATTTAACTATGGCTTATTCGCCCGGCGTGGCCGAGCCCTGCCTGCGCATTGCCGACAATGTTGACGACGTATACAAATATACAGCCAAAGGAAACCTTGTAGGTGTAATCAGCAACGGCACTGCCGTATTAGGATTGGGTAATATCGGCCCCGAAGCCAGCAAGCCTGTTATGGAGGGAAAGGGCCTTTTGTTTAAGATTTATGCCGATATCGACGTTTTCGACCTGGAAGTGAATGCCAAAACGGTTGACGAGTTTGTGAATATTGTGAAGGCGCTTGAGCCAACGTTCGGTGGTATCAACCTGGAAGATATATCAGCCCCTACCTGCTTCGAAATAGAGCGCAGGCTTAAGGCAGAAATGAACATTCCGGTGATGCACGATGATCAGCATGGAACAGCTATTATTTCGGGAGCGGCGTTGAAAAATGCCTGCGAAATACAGGGCAAGAAGCTCGATAAGATAAAGATGGTAGTTAATGGGGCAGGCGCGGCGGCTGTCTCTTGTTCAAAAATGTACCTGGCGCTTGGAGTAAAAAGGGAGAACATGGTAATGTTCGATATTAACGGCCTTATTACTCCAAACAGGACTGATCTGGATGAGATAAGGCTTGAATTTGCTACCAATCGTACTGATATTAACACGCTGGCTGATGCAATGAGGGGGGCAGACGTTTTTGTGGGTTTATCGGCCGGGAATGTGGTTACGCCGGATATGCTGAAGGCAATGGCAAAGAACCCTATCGTGTTTGCTATGGCTAACCCGCAGCCAGAGATCGCTTATGATATTGCTACCTCTGCGCGTAAAGATATATTGATGGCGACGGGCCGCTCCGATTTTCCGAACCAGGTAAATAATGTTTTGGGCTTCCCTTATATTTTCCGTGGTGCGTTGGATGTTCGTGCGACCGCTATCAACGAGGAAATGAAAATTGCGGCTGTAAATGCCATAGCTGAGGTTGCCAAGATGCCGATACCTGAATCAGTCAACCTGGCCTACAACACCACTACGCTTAAGTTTGGTAAGGAGTACATTATCCCTAAACCGATGGACCCGCGCCTGATCACGGAGGTTTCAGCTGCGGTTGCCCGTGCGGCCATGGAGTCGGGTGTAGCGCGAAAAGCTATAGTCGATTGGGAGGGCTACGTTGAAGATCTGCGGTCGCGTATAGGTATAAATGACAAGTTGCTGCGCAATCTTACCAATAAGGCCAAATCAAATCCTAAACGTGTAGTTTTTGCAGAGGCAGACACATATAAAATACTAAGGGCAGCCCAAATAGTAAAAGAAGAGAAGATAGCCACGCCTATTTTGCTGGGTAACGTAAACAAGATAAGGCAAATAATGCGGGACAATGACATTGAGCTGGGCGATGTGCATATTATAGACCCATCAGAAAATTGCGAGCGGCTGGACGAATACGCGGAATACCTGTATACCAAACGGCAACGAAAGGGTGTGACGCGTTACGAATCGAAAAAACTGGTGCACGACCGTAACTATTATGGGGCGTGCATGGTGCAGTTTGGCGAGGCTGATGCCCTGATCTCCGGCCTGACCAAAGATTATGTAACCACCATAAAGCCCGCCTTACAAATCATCGGCACAGGGGAAGGGGTTAGCAGGGTTGCTGGTATGTATATGATGATCACCAAAAAAGGACCCGTGTTCTTTGGAGATACTACAGTTAACGTTAACCCATCGGTGCAGGATATGGTTGACATTACCGTACTGATTGAACGCTCGGTACGTAAGTTTAATATTGATCCAAGGGTTGCAATTCTTTCTTATTCGAACTTTGGCGCAAACCGCGGCCCTATTCCTGAAAAGACCATTGAGGCCGTACGCATATTGCATGAAAAATACCCGGATATGATAGTAGATGGCGATATGCAGGCAAACTTTGCCTTAAACGCCGATTTGCTTGCCGACAATTTTCCTTTCTCGACATTAAAGGGTAAGCCTGCTAATACATTGATCTTTCCTAACCTTGAGTCTGGAAATATCGCTTACAAATTGCTGCAGGAAATTGGCGGTGCCGAAGCTGTAGGCCCCATTCTGCTCGGCTTGAAGAAGCCGGTTCACGTTTTACAATTGGGTAGTTCCGTTCGGGAGATTGTGAATATGATAACAATAGCCGTGGTTGATGCACAGGAAAAAGGGGAAGAGAAAAAATAGGGAGTTCGAAGGATTTGAAAGACAAGTTATAAGATTGTTTCTTCCTTCTGAATTTACTGACTTTTACGGCTGCCGGGCTAAAAAACTAACAATTCAGATAAATTGGGGATAAGTTTTTTTCCGAAACCATAAAATTCCTGTTACCTTTCGGAAGTGTTTTTTATTGCCAATGATAAATTATGTACGCTTATATTGATGGAAAACTTACCTTTAAAAGCGCTGCTTTTGTGGTAATTGATGCGGGGGGAGTGGGCTATCATATTAATATTTCGCTCAATACTTATTCAAAACTCGGCGATGTTGAACGCTGTAAGCTTTTCACATGGCTGCATGTTAAGGAAGATGCACACACCCTTTATGGCTTTATCGACGAGGGGGAACGCCGCCTTTTTTTACATCTGATATCAATATCCGGTATAGGGCCGAATACGGCCCGCATGATGTTGTCATCTATTACGCCTGAAGAGATCCAGAATGCAATAATTTCCGGAAATGTAGCGTTGATACAGCGTATCAAAGGCATCGGCCCAAAATCAGCCCAACGGGTGATATTGGAGCTTCAGGATAAGCTGAAAAAAGAAGGACCTGATACCTTAAGCACAGTTCCGTTAAACAAAACCGTTCGTGAAGAAGCTTTGGCAGCATTGGTGATGCTGGGTTTTGCGCGAAATGCAGCGGAAAAAGTAATTGACCATGAGGTTAATAGAAATAACAGCGACCTAACCGTTGAGCAACTAATAAAATCTGCGCTAAAAAGTTTATAAATTAGGTGTTATTTAAAGCGGGGCCTTGATTAAAAATTATACCCTCAAAATTGCTGTGTTTATTTTGATTAACCTCGCTTTTTGCGGGGGCGGTAGTCTGTTGGCCCAGCAAACACCGCCAAAGCCAAATAACCCGCCCGGTCAGCCAATACCATTTGGCCAACAACAGCAAACGCCCGCGGGGCAGCAACCGGTGCCAGCCGGCCAGCAGCCCGGACAGACTAACAGGCTCCAAACCAACCCGCAGCAATCCCCGGCAACGCAACTGCAGCAGAATACCGATACTACCAAAGGTAAACTTTCAGGTAAGGTAGAGGAGTCTAAAAATAGCCGCTATCGTGAAGGTATATTTAATTTTGACCCCTATAACCTTGTACGGACATTTGAATATGACCCTGCAACGAACCAATATATCATGTATGAACGGGTGGGCAATTTATTATACAGGCCACCGGTTTATATGTCGTTTGATCAGTACCTGCATTACCGCGAAAGGGAAAGCATCCGCTCCAATTTCAGGCAGCTTTCTGATAATTACGCATATCAGTCGCAGCAACCGGGCTTTATCCCGCAAATAAAAGTTAGAAGCCAAACTTTCGACCAGATATTCGGCGGCAATACTATTGACATTAGGCCCCAGGGATCGGCCGAGGCCATACTTGCGGGGCAGATAAATAAAAATCAAAACCCGCTGTACAACACCAGGCAGCGGACGCAGTTTAACTTTAATTTCGATCAGAAAATACAGCTGAATATTACCGGTAATATTGGCGATAAATTGAAGGTTACAACTAATTATAATACCGATGCTCAATTCCAGTTTGAAAATCAGATAAAGCTGGATTATACCGGACGGCCTGATGAAATTATTCAAAAAATAGAAGCCGGTACAGTCAGCATGCCCTTGAACACCACATTGATAACGGGCAGCCAGGCACTTTTTGGGGTGAAAACAAAATTAAAATTCGGCAAGCTGGATGTTACGGCTATCATGTCGCAGCAGCGTTCGCAGTCTAAAACCATTACCATTACCAACGGATCGCAGCAAGGACAGTTTAAATTTACGCCGGCTGACTATGAGGCGAACAGGCACTTCTTTCTGTCGCAATTTTTCCGTAACCAATACAATAAGGCGCTGGCCAATATTCCAATCATATCGTCAAACATAAATATCACCAGGATTGAGGTTTGGACGACCAACCGCACAAATAACACTACCAACTCGCGCGATGTACTTGCCCTGATAGATCTGGGCGAAAACAACCCTTATAACAAAACGCTGGTTCATGGCGGCTCATCTTATTCAGGCTTGCCTGCCGGATTTAAAGGGCCAGGTTTCCCGCAGCAGTCAAATAACCTTCTTGATAATCTGCCTGCCGCTACACGTTTGACTAATGACCCGCAAAATACTATCAGTACCTATTTTAAAACTACCGGCGCATCAGACAACTATGCAAAGCTAACTTACGCCCGCAAGCTGACCGAAAAGGAGTTTACACTGCACCCGCAATTGGGTTATATATCCCTTAACTATCCGTTGAATAACGATGAGGTGCTGGCTGTGGCCTACCAATACACATATAATGGCGTGCAGTACCAGGTGGGTGAGTTTTCGAGTGATGTACCGGTGGATAATACCAACCCGAAGGTGCTGTATGTAAAATTGCTGAAAAATCAGCTACTAAAGACCAGCTTGCCTACGTGGAAACTGATGATGAAAAATATCTATTCCCTAAACTCATTCCAGGTTGCCCCAAAGGATTTCAGGCTGACAGTAACCCGGTTAGACGATAAATCCGGAATAGAAAAAACAGCCATGGAGGAAGGCCAAAATACAAAGAGCAGGCTTTGGCTGCAACTTACGGGCCTGGATAACCTGGACATGCAGCAAAACAAAAAACCGGATGGCTATTTTGATTTTCTGGAGGGAATTACTATCGACTCTCAAAACGGGCGGATAATGTTCCCGGAACTGGAACCCTTCGGTTCTGACTTGGCAAAGCAGTTTACGCCTGCGGAAGCAGACCTGGCCAAACGATATGTTTACCAGCAATTGTATGACTCTACTAAAACCATTGCGCAGCAATTTTTTCCGCAGCTGAACAGGTACCTGATAAAAGGCACCTATACCGCCACTGCCGGGTCGGAATACCAGTTGAATGCGGTCAACATTCCGCAGGGCTCAGTAGTAGTGAGCGCCGGTACTTTAAAATTGGTTGAAGGTACAGACTACACTATTGACTATGGAGCCGGTCGTATTCGTGTATTAAATACGGCCCTGTTATCTTCAGGACAACCTATAACTGTAAAAGTTGAGAATAACGAGCTTTTCGGTGTTCAGCAAAAGTCACTTTTCGGCTCACGGTTCGACTACAAGGTGAATGATAACCTGGCTTTAGGTGCAACCCTGATGCACCTTACAGAGCAGCCTATTACTCAAAACGAGATTATAGGGGAGGAATCCATATCTAACACGATTTATGGTTTCGACGTAAATTATAACTCGAACTCGCGGTTTCTAACGCGCCTGGTGGATAAGCTGCCGTTCATACATACCAAAGCGCCATCATCGATAAGCTTTAACGGCGAATTTGCCAAATTGCTCCCCGGTACTCCGTCGATACTGAATTTTGCGGGCGCTAAAGGCGGAACATCTTATCTGGACGATTTTGAGAACAGCCAATCGATAATCGACGTAAAAAGTGCCAATGCATGGCAGATATCCGGTACGCCACAGCTTTTTCCGGAGGCTGCGAACTTTAATGACATAAGTTATGGTTACAGGAGGGCCCGGCTGGCATTTTACAACATTGACCCGATATTTTACACTAATTCAGGGAAGGTTAATGTAAGCCGCAATGAGCTTTCGAACCATTACGTAAGGCAGATTTTAATTAACGAGGTGTATCCGTTTAAGCAATCGCCGACAGGCCAGCCGCTTAACATCTCGACGCTGGATCTGGCCTATTATCCCATGGTGCGCGGCCCGTACAACTACCGCACTACCGGTATGAACGCTGATGGTACCATGCAGAATCCACAAGAGAAATGGGGAGGGATTATGCGCGGGATAAATGCCAATGATTTCGAATCGCTGAACGTTCAGTATATCGAATTCTGGATGCTCGACCCGTTTATCTACAAGCCGAACTCTTCAGGCGGTGACTTGTATTTTAACCTCGGAAATATTTCTGAAGATATATTGAAAGATGGACGTAAAAGCCTGGAAAATGGTTTGCCTGTTGATGGTAACTATAGTAATGTTGAGGAAACCAATTGGGGGAGGGTATCAAAGCTACAGCCGGTGGTTAATGCATTCGACAATAACCCTGCTTCGCGTGCGCTGCAGGATGTAGGTCTGGATGGTATGGCTGACGCCGATGAGCAAAAGAAGTTTGGCGGTTTTGTGCAAGCTGCAAAAAGTCAGCTGAATGCACAGGCAGCTGCCGCGCTTAGCGCCGACCCGTCTTCTGATGATTACCAATATTACCAGGGGCCGGATTTGGATAATGCCGGTGCAGGTATTTTGAAACGTTATAGCCGTTATAACGGAACCGATGGGAATTCACCGACGGCGGAGCAGTCTCAGGCGTTGCTTGGTTTGCAAACATCGGCTTCTACGTCGCTGCCAGATGGTGAAGATGTTAATCATGATAACAATATGGACCAGGACGATGAGTACTTTCAGTACCACGTATCAATCCGTCCCGGCGATTTAGCCATTGGAAAGAAATATGTAAGCGATAAGGTGACATCTCATGTGAAATTAGCTAACGGAAAAGAGACAGATGTGACCTGGTATCAATTCAGAATCCCCATTACCAGTTATGACCAGGCAGTAAACAATATACAGGATTTTAAATCCATTCGCTATATGCGTATGTTTATGACTGGCTTTGCGGATACTGCGGTATTGCGTTTTGCTTCGATGCAGCTGGTACGCGGCGAATGGCGCGCATTTAACACCGAGAATAATCCGAATAATGTTATAGCCGATCCGTCAATTGTGAACCCTCCGCTGGATAATTCGCAGCTGGATGTGGAGACGGTGAATATCGAACAAAACGGTAACCGGCCTTCAATACCTTATGTGGTGCCCCCGGGAATAACCCGCCAGATAGATTATAACAATATACAGGCGAATACCCGGTTGAATGAGCAATCGTTATCATTAAAGGTTACCGATTTGCGGGATGGCTATTCGCGTGCAGCCTTCCGTTTGTTTAATAATGATCTGCGGAAATACAAAAATCTGCAGATGTTCATACATGCTGAAGGCGCTCAGCTTAGAGACAACGAAGTCAGCGCATTTATCCGTCTTGGCGTTGATTATGTAGATAACTATTATGAATACGAGATACCGCTGAAAGTTACTCAGCCGGGGTCGGCAGCGCCAAATTCGGTTTGGCCTGATGCTAACCAGCTAAACCTGCAGCTTTCGTTGTTAACCAACGCTAAGCTGGCGCGTAACAATGCAAAATACCAGGGTAAGCCATGGCCGCTTACTTTGCCGTTCACCATGAGCGATGGTGTAAATAAAATTACCATTGTTGGTCAGCCAGACCTTAGCCGGTTGACTGCTGTAATGTTGGGTGTACGTAATCCGCTTAAATCAGCATCAAACACTACCAACGATGACGGATTAGATAAAAGCGCCATTGTTTGGTTCGATGAGCTGCGTTTGACCAATTTTGATCAGAGCGGCGGATGGGCTGCAACTGCCAGGGTAAATGCAAAGCTTGCCGATTTTGCCGACGTAACCGTATCAGGCAGCAAAACTTCTGTGGGTTTTGGCGCGCTTGACTCAAGGCTGGCAGACAGGAGCTTGTACGATAACCAGGTGTATGACGTAGCTGCTAATGTGGAACTCGGTAAATTTTTTCCTGACAAAGCAGGTGTACATATTCCGGCTTACGTGAATGTATCGCAGCAGGTAAGCACACCGGAATATGATCCGGCATCGCCCGATTTAAAGCTAAAGGCTGTAATTGCCGCTGCGCCCGACCAGCATACGCGCGACTCTATAAAAAATGCCGCAGAGGATTACACGCTGCGTAAAAGCATCAGTTTTACCAACGTGCATGTGGCCAAAACAGATCCAAAGGCGAAGAACCATGTTTACGATATTTCGAATTTTGATGCAACCTATGCCTATTCGGAATATCAGCATCATGATTTTACTACCGAAAATGACCTCGAGAAAACTTACAAGCTTCAGTTAGATTACAACTATACTACCCAGCCGAAATATTATAACCCCTTCGCCAAGATCATAAAAAATAACCTGCTGGCATTATTCCGGGATATTAATTTTAGCTTACTGCCGTCCCGTTTGAATTTTAGTATAACGTTTGATCGTTTTTATTCGGAAAACACGTTGCGCAATAACGATCCGAATAATTTTATTCCGATACCTACAACGTTCAATAAGACATTTACCGTTACACGCGTTTATGGCATTGGCTGGAATTTGTCAAAATCTCTGGCCATGGATATAGATGCAACCAATCTTGCTGTAATTGATGAACCAACAAACCGCGACTCCTACGGCATGAAAGTGGATACCCTGTGGGAAAATCTGAAGCGCCTTGGCCGTACAACAAATTATAATCATACCATTAACTTCAGATATACGGTGCCGGTAGCCAAGATTCCGGGGATGGACTGGACATCGCTTACAGCCAACTATAGCACTAATTTCAGATGGCAAACCGCGCCCCTTTTTACGCTGAACAGCCCGCAATATGATGTTGGTAACAGTATACAAAACGCGCGTACCATACAATTGAACCCAACGTTGAACTTCGATCAGTTTTATAATAAGTTTAAGTTCATAAAGAGATTGAGTGGCCCGGATAACTCAAACGGGCTGACAAAATTCCTGGTTGGCTTGTTAACCAGTACCAGGAGCTTGAGCGGTTCCTATACGCGTACAGAGGGCACGTTCATTCCGGGGTATTTGCCGCAATCCAATTTTCTGGGTGAGGATTTAAACTATGGTGCGCCTGGCATAGGTTTCCTGCTGGGCAGCCAGGCTGACTTGCGCCAGAAGGCCATTGCTAACGGCTGGATCAGTACAGACACGCTGCAAAACCAACTGTATGTAAAAACACTGAACGAGAACCTGAATTTGAAAGGTACTTTTGAGCCGGTAAAATACCTCCGCATTGAGCTACAGGCATCAAAAACGCAGGATCATACTTATCAGACTAACTTTAAATCGCTGGATGGTACAAATAATATTCAAAGTTTGAACCCGGTAACTTCCGGCGATTATACCATATCTATTTTAACCATAGGGACCGCATTTGCCAAACCTAAAGGCATTGATAACAGCTCGCCAACCTATCAGAAGTTTCTGGATAACCGTGCGGTTATATCGCAGCGCCTGGGCGCCCAAAACCCTAATTCGACGGCGCCTGCCACCAACGGCTTTACGGATGGCTACAGCGCCAATTCGCAGAACGTGCTGGTACCGGCTTTTATGGCTGCATATAGTGGCAAGGATGCCAGCAAGGTAAGTTTGGGTCAATTCCCCAGGATACCAATTCCCAACTGGCAGATAACTTATAATGGCTTAAGTCATGTGCCATTCTTTATGGATTTGTTCGATTCGTTTGATGTATCACACGGTTATCGCTCAAGCTACAGCGTTGCCGGTTTCAGTACACTCTTGCAATACCAGGCGGCCAATGGCGCTGTCAGCTCACGGGACGCAAACGGCGATTTTCTGCCTTATTACCAGTTCTCGCAGGTAACCATTTTTGAACAGTTCGTGCCGCTGATCGGTATGTCCGCGAGGTTTAAAAACAACATGACTGCGAATATAGAGTACCGTAAGAGCAGGGCCTTAAGTTTAAGCCTGCTTAATAGCCAACTTGCGCAGCAGAACGAAAATATATTTGTATTTGGCTGGGGTTATCACGCCAAGAATTTCAGATTCCCTTTTGGTTTGATGAGCGGCAAACAGGATAACGACGTAAACTTTAAGATAGATTTCTCGCTACAGGACAACAAAACGCTGATATACCGCGCCGATGTGCAGGCTGCCGAAGTATCATCCGGCGCACAGAACATAACTGTGCGGCCCTCTATCGATTACGTCATTAACCAGCGCTTTAACCTGAATATCTTTTACGATTCAAATATCACGCGGCCTTATACCTCGCAGACGTTTAATACGGCATTTACCAATTTTGGCGTGAATTTGAAACTGTTGCTGCAGTAGGGCTGATCTTATCGTCCATTAAAAAGGGTAGTCTGCGCCCTCGCAAGGTTTGTGAAAGCTGTTTGAAGGCCGGGGTATTTCCTGCAGATACAATTGCCCATATCACCGGTATAATTAACGCGAAAAGACCGCCATTACAGCGGTCTTGAAAATTTATGGTATAAGTTATTAAAGTGCTTTTGATAGGGCTTTTGATTGGTTATTCCCTGGTTACCCGGCCTGAACCAACAGTGCGGGTGTTTTCGACAGTTGCACTGCCTGAATAGTAAACGTTGCCTGAGCCTACGATAGTTGCTGAAACGGTTTTATCTGCACCAAAGTGCGCATTGCCCGAGCCGGCGATAGAAACATTGGCAGTGGCGGTTTTAAACCGTTTACCATTCATATCGCCTGAACCAGCAATCGAAACTTTAGTTTCATTGGCAGTGCCGCTAAGATCAACTGAGCCGGAGCCACTGATGGCTACATGAAACCTACTGGCCTTTACAGAGGTTGATATGTTTCCTGAACCACTTAGCGCCACCGTAGCATCGCCGGTTATTGAACCATCAACTTTAATGGAACCCGAGCCGGCATTGGCTAATGATGATAATGATTTTGCAGTAATGTAAATATCGATACGGCCGAAATCGTGGTCATTCCAACGGTCGTGATGTTTGAATTTTATTTGCAGCTTACCATCTTTTACATACGTGTCAATTTCTTTGATAGCTTCCTGGCTTGCCTTTATTTTAAGGCTTTCAGTACCATCGATCTTTACATGCACGTCAAATGGGCCACCCGAGCCAATGCCATTAAATCCCGAAACAGAGCGTGACTCATCCGATTGCGCAGAGGCTTTAATAGAAGTTGCCGCTACCAACATTGCCGCAACAATTGTATAAACTATTCTTTTCATAATGTACTGGTTAAGTATTCATCAATAAGATGTGTCGCCAGGTGCAAACGTTGCACGACAGCCAATTTTATTTTTGAGAAACTGAAAGAGGCTCCTGCGGTTTCAAAACCTTAAGAGTCTCAAATAGTTAATGCCAACACATTATTCCTTGATATCCCTTACTACCACCTCACCGGTCACTTTATGTTTTAATATCAGTTTATACTCGCCTGAATGCAAAATTTCCTTCTTTATCAGGTAATAAGTATCATCGTATGATGTGGTTGCCGGGCCGCTGTCTGCATCATTGCTGCCGCGCCAGTCATCAATCTGAACAGGCTCCCATTTGCCGCTTTTAGACGATTGATAAGCCGCATCAATAATTGCGTTCACAATGTAGCCGTCATAAAAGGTTTCCATTGGCTCAGATTTATTCTCGATACAGTTGAACATATCGGTAAACATGTTGGTGTAACCCAGCTCATGCACCTCATCGCCGACAGGGAACAACCAGCCACTGCTGCTTTCGGCTTTCTCGGCAATGTAGCCGCCTTTGCCGGTGCTGAACATTTCGAAACCGGTACGTAAAAAGTTATTGAGCCAGATAGTGCCTTCGGTTCCCATCACCTCATCGCGCAAGTCCATGCCACCCCTAAAACACCAGCTAACCTCGAACTGGCCAAGAGCGCCATTAGCGTATTTTACCAAACCGATGGCGTTGTCCTCGGCCTTAATGGGATGCACCTGCGTAGCTGCCCAGCACATTACCTCAACCGGACGGACATCCTTACCGATAAATCCCCTGGCAATCTCGATACAATGGCAGCCTAAATCTACAATGGCGCCGCCGCCGGATTGCTCGTGATCCCAAAACCAGTCGCTATGCGGGCCGGGGTGTGCCTCACGCGATTTAGCCAACAGCACCTTGCCAATGCTGCCATCCTTTACTGATTTAAGAGATTTTAAATATTTTGGCGTATAACATAAGTCTTCCAGGTAACCGCCCATTATGCCTGCGCCCTCAACCAGGTCGAGCATGCGTTTCGCTTCTGCTGCATTGCGACCGAGGGGCTTGGTGCAGAGTACGTGCTTTTTTGCTTTGGCACAAGCGGCAACAGCGGCTTTGTGCAGGTTATTCGGCAGCGAGATGATCACAGCGTCCACATCCTCACGGCTGCAAACTTCCTCCATATTGTCGCTGTAAAACGACAGGTTATAATCATCGGCGAATTTCCTGGCTTTTTCAATATTCCGGGAGTAAACGCTTACGAGGTTATCCTTGGCGCGCTGCGCTTTTAACGAATCCGCGTAAAACCGGGCAATAAATCCCGAACCGAGCATAGCAATATTCATAATAGTTGTATTGGTTTTAGTAGTTGTAAAAGTTGAAGTTGTTTTGGTGGAATAGTGTATTCAAATCAGTCATCCGCTCATTATTTCTCCCATCCCGTATCCTTTAGTGCCGGGTCGTTTTCTTTTTTTAGAAAGTCGGCGTTGGATAAAGAGTCAGCCTGCCAATTCATTATCGCTTCGTCAGGAACCACGTCTACCGGAACTGAGTAAGAGGTAGAAGTTTCGTTATAAGCCGGGTTTGATTGCAGATTATAACAGGAGATGATTGACCAGCGTGGTTTATCAGACAAATTAGCTTCAGAACGGTGCAATAAGTTGCTGTGAAACACTAAAGCATCGCCTGGCTCCAACTCAACGTAAACCAGTTCCATGGTCTTTAGAGCGTTGTTCACCATTACCATATCTGCGCCGACCTGCTCTCCCGCAAAGCCATGGTTTACTCTGCCCAACTTGTGTGAGCCCTTTATTACCTGCAGGCAGCCGTTCCGTTTATTGGCTTGGGTCAGCGCTACCATTACGCTGATCAACTCATCGGGAAACATAAACTGATTTTTGTACCAGTAGCCGTAGTCCTGGTGCCATTCCCAGGCGCCCCCTACTTTCGGCTCTTTTTGCATAAGCTTGGAATGGAAATGACATACCGGCGCCGCATTGCCAAGCAATTGCTGCACAATGCTTATCATCTTTTCGCTACGGGTAAGGTAACCAAAAACATCGTTTCCAGGCGTAAACCATAGCGACAGACGCGTTTTTTTGCCGGTCTGGTCGTTTAGGTCGAGTGCATTTTTATGCATTACATCATCGTCCAATGCGGCTTTATATAACTTTTCTGTCTCTTCGGCAGGACAAAAATTTTTGATGATGATATAACCATCGCGTTTATATTGTTCCACCTGGCCGGGTGTGAGTTTTTCAGTCAGCATGATTTTGTTAAGCAGTAATTTATAATTGGATTGGAACCCAAAGCCTGGAGTCAATAGATAAGATATAAAACCATATAGAATTTGTCAGTGTAATTTTATCACTATCGCAGATTTTAGAGCTTTGTCTTGATTCCTGGTTCCTGGCTCTTGACTCTTATATTGCATAATTACCAAAAGTCAACACAAGTTAACGTAATTTGCTATAAGTTTGTCAGGCTTTTTTGCAATTTTACTATTATGGCTATAGCATACTGTCAACAGGTTGATGATGATACAGAATTTGCAATCTGGAAAATTGAGGAGGAGGCAGATGAACTGTTAAGCCAATTACGCCTGGACGAGCAGGAAAAAGCACATTATGAAAGCCTTAAGGTTGGAAAACGGAACCTGCATTGGCTGGGCACCCGTGTGCTGCTGCGTAAAATGCTGCGGACAGAAGATTATATAGATTGTAAAGTGGATTCGCATGGTAAGCCTTACCTGGTTGACCTTCCTTACCACATTTCCTTAAGCCATTCATTCGATTATGCTGCGGTGATGATTGGCAGGAGGCCGGTTGGTATTGATATAGAACAGGTTAAGCAGAAAGTTGAGCGGATAGCCCATAAATTTATGCGTAATGAGGAACTGGCTTTTATTAACGACAAAGATAAGATCAGGCAGTTATATGTGTGCTGGTGTGCCAAGGAAGCGATTTATAAATGTTATGGACAGAAAGAAGTATCGTTTGCAGATAATATTCTATTGGAGCCATTCCAGTTTGAAGGGCACGGATGGGTTAATGCAAGGTTGTTGAAGGATGATATCGACATAAAATATGAGGCGGGGTATCTTCAGTACGATGGCTATATGATTGGTTACGTGAAAGGCTGATATGATGAAAAATAAACAGGTTTATTTCCAGGATTGGGGTTTGATTGATTACAAAGAAGCTTGGGACAGGCAGGAAGCAATATTTTCGGAAACGGTGAAGCAAAAGATCGAACTCCGTAATATGCAAGTTGAAGCTGCTGCTAACACCGGGCATGCTTATGACAGTTGTGTTTCGATAGAGACGCCGAACTTCCTGGTATTTTGCGAGCACCCACACGTTTATACTCTTGGCAAGAGCGGTAAGCCGGAACATTTGCTTTTGGATGAACAGGGTTTAAAAGATAAACAGGCAGTTTACTATCCCATTAACCGCGGCGGCGATATAACTTATCACGGGCCTGGCCAGATCGTATCATATCCAATTCTTGACCTGGACAATTTTTTCACAGATATCCACCTTTACCTTCGTACACTAGAAGAGGCGGTAATCCTGACACTTGCCGATTACGGGCTTACCGCAGGGCGGTATCCGGGTTATACTGGTGTATGGTTTGATGCGGATAATGAGAGAGCCCGCAAAATTTGTGCACTTGGCGTGCGCTGCAGTCGCTGGGTGACTATGCACGGGCTGGCTTTTAATGTGAACACCAACCTGGATTATTTTAAGAACATCGTACCATGCGGCATAGATGATAAGGATGTTACCAGTATGCAACGCGAACTGGGCCGTGAAGTCGACATAAATGAAGTAAAAAAAATCTTAAAGCGTCATATTTCCGTATTGTTTGATATGGAGATGATCGAATGAAAGCGATACAACTTATACTGATTACATTAACCACTTTATCAGCCTGTACTAAAAAGGATTATTCACCGATTACACCGAAAAGTGCCGATACCATAACCACCACAAAACCCATGACAGATCCTGTTACCTATCTTGCTCTTGGTGATTCATATACTATTGGCGAAAGGGTGCCACAGTCACAATCATTTCCGTACCAGCTTACTACACTATTGAATAGCTTTAAGTTGGACGTAGAAAATCCCGATATTATTGCCGTCACAGGCTGGACTACCGACGATTTGATTAGCGCCATCAGTCGGAGCGATTTTAAAAATAAGAAGTATGATTTTGTAACACTTCTGATTGGTGTTAACGATCAGTATCAGCATCGAAGCAAAGAAAATTACAGGACAAAATTTGCTCAGCTATTACATACAGCTATAGATTTTGCTAAGGGCGATACCAGCAAAGTGTTTGTGTTGTCGATACCAGATTGGGGCGTAACGCCATTTGCAGGTGGAAGGGATAGCGTTATCGGACCGGATATCGACGAATTTAACGCCATTAACAAACAAGAGGCCGCCAAAGCGCATGTGCCAAATTATATTGACATCAACCCTATTTCAAAGAAAGCCGCTACCGACCTGACATTAGTGGCCGATGATGGGCTGCATCCGTCTGGTGCTATGTATAAACTTTGGGTTGATGCGCTGGTACCGGAAGTAAGAAAAAGACTTCAATAAAAGTAGACTTACCGGCTCTTTTGCCAGTCGGAATATTTAGTTTCTTCCGGCACATCGGTTACACTTTCAAAATGCAGCACATAACCATCAGGGGCGTTTACTTTTGTATCCCATAATCCATTACCAACAAAGGGTTCCTCTACATTAACTCCTCTGTCTTTAAACTGGTGGTAAAGTGCGATTGAATCATCACACATAAAACATATGGAGATACCGGCACCCGGTTTATTACCCGAAAGAAAAGTATCGCCTTCACCCAGCCGGGCCTCCTGCAGCATAATCGCAACATCATCGCGCTCCAGCCAGCACCATTCGATTTTACCGCGTGGCGTCCAGGTATTTTTTACTTCAAAACCTAATCCATCTACATAAAAGCTCATCGAGGCTTCCATATCCGACACCATATAAAATGGTACCGCTTGTTTTACATTTGGCGGGGGGGCTTCATTAGGTCTTGCTTTTCGAGGCTATCTCACCAATGGCTTTTACCAGCTTATCCAAATCGTGCAGCGATGTATAAACATGAGGGGTAACACGCACGCAACTGATGTTTTCCCAGTTTATACCAACTGTATGTATTTTGTATTTTTCGAACAACGCGGAATCTAACTGACCTGGCGTCATACCGTCGATACTTACTCCGCAGATAGCGCAGGAATATTTTGGATTTAATGATGTATGCAGTTTTACCTTTGGTATTTGCTGAACTTTTGATGCCCAGTAATTTTTCAGGAACCTGATGCGCTCTTCTTTTCGTTTAGGGCCGATACCTTCGTGAAAATTAATAGCCTCGCCGATACCCTGCTCGATAGGAAAGCTGCGCGTACCCAACTCTTCAAACTTGCGGATATCCTTGCTGTGCGGCTCGCCGCTGCTGGGCAGTGGCCACACTTTTCCTATCTTTTCTTTTTTCATCCACATCATACCGCTGCCAATAGGGGCGGAGAGGAACTTGTGCAGACTGGTACCAAAATAATCGCAGCCTAAATCCGGTATTTTAAAATCCATCAGCCCGAAGGAATGCGCACCATCGCAAATTACCTCGATACCTTTGGCGTGAGCCATGTCGCTTATTTTTTTAACCGGCATTATTTGGCCTACCCAGTTGATCATGTGGGTAACATGCAGCAGCTTGGTCTTTGGGGTGATAGCCTCCTCGTATGCCTTTACAATCTGTGCATCATCCTCAATCGGAAAGTCGAAGCTGATCTGTTTGTATACAATACCTTCGCGCATAGCCCGTTGCTTGTAAGCTTGTATCATGTGCGGATAGTCCTGCTTAGTGCCAACCACCTCATCTCCGGCTTTTAAATCAAGGCCTAATATAATAGTGTTGAGCGCTTCGGTTGCGTTCCTGTTTACGGCGATTTCTTCCGGATCGGCGCCCGCCAGGTTAGCCAGTTTCTCACGCAATGGTTCGCGGCCCTGATCGAGTATGCGCCACATAAAATAGGAAGGGCCTTCATTGGCTAACTGATTAAACCGCTCAACGGCCTGCTGTACCACAATAGGGGCCGGCGAGACACCGCCGTTATTCAGATTAATAATATTGGGGTTCACGGAATATGATCGCTGAATAACACTCCAGTATTCTTCATCCTCCGCAACTTGTGCAGCAGTTAGATGGTCAACATTCTTTGATGCTGCAGCCCAGTCAGCAGCGTGGGCCTGGTTAAAGAGGCTGTTTACAGAAAAAGCGCCGGCAAGGGCGGCTGCCTGTTTAATGAAGGTTCTGCGGTGGTTGGTCATAGTACTAACGAATCTATGATTTTAGAATGGAGAAAGCAAACATTAAGATTGCAGATATTACCCCTTGTAAACAGGTAAGATTTCGCTTTGACTCGCAGGTAGCTAACTTCAAACAGACACGCCGCTTTTAAAAAGACTGCGGGAACACTTTTAGCACTCCGGCAAGCTTATCGGGATATTTATAGCTAACCCGCCGTCTGATGTTTCTTTGTATTTGGAATTCATATCCAGTGCAGTTTGCCACATGGTTTTTACTACAGCATCCAGGCTCACCTTGGCATTGTCGGGGTTGGTTTGCAGGGCCAGCTGCGATGCGGTGATGGCCTTGATAGCGCCCATGGTATTGCGCTCAATGCAGGGTACTTGTACCAGGCCGCCGATTGGGTCGCAGGTGAGACCGAGGTGATGCTCCATAGCAATTTCGGCGGCCATTAGAACCTGGCGTTGTGTTCCGCCCATGCACTCGGTTAGGCCTGCCGCGGCCATGGCCGATGATACACCAATTTCCGCCTGGCAACCGCCCATTGCCGCCGAAAGTGTGGCGCCTTTTTTAAATATGCTGCCAATTTCGGAAGCGGTTAGCAGGAAGCGGATAATACTTTCATTGCGGTAGCCATCGCAGAATACAATATAATACTGCAATACAGCAGGCACTACGCCCGCCGCCCCGTTGGTTGGTGCGGTAACTACGCGACCAAATGAAGCATTTTCCTCGTTCACGGCAAGCGCAAAGCAACTTACCCAGTCCAGGATATTTTGAAAGCTATTACCTGTATTGCGGATGGCAGTGATCCACTCGTCGTAGTTGCTATAAGTATTGCTGCCTATCAGCCGCTTATTCAGTGCGGCGGCCCGGCGGGCAACATTTAATCCACCAGGCAACGTGCCCTGAGTGTGGCAGCCACGGTAGATACATTCCCTGAGCGTTTTGAAAATATTTAACACGCCCGAAATGGTTTCCTGTTCGCTGCGCCAGGCCAATTCGTTTTCCATCACTACCTCGGATATTTTGAGGCCGGTTTTGATGCACCAGTGTAACAGGTTATTCGCTGTATCAATAGGGAAAGGCAGGTCAACTTCGGTTTTTTGCGGACCGTCAGCGCCCTCTTTTACTACAAAGCCGCCGCCGATAGAATAATACGTTTCTGAAACAGCAGTACCAGTGCTTAAAAACGCCTGGAATGTTACAGCATTAGGGTGAAATGGCAAACTTTCATTATATAAAAACAGCAGGTCTTCGTCGAAATAAAAACTGATCTCCTTTTTATTACCAAGATTTAGTTTGTGTGAGGTTCTGATAATGTCCGTTTTAGGATCAACCTGGTCTACTTCAAAAGTTACCGGATCGTCGCCGCTAAGGCCAAGCAATATGGCGATGTCTGTACCGTGGCCGTGGCCGGTTTTGGCCAGGGAGCCGTACAATAAAACCTTTACCTGTTCAGTCTGTTCCAGCGCTTCTTTTTGCCCAAGCGACTGTACAAATTGCTGCGCAGCGCGCCAGGGACCAAGCGTATGCGAACTGGAGGGGCCTATACCTATTTTAAAAATATCAAAAACGGAGATCTGCTCTTTTTGCACGTGTCAAATTTAATACATTAAGCTTGTATAGGCTTCAAATAAAAAAATCAGAAACGGTTATTTTTTATGGTTTTTTTATATTTTGCATAAAAATAACACTCACTTAAAACCTAAAACAATGCAAGATTACAATTCCGATTCGAGTTCGGTCGATTCCTTTGGTGCATTCATGGCTATTATTTTAGCTATGCTTATCCCCATTATTATAGTTAGTGTAATAACTATAATCGGCCAATGGAAAGTTTATTCAAAAGCCGGTAAGCCAGGTTGGGCATGCATAATTCCAATTTACAACATTATTGTCATGCTGGAGATTGTAGGCAAACCGCTTTGGTGGGTAATCTTATTTTTTATACCATGCGTTAACATCATTTTTGTAATCTGGACACTTAACCTGGTAAGCAAAAGTTTTGGGCAGAGCGAAGGCTTTACCATTGGCCTGTTGCTATTAGGCTTTATATTTTGGCCGATATTAGGCTTTGGTAATTATCCCTATCTGGGGCCATCCGCTGCCGAAGCGCGTAACATGAATAACCCGGTTAATCCATTTCCGCCAAGTAACTACCAGGACCCATTCAGCAATAATAACCCTCCGCCGCAGTCTTAAATGTTATTGAGCATAAATGCTACCCTACTTTTTTGCAGCCGGCTTACTCTTATTAGCTGGCTGCAAAACCATTTAATACCCTGCCCGTTTAAATATCTAACAGGGATTGATTGCCCCGGCTGCGGCTTTCAGCGGTCGGTTATTGCGCTTATCCAAGGCGATTTTTATAAAAGTCTAACTTTATATCCGGCCGCCATCCCACTAATCCTGCTCGCGATGTACATTGCTGCTGACGGCTATTTCAAACTGGACAATTCAGGAAATATCCTTAAGAAAACATTGTTTATGGTAGTCGGCCTGCTGATAATCGGCAGCTACTGTTATAAAATGCGGCTGTTTTACACCCATTACAGGCTATCGGCCTGAGCTGCATAGTAGCTGTAATCCTTTATCAGCGTCTGCAAAAAAACAAGGCTGTTCATTTGCGGGGGAGGGGCAATGCCTAAAACTGTTTTTACCTTTTCGGCAAGCGTATATACGATGGCACTGTTCCCCGCTTTGTAGTAAGTGGTAATAACCTCGTGCACCAGGGCAATATCTTTATCACTCAACTGGCTTACCTGGTTAAAAACAGGCACGTAGCCATCATCTACCTTAACATAAACCATATCTTTATTCTGCGTGCGGGGAACAGACCGGATAAGCGCCGTGCCGGCAACCAGGTCACCGATGCGTTGGCCGTTTTCGGTAATGGCTGCGCTGACGAGCGCTCCAAGTCCGCCAGTAGCAGCAAAATCAATTAGCCTGAACAACCAGCGAAGCAGATATTGACCGAAGCTTGGCCGGGCGCCGTCGAGACTGATAACACGAATCTTCATAATGCGCTTCCCCAGGCTTTGACCGTTGAAAAAAACTTCGCATATCAGATCGTAAAATACAAAAAGAGTGTATACCGCGATACCGTAAATGCCCAAAGCTTCACTTGACAGCACGGGAGCTAAAAATATGGTTATAAACAAAAAGGGAAGGAATATGGCATAATCGATCAATTTAGCCAGTATGCGCTCCCCAAGGCCGCCGATCTCATAATCGATGTCGATATTCTGGGCGGTATGTACGGTAATTATTTCCATCTGCTAACAAATATAAATTTGTTATGGATAAATTAATGCAGTTTAAAAATTTGTATTTACATTAAACAAAAATTTAGTTGATGCGAGAAGCCCTGTTTATAAAACAAAATACGCAACGGTGGAAAGACTATGAGGATTCAAAGTCGAAAACCCCGGATGAGCTTGCCGAATCATTTATAACCATTACCGACGACCTGGCCTACGCTAAAACATTTTATCCTCAATCAAACACCACAAAATATCTGAATGGACTTGCTGCAACTTTTCACCAGTCAATCTATAAAAACAAAAAGGAAAAATCTAACCGGTTTATCCACTTCTGGCGATACGAGCTGCCCTTGATATTTTATAAACATCGAAGACCGCTGCTTTATTCATTCCTTTTCTTTATTGTATTTAGTTTAATGGGCGCTTTATCCGCTAAATATGATAACACTTTTGTGCGGCTGATAATGGGAGACGGGTATGTGAACATGACCAACGAAAATATAGCTAAAGGCGATCCTTTTGGCGTTTATAAGCAGGAGGGCCCTTTTTTAATGTTTGTTATGATCGCGCTAAACAATATTAAAGTTGAGCTGATAATATTTGTTATGGGAATTTTCCTTTCAGTAGGAAGCATCTACCAGTTGATGGCTAATGGCGTAATGATGGGCTCATTCCAATATTATTTTTTCAGTAAAGGGCTTGGCTTTAAATCTATAATGGTAATCTGGCTGCACGGCACGCTGGAGATTTCGGCGATAATTATAGCGGGCGGGGCAGGCCTGATACTGGGTAACAGTATTCTCTTTCCGAAAACACATACCCGGATGGTGTCGCTAAGAAACGGGGCCAAAGACGGACTGAAAATTGCCATTGGCATTATACCAATATTTTTAACCGCTGCTTTTTTTGAAGGTTTTGTTACCCGGCATACTGAAATGGCCGTTTGGCAAAGCCTGGCGATATTAATATCGTCGCTCGTATTTATTATATGGTACGTTATATTGTACCCTGCCAACCTCAACCGAAAATTAAATCGCAATAACCCAATTATTAATGAGACAGCCTATTGAACTAAGACGTGTAAGAGATTTTGGCCAGGTAATAAACGATAGCTTTGTATTTTTAAGAGAGAATCTAAAGCCGCTTTTCGCATCGCTGCTTATTATTTGCGGTTTTTTTATTGTACTGAGCTGCGTAACAACTATGTCCACCTACCTTAAAATGTCGGATATTTATAGCGGGCGCTACGAAAATTTACAGGGAGGCCGCTTTAACTATCTTTTTAGCGTTATGATCAGCGCATTAGTAGCTATTTTAGAGCAGAGCTGTATTTACCTGGTTACCTTGTGCTATATCTCGGTTTACCTGCAAAAAAATAATGTAAAGCCGACTTTTGCCGAGGTGTGGGGTTACTTTAAATATTACTTTTTCAGAGCCTTTGGGAGCAGTGTAATGGTTTTTATCATGATTGTTGTTGGCCTGGTGCTTTGCCTCATACCCGGTATCTACCTGTCTCCAATATTGGTACTTATTGTTCCCATCATAGTTATCGAAAATGCATCATTTGGTTACGCTTTTAATAAAAGCTTTAGGTTAATAAAGGAAAATTGGTGGCAGGTTTTCGGCGTCCTGTTTATTATGTGGATAATAGTATATGTTGCTAATTTAATGGCTGGCTACCCAATTAGCGTGATTGCAATGGGCACACGTTTTTTATCACTTAAAAGCATCCAAATACCGCTTATCGTTTTTTTCAGTATCATGCGCAGCATATTGATGTTGATTTATGTATTACCTGGTATAGCGATCACTGTTTGCTACCTTAACCTTGAAGAGCAAAAAGAAGGTACTGGCCTGCTAAGCCGCATAGAGAAGTTCGGGATGAACATAGATGAAGTATCTGATCTGCCAACCGAAGAATATTGATTTTATGCATCGGCCAACAGCATTTTTTTGTACGTTGATAATAATGCTGCTTTTTATAAGCAACGTATTTGCCGTGCCGCAGAAAACGAAGGTCTCTTTGAAAACGACTGCCGACAGCTCAAAAATAGTTATAAAACACTTTGATCAAAAGGCAATAAATAAATATAGCACAGACGAAGATTTCAATTATAATGGCCCCGGCACCGGCAAGCCGACCCTCTGGAAGATTTTTTGGGACTGGGTATGGGACCATATAACAAGATTATTTAGGGGTATACCGTATGGAGGAAAGATTTTAGAGTATTTGCTGATTGGCGGGTCGGTTGCGTTCCTGGCTTATGTAATATTTAAATCGCTCGGGCTTGACCCGATACGGCTATGGCGCGGCGAGGCAGCCAAAGTTGCCGTTCCATACAGCGAGTCGCTGGAGGATATTCATGGAATTGATTTTGATGCCGAAGTTGAAAAAGCGTTGACTCACCATAACTACCGGCTGGCTGTAAGGCTATTGTACCTGAAGTGCCTAAAACAGTTAAGCGACAAAAAACTGATACAATGGGAAATAGATAAAACTAACACTGCATATTTATACGAGCTAAAAAATGGCGAACAGCGACGTGCCTTCAGCTTGCTTACCAACAGATTTGAATATGTGTGGTACGGAAATTTTCCGATAAATCAACAGGCTTTTGCAGATATCGACCTGCTTTTTCAAAACTTCAAAAAGCAATTGTCATGAAAAGCCTGAAAACATATTTAATAGCCGGAGGTGTAATTTTGATCATTTACATTGTGGCGCAATTTAACCGCCCAAAAGCGGTGGACTGGGCAGAAACCTTAAGCAGCAAAGATAAGATACCGTTTGGTACTTATATTTTGAATGACCGGCTGAAAGATATTTTCCCGGGTGCTGCTATCACCCGGTACCGGCGGCCTATCTATAACGTAGTCGTTGATGACTCCCTCGCAAACTCTGCTTATCTGATCATCTGCCGTGATATTGAACCATCAAAAACCGAGTATAGTCATCTGATCGATTATGTAAAAAAAGGTAACGACGTGTTCATAGCGGCGGCAGACTTTGGTAATGTATTTCAGAAAAAACTCTCCGTTACAACGGAACCCCATACCAGTATGTTCAGCACATTTACCGGCGTCGATTTTTGCAGCCCTGCCCTTAACCCTAAAAAGCCTATAAGCATCGATAAAAATATAGCAGACACCTATTTTTCGAAATTCGACACAACCCACGCTGTTGTGATAAGTCAGAACCAGGAAAAAAAGGCGAATTTTATAAAGTATACTTACGGCAGCGGGAACCTGTACCTGTGTGCTAACCCGAGGTTTTTCAGCAATTACAGCTTGCTCACTGCCAGCGGCCGTACATATGTGGAAACGGCCTTATCATTTCTGAAGAATCCCGAAAAACTCGCGGTTGACGAATATTACACCCAGGGCGATGTGGGGGAAGATTCGCCTATGCGGGTGTTCCTGTCAAACCCCGTATTGCAATGGGCATATTATATTACTTTGTTCAGCTTGCTGCTATTTGTACTTTACGAGATCAAACGCCGCCAGCGCATTATCCCGGTGATAGAGCCGCTAAAAAACTCCTCACTCGAGTTTGTGAACGTAGTAGGAGGACTGTATTATGAAAAACGTAACAGTGCCAATATTGCCCAAAAGAAAATACTATACTTTTTAACGTGGCTGCGCGACGAACACCAGGTAAAAACCAACAAGCTTGATAATGACTTTACCGAAAAAATCATTAACAAGTTTAACCTCGAACCCTCATTTGCAAGAGATTTTGTGCGATTTATAAACTACCTGAACGTGCAGTACCGCGCGAGCGACCAGGAACTAATAGAATTAAACAAACAGATAGAACAATTTTATAATCAAGCCAGGTAATTATGGAAGATGAAATATTTGAACAAAGAACTGACCTTAGCAGGCTAACCGCCGCGGTTGAGCAGATAAAGGCAACACTTTTCACTATTATTGTTGGCCAGCAGGAAAGTATTGATTTATTGATAGCGGGGATTCTTGCAGAAGGCCATATATTGATTGAAGGAGTACCGGGTGTGGCTAAGACCCTTACAGCAAAGCTCATAGCCAGGTCAATTGACGCTAAATACTCCAGGATACAATTTACCCCCGATTTGATGCCGTCTGATATATTGGGGACCTCAGTTTTTAATCCAAAAACCACCGAGTTTGAGTTTAAGGCTGGTCCGGTTTTCGGTAATATTATCTTAATCGATGAGATCAACCGGGCTCCGGCGAAAACGCAGTCGGCTTTGTTCGAGGTAATGGAGGAACGGCAACTGACCATGGATGGCCAGGTTTATAAAATGGACGAGCCGTTTATTGTACTGGCCACGCAAAATCCGGTTGAACACGAAGGAACATATCGTTTGCCAGAAGCACAACTCGACAGATTTTTATTTAAGATAGAGGTTAAATATCCAACGCTTGATGAGGAAATTGCAATACTTAACCAGCAGCATCAGCAGAAAACAACCGATCAATTGAGCCGTATTAAGCCGGTATTATCTGCAAGTGACATTGTTTTATTACGGTCGGTTGTGCGGGGCTTACACGTTGAAGAAAAACTGATGGTTTACGCTGCGCAAATAATACACGAAAGCCGGAATAATAAATCGTTGTACCTGGGCGGCTCGCCCCGGGCGTCGCTGGCGATTATCAATGCGGCTAAGGCAGTCGCCGCAATTAAGGGACGTGATTTTGTAACGCCTGACGATATTAATTACGTAGTAGCCCCGGTATTACGGCACCGGATTATGCTTACACCCGACAAAGAAATGGAGGGCGTTTCGCCGGATGATGTAATTGGCCAGATCATTAAAAAGGTTGAGGTGCCGAGGTAGTGGTCATTGGGTAGGAGAGAGGGGAGAGCAAACCGGGGACGACGGTTTTAACCACTTGCATTTCTCCGCTCTCTGTCCGCTTTAAATAATAACAAGTGAAAAAAGTATTCCGGTTATTTTACAGCGATTTATTTTTAACCAGCCGCCTTTTTGCCGGGTTGGGTTGCTGTGTCGTACTGTTTTTGCTGGCATTCTTTTTTCCGTGGTTGCAAATTGTGCCCGAACTGACGTTTGCGACACTGAGCCTGCTTTTTTTTGCTGATTTAATTATGCTTTACCGGACGCAGAAGGGGGTATTTGCCAAGCGGCACGCCCCCGAGCGATTGAGTAACAGCGACGAAAATGAATTGGGAATTTATGCCGAGAACTGGTATCCATTTTCTATCAATATCGGCATTATAGACGAAATACCGGTTCAGTTCCAAAAAAGAGATATCTGGTTTACGACGTCTCTAAAGCCACAGCAGCGGAAACTGATCAGCTATAGTTTACGGCCTACGCGTCGCGGCGAGTATGAATTTGGCTACATACGCGTATTTGTGTCCACTTCACTAGGGTTGATCAGGCGGCGATATAATTTCAGCCAGGGAGAAGTGCTTCCGGTGTATCCGTCATTTCTTCAGATGCGCAAATATGAGTTGATGGCTATATCAAATAACCTGAGCGAGCTCGGTATAAAAAAAATACGGCGGCTCGGCCACAGTCTTGAGTTTGAACAGGTGAAAAACTATGTGCAGGGCGACGACTACCGCACTATTAACTGGAAAGCTACGGCCCGTCGCGGGGCGTTGATGACCAATGCTTACGTAGACGAAAAATCGCAGCAGGTTTACTGTGTAATAGATAAGTCGCGGGCGATGAAAATGCCTTTTGAGGGTTTAAGTTTACTGGATTATGCCATCAATGCCAGCCTGGTATTATCAAACGTAGCCTTATTGAAAGAAGACAAAGCAGGCTTGATTACGGTTGCCGAAAAAATTGGCGCAGTGGTTCCTGCTGATAAGCGCCCAACTCAAATCAACAAGATACTTGAAGTATTGTATAAGGAAAAAACGCGGTACCTGGAAACGAATATGGAGTTATTGTATGCCACCATCCGCAATGTTATTAAGCAACGCAGCCTGGTAGTATTCTTTACCAACTTCGAGAGTATGTATGCGTTAGAACGGCAACTTCCATATTTAAAGCGCATCGCCAGGTTTCATTTACTGCTGGTTGTATTTTTCGAAAACACCGAACTGAAAAGACTAACCGAGGAGCCGGCTTCTGATGTGGAAGGCATCTATATTAAAACTATCGCAGAAAAGTTGGTTTATGATAAAAAACTTATTGTAAAGGAACTGGCAAAATATAATATACAGTCTATCCTGACAACTCCGCAGAACTTAACTGTAAATACGGTTAACCGATACCTGGAGCTAAAGGCAAGGCAGAAAATTTAATTTGCGGATGACGGTTCACTGTTTTTTAATCGTACGTCGATCGTAATTTGTAAATTACGCTCTATCCCATCCTGGTTTCGGAAAGCTTATTCCTGCTGCGCCTAACTGCTTTATAATATTTTCCATCAGATCAATTTTAGTTGACAAATAGTCATCAGGTTTTACCCACACATTCACGGTGAAGCGGATATTGTCAACATCAAGGCTTACTATGCCAATTCTTACAGGAAAATCGACCAGGATTGTTTTAGTGTTTGCAACGATATTGCTTACAATTGTTTTAGCTTTTTCAATATCGGCACTATAACCCAGTCTGAATTCAAAATCAAGGCGGCGGCGGTTTTCCCGGCTTACGTTAACAATAACTTCGTTGAATAATTTGCCGTTGGGGATAATGATGGTCCGGTTGTCGATAGTAAGTAAAACGGTATAAAATATCTGGATAGACGTTACTTTGCCTTCCTGGCCTTGTGCTACAATACTGTCATTAAGTTCAAATGGCTTGAGTAATAAGATCAGGACGCCGCCTGCAAAGTTTTGAAACGTTCCTGACAAGGCCAGGCCCAGTGCAACACCAAAACCACCAATGATGGTAGTAAATGTGGCCAACGGGATGCCTACAATAGTGGTTATGGTAATAACCAGCAATATATAAAGCGAGGTTATAGAGAGGCTTAAAAAAAATGGCTGAAGGGCAGAGTGCACCTGGCGCCTGTCCATTCGCGCCCGTAGCCGCAATCGTATGAATTTGATGGTTTTAAGACCGATTATCAGGACGATAAATCCGCCGATGAGCCTGGTTCCGTTTATCAGGAGCCAATCGTAAACCAGGTTGTAATAGTTTTGTAGCCTCGCATGCATAGCGAGTGCGAAAATAATGAATTATTATTTACCGTAAATGGTAATAAAAAGTTCGGGGCCTTTAAACAACACCCAGTCAATTATCTGGCTTTGTATGTGTTTTGCTGTTTCTGTAATATTTTTCATGGTACTCATTTCTATTCAAAAGCTGTGCCTAAGCGGCTTTTTTTGATCAGGCATACAAAAATACAGGTTTCTGTGACGCTGATATCGATTAATCAATCATTTGATTAATACATGACAGTCCGTTTACGTTGTGATGACGGTAGTAGTTATGTACACAAAAGAAAACCCTGTCTGTTATTTCAGACAGGGTTTTCTTTTAATAAGTCTTGAGTCTAAAGTCCTTAGTCTTGAGCCAAAAACTCCTGATTTAAGACTATTGACTCACGACTTTAGACTAATGGGCTTACATCATGCCGCCCATGCCGCCGCCGCCCATCGGAGGGCCTGCAGGTGCTTCTTCAGGATCATCAGCCAATACGCACTCGGTAGTCAATAACATCGAAGCGATTGAAGCTGCATTTTCCAATGCAACGCGGCCTACCTTGGTTGGGTCGATGACACCGGCGCCAATCAGGTTTTCGTATTTATCAGAACGGGCATTGTAACCGTAGTCAGCAGTACCTTCTTTAACTTTCTGAACTACAATTGAACCTTCGATACCAGCGTTTTCGCAGATCTGGCGAAGTGGTTCTTCAATAGCACGGCGGATAATCTGTATACCGGTATTTTCGTCCTCGTTTGCACCTTTAACATTTGCAAGAGCTTCAACAGCGCGGATGAAAGCAACTCCACCACCTGCAACTATGCCTTCTTCAACAGCGGCACGGGTTGCGTGTAAAGCGTCGTCAACACGGTCTTTCTTTTCTTTCATTTCAACTTCGGTAGCAGCGCCTACGTAAAGCACAGCAACACCGCCTGATAATTTGGCTAAACGCTCCTGTAGTTTTTCTTTATCGTAGTCGGAAGTTGTGGTTTCAATCTGGGCTTTTATTTGGTTTACGCGGCCTTTAATTTCTTCTGCATTGCCGCTGCCGTTAATGATGGTAGTATTATCTTTATCAACGATAACTTTCTCTGCTGTACCCAAATAGCTAAGATCAGCATTTTCCAATTTAAAGCCTCTTTCTTCAGAGATTACTGTACCGCCGGTAAGAATAGCGATATCCTCCAGCATAGCTTTACGACGGTCGCCGAAGCCAGGCGCCTTAACCGCAGCTACGCGCAGCGAACCGCGAATTTTGTTAACTACCAAAGTTGAAAGCGCTTCGCCGTCAAGATCTTCAGCAATAATTAACAATGGCTTACCGGTTTGTACCTGTTTTTCAAGGATAGGAAGCAATTCCTTCATCGAGGAGATCTTTTTGTCGTAGATCAGGATATAAGGATTTTCGATTTCAGCTTCCATCTTATCAGTGTTAGTAACAAAGTAAGCCGAAAGATAACCACGGTCAAACTGCATACCTTCTACAGTTTTAACTTCGGTTTCAGTACCTTTTGCCTCTTCAACGGTTATAACACCGTCTTTACCAACTTTACCCATAGCTTCAGCAATCAACGCACCGATAACTTCGTCGTTGTTGGCAGATATAGAAGCAACTTGTTGAATTTTGTTGTTATCGTCACCTACGGCCTGAGATTGTTTTTTCAAATCCTCAACAACAACTGCAACAGCTTTGTCGATACCGCGCTTCAAATCCATTGGATTTGCACCGGCGGCAACGTTTTTAATACCAGCAGTTACAATGGCCTGGGCCAGTACGGTAGCAGTAGTGGTACCGTCACCTGCAATGTCAGCAGTTTTTGATGCTACTTCTTTAACCATTTGTGCGCCCATGTTTTCAAGAGCGTCCTTCAGTTCAATTTCTTTAGCAACTGTAACACCGTCTTTAGTGATGGCCGGCGAACCGAATTTCTTGTCGATAATTACGTTACGGCCTTTAGGACCCAATGTTACCTTAACAGCATTAGCTAATACGTCAACGCCTCTTTTCAGGGCATCGCGTGCTTCTACATTATATTTTACTTGTTTTGACATTGTTTTTTTGTTTGAATGTTTGAGTGTTGTAAAGTTTTAATGTTCGGATATTCAATGTCGAAAGGCAACTTTACAACCTTTCTACATTGCAACTTTATAACAATTACAGTACCGCGTAAATATCGCTTTCGCGCATAATTAAATATTCCTTGCCTTCGTAAGTAATTTCGGTACCGGCGTATTTTCCGTATAAAACCTGGTCACCAACTTTTACAGTCAAAGGCTCGTCTGTTTTACCCGCACCAACAGCTACAACAGTTCCGCGCTGTGGTTTTTCTTTTGCAGTATCCGGGATTATGATTCCCGAAGCAGTTTTTTCTTCGGCGGCAGCGGCTTCTACTACCACCCTGTCTCCGATAGGTTTAATGTTTAATGACATAGTTATACTTTATTAAATTATAATTTAAGTTTTCGCTCTTGAGCATCATCAATTGTGCCAAGCAGGCGAAAAGTTAAAAATTGACAGCATAACTGTTCAATTGTCACTTAATATCACCGTAGTGTTTTTATTATTAACAATGACATAATATCGTTGTGTCATGATGTCAGTGCTTCAATAGTTTCAATAGAAATGTCTCACCTCGTCGCGGCATCATGAACCTCCTCCATTGAGCTGGCAGGATGAGGCGCGAATGCAGGATGTGCGAACAACGATATTAACTCAATCTGTTGCAAAAAAAACGAGGCCGTATCACAAATAAAGTGATGCGGTCTTTTTCATTTTAGGGATATTTTCTTGTTTGGGCGAGTTATCGTTTTAGGAGCTCTGTTTTCAGACTGGATTTACCCGAAGGGTCGGGGTTAAAGGGGGTAAAAAGGCTTTCAGGCAGCCTTTTTTCTCAGATTTTGAGCAATCGCGATCAAACCCCATTCAATTTCAACTTTTTCTTTGCCACGCAGAAGGAACCTTTTAAAGCCATGATTATGTTTGATATTGCCGAAAGTGGGTTCCACGTCAAAGCAGCGCTTCTTTCGCCTTTCAATGCCTTCCTCGCTGTTTAACAAGCTGTGCGCTTTTAGTTTAAGGCGGTTCAGGTTTTCGTTGACCTCTATGATCCGGTTGCCCTTAGACTTATGACATACACCATTAAGCGGGCAGCCCTCACAATTCCGCGCCTGATAACGGCGGCTGACTTGCACGAATCCGGTAGTGGTTTTCCTTTTGCCATTACCGATATAATACATCTGCTGTCCCATCGGGCAGATGTAACAGTCTTGTTCGCGGTTATAGAAAAGCTTATCTGCGGAAAAGGGGTGCTTGCGGTTGTGATTTTCATTCTGCTCTTTATCGAACATTCCGTATTTGACAAAGGCGGTGACGCCTTTTTGTTCAAGCAGGGTATAGTTCTCTTCTGAGCCGTATCCGGCATCTGCGGTAAGTGCCTGTGGTGCTTTGCCAAAGCTGGCTTCATGTTGCGCTAAATGAGCTCCTAATGTATTGGTGTCGGTAGTGTTGGAATGAATAGTGTAATTGACGATAAACTGGTTGGAGGTAGATATCTGAACATTATACCCCGGTTTAAGTTGCCCGTTACGCATATGGTCTTCCTTCATGCGCATAAAAGTGGCATCCGTATCAGTCTTGGAATAGCTGTTACGTTCACCGAGCAGGGCTTCCTGCTGCTCATAGCGGGCAATGGCCTGTGGGTAATGCTTGCTGATATACCGCAGTTTGCTTTTGACCTGCCTGGAAACATCCTCACGGGAGGAAAGCTTCTCATTGAGTTTATCTACTGTGGCATTGACCTTTTCGCTGTCAATGAGGGTAAAGTCAGGCGGATCAGGCAGCCTGTCCTCTTCCTTTGCTACGCTTTGGGCATAGTCCCATATCTCAGAAAGCTGCTTTTTCATCTTTTCCTTGTTGGTCTGAATAGCTTTCTTCCAGACAAAGGTATACCGGTTGGCATTCGCCTCTATCTTTGTTCCGTCCGTGTTCACTTCTTCAATACTGATCAGGCCTTCTTCTGCCAGCAGTTTTACAACATCTTCGAACACATCGCGCAGCGCATGTTTCAAACGCACGCCCCGGAAACGGTTGATCGTGTTGTGATCAGGATAGCTCATCGAACTCAGCCACATCAAGTAAACGCTTTCCCGGCAGGCTGCGGCCAGCTTTCGGCTGGAGTAAGTGTTGGTCACATAGCCATATACCAGTACCTTTAACAGCATCTGAGGGTGATAGCTCGAACTGCCGCGGATATGATAGGCTTTTAACAATGGCTCCAGGTCGAGCCTGTCGATCACATCGTTCACTACCCGCGCCGGGTGTGCTGCCGGGACTAATTCATCAAGCGTTGGCGGAATGGCCAGCAACTGGCGTTGCTGATAGGGCTTAAAAACAGGTCTTTTAGAACGCATACTGCTTTGTTTTGATATATAAATATATGAAAATCAAATCATTATATCAACAGGACAGCCTTTTTATTCCAATAAATTATTCAATCGAGTAGAGGGCGAAACTTTTATTCGTTTCACCGCTCTCTCACACCACCGTACGTACGGTTCCGTATACGGCGGTTCCAATAGTTACTGATTTCTTGTAATCTAAGTACCTGTCAAGCAGACTAACAAGTTCCAGTTTCTGTAAGTAGCGCTTTGAAATGGCTTGATTCATATGACTGGCTCCCGAGTTCCACCATGGCCCACGGTCATTAAAGGCAGATTCAACTGCTCGTTGCTCGCTTAAACCAGCAGCGATTAGCTTATTTCGCCTCGTCCATCTGCGTTTCCATTGTCTCCACAGAATAAGCCTAAGCCGTCTGCGTATCCATTCGTCCA
>NZ_JAUMKC010000020.1 GCF_030519355.1 Mucilaginibacter sp. L3T2-6
GGCCATGGTATCGTTCGCAAATATTATTGCTGGCAGGTTGCACCGCTGCAGAGCCCGATTCCCCTTATATCTGCATAGGCTATTTAGCACTTTTTTTCCCTATTACCACCAACTATTTTTGGCATCATTACCATAAATAAAAAATAAAAAAGCGTGCTGGAAAGACCAGCACGCAGGAATAAAAGAACTTTACGCGATGAGCGCTGTTCGCAGGTATGCGGCGCGGTACGCATAAATAGCCAGTACTTACTTTGCAGGCGCCAGCGTTGCTGTTACCTTTCCGCAGGTAAGCATTTGACTGCCGAAGTAAGGGTTTTTAATTTGCTGGGTCTCGCTCAGCCAATAAGCCTTTTTCATTGGGCAATACTGCTCGTAAAGTGTTGTGGTATTCAATTTTAACGCTTTCAGGGCATCATACATATTTGCTGATAAATTTTCGAAATGCTCCCGCTGGTGATCTACAATGTTTACCGAACTGATATGCCGGGCATCGAATAATAATTTATCCCGAAATTTCGCAAAAGTCTTTTGCTGATCAGCTGATAATTCGGCGGCCGTATTGGCCGACAGGGCATTAACCAGATCTTTGGCCTTTGCCGAAGCAGTATTACCGTCGCCATTTACCAGTGCATTCTTAACATCCAGGTAAGCGGTCACAATTTTGTCTATGGGGTTTCCGGCTAAGCGGCTGGCCCTGGCTGATGGAATTATAAGCGCCATTATCAATATAAGGCATAATGCTTTTAAAATTTTCATATAGCTTATTTTATTAAGTTGATTAATCGGTATAGTAAAATTAAGACATCCTTTATTATAAACGCGGATAAAGTCTTAAAAATACTTCACCACCCATCGGACCAGAGCCGTAAAGACTGGTCAGTTTTTTTGTCACGCCATAATAAGTAAGCTGGCCACCGGCTGCAAGGTTTAGTGGCCCAACCTTCAATAAATCATAATTCAAACCCAGGGTGATAGCATTTACAGGAAAAATCGTGTCGTCGCCATAAGCAAGCGGGTTTAAATTCAGTTCTTCGGTTGTTTTCTGTACGAATTCAAACCGGGTGTAGGCATCCAGCTTTTTGATGCGGATATCGCCCTCCAGTAAAATTGAATTATCAGCGGCGTGACCTGCGGTTTTGTTCATGCCCCAAACCGCAGTGGCGTTGAATGTCTTACTGTTGCCGAAAGGCAGGCTGTATGTTGCTGAGGCAGTGGTACGATGTACATCTTCTGCAGGCATAAGTGCTTCGGGGCTTTTAATAAAGCCGTGCGACACTTGCAGCGCCCAGTTCTCCGAGGGATTATAATCAAGCCTTGTACTCCATGAATCAAAGCGCGGTTTGTCAAAATTGTAACGGTTTTCGTCAGGTTCCCGGCCGGTGAATAACGAGCCTTCTATTTTAAATTGATCATACCGGAAGCCAACGGTAGCCACGCCAAATGTAATATGCGTGGCGTCCGACCAGTGATGGCTCAGGGGGGCATCGGGGTTGGCAAGGGCAGACGGCCGGTGCATAAAGGCAACAGGCCCCAGGGCAGGCTCGCCGGGATAGCCCAGGTAAAAGCTCAGGTCGGTCTTTTTTGAGAAGGCGTACGTGTATGTAGCAGCAAGTTCCGCAAACAGGTCGTGCGGATGCTGGCGGTCGACAAGGGGGACTCCATTCCAGCTTTCACCGGTTTGAAACAGCAGCGGATAACCAGGTCCGTGTTCCGTCAGTGGATCGAGCGACATCATCAGGTTAAAGCTGATCAGTCCGTTTTTACCTACCGGACGCTGCGCCATGCCCATAAACCAGTTGGGCGCATCAACCTTGTGCCCGCCACGGCTGCCTTTATTGGCAAAGTCCTGGTTGGTATACCTGAATGCGATATTGCCGTGCAGCATGTACATCCATTCCTTGTGATGAAACATTATGCCATACATAGGCGAAGCGTCCGGCAGCCAGCTGGTGCCGGAGCCATTGCGCTCCATCGGCAGATTTTTGGATTGGGAACTGCTCATCATCATCTCCATGCCACCCATTGATTTTTCGCCCATATCCATTCCGGGCATTTTTTTCTTTTTGGCAGTGTCAGTCATCATCATGTGATGATGCTTTGCAGTATCGTTCATATTCATTTTTTGGGAGAATGCGCTGAACATCAATCCGCAAAAAACGACTGTAAGAAAGTATTTCATAAATGTATGATTACAGATGGCGGGCCATCAAATAAAATAAATAGTGAATTGAGGCAACGGGCAGAAATTGCCCCTGCCGGGATAGAAGAGGACTATGCCTCATCAAATAAGGAAGGAATGGTTTTGTATAATAATGGCTCTGCCCGATTTATCAGGAGGCGCCTTGGTTTGCTGCGGTAAAATAACCCGGACAAAAGGTGTCGCTGTTACAAAATTTGCCAATTGCAGCTGAGGTGCCGGTATAGCAACCTGGCCGAATTGTACTTCGGTTGCAGGCTTTATATTTTCTTTAATAACATAACTGCCATGCTTTTGGATGCAGTCTTTTTTGCTTTGTTTACAGCAAGCCATGCCATGGTGACCCATAGCCATTGGCATGACTGGCGTGGAAGCAAAGTTTGCAGCTGTACAATGCACCATGCAGACGAACATTCCCGTTGTCAGCAGCAAATAAAATGCGGTGATACTTAATACAGCAGCTTTTTTCATGCAAAGGCAAAGTTACCGATTAATTGTACACGCGATTATAATAATTGTTTAGATGATGTAAAATTGAGCGGCGGGATATTAAATAACACTTTAAAAATTCCTAAACCTGATGGTCTTATTATCTTCCCAAACGCAAAAGATTTTATCGCCAGGCAACCGGGCCGATTTCAAATAGCCGCCGTTTCCTACGGTGATAACATTTTTATTTTTGACAGATACCAGCTTAACAGTATCATTATTCTGAAGGGATATCAATGGATCGGCGCCCGTACCTGCAATACCCGGGTTGCGGCCGTTTGCAATGAATATTTCGGCCTTTCCGGGCTCGGCAAAATAGACCATCCCCTTGCGCTGCCAGGTAGTTTCGATGGCATTGCTGTTGTCGATAGAAATGCTGCCGCCATCCATCGGACAGCCGTTCAGTTTCCAGGTATCACGGCCCATCTTTTCGGCAGCAGCGAAAGTTTTACCGCCGTTAATTGATTTGGTTATGTATAAATCCCTCGAACCATTAAGCCAGTTCCTGAACATAATTACAACTTCACCGTTTTTTACGGCGATGTTGGGTTTGCAGCATTCGCAGGTGTGCCCGTCCGGAGATTGGTAAGCCAATATATTTTTTGACCATTTACCGGCCCTGGCCGTTAGTGAAGAAAAATAGATTTGATTTCTGCCGCCTGTCCTCGTGTCGAGCCAAACGGCGTAAAAATTATTTTTATGGTCAGCAGCAAGCCCCATCAAACCTTCAGGTGCGGATTTGCCGAGATCATTGACCATGCCCATAGGCTGCCAGTTACCGGAGTTGCCATAAAGCCTGAACCAATGAATATTGCCGGTTTTGTCCATCGCGGTGATTACCGATATACCGTCTGAACTAGCGAGCTGCGGTCCGCGCGACATGCCTAAATGCATGCCCGGGATTGTAGCTACCAGTACCGGTTCTGAAAAAGTGAAGCCTTTGTCAACTGATGTAGCACAAAATACCTGGTCTTGCCTGCCGAACACGACACGTATTACTCCTTTGGCATCTACAGCCAGCTGCGGTTGTTCTCCGTTTGATAATACGCCGGTTAGGCTTTTTGATGACGATATACTGAGCAGCAGAAAAGCGGCCAGCAAGATAGCCGGATAGATTTTTTTCATAATATTAACAAATATAAACAGCGGGTTACTAAACCACCAAATATGTACCAGGCTATTTTACCTCATCCACATTCCACCCATTCACCAAAAAATAAGGTTTACCGCTCCCTGCATCCCTGCTTTCATAGCTGCATTTTATTGTCCTGCTTTCGCCAGGTGCAAGGCTGATATAATTGTCCCCGAATATTACCGGTAGTATGTCATCTCCGCCTTTTTCTTTTAATGCCCGTATGTGTACAAAAAATGCGACTGCTTTACCCGTGTTCTTTATCGTTACCTGGTAGGCAGGCCGGGCCTTGTTACTACCTGCTGTATGCGTTACTTTTAAAGTAGTTTTAGGCATGCTGCTGAGCGGGCTGTAATCTGCAAAGGCCGACTGTGGCGTATAATACCATGTCGATTTTTTCCAGTTCAGCTCGTCTTTTTTTGAAGATAGCCAATACCAGTTGATACTTTCTACTTTGCCGGCAGCATTCTTAAGTTCCAATCTTACAAAATAAACATCGGTTAAGTTGGCAATAGTTGGCAAAACAAAGCATTGCCTGGTGCCATCGCCGGCCACATTGGCGGTTACTTCCTTGCTGAACTTTTGGCTACCGTCCAGGTTATAAACCGTTGCTTTAACCTTTAAGCCACTATACGCCTTTTGCCATGAGTTAATGATGTTAACACTGTTGGTGTTATACGAATACATCACATGCAGCGGCTCGAGCGATTTCTTCATACCGAAATATGTGCCCGCAGGGTAGAGGTAATAATCGTAGGTATGCCAGATGAGGCTTGGCCATGGGTTGCTTAACATCCATTGCACCACGCCGGTTGCATTATTATATTTCTTTAAGCCATATCCTTCCATCATGGCACGGTGGCCTTCATAATTCTGCAGTTGGGCTTTGTTTATGTAATCCATCATATCTGCGGGCTTTCCATACCGTGCATACAGGGCGGTATCAAAAATTTTAGTGTTGCCAAACTGCATGGTGCCGCAGTGGTACAGCCAATCCGAGCTTTTATTATTGATGGAGTCTTTCGGCAAAAATTTAATTAAGCTTTCATAGGGTGGGATAGAAGGGCCGGGAGAAATCTCTGTAGCAAAGCTCCAGGCGCCGCCATATTTGCCGGTATCCGCCTCCCAGTAGGCGGGGGGAACCCAATCATAGGGGCCAGCCATTTTTACGCCTGTTGGACCGGATACTTTTGATGCAGTCTCATTAGCGCTGGCGATAGTCGGATTAGGCCATTTCAAATCGGCCTCGATGGATAGCCAGTCTGCTTCAACCTTTTTATCACGTGGAGGCATGTCGCTGCCGTTAAGCCAGGTGAGCATAGAAGGCTTGTTACGAAGCCAATACATTACGCTGCTGTCCGACGCCATAGCCACACTTCTTTTAGCGGCATCCCATTTTTCGGGATATTGCCATGCGCCGCAGCACATCCAGCCGCTCATTACCAGTAAGCCCTCGCGGTCGCAAATTTCGTAGAAACTGTCGTCTTCCAGCTTGCCCTCGGAGCGAACGATGTTCATATTCATATCCCGGACAAGTTTGAGTTCCTGCTCCTGGCGCAGTCTTGAGCGGCGCTGGAAAATATCGGGCGACCAGGCAGCTCCGCGCAGCATAATCGGTTTGCCGTTTATTACAAACTCCCGGGCCTTGTTGTTATCAATCATTACCGACGATACCTGCCGGATGCCAAAGGTTTCGGATAATTGATTACTTAATTTACCGCCGGTGTGCATGGAAAGTTCGATGCGGTTTAGCTCAGGCTTACCATATTCCCAGGGCCACCAGATGCGCGGTTTTTTAATATTCAGCTGCGGATACTTTGCGGAACTAAAGGTAACCTGTTTCTTTTCGCGCGGCTTAAGGTGTACTTTTTGTATAAAACTGATTGTTCCGTTTATTTTGCCTTTAACCGTAGCGTCCTGTGGCTCGTCGGTATAATTAACCGCCATGGCATCAACTTCTAAATGGGCTACCGCAAGCGACGGCAAGTCGAATTTAGTGGTTACCAACGGATATTCAACGCCTGCTTTACGGAACGTTTTTATCTCTGCATTATTGATAATGCCGTTATTGAAATCGGGCGGATAATGTATCCAGTCGGCATAATCGATAGCAAGGTCCCCACCGCGTTTATTAGGGTCGAAGGGCCGTTTAACTTCTAACGCCAATACGTTACTGCCGGCATAATTTATATTCTTAGTAATGTCCAGCTCGATGATGCGGAACGGACCCATCACTTGAGTAGAGTCGGCAATTAATTTGCCATTAAGCCAAACATTGGCTTTGTAATTTACTCCCTGTAATTTTAATACTACATTTTTCCCGTTTTCTGATGCGGGCAGCTTAAACTCTTTGCGGAACCACCAGGGTTTATCCAGCCGGGCATCATTCAGCTTTTCGAAATTACGGCCAAAGAAGGGATCGAAATCATAAACTTTGTTGGCTATTAGTCCTGCAATAACTGTGGTGGGCACACTCACTTTGTACCAGTTACCGGCATTAAATGCGGTGGTCGAAATTTGGCTCCCGGAAGAAACGTCGGTTATTGCCGACTGCATGTTCCAGCCCTCTTTCAGCAATTGGCGGTAGTTTTCGGCAGGTACCTGCGCAAACGAATAACAGCCCGCTACAGCGAGCAGAGCGAAAAGTAGCGTTTTTTTCATCATAAATGATTTTTGACAATTGAAGTCGCGAATACCCGGTGGATGTAATTGGTTAACAATTTTAATAAAATAATACGGTAAACTTTAATCCATAACATACTTTTTACGACCTTCGGCCCTACAAAAGCACTACTTATTATGAAAGCGATTTGTGTTTTTTGCGGAGCCAATTTTAACGGCGATAAAGTGCTGGCCGCTGCTATTGAACAACTAGCCGAAGTTTTGGTAACCCGCGGCATAACTTTGGTATTTGGCGGCGGCAGGGTTGGCGTGATGGGCTTATTGGCGGATGCAGTTTTGGCCAAAGCCGGTAAAGCTATAGGGGTTATCCCGCAATTTTTAATGGACAAGGAAGTTGGTCATACAGGTCTGACCGAGCTGCACATTGTTGATAGCATGCACCAGCGCAAGCAAATCATGAATGATCTCTGTGATGGGATCATCATGCTGCCCGGCGGCTTTGGTACCCTGGAAGAATTTTTTGAGGTGTTAACCTGGCTGCAGTTGGGTTTGCACAACCACCCGGTAGGCATACTAAATGTAAATGGTTTTTACGACCTGCTGCTGCAGCAGATGGATCTGATGGTAGAGCAGCGATACCTGAAACCGGCCAACCGGGAACTTGTATTAAGTTCCGGCGACCCGATTGAACTGGTAAACCTGATGAATAACATCGAAATCAAGCCGGATGAAGTTTGGTTTAGAGATAGAAATTTGACGTAAAGTGCTTTATTCCCTAAACTCCGGGCTGCCTGGAAATAAATCTATACAACCAATAATACCCCGCCCCGGCAACCACACTTAAGCCAAACAGGGCCCACCATAACAAGCTAAAACCCCCATAAGCTATTATAACACCACCCAGCACCGGCGCACAAATTTGTGCCGCCGACCACGACATTGTGTACAATGCCGCATATTCTCCCCGGTTATACTCGTTACTCCTGCTTATCCAAAACGAATTCAGGAACGGCATGCTCAGCATTTCGCTAAAAGTCATTAATATTACCACAAGCAGTGCGGCAAATACACTTGCCTGCAAATAGATCAAAAGAATGAAACCAAGCGCGCCCATTAAAACGCCTGCCACCACATAAATCAATCCATGCCTTTTTCCTTCCAGGTTGTGTACCAACAGCATCTCTACTACGCCAATGAGTATGCCATTAAGCGCCATCAGTGTACCGATAAAACGTTCGCTAAAGTGCCAGTTCAGCTTATAAAACACCGGTTCCATAATAAAGAACTGGAAAAAGCACATGCCGAATAAAGTAGAAAACAGGATAAAAAACAGGTAAATCCCATCTTTGTATGGCGACATTTTTTGGATGCCCTCCTCCATTTTTTTTATGGTACTCACTACGCTTGCCCTCGGCATCAGTTTTAACAGCAGCAATGCGGCGAGTATATTGGTAATGCCATCAACCCAAAACAGCAAATGATAATTAATAGATGCAACCAGGCCGCCCAAGCCCGCTCCGACAGCCCAGCCAATGTTAATGGCCAGCCTGTTAAGCGAATAGGAACGGGTTTTATTCTCAGGCGTACTGTAGTGCGCTATTGCTGTGGAGTTTGCCGGCCGGAACGACTCATTGCAAAAGCTTAAAATAAACGTAGCGATACATACGGTTAAAAAGGTTGTTTGATAACCCAAAACAAGAAAAAGTATGCCGCCGCTGAAAAGAGCGCCAACCTGCAAGTCGTAAAAGCCTATCCTGTCAGTAAGTTTACCACCTACAAAAGCGCCGCTGATGGAGCCTGCACCGAACATGGTCATCACTATGCCCGCCTGCACAATGGAAAAATGCAGTTGCCTGATACAATAAATGCTCATAAACGGCACTACCATTGTTCCGCTGCGGTTGATCAACATTACCGCGCTCAGATACCAGCTGTTACGCGAGAGTCCGCTGTATGCATTTTTGTATAATTGGATGAAGGAGGCCAGCATAGCGGCAAATATAAACGGCTGCGCCGAAAGGATAAAGCCCGAAGGAGAAAGACCAAAGCAAACCGCCTTATATTAATAAAAAGATTCGATCTTTAGTCTTTCTGTTATTCGTTATATAACGCTGCTCCTGTGCCTTAATAAATGATCGGCTAAAACCAGCGCAGCCATAGCTTCCACAATTGGCACGGCACGCGGCACCACGCAAGGGTCATGGCGGCCTTTGCCGGATATTTCCGCAGCGTTGCCTTGTGAGTCGATAGTTGCCTGGTTGTGCATAATGGTAGCTACAGGTTTAAATGCGACTTTAAATTCTATCGGCATGCCATTGCTGATGCCGCCCTGTATACCGCCTGAATAATTGGTGAGGGTTTTGACGTCGCCTGAAGTATTTTTAATAAATATGTCATTATGCTCGGTGCCGCGCATTTCACTGCCTGCAAAGCCGGAACCATATTCAAAGCCGTGTACAGCGTTTATGCTCAGCATGGCCTTGCCCATATCAGCATGCAGCTTGTCAAAAACAGGCTCTCCTAAGCCGGCAGGACAATTTAAAATATGGCAGCTAACCTTTCCGCCGACGGTGTCACCCTGTTTGCGTACGGAATCGATAAATTGTATCATCTCTTCTGCGGTTGCCGGGTCAGCACAACGGACAATGTTTTTCTCGCGCTCGTCTATAAACTCCTGCGCACTTTTTATTTCAACATTAGGTGCATCAATTTTGCCAACGCTGCTTACGTGGGCAACAATATCAATACCTTGTGTTTTTAGCAGTAATTTGGCTAATGCGCCGGCTGCCACACGCGCCGCAGTTTCCCGGGCAGATGAGCGGCCACCACCGCGATGGTCGCGGATACCATATTTAGTTTGATAGGTGTAGTCTGCATGCGACGGCCGGAAAACATCTACGTTGTGCGAATAATCCTTTGAACGCTGATCCTCATTCGGTATCAACATGGCAATGGGTGTCCCCGTTGTTTTACCTTCAAACACACCGGAAAGTATTTTTACCGTGTCGCTCTCCTTACGCTGCGTGGTGATTTTTGACTGACCTGGTTTACGCTTATCCAGTTCGCCCTGTATATAATCCAAATCCACCTTAAGTTGCGCCGGGCAGCCGTCTATAATTACGCCGATAGCCTCGCCATGCGATTCGCCAAAAGTTGTTATCCTGAATATTTGTCCGAATGAATTACCTGCCATTATATTTTTTTTGATTACACCGATTTGAGGATTATTTCAGCGATTAAACTGATTTTACGATTCTCCGTTTGTCATTGCGAGGAACGAAGCAATCTCGTCGTTATGATTTAACCTCTATGCGTAGTCCGTAATGCATGCGAAGGGATTGCTTCGTCGTTCCTTCTCGCAATGACAAAATTTAACCTTTAGCTCTTTACCTCCGTTGTGAAACCCACCTTCTTCAAATCCTTCCAAAATGCGGGATACGATTTTTCTACCACATCAGCATCTTCAAATTCAATTTCCGGAACTATCAAAGCGAGCGGTGCAAAGGCCATAGCCATGCGGTGGTCGTGGTAGGTGTTTACAAATATACGGTTGGGAATGCTTTTTTCGCTGCAGTCCAGCTTATAAACCTGGCCTTTTTCAATCAGCTTTACACCAATTTTGGCCAGCTCATTTTGCAATGCCGCAATACGGTCGGTTTCTTTTATCTTGAGGGTTTCAAGGCCTGTAAAGGTAGCCTCATGTCCCAGCGCCGCGCAAACCACAATTACGGTTTGGGCCAGGTCCGGGCATTCCTTCATGTCGAATATCTTGCGGATAACCGGCTTCGGTTCTTTTTGCAAGTATACACCTCCATCTTTAAACTGTGAAGTGATCCCAAAGTTAGCCATTATCTCGGTGATAACGCTGTCGCCCTGGAGGCTGTATTGAGTTAAGCCGGGCAGAAATAATTCCGCTTCATCTGCCAATGCGGCTATGGCGTACCAGTAAGATGCGGCGCTCCAGTCCGGTTCCACATGGATGGAGGTCTCGGCAAATTCCTGATTTGCTATCGCGATGACATTGTCTTCCCAGCTGTGCTGTATACCCACACTTTGCAACATCGCCAGCGTCATTTCTACATAGGGCTTTGATGTTAATTCACCTTCAATATGCAGTTCCAAACCCAAAGGCAGCCGTGGCGCAATAAGCAATAATGCCGTAATGTATTGGCTGCTGATATCTCCTTTTACGCTAACCTTGTTCGATTCCTGCACCAAACCGCCCTTTATATGTATAGGAGGGAAGCCTTCATTTTCAACATAATCAATTTGCGCGCCGATCTCCCGCAAGGCGTCCACCAAAATGCCTATTGGCCGTTGTTTCATGCGCGCGCTGCCGGTTAATATTACTTCTTCATCCTGCAAGGTAAAATATGCAGTTAAAAAGCGCATTGCCGTACCGGCAGGACCGATGTTGATTTCGGATACCGTATTTTCGCTGGCAGAATTATCATTTCCACTAACAGCCAATTGTTTATCTGAACGCAGAATGCCTGCCAGCAAAACGGCGTCGGCCGCATCTGATATATTCTCTACTTTAACCTTACCATTGCTCAACGCCTCAATAATTAAAGCACGATTGCACTCGCTTTTAGAACCGGTGAGGTGCACCGTACCTTTCGCAGATTTGTCTCTTTTGGTAAGGATGATGTTGTGTTTCATTTAAAACATTGCATGTAGAGACACAATACTTGCGTCCCTGATTGTGCATTTGATAATTTGCATGTTAAGAGATGCAAGTATTGCTTCCCTATATTTAAAATTGTTGCAGAGGCGCAATATTTCTGTATCTGCACTTGTCTCTGCAACTCCACACAAAAAAATTACGCGTGCGTTAATTTTTCTGCAGCCTGTCCAGCCTCGTCCTTGTTCATGATCTCGGTTTGTTTACGGATGGATTCAGCATGGATAAGCTCCAGCAGTTTTTCAGTAAACTCGGTGCTAAGTTTCAAGGCTTTGGCGTAGCTGGTACGTTTTTGCAAAATATCGTCCCAACGATTAACCTGCAAAATGGTGATGTTGTTATCCTTTTTGTAGTTGCCAATCTGCTCAACAATTTTCATACGTTCAGCCATTTTTTGGATAACCAGGTCGTCAATTTTGTCAATCTGGTTACGCAGTTCCTGCAGTTTGTCCTTAACATCGGCATTGCGTATCTCCGGCTTACGCAAAGTAAGGTGTTCAATAATATCGGCCAATGCCTCGGGGGTAACCTGTTGCTTAGCATCAGTCCAGGCTACAGTAGGGTCGATGTGCGATTCTATCATCAAACCCTGCATATCAAGGTCAAGCGCTTTTTGAGAGATATAGCCAATCAGGTCGCGGTTGCCGGTAATATGACTTGGATCGTTAATTAAAGGCAGTTCAGGGGCAATAGTTTTAAGGCTGATGGCCAGGTCCCACATGGGCTCATTGCGAAAAGCGCTTTTTTCGTGCGATGAAAAACCGCGGTGAATAGCTGCAAGTTTGGTAATGCCCGCGTTATTGATACGCTCGATAGCGCCAATCCATAAAGACAGATCAGGGTTTACGGGGTTTTTAATCATTACGGGCACATCTACTCCTCGTAGCGCGTCAGCAATTTCCTGTACGGTAAAGGGGTTCACGGTAGAACGGGCGCCCACCCATAAAATATCAACCCCTGCGCCCAATGCTTCTTCTACATGCTTGGCATTGGCAACTTCCACGGCTGTTGGCAGACCGGTTTCTTCCTTGGCGCGTTTGAGCCATTGCAGGCCAATGCTGCCTATACCCTCAAATTCACCCGGGCGGGTACGCGGTTTCCAGATACCTGCACGTAAGGCTGATACGCGGCCTGTCCTGGCTAATAAATGCGCAGTGGCTACCAACTGGTCTTCAGTTTCGGCGCTGCACGGTCCTGCAATCAACAACGGTTCGTTGTTTGTTTTAATCCAGGATGATAATGGCTGTATGTTTAAATTCAGTTTCATAGTTTTTTGGATCCGGGAGTCGGTAAAGTCCGAAAAGTACCGGAAAGTTTTTATGGTTAATTATTGTATTTGTTGTCTATTTAATTTTTTTTGTAAGCTTTTACCTTCTTTCGGACTTTCCGACTTTCCGGACTTTTCCGACTTCAGCTCATCTTCTTCATTTTAATATACTTCCTCGGGACTCTTTCGGTTGCCGCGTCTTTCGGCAAGCTGTTGCCTTCTTCGTCGTGGCGTTCATACTCACCCAGAATATTAAAGTTTTGGGTGTATTTTAATATCTGGCGTATGGCGGTGTCGTACTGTTTTGTGTCGTTCCATTCCACATCTACATAAAAATTGTACTCATTACGTTTACCCAGCACCGGCATGCTTTGAATTTTGCTCATATTCAGTTCCTGCTCGGCAAAAATATTAAGCACTTTGGCCAGAGCGCCTACCGTATTGCTTACCTGGAAACACAGTGAAGCCTTATTATGATTCTTTTTTGGTACATTTTCATGATGAGCTAATATCAGGAAACGGGTGAAATTCTTTTTGTTCGATTCTATCCGGCGCTCCAGCACGTCTAATCCATAAAGGCGTGCAGCCAATGAGTTGGCGATGGCCACAGTGTCGGTTAACTGCTCATCACGGATGCGTTTGGCACAGGCCGCAGTGTCATTGCTTTCCACAATGTTCAGCTGCGGATATTCGTCAAAAAAATCTACGCACTGGCGGATAGCAATAGGGTGGGAAGTTACATATTTAATGTCCTCGAATTTTACGCCCGGCAATGCCATCAGGTGCAGCTGTATAGGCAGGTACACTTCGCCAATTACCGGGAAACCATAGCTAAGCAGCAGTGAGTAATTCGGTAAAATGCTGCCGGCGATGCTGTTTTCGATAGCCATCACCACATAGTCGGCCTTTTTATTTTTTAAGGCCTCAAATGTTTGCTTAAATGAATTGCATTCAATGGTTTCAATATCTTCTCCAAAATATTGAAATGCGGCCTCCTCGTGGAAGGAAGCACGTATCCCCTGTATGGCAACTCTAGGTTTTTCTGTTTTCATATTTCCCTTAAGCAAAAAGTCCCGGCTCTTTCGGGCCGGGACTTTTCAGTTTCTTATATGTTTGTTAGTGCATATCAGTCCCGGCTCTTACTGGTAAAGTAAAAGTAGTATCCGTAAAAATATGCGCTGTTAAATTTCATTGTTTTTTTATTCCGACGTAAATGTACGGTTTAAAATGATGTTGTCAATAGAAAATTTTATTTTTTTGAAAATTGAGGAGGTAAACAGAATATTATTTGGTGACACCGGACATTCCTGGTTTGAATCGTTTAATTCACTACCCTGCAATATGGTGATACCGTTCCTTTAGTAAAGTCATCATATAAACGTTAATATCCCACTGATTAGCAACCGGCATTTTGGTGTAAGGAAGCGCAGGCATATAAGGCGCAGGACCGAATTCCGGTGTGATGGTTGTCAATTCAGCGCCGCTTGACAAACGGTGGTTTATAATCTTGTCCCACCAGTTCAGGTGCGCTTGTACTTCGGCCGCCCATTCCGGAGCACGCGGGTCGCTTACCTGGGCCGACTCGCCGTGACCTACCCGCGCGTGGATATGCAACGTCCTGCTTATGGCGGTATCCACAGCTTCTTCCTGGTCTTCCAGCAGGCTTTCGGATACGTTACACCAATGTGAGAAATCAGCGGTGATAACTATGCGTGGATTAGCATCCAATAGCTGTTTGGTTATATGCGCGGCAAACAACGCTTTATTGCGATGGGTTTCATGTGCAACCGTGATACCTGTTTGCTCTGTAAATTCGGATGCCAATTTGAATAACTCGCTGTTTTGTGCGGCGGTGAAATAGTCTTTACCAGTTTGCGAATCGATAAGGATGGGCTTTAGTTCCGCTATGTTTTCCAGGTGCTTTTTATAGCTCTGCTTTTGCAGTTCCAAATCTTTTTCGAACGACTGGTAATATTGGCCGATTAATAAAAGGCCGTGGTTTTTTAATGCGTCAGCTATTTCTTTGCGTTCGTCGGCCTCAAACGGCACAGGTGTCTCGATGCCGTCAAAACCGGCTCCCTTTACTTTAGCGCAGAAATTATCCCAGGTAATATTATCAGATCCCCATTTGGGGCAAAAGAATTTGATTTGCATAGCCAAATGTGGTAATAAATCAGGTTAAATCCTATGTACTAAATTGGTTGTTTTATGGCACTAACGGTAGCAACACTGCTATTAGAAACGTAGCCAGCGGTTCTATTCCTGAGAAGCACACTGTCAAAAGATTATCTCCTGCTACAAACCCGCATAATAAGCTAAACTCTCGCAAAGTTCCTCCTCTGTGCAAATATTGTCGAGGGAGCATTCACCAATCCTTGTAAGTAAAGTGCAGTTTATTTTGCCGTTCTGGTTTTTCTTGTCCTTTAGCATAATGGCGCACTGTTGCTTATAATCGGTAGCAGCCAGGTTGTATTTAGGATAAAGGCCGAGGACAACTTTTGCAATTTCGTCAAGTTCATCAGCACGCAAGCCGGTTTTTTTATACGAAAGATATGCCTCGCAGATCATCCCTAAAGCTATGGCCTCGCCATGAGTAAGCGGGTCTTTATCGTTTATTAATGAGTTGGTTTCCACTGCGTGACCGATCGTATGCCCGAAATTCAGTGCCTTGCGGATGCCTTTTTCTTTTGGGTCCTGAATAACCACCTCATTTTTTATTTCTACCGAGCGGTAAATAAGTTCAGGCGTGGGTTTACTAAGATCGCTGTTTTTTAACGCTTGCCAGTAAGCGGCGTCCATGATTAAGCCATGCTTCAGCATTTCGGCAGTTCCGGATAGTATCTGGCGGGGAGGAAGTGTTTTTAAAAATTCTTCGGAAATAAATACTGCCTTTGGCTGTGTAAACGTGCCGATGATGTTCTTGATATTATCCATATCGATACCTGTTTTTCCCCCAACAGACGCATCAACCTGAGACAATAAAGTAGTAGGCACCTGCACAAAATCAATTCCGCGTTTAAAGGTTGATGCGGCAAATCCGCCCATATCGGTAATTACGCCACCACCAAGGTTGATCATTAAAGCTTTGCGGTCGGCCTCAAAGTCGATAAGCATCTTCCAGATGCCGATACAGAAATCGATATTCTTGTTTTCTTCGCCCGAGTTAATTTCAATGATGTCAAAATTTTCTTCGCCTGCAAATGCTGCCTGCACAAGGGGGAGGCAATGGACGGAAGTATGCTCATCTGTCAGGATAAAAGAGCGTGAATAATTGCCTGTCTGTACGAATTTTTTTAATTCGGCAATGCTGTCTTCAAAAAAAATAGGGTAACTATCGCTTTGGATGGTTTTCATAATTATATCACTCTGATAACCTCACCGGCAAATTCAACAGTGTCGCCCCGGCGCACTTTCAGGCGTTTGCGGTAGTCAACGTGGCCGTTGTACATTACTTGTCCCTCTGTTACAACTATTTGCGCCTCGCCGCCGGTTTGTACCAGGTTGGTGGCTTTTAATAATTGTATCAGCGGTATATGGTCGCCGTCAACTTTAAATTCAATCATTGGGCAGCAAAAATAAACTATTCAACGAATAATGAGATATTTGGCTTGCAATTTATAATTTTGCATCCGCTTCGCTTGTAGTCCATAGACCATGGACCGTAGACCATAGCCGGTATCTACCTGTTATTCTCTATCGACTATGGTCCATGGTCTATGGACTGGCTACTAACTGACCCATGACTGAAAAAAATAATTTGTCTTTCGAGAATACGGAGATAGCTTTCCGGCATGCCTCAAATTCTGACCTTAAACGCGCCTATTGGTTGTTTAAAGTAATCAATGTTAACTTCCTGGTGAAAATTGGCCCGCCGGTCACCAATTTTGCCATTAAGATAGGGTTGCCTATTAAAGGTTTGATCAAGGCTACCATTTTTAAACATTTCTGCGGAGGTGAAACCATTGCCGAATGCGACAAAACTATCAAAAACCTCTACGACGGTGGTGTTGGCACTATACTGGATTACTCGATAGAAGGAGAGGACGACGAGCAGGTATTTGACAGCACCCGCGACGAAATCATCCGTACGATTGACAGAGCGGCGGTGGACAAAGCTGTGCCAATTACCGTGTTTAAGATTACTGGTGTGGGGCGTTTTTCACTGTTAGAAAAACTTGATGCAGGTACAGTGCTGTCCAGTGAAGAGCAAGGAGAGTGGGCAAAAGTGCAAGCCCGTATATTAGCTGTTTGTGAGCGGGCTTATAAAGCCAATATTCCTGTAATGATCGATGCGGAAGAAAGCTGGATACAGAAAACTATTGATGGCCTGGCTTTGAATATGATGCAGCGCTTTAATAAAGAAAGACCGATAGTTTATAATACGTACCAGCTATATCGTCATGATAAATTGCAATCGATAAAAGACGACCACCGGGCTGCTGTAAATGATGGATTTATCCTGGGCGCAAAGTTGGTTCGCGGCGCTTATATGGAGAAAGAGCGCAAGCGTGCAGATGAAAAAGGATATCCGTCGCCCATACAGCCCGACAAGCAATCATCAGACAGGGATTATGACCTATCATTAGATTACTGTACTGATAACATCGATAGCGTTGCCTTTGTGGCCGGCACTCATAATGAAGAAAGCTGCCGTAAGCTGGCGGAAATGATGGATAAGAAAGGAATTGACCATAAACACCCACACGTATATTTTTCTCAATTGCTGGGTATGAGCGATAACCTGAGCTTTAACCTCGCCAATGCGAATTACAACGTAGCAAAGTATGTGCCTTATGGCCCTATAAAAGCTGTATTGCCCTATTTGTTCCGCCGCGCGCAGGAAAATACGGCTATAGCAGGCCAGATGAGCCGTGAACTAAGCTTGATAACGAAGGAAGTGAAACGTAGAAAAAAGTGAAGTAGCCGTAGAGATACAGAGCCTTATTAAAAGTGCAGTCGGCATAACTGTTTGCTTTTGCTTGGTTAGTTTATAAATTTTGTTATTGCCGGGAGAGGCAGCGGCCGGGGCGAAGACCAGCGACGGAATTGCTACCCGGTTCATCCCCGTAATCAGAAATTTAACTGGCTGCCGGGTGTAATCTCGATTATGTATTTATCCTTTTAGGTTGGTGGCAATATATCATCTATCTGATACAGATCATCTACGTCAATACCGTACTTATCGTCGACGTATGAATTGCCCCCGTGTCAGTTGCACAGGTTTCAAACCTGCAAGGTTTTAGAATTGTTGTTACGGGTTAATATTTCACCTTCCGGACTTTACAGACTTTTCGGACTTTCCCGTCTCTACATAAAATTCCTCCCCTTATGAAACGGATCATTCTTTACCAGCTTTTCCTTTGGCGTGTTGCGTTCATCAGGAACAGGCGAAGTAGTTTCATCTCCGCGGGCTAAAGTGAGCACAGGCACATCATCAGTTTCAACTGGGGTGAGCCCCCGTAATAGCCTGGTGATATTATAGCAGCGTTTCACCACTATATGAATAACCTCGCCTTCAATTTGTACCTTGCCTTCAGCCATTAACAGCCGGCATTGCAAAATTTCCTTTCGATAAGTGGTAAAAACCTGATCCCAGACCACCAGGTTGCTGAAGCCGGTTTCATCTTCAATGGTAATAAATAAAACACCTTTGGCTGTGCCCGGCCGCTGGCGTACGGTAACCAATCCAGCCACCTTTACTCGGTCGCCATTTTTTAGCAAAGGCAGTTTGCCGTTTTCGGTAACATTAAGCATGTTCAGCTGGTTCCGCACAAAGCTTACCGGATGCGCCTTGAGCGATAACCCGGTGGCTGCATAATCCTGTATTACGTGCTCTGCGGGTGTCATAAAGGGCAGACTAATCTGCGCTTCCTTACTGCTTTCTGATGGTTGCCCGGCAAAAAGGCCGATGGGTTTATCGCTTAATGCAGGTACTTCCCATAATGCGGCCCGTCTGTCGAGGTTTATAGAGCGGAAGGCATCTGCATCCGTAAGCTTTTCAATCTGGGCCTGTGGCACACCGGCGTCATGTATTTGGTGGATAGCTGTGTAACCTGTTCCGCGCGATTTAATCAAGGCTAACATATCCTCTTCATTTAAACCCTTCACTTGCTGAAAACCAAGACGAAGGGCGCAATATTTTCCATCTATCTCCTCTAAAGTATTATCCCACATGGAATGATTTACATCAACAGGCCGAACCACAACACCATGCTTTTGCGCATCTATTACTATTTGCGCAGGCTGGTAAAAGCCCATGGGCTGACTGTTCAATAACGAGGCGGCAAAAACATCCGGGTAATGGCATTTAAGCCAGCTTGAAATATATACCAAATAAGCAAAGCTGGTGGCATGGCTTTCGGGAAAACCATAGCTGCCGAAGCCTTCTAACTGTTTAAATATGCGTTTGGCGTACTCTTCTTCATATCCTTTACCAACCATGCCCTTCACCAGCTTATCCCTGAAATTACTCACTTCTCCTTTAGCTTTAAATGTAGCCATGCTACGGCGTAACTGATCGGCTTCTTCGGCTTTAAAATCAGCGGCTACCATGGCAATTTCCATAGCTTGCTCCTGGAACAAAGGGACACCTTTGGTGCGTTCCAGAACAGGCCGTAATTCTTCTTTAGGATATTCAATCGGGTCGATTCCGTCCCGTCTGCGCAAATATGGGTGCACCATATCCCCCTGTATAGGGCCGGGCCGAACAATGGCTACTTCTATTACAAGGTCATAAAATACCCTTGGTTTCAGACGAGGCAGCATTGACATCTGTGCACGGCTCTCTATCTGGAAAACGCCAAGCGTATCAGCATGGCATATCATATCATAAACCGCGGTGTCTTCCGGCGGAATATTGGCCAGCGTAAGATTTAAGCCATAATGTTGTTTAGCTAAATCAAAAGCCTTGCGAATACAGGTAAGCATGCCGAGAGCCAGCACATCCACCTTTAAAATACCCAGTATTTCCAAATCATCCTTGTTCCATTCCAATTGAGTGCGGTTTTCCATTCGGGCATTCATCACCGGGCAAATGTCACTGAGTTTGCAGCGGGTGATGACAAAACCCCCGGTATGCTGCCCCAGTTGCCGGGGGAAACCCATCAGCTCTTCAGTAAGCTGCAGAACCTTGTGCAGGTAAGGATCATCAGGATTCAGGCCCTGTGCAATAATGCGTTCACGGTCAAAGGCCTCTTCTGAAAAATCCCAGATCGCCCCGGCCAGTCGTTTAATGGTATCTTCCGATAACCCCATAGCCTTGCCCACATCACGGATGGCTCCTTTGTGCCGTTCCTGTGTAACGGTTGCAACTATTGCAGCATATTCCCGGCCGTACTTTTCATATATCCACTGCATAATTTCCTCCCGCCGCTCATGTTCAAAATCAACATCTACATCGGGCCATTCCTCACGCGCGTCTGACATAAACCTTTCAAAGAGCAATCTCGATTCTTCCGGACTAACTGGTGTTATCCCCAGGCAATAACAAACCGTGCAATTTGCTGCAGAGCCACGCCCCTGGTGCAATATGCCTAATTCTTCTGCCTTTTGAGTGTATTCATATATCCGCAAAAAATACGGAGCAAACCCTTTTCGTTTAAAAAAATCCAGCTCAAATTGTATTTGGTTACGGATTTTTTCTGTCATGCCCTTTTTTAGCCTGGTTTTAGCACCTTCCCACGTAAGCTCAGCCAAATGCTCATCAGCAGTCCGTCCGTCCGGGCTAACCCATTCGGGTTCCAGGTATTTTAAGGTGTCGAGCGAGAACTGGCAGGCATCCGCAATTTCAATGGTCCGGGTAATGGCCTCGGGGTAATCAGCAAACAGGCGCTTCATTTCCCGGGGTTCTTTTAAATACCGCTCGGCATTAGCATGAAGTTTAAAACCCGCATTGCTGATGGTGCACTTCTCGCGTACACAAGTGACTACATCCTGAAGCTCACGACGGGATTTTTCATGATAATATGCATTATTGGTAGCCACCATGGGTACACCCAATTTCGATATACGATAAAGGCGTTTGGCATCATCGCCATTGTATAATTGGCTGGCGGCTATGTAAAGGTTTTCACCTAAAGCTGCTTTATATTCTTTAAGATTTCGCTTAAAATCATCATCAAAATCAAACCGCTCATTTAGCTGGGCAGGGGGAATCACAATAAACTTTATTCCTCCGGCATGCTCAAAAACATCTTTTTTATATAAATCGCATTTGCCTTTTTCAGTGCGAAGATTGCCTTTGGTTAGCAACCCGGACAGCCGGGTCCAGGCGTAAACATCGGTAGGATACGCCATCAGGCTTGGGCCGTCCAATAAATCAAGTCGGCAGGCAGGGATGAATTTGAAATTTTCGATTTTAGCGATACGATGGGCACGAACAAGGCCAGCTACAGTATTTCTGTCGGTTATAGCAATAGCGTGGTAACCAAGCTTAATGGCTTGTCTTACCAACTCTTCCGGATGAGAACCACCCCGGAGAAAGTTGAAATTACTTGTTACCTGTAGCTCTGCATATTCCATAACACTATGCAAAAAAACCATGAATAAACCATTGCTTGCTCTGGTCGCCTGTATAATGCCCTAACCGAAACAGCCAATACCGCTGCCCTTCCTCATCCTCAACCTGGTAATAGTCACGGTGCTCTCCGTCCTCTATCCACCATTCCCGCTCGATCCGTTCCGGCCCATCAGACTTTTCAATACGGTGGATTTTGTTTTTATAAATGAATAAGCTTGGCGGATAGTCGGGTATACGAAACATTACCTCGATACGCTCGGGCTTGTTGAGCAGCAGCGAAGGGCGGGGCCTGTCTGTCCTCCAGGAGGTGGCTGGCCTTTCTTTTAATGAGATGGCCGGTTTAAATGAGCGCTCCGGCCAGTAATGTTCCTGCGGCAGGTAACGGTGAATATTACCGGCGCCGATTTTGTTGGCCAGCCTGTCGAGCAACTCGGCCAGGCTGGTATCGGTGAGTCCGCAGCCTTCCGGCGACCATAATGCCTCCTGATCCGACGAAACGTCCTCATATTTTGGCACATCAAGCGTAAACAGCTCAATGCCTAAAGCAGGCTCGATAGTAGAAATTTTTAGTTCGAACAGTTTAAACAGATGAATTACATGATGCGTGGGCTGATTGGTGCCGATGCCAGTTTGTATTATCCTGCCGTCAACACGGTAGCATTTTAGTATAGCTGTACGCACGCCCTTGCCTTCACCGGCCATACGGTGACAAAGATTTACAAGGAGCGTTTTGATGGCAATTTCAATAGCCTCAGCTGTCCGTACAGGTTCCAGGCAAGGCAGCCGCTCCGAGTAAGGTTCAACGGGCTGAAGCAATTGCAAAGGTTCATCCTCAATACCCAAAGCCTGGTCGAGACGCAACATAAATTCACTGCCGAAACGACGGCGCAATACTGAACGCCCGAGGGTAATGAAGTTTTTAATAGCATAAAAGCCAAGCTTTTGCAGCCGGTTCAGCACTACGGGTTCAAGACGAAGGGCTGTTGGCGGCAGGGTTAATAATGCTTCGGCCTGCGCACCAGGTTCAATTATAGGTTTAACCCGGCCAAAACGGGCAATTGCCCATGCCGCTCCCGCTGTATCGGCTATCGCTCCACGCACATCGTAGCCTTTGCTACGCAGGCGGGTGACTATTTCTTTCAGGTAGTCATGCTCGCTCCCCCATAAATGGGCGCAACCCGAAATATCCATCAGCAATCCATTGGGCATATCTATGGCAATCAGCGGAGTATATCGGATACACCATTCGCCAAGCGCCTTTAACAATTTATAATTTTGACCGGGAATATCATCAATCACTTGTATTTCGGGTACCATCGCCTTGGCATCGGCAGAGGCCATGCCAACCGTTATGCCTTGTAATTCGGCAACAGGGTTTACAGCCATCGCAATAATGCGGTTACGTTCAGGTGCTGCCAAAATAAAAGGTGTATCCCGTAACTCGGGCCGCCGGAGCGTTAGCCAGTCCGTCGTTAAATGACGGAACCAAAGAGATAGGAAACGCTTTTTCATTTTGGGGTAGTTGCTTCTGGCTCCATCGGGGCCTGATTTTAGTAAAAAATACCAATTCAAATAGTTACGTGTCGCAGTTATGAAACACCGCGTTGCATATCAGCGTGATAGTAGCCTGCTTAACGGCACGCAAAAACGTTATTCATAATATTACCCACCTGCGGTGCGGCCCTTTCAATAGATACATTCCTGCAAAAAATTATCCCGCCATCCTTGTTTCCTCAGGCATAAATTCTCCCGTATGCACCCTCGCCGGTTCATAACCGATACCTTTTGCTGCTATGTTTTCCTCAACAGGCATAAACTGCCCGCCCGCCCATTCCAGCTGCCAGCTGCCGGGTGTGCCGTTGCGTACTCTTTGTAAATCTGCCTGCCAGCGGGGGAAACCAATTCCGGGAAGTCCTTCATCAAGCTTACTGGGTAACGGGCTAATCTTCCAACGGGCTACACAGGTGGTAGTGGTCAGCTTTTTTAAGTCGGTGCGTAGCAGAAAGCCGGTCACCTTGCTTTCTTCAACAGCCAGCTGCAAACGGCGCGATTGCATAAAGCTTATTTCGCGTACCTCGGCTACCACTGCGGCAAGCCCTTCGCATTTGAGAGCTTCTTCCATAGCCCACAGCACATCGCGTTCGCGCTGCAAGTCGATGAAAATCATGCGGTCGGGCTCTATATTAAACAAGGCCGTTGCCGGTGGGAAAAGCCTGCGCATTGTACCTATCCAAAGGCATGCTCCGCCTTGCTTCATCAGGCTGGACAATATACCGCTTATCAATCCGGCGGTTGCAGCGGTGTGTTCGCGGTCTGGACACAGCATTTCGTGAATGGCACCGGTTGGAAAAACCTTGTTTGGGAATGCAGATTCCAGCGGGCCGAGCCCTACGCCTTTAGCCTTACCGGCGGCTGGAGGGGTAAAACCCTGCCAAAGCAAAATATCCTTTTGCAGCTTGCTGATGATATCTTTTTTGGGCTCGTGCATTATTGTTCATTTCCGTAACACAAAGTTATGCTAATTTTTTTAGCATTTTATATAAATTATTACAAAATTTTTTCCAATTTTGTTTTCATCATGATGAACAATTCATTACTACTAACAGAGGGTAAAGCCTGGATAAAGCGCAAAAACGCGCCCGGCGAAGTGGTACGCGTGATACCCGATTTAGAAAGCAAAGGCAGAATAACCGCCTACCAGCTGTACACGGCCTTTGAACATGACCCCGATTATTTAGGGCAGATACTATTTGATGCCGAAGGATACTGGATTTATGACGGGAACGTGCTGAGTGTAGAGGAGCAGGAGCAGCTGGCGAGGTTTATTTTGAAGGTGGAGGGATAAGGTAATCAACAAGCTTGCTCCTTCCGTTAGGTTAAATACTTAGGTAAATTAAATAATTAAGCATTAACCATTTAGCCAAACTGTATTTAGTTGTAAAAGCCATCACACATACTCATTTTATTTCACCCGACTAAATCCAACTGTAATTTAGCTTCAGCTAATAATGAATCCAATCTCGTTATTGAAAATCTTCTAAAGTAATTCTATATACCCATCCGTTCCGTTTAGCCTGATGTGTTGCCCGTCTTTTATCAGTGTTGTGGCATTTTCTACACCTACAACTGCCGGCAAACCATACTCCCGGGCTATCACGGCGCCATGGGTCATCAGGCCGCCAACTTCGGTTATCAAACCTTTTATGGAAATGAACAGCGGTGTCCAGCTGGGGTCGGTAAAAGGGGTGACAAGGATGTCGCCTTCCTCAATTTCGGCATCTTCCATTTTCAGAATTACCCTTGCGCGGCCTTCGATTATTCCCGAAGAAACAGCCAAACCCATAATCGCATCGTCAGGGAAGCCTTCACGGTTATACCGGCCTGTAATTATTTCACCTTCAGAAGTCATAACTCTTGGGGGATTAAGTTTTTTGTACGTCTTGAATTCTTGTTTTCGCTGATTAATAACCCGGTAATCCACAGACTGTGTGCGTACGGCTTCCCGGAGTTCTTCAAAATCCAGATAGTAAATATCTTCAATTTCACAGATTACATTTGCCCTTAACAGCCCTGCTGCTTCTTTCATTAAAGCCTGCCGGTAAACAAAAAAACGGTTGATCTTGCCATATTTTGGATATTCACGATAGCCGGCGAAATTCCGCAGCCTGCTGATTTTCTCTTTGGTTTGGGCTGCTTTTTGTTCTCCGTCAGGCAGTTGCTTCAATCGCCTTAGCAGCTCAGCTTCTTTTTGTAAGGCTTTTTGCCGGCCCTGTTCAAATTTCCTGGCGCCCTCATCCGGCGCCAAATTTTTGATGTTGTTGAGAATAACGGGGATAAGTATCAAAGGCTTTTCCCTCCAACGTGTATTAGTGATGTCAATCTCGCCCGCACAACGTATACCGTATTTATCCAGGTAAGTTTGTATTGCGGCCCGGGTTTCCGGTCCGCCTTTAAATCTAACCAGCTCATCCAAAAAGTTATCGCTTTTTACATGCTGCAAATAATCGACTACCTCAGGATAATTGCGAATTATATCTGCCACGTCCAGCAGGGCCAGTCCCATTTCTGAAGTGATGTTATTGGAGACCGATTGTGATAGCGTGTCAGCCACATTCTTTTCGCCTAACCATTCGTTCATCTTTGTATTCAGCCAGTTCGAATCGTTTATAACAGCCATAATTACCGACATGCTCCTTGGGTCGAACAAAAAAGTTCTTAATTGGCGGATATCTTCGGCAATAAAATCTAATACTTCGAGGCCAGACTTAGTGCTGATACTTTGTTTAAGCTCTGCTACTGATGCTTCATCGTTGCTGATCAGTTCAGCAACAATCGCCGGGTCATTCTCAATTTCTGAATGAGGGACCAGAGGTGTCCCAGGATTTGCATTTTCTTCTTCCGGCTGCAGTTTTATAAAATCGCCGCGGTCAACCAGGGTCACTAATGCATCTTTTATGAGCGGGTCATGCTGGCCCATTCCCTCAATTAATACTGCCCTGCTTGCCGCGGGGGCCAGTTGCTGCGCCACGTCTACAAATGAGCGTCCCCCGGCTACAAACATAGGGCGTACTGCAATCATCTGCCAGAATGATATGCCCAGCGGCTTCATCGGGTCAGTCATCATTTGCTGGTGACCTACAGAAAGGTATACGTGGTTTTCCTTGTCCTTAACTTTAGGGATAGGGTATAAGGTTGTAATTGGCCGGCTCTGAACAATATAAAAGGAATCATTTGCCATGCACCATTCAATATCCTGCGGACAGCCAAAATGTTCTTCTATTTTTCTTCCGATGGTTTCAAGCTCTAGAATTTGCTCGTCGGTTAAAACTTGCCTGTTCTGGGTTTCGGTATCGATGGTATGTTCTTTAGTGCCGCCATCAGGTTCCGCATAAATCGCTATTTTTTTTGCTGGTATTTTTTTATCGGTGATAACGCTATCGCGTATTTTATAATTGTCTGCATTAACCAAACCGGAGACTAATGCTTCGCCTAAACCAAAACCTGCATCAATGGATAATACTTTCCTGTTTGAAGTCACCGGATCAGCCGTAAACATTATCCCTGCCACATCCGGGAAAATCATTTTTTGTACTACCACCGAGAGCCGGATCTTGCGATGGTCGAATCCGTTTTGAATACGATAGACAATCGCCCGATCTGTAAAGAGCGATGCCCAGCATTTACTGATGTGTTTTATGATAGCATGCTTCCCGGTAATATTCAGATAAGTATCCTGCTGGCCAGCGAATGAAGCAGCTGGTAAATCTTCGGCGGTTGCGCTGGAGCGAACAGCATAAGCATCGTTAAGTCCCAATTGTTCCAGCTGGCTGCAAATCATGTTTACGAGGTGGTCGGGAACCGGCGCTTGTTCAATTGCAGCACGTATTTTCAGGCTGATTTCAGCTACGGATCTTCGGTCATCTGCTTTTAGGCAGGCCAATTTATCCAGCAGCGAATCCAAGCCAGGGTGGCCGGTTGCAATTTCCTTATAGGCTTCGGTTGTAATGCAAAAGCCATCCGGCACCCGTATGCCGTCAATCCGGCATAGTTCTCCCAGGTTGGCGCCTTTACCGCCGGTTAACGGTAATTTGGTTTTGTCAATCTGCTGGAAATTAAGGACGAAGGAGGCGGCAGTTGCTGTTGTATTGTGCTGTTCAACAATCATGAAAAATGGTTTTAAATAAGGCGTTTAAGCCAAATTTATAGCCGTATTTTTATTTATAATAGCTTTTTACTATATATTTTTGAAGGCGTACTTTAGGATGTTTTTTTGCGTTTACCAAGTATACAGCAGGTAAAAAATACCGGAATAATTGCTGCAGGCACCTCCCGCCCGGGCGAAATATTACGTTTCACAATCCGAATATGAGTGCCAGTCTTTAAAATTTCTCCAGAAGATAATGAGTCCTGTTGTCACACACAAAACCCCGCATATTACAATAATTAAACCCTGGTTGTTACCAGCAAAGGGGAAGGCGAAGCGAAATGAATAAAAGCCGGCCGGCGAATAACAAAATCCCTGCAAGCCATAATCTGTTCCTATGCGGTTTTAAGGCATTCATGATTTCTTTCGGGTGGGTGCCAGGTCGGTGCCTGCGCCATTGTAAAAGGCTGGTTTGGCGGCATTGTCCGGCTCTTCCATTTGCTTTATTGCCGTAGGGAGGCCATGCTGACTCGTATCAGCTGGTAACCCGGCCAATTCGTTGGTTCCGCCAGCCTGTACGGCCGGGTTTTCAACTGTTTTTTGTTTTCCCGACTTTTTCATAAAATACCCGGTTAAAACGTACTACCGCAGGGGATTATATATCTCCGGCGGTAGTACGGAAGATTTTTATCTTACTCAAATTTATTAATTTTTTTTGATGGGTGTATGGTGGATCATCGTGTCCCGGCGATGATAAGGCGAATCCTTTCTCATCGTGTCGCGTTTGTTGCGTTTTCGCATCGGGGTCGTTTTTTTTCTTCTCAAGGTGTCTTGCTGCAGGTGTGCAGTTGCGGCATAAGTGTCTAACATAAAGAAAGACAGTAACAGCATAATGATCATCTTTTTCACGGCTTGATATTTATGGGTAAATAAATAAATGAATTCAGCCTGCGTCTTGCTTAAATGGCAAAGCGAATAGGGGTGACCGGCGAAGAGTATATTGGTATCTGAAATAAATTTTCTTTAAGATTAATAATAGCAATAAGGTTTGGTTTTTAGAAGTTGAGATTTAAAGCGGAAGAATAAATTTTTTAAATACCTTACCGTGTAAACCCGGCATGTAAACCCCTGTATAAATTACTGAGTATCAGTTATTTTTAAGATTTTTAAAATGCATAGATCTGATAGTCAGTGTGTTCCATGTTATTCGGGGTGTTCCGTGCTGGAACAGAACACCGGCATAGGTATATCGTACCCGAAGAAAGTTCAGTTTTAGCCGGGATAGTTAACCGAAACCGCACGTTTAATGTCCGCTTCCGGTACAGTGCAATTATTTAAAGAAATGCAATTTTTTATATATCAATATGTTATAAGTTTGGAACAGCGATTGACACCAAGCCTCAGATTTGAATACTTATAGTTTCCATATCAACGCTTATGACCCTGTTTTTATCGGGGCGATATTCATTGTGCTAAATTTTAGCCTGCTGCTATGGTTTAACAAAAAGATAAACCTGGCTGCAAACCGATTTTTGGTGCTGGCGCTGGCTGCAGTGGTTTTATGGTTAGCGAAGGTGGTTGCCATTGATACCGGGCTGTATAGTTATGATTGGTATTGGTTGCCATTCTCATTGGCAGCTGGGCCACTCATCTATTTTTATGTGCTCAAAACAACCACGCCCCATTTTCAATTTCGTTTTAAGCACCTGCTGCATTTTAGTCCTTTATTAATGCCGTTGTGTGCCCCGGTAATAGGAGTGGAGCGGTTAGGCTCCGTATTGCAAACGTTGAGTTTGATTTCGGTTGGCATTTACCTGTATTTATCGCAAATGCTGATTAAGGGCTTTTATGGCCGCCAGGAATTTACCGGCGGCGACCGTTACAGGCTCGGTTTAAGATGGCTGCAGCGACAGATAAATGTTTTTTGCATGGTGTGGTTGTTGTGGCTGCTGTTTACCGTTGTTGCATTTATCTTTTTTCATACAGAACACGGCATTTACACGTATCATCCATTATACCTGCTGCTTAGTATCACTGCCATATGGACGGCGGTGGCATCTTATTTGAGGCCGGGAGTGAGTGTTATTGAAGACATGCCTGCCGCATTAAAAGCGCTACCCCAAACCGAATTGAAACAAAGAGGAGCGTGGCTAAAAAAAGTGGTGAAGACCAACTTGTATTACCAGGACCCGGATTTAACATTAACTTCTCTGGCCGAAAAACTTGACCTCACTACGCATGAGCTTTCACGCATTATTAACCAGGGGCTCAAGAAAAGTTTCAGCGATTTTATTAACGAGTATCGCGTTGCCGGGGTGATCCGTAAAATGAACGATCCGGCATACGACCGGATTACGCTCATTGGCATGGCCTACGATTCGGGCTTTAACTCTAAAAGCACCTTTAACAGAATTTTTAAAGAAGTAACAGGCTTAAGCCCCGCAGAATATAAAGCAAACAAGGATAAAGAGCTCCCGAGTTATAATTTGAGACCTGAATCTGCAACTACAGCGATAATTTCACAACATCAAACCGCTTTAAAGTGGCCTGGTTTGAAATTAAATCGCAATTATATGATCAGAAATTATTTTAAAATCGCCTGGCGTAACCTTACGCGAAATAGAAGTTATGCCGCCATTAATATCACAGGTTTGGCCGTCGGTATCGCAGTTTGTATGGTGATCTTTGTCATTATACAGTATCAAACAAGCTTCGACGATTTTCACGCAAGAAAAGATCGCGCCTACAGGGTATTAACCGAATATCATCACGCAGAAACAGGCGATGTTTCTTATGGAAAGGATATCCCTTTTCCATTGCCTGTAGGCTTAAAAACGGCTTTCCCGCAAATTGAGGAGGTGGCCCCAATTTTTGCAAGCCAGAACGATCAACTATTCGTACTGAACAATAACGGAAATACCGAAAAAGTATTTAAAGAACAGCGGGGTGTTTTTTATATGTCTCCCTCGTTTTTTAAAATATTTGATTTCCCGCTGCTTGCCGGTTCATATGCCTCGTTAAATGACCCGGACAATGTATTCCTTACAAAGGAAACGGCAGAAAAGTATTTCGGCGACTGGAAAGTGGCAATGGGTAAGACCATCAAATTACAAATGGGCGGCTATATGTTCGAGCATGGTACAGATGTATTAAAGGTATCGGGCATCCTCGCCACTATTCCCTCAAATACAGACTTTCAGCTAAAAGTTGTTGTAAGCTTTGGAACAGGATTTACCGGGGACTACTTGTCAAAATCAAGGGAGTGGGATGCAACGGTGGCTGATTTTGGCTGCTATATCTTACTGCCTAAAAATACGAATACCGATAACTTTAATCAGCAGTTAAAAGCTTACTCACAAAAGGTACAGTCGCCTGCAAACAGGGATACCTATCTGATACAGCCATTAAATGCAGTACACTTTGATACCCAGGCAGGCGACTATAGCAATAAAACCATAAGCCATCAATTGCTGAATGTGTTATGGCTTATTGCCGCGTTCATCCTGTTAATTGCTTGTGTAAACTTTATTAATCTGTCTACTGCGCAGGCCGTTAACCGGGCGAAGGAGGTTGGCGTGCGGAAGGTTTTGGGAAGTAACGTATCGCAGTTGCGTGCCCAATTCCTGGCCGAGACTTTTTTAATCGTTATCTGTGCGGTAATACTTGCGGCTACTACCACATTTTTTGCATTGCCTTATATAAATCAATTGTTGGAGCTCTCGCTTTCGTTTAACCTGCTGAGTGACCCTTTAATAATTCTTTTTCTTCTGGCGGTAACACTTATTGTAACTGCGCTGGCTGGTTTTTATCCGTCAATCGTTTTATCGCGCTTTAACCCGGTAAATGCTTTAAGGAGTAAACTTACTTCGACCAATGTAAAGGGAATTTCATTAAGAAGGGGCCTGGTGGTGTTTCAGTTCATTATTGCACAAACGCTCATTATCGGAACGCTAATTATTGTTGAGCAGATGAATTATTTTATGGATCAACCACTGGGCTTTGATAAAGATGCTGTTATTAATGTTCCGTTTCGTGTTGATAGCTTGCGCATGAGCCGGCTGGATTACCTGAAGAACCAATTGTTAACAATCAGCGGCGTGCAAGCGGTAAGTATCAGTTCTAATACGCCTATTGAAAATGGCAGCGATACATGGACTACACTCAAGTATAACCATGCAATAAAAGAGACTGATTTTAAGGCGATAACCAAGTTTGCCGATGAAGGCTATGTGCCGGCCTACAAATTAAAACTGATAGCCGGGCACAACTTGCAGCCTTCGTCACTGACTAAGGAGTTTTTGGTAAATGAAGCGCTTGTAAAAAGCCTTGGACTAAAGAAACCGGAAGACATATTGAATAAAGAAATAAGTATATGGAATGGACAAATAACCTGTCCGGTTGTGGGGGTGCTAAAGGACTTCAACGACCGGTCATTCCGCCAGCAACTCGCTCCGGTAGTTATTACCCAGGACATTGCCATGTATAACCAGGCTGGTATAAAGCTGTCTACTAAAAATATATCCTCCACCTTGCAAGCTGTTAAACAAGTATTTGATAAAACGTTTCCAGATTTTGTTTATGAATACAAATTCCTCGACGAAAAAATAGCGGGTTTTTATAAGCAGGAAACGCAGCTGGCGGCTTTATATAAAATTTTTGCTGCAATCGCCATATTTCTAAGCTGTTTGGGCTTGTATGGTCTGGCCTCGTTTATGGCCGTGCAGCGGGTAAAAGAAGTTGGTATCCGTAAGGTGCTTGGGGCTACTGCCAGTAGTATCTTATATTTGTTCTCGAAGGAATTTATCATACTTATTGCCGTTGCCTTTGCTATCGCGGCGCCGATAGCATGGTATTACATGCATCAGTGGGTTCAGGCTTATGCGTACCGCATTAGTATCAGCTGGTGGCTAATCGCCGCAGGCGGCCTTGCTGCTATATTTATTGCACTTGCAACCATAAGTTTCCAGGCAATGAAGGCAGCAATGGCAAACCCGGTGAAAAGCTTAAGAAGCGAATAACGGTAAATGCAGGCACGTAGCTTATAAATATCTTGAAAGCCTCAAGCTTCCGACTTGAGGCTTTCAAGATTGACTAAAAACAAAATAGCAGGTACGTACTCAATAAAATGCTGACATTATATTACAAATACGCCCTCTCAGCCAATTTATCAACTTAATTACTCAGTCGTCAATTATTCAGCCAATAAGTAAATTTAAATACCAGTCCTCTGTTCTTTACGAAAAATGGACTTGGCAGGTAATTATCGGTGTACACGATAAAGAAATCAGATGCAGGGCGGTAGCGCCACTGCAAACGGGTGTTAATATTGATGTTTTTACCCTGCTCGTTGTATTGAAAAAAGCCGGTGACATAAAACTTGTTAGTCATGGTAACATCAATTCTGGGTCCTACCAGCCAGAAAGCTTTATCGCCCCAGGGCTGCGGCAAGCGTAAGTCGTTATAAGTGGTGGCAATTTGTATGTTCACATAAGGCTGAAAGCGGTAACCTACATCATTTGCAATACTTATCTTTTTGCCATTGGCGTAGTAACCGCCGTAATCAAGTGTTAAATCATACGTAAACAATTGCTGCGGCCCCGAGAAGTAAGATAGTTCAGCATTGTTCCAGCGGCTTTCATTACCGATGGGCAGGAAGTTACCGGTATAATTTGTCGGGTCGTACGGCATTAACAGTTTTACATAGTCGTGTTCGACCAAGGCGGTCAGTACGCTACGGTCGCGGAAAGTGATTTGGTATGATAAAAAGCTTCGGTTATCGGTGGGCTTAAAATTAACGTCGTAATAATCGGTAAAATTCAATTGCGGACCATGACTAAGCACAATGCCCCTTTTGGGGAAAAACAAGCGGCTGATGTAGGAATTGGTCTTGATATACCCTTGCCTTGGCACATAGCCTACGCCAGCATTATAGTTTTCGCCTACGTATTCGTATTGACCGCCAATAGTCCAGTATTTGTTGGCGAATTGCAAGTTGCCTGCCTGGGTAAAGTCGTGTCCTTTCTTATCAGGACTGAATGATTTTAAAAACAGCGCCTTGCCTGTAAAAAGATTGTCGGCTGATGCCAGGTTATATTCCAGGCCGAAGTTGGTATTATATTTTGAATTAGCCCCGGTTAGCAATGCTCCGGGCGGATAGTTAAACGACTCCTTGTTCACAAACAAGAAGCCAATATTAGAGCGGGCGAAAACCCTGCGCTGCAGGGCGATCATAGTAAAGTTTTGCGCGGGCACACCATTATCGGCGTTGCTGTTGGTTTGCATATCCATCACCCCGATACGCCAGTTAGGATCGAGTTTACCGCTGAGTCGCGCACCTGCTATAATATTTGAGGTGAGCCCTATTCGCCGCGAAAAAAATGGCCTTATAGATGCATAACCGAAATTATTAAACTGGTCGCCGTTCTCTAAAAAGAACTGGCGCGTCTCGGGGTAAAATAGTTCGTAGCGGCTTAAATTGGTAACCTGTTTATCAGCATCCACCTGCGAAAAATCCGGGTGAATGGTAAGATCAAGGTTTAACGCTGATGAGACCGCTATTTTTGCATCGCCCCCTGCTTCAACATGAAAGGCCGCGTTCTTATGGTTGGCGTAGTCTTTGGTTACGCCGGCTAACAGATAGGGGATAAGTGATATATTCTGACCTGGGTCTGGCGGCGGATTATCCCAAACCAGCGTACCGGTGTAAGCCAGTGATGCAGTGGGAAATTGCCTTGGGATGGGTGTCCAGCTGGATTTTTCAGTGGTTCTTAAGTCATTCCGGCTAAAGTTTATTCCCCATTCAGAAACGCCTTTTTTGTAACGGATGGCTTTAAATGGTATAGCCGCCTCAAAAATATATTTATCAGGATAATCTTTTACAGATGATTCCCACTTGTTGGTCCAGTTAAGGTCAACCTTGCCACCTTCGTACATCGTACCGTCCCACTCACCGCCTGCAGCATTGGCGCCGAATGAATACCCGTTAGTCAGGTCGTTATAGGTATCCATAAAAAAAATGAAATTGTCGTTCTTCACAAAGCTAAAATCGCGCTTTAACGATTCAACCATGCTGGCTTTACTGTTTACTTTATAGCATATGGCGATAATGTAAATGTTCTTGTCGTCATAGGCCATGCGCACTTCAGTCGGCACTTTTGCCTTGCTCGTATCCATGGGCAAAACCATGTAAAAGTCCTTTGCTGATTCGGCGTTTTGCCAGGCCGGCTCGTCCATTATACCGTCAATTTTTATAGGCGAGGCAGCGCGATGGATATGATATTGAAAGCCGGCATTTATCTTTTGGGCACATATATGCAGCGAAAAAAGACATAGAACAAGTAAAAGTTTAAGCTTCAAATCTGGTTAAGTTTTAAGATAAAAATATATTGGTTTTTTGTGAAATTATGTTAATCAATACCCGGTTTATACTGGTTTAGCCCCAAAATTATCGGTTACATTCTAATACTATACAATAACTGGCTAAAATGAGCTAAAACGTATGTAACAATCCTGTAAATGTTGGTAAATTGCCATTTGTTAATATGTTCCTAAAGAAAAATGCATTTTTTTTGTTAAAAATCGTTAAAAAATTAGTCTATTAATTTTATAGATTATATATTTGTTTAATTATTATTTTCGTCCTAACCAATTAGTTCTTTATGATGAATAATGAGGTCAGTTACTACAAAAAAGAGAAAGCGCCCGCTTCCTCTTTTTTTGCTAAATAGCCGCTTTTATGCGGCTATTTATTTTTACAGGTACCACTAACTCTTACGGATTTACCATAACCCGAATTATTTCCATCTTTTAAATTTTTAATCTCAGCCTCCTCTTCTCCAACATCCCGGTTATTAAAATTACTATAAACGAGACGGCAAACGAACGGATAATACCGCCCGTACCCTCGTTTAAAATGTGCGGATACCTGAAATGCACCAGCGACATTAGCGCCACCAGGTAATACGGAATAAGGTAACAGGTTAATGTGCTGGTGCCTGCCGGCTTTATAATTTTAAACCAGTTTACCTTACCTTTTACGTCCACCAGGAAAATAATCAGCTCGAATACGACTATGCCTATACCGGTACATAAATAAATCCATGCCGGTGTGGAGTGTATCTTTGAGATGCCTTGCGTATAAGGCCGCACCAAAAACCCCAAAGCGATAAGGGCCGCACCCAATAACGTAAATACCGGCCACACTTTGCCGTAGCTACCGCCTTTAATCAGTTTCGAATAAAGCATGGATATTACCACGCCAAACATCATTAATGCCGCGCATGAGCCATCTTTAATTACCCAGATGCTCAACCTGTATATTTTTTCGCGGAACATGAGGTAAACACCGCCGTGCGAAATAAGGTTAACCAATACCAGGGCCACCAATGCCACTACCAGCCATGTAAAATTGCCCTTTACCAGCAGGTAAACTCCGGAGCAAACCAGGTAAGCCCAGCCAATCAGGCCAAGGATGCCCCACCATGACGGCTCGAGCCAGCGGGTGCCGCCTTCGTCTCCAATGCCTTTATATAATAACCCCTGTACAACCAATATGCCGATACCTGTACCAATAAATACATACCGTCGCGTTTTGGCCATCGCCTCAGGATAATCCAGCCATATTAAAAAGAAACTTGTTGTTAGCAGTAATTCCCAAACAGGTTCGGGCAGAATAGCCTGCTTGCTGTATTCTTCCATATTTACGTGGAAAAAGCCCATCACAATTAACGCGAATGAGCGCAAAAGGATATAGCTTGCGATGGTTCTGAAGGAATCACCTTTTTCAAGTCGGCGACCAATTGCAAGGGGAATTGACAAACCAGCGATGAAAAGAAATAACGGGAATATAGTATCGGCAAAATGCATGCCGTCTTCCCAGCTTTTCACATGGTCTATCCACTCCGGTACGTGCCTTACCCCGCTCAGATCATTAACAAATATCATGAAAAACATATTGACCGCCCGAAGCACATCAATAGACAGGAGTCGTTTTGGCTGCGACATTTGCAAAGGGTTTAATCGCTTGTTTATAACTATTGATAAATATAGGCGGTATTAACCAAAGTTTAATGTATTGTTTGTGTTATAAATACAAAAAGCGGGCGCACTTTTAAAATATATTTAAAAAGCGATAACACCGATGGTTGGAGTAACGGTATAGCAGGGCTGCAATAATACTTAGTGACAAAAGCTATGGCAATGTATCAGGCTTCAATGCCTGGTAAGGGCAATAAAAAAGTTGATCCGGAAATTTCTTCAATTTACAGGTCAATAAGGTTTAGTAAAAATCAACAACGATTTACGGCAAGGCCTGACGGACCAATAGCAATAATCAGATTTGCTCTCACAGGTAGGCGCGAGAGTAAAAAGCCCTGATTTTCACAGGGCTTTTTACCTTATATTTTTACTGCCAGCGGCCACCACCACGGTTGTTGTCCCTTGAATAGCCGCCACCACCACTACGGTTACCACCGCCATAGCCGCCGCCGCCGCCACGGTTACCACCATAGCCGCCACCGCCGCCCCTGCGGTCGTCGCGTTTCTTTTCTTCTGCCTGGCTAACAGCAATTGATCTGCCTTTAACGTCAGCACCATTTAAGCCTGAAATTGCCGTTTGAGCAGCCTCGTCGTCAGGCATCTCTACAAACCCGAAACCTTTGCTTCTTCCGGTTTCCCTGTCCATAATAATTTTGGCAGTGCTAACTTCACCATAAGCTTCAAAAAGCTGTTTTAAATCGGCTTCCCCAAGTGAAAATGGGAGGCTCCCTACGAATATGTTCATTAAATTTTAAATTATAACGGCTTTCCTTTATTTATCACCGTTGTGTTATCCTCAAATATAGTAATAGATATTTTATACTTAATGCAATTATTTACAAATACACGCAACAAATTTTTTAAATATATTAAACAACCTTTTTAATGTGATAGGTTTTGTCGTTCAACTTAAATTCATCACCTTCTTTTACGCCCAAAAGTTTTAAACCCAGAGGCGATGCGGGCGATACGGCAAAATATTGGCCTGCAGAAGTGTTTAACAAACCCGCGCTTATGGCCAGGTAAAAATTCCCATTATCGGTTAAAACCACGCTTCCGGCTATTGCCTTAGGTGAAACAATGCCCGGGCTTATTTTGTTTAGCGCAACCTTTAATTTATTTGCCTCATTTAATTGGGCCATATTGCGGTTTGTTTCCTGCTGCATCATTTCGCGCCCTGTTTCGTATTTATCACCTGCGCTGCTTTTAGTATCGTCGGTTGATGCCTTTTGCGCGTCCTCAATAGCCTGCTGCGCTGCGTCCATTCGGTTTTGAATATAACTCAGGCATTGGTTGTATAGTTGCTGTTTAAGCGTCATTTCAAAATAACAGAAGTAGATGAAGCCGGAAAGATAAGACTTTATCGATTAGTTTCGGAAGAAACCGGGTTTAAAAAAGGCGCAGACCAAGCTCTTGCTTTGGGCGCCCTGATTCCCTAAAAAAGAAAATCCCCTTGCACTCGCTGCTTGGGGATTTTCAACCTAAACCTTATCACAATTATAAATGCGAGAATGCATTTACGTCTCTATAACGATGGAATGTTAATTGTGTTTTATCAAAGTGTAAAAAACTGACTGTTTTATGATAATTAATTTCGTTAAAAAATTTAAATAACTATAAATAAGCTATTTATGGTTTTAATGTATATTTTTGAAAATTATCTGAAACAAAGTTCCCTATACCTTGTTTCATCTCTTACCGCCACCACTGCCGTATTGATTGGATAAATTGAGATGTTATGAACAAAACTTACAAGAAGACAAAGCTTGACAACCAGCGGCAAACCATATTGCTCTTTTCGTTGCTATTGTTAATAATGAGCCTGTTTATACTATTTCATTAGTATAGTCCTTACAGGTGACCGGCGAAGAAATTAAGTGACTGAATAATGTTTTTTGACCAGTAAGGCCATTCATGTCCTCCGTCATTTTCCTGGTAGGTATGAGGTATGCCCGCTTCATCCATTTTTTTGTGAAGCACACGGTTGTAGTTAATCAGCAAATCGTGGCTCCCGCAGTCAAAACGAATTGGGGGCAATTGCTTGCGGTGATGTAAAAAAGTGGCTAACACATCCTCGTCTATTATGTTATCTTGTGCATAATGCTTTAACGATTCTTCAGCAAAGAATTTTATCTGGGCCAGGCTGGTCATCGCTGAATGTGCAGCTATAGCTTTAAACTTATGGCCGTATTTAGCGCCGATGCGCAGCGCTCCGAATCCCCCCATCGACATCCCGGCTATAAATAAGGGAGAGGTTTCATTGACCCCTCTTATACATTCGGACAAGGCGTCGGGCACATCTTCGGCAACCCATTTTTCAAAGTTGTAACCATCCAGCGGTAAAAAAGCGGAACCATCCCCCCACATACCGTCTGACGGCATAGCGATAATCATTTGCGGCAATTTGCCCTTTTCAATAAGCTCATGCACCTTTAAATGCACGCCCGAGCTAAACGGCCAGCTCCATGCGCTGCCGTAAACGCCGTGCAAAAGTATCACGACGGGTAAGGTGTCTGCAGGGCCGATATTCGGCGGAACATAAGCACAGATATCTCCTCTGCCCCGCAGATTAGGGGTTTTTACTGTAATAAAACGTAAATTGTTGTTTTCGTATGACGGGTTTGATATTTCTAAAGTTCTGAATCTGGGCATCTGCGAAACCGGTTCCCTTCTTATCCTGAATGTGAGCATTAATCGTGTAGTAAAGGTATGTTTTCAATGTAGTATAACCTTTAAAGTTGTAACGCAAAAGGCTCATGATTCGCTACAACCGCGGGCTAATAATTTCAAGGCTTTTAAAATGACCTGACAATAGTGCTGCAAAGGAATAACTAATAATTAACTTATAATATGAGGAAATTGTTAAATTATTGGGGTATATTATTCAAATTGTAATATTTACACTAAGCGATGGTGTTTATGATAATTTTTAAAGATAAAATTTGCCATGTTTATAATAAGTTGTGCATTGTTTTTCGTTTGGATGATATATAGTTTCATCCCCTGCCAATAAACACTAAATGAAGATTAAAATATTAATAAGCATTGCACTGCTAAGTGTCTTAACATCAGCTAACAGTAATGCATTAGCCCGGAAAAAAATAACCGGACAGGAAGAAATTATATATCATATTTTTCAACGCAGCTTTTACGATAGCAATGGTGATTTACATGGCGACCTGAACGGCGTTCGCCTTAAATTGGATTATCTGCAAAAATTGGGAGTTTCCGCAGTATTATTCACGCCGCTTTATGAGTCTGTTTTTTACCACAACTATTTTTCAAGCGATTTTAAGAAGATCGACCCAAAGTATGGTACCCTGAAAGATTACCTTGCACTGGTAGAAGAACTGCACCGCCGCGGCATGAAATTCTATATGGATATGGAAACGCAGTACGTTACCGAAGACCATGTATGGTGGAAAGACGGCATAAATAACCCAGGTTCACAATACGCTGATTATATTATCTATGATGATAAAGCGCATACTAAACCAACCAGTATAGTGTTTGGTGTAAACGGGCTATTGGGTTATGACAGCGTGTACCGGAAAATTACAACCGTTAACTTAAACAGCCCGAAGGTACTCGATTACAATTACCGCCTTTTTAAATATTGGATGGATCCCAATGGTGATGGTAACTTCAATGACGGTGTGGACGGCTTCAGGCTTGACCACATGATGGACGACCTGGATGGCAAACACCTGATGCCGCACCTGTTCGACACTTTCTGGAATCCGCTTATCGGCAAGTTAAGGGCGGTAAATCCTAAACTAAAAATAATTGCTGAACAAGCCAACTGGCTGTCGTTAGGCCTTGATTATTTGAACCGTGGCGGGGTCGACAGGGTATTTGCATTCAGGTTATGTTATTCTATCCGTGCGTTTGATAAAAAAATGCTAACTGAAAATGCTGATTCTACCTTTAATGCTACTCCAGCCGGAAAACAGCAAATCGTATTTTTGGAGAATCATGACACGCCCCGTTTTAGTTTTGCTGTTAAAGGAGATGTGGATAAGCTGAAAGTCGGCGCAGCGCTTAACTTGCTGATAGGCGGGGTGCCCTCTATATACTACGGGCAGGAAATAGGTATGACCGGCAACAGCGCCAGTTTTGGCCCTACTGACGCCAACGAATTACCTGACCGCGAGGCTTTTGAATGGTATAAATCTGACCAGGGAAAGGGCATGGCCTATTGGTACAAGCAAAAGGGACCGCATAAAGACACGTTTAATAATGATAAGCCAAATGATGGCGTATCATTAGAAGAAGAGCAAAAGGATCCCAATTCGTTGTGGAACTTCTATTGTAAAATGATTTCCATCCGCAAAGCTAACCCGGTAATATCAAAGGGAGCGTATAAAACGCTGGGCAACGACAATGATAAGGTTTTCAGCTTCATGAGATACGAGGGTGATAATCAATTTATAGTTGCTGTAAACCTCTCAAATAAGCCGGTGACCGCAAACCTTGTGCGCGGCTTAGGCCATAAACTGAAGGTGGTTTACGGAAACCAAACGCCTGTTACAGATGGAAGCACACTGACGGTGAAATTGCCTGCGTACGGCGTTACAGCGATGGCAACGTACTGATTTTCATAACCAAAACAAGTTAGCTAATGTTTTCCTGCCTTGATTTCTGGCCCGGGCTCTATAAACTCACGCCACTACCTTCTCGTCCGCTTCATCAAAGCTGCGGCGGAATTTTTTGCGATAGTTTAGCGGGCTCAGATGCATCTTGACCTTAAACATTTTATAGAAGTGAGATACATCCCCAAAACCGCTTTCAAATGCTATTTCGGAGATGGCTTTATCAGTTTGCACCAATTGCTGAATGGCATAATTGAGACGGTACTCAATTATCGTTTCCATAAACGTTTTACGGGTAATTTTTTTGAAATATTTACAAAATGCATTGGTAGTCATATTGGCAATGCCGGCCGCAGCATCAAGTGATACTGGTCCTCTGAAGTTTTCAACCAAATAAGCAAATACCGGATTAATGCGCTCCTGCTCCGCCAACGAGCGCTCACCAACTGCCTGATTTTGGTCGAGCAAGTGGTATTCTGTTGACTGGGCGAGACGTTGTAAAGCCTCCAGTAAACCTATAAGCAGTCTGAAGCCGTTTTCTTCTTTGCTCATGGAGAGCAGATTTTGACTGACCGCTTTTTGTGTTTCTCCATAAAAGCTTATGCCACTCGCACTTCTCTGGAATAGCCGCTTAATGTGCTGCAGTTCATTCTTATTAAAAAAATCAGTGCCTAAAAAGGCGCCATCAAACTGCACTACTATAGCGCCTGCGCTGGCTTGTTCATCTTTACCCGGTTCCAATTTCCAGCAATGCGGAAGGTTTGGGCCGATCAGCAGCAGGTCGCCACTCATAAAATTCTGCATGTGGCTGCCGATGTACCGTTTGCCGCGTCCTTCAGGGATATAAGTTAATTCATATTCGGCGTGAAAATGATAAGGGGCATCAAACGCCGAACTGTCGAACCTGCGAAACAGGAACGACTGGCCATTTACAGGCTGCAGAATTTCGTAAGAAGCCTTTATCATAGTATATTTTATTAATTTTTTACGATAGGTTAAATATAGGGATAAAATAATCCATAATTACACCATTTAATACATTTTTTTTTTAGAGAAGTATAATTTACTTTGATTATAAACCAATTAGCCCAAATGAGCACAGAAACATTGCCATCGCTTGACGATTTTAAACAAGTTCCGCAGAATAATATTGATGAATTCCGGGAGAAAGGTCATACATTAATGGAAGGCGTCCTTTCAGAAGAAGAAATAGCCGCATACCGGCCCGTCATAGTTGATGCTGCCGACCGGTATAATACCGAAAAACGCGCGCTCAAAGACAGGGATACCTATGGAAAGGCTTTCCTGCAAATTATGAACCTTTGGCAATGCGATGAGGATGTGCGCAAGTTTGTGCTGGCCAAACGTATGGCGAAAATTGCTGCCGACCTGATGGGGGTTGCCAACGTACGCCTTTACCACGACCAGGCCTTGTTTAAAGAACCCGGCGGCGGCCCCACCCCATGGCACCAGGATCAGTATTACTGGCCGATAGATACATTTAATACCATAACCATGTGGATGCCGCTGGTAGACATCGATATAGAAATGGGTATGCTTACATTCGCATCGAATTCATACACAAAGGGTTCGATTTTCAATTATGAGATATCTGACGAATCGGAGAGCGCTTATGCAGATTATGTTAAAGAACAAAATTTCCCGATCAGCCGGGCCACAACTATGAAGGCAGGAGACGCCACATGGCACAGGGGCTTTACTATTCACCACGCAAATGGCAATGATTCAAACAAACGCCGCGACGTAATGACCATTATTTATGTTGCCGATGGCGCCCGTGTTACCCCATATCAAAACAGCTGGCAAAAAAATGATCACGAAAAATGGCTGATGGGCGTGCCTATCGGCTCGGAGATAAATTCGGAATTGAACCCGAAATTATTGTAGTATCAATGTGCAGGAAACCGTAACGAAGCCATAAGCCATAATCCTGCCGCTTTCGCCCGGTTTCCTGTTTTTTTTAATTATACCGGCCTTTCCGCTGCTGGTCTTCCAAAAACCAGGAAAGGAATATTTTTTGTTCCGTCCGCGATGAATGAATTCCCGCAGGCAATGCCTTTAAATAGCGGTCATCATAATAAATAAAGTGTTCAAACCCGAGACTTATATTTTCAGCAAGCCTGAAAGTAATCCGGGGTTTCAATATGCTGATATAATTATTACCCGCAGCACCTACATATGTATGCATTAAGAAGTAATAATACACTAAAGAAATGGTGGCTGCTTTTCCAAAATTAACAGTGCTTTCAACTTTCGCCTCGAGACCATCGTTGTAAGTATAGTCCCTCACCTGCGTGGTATCAGGCCCGAAACGGGTGCTATTTCCGGCAAGGGGAACTACCGCCATATGGGCATTTGTGTAAAGCATTACATTTTTACTGATAGGATACTTTGTAAATACACCGCCGCCAAAACCTAAAGCACCCAGTTCAAAAGTTTTGTTGTCCCAATAATCATCGTACTGAAAAGCACCATATAAAACAGACATTTTTCCAATGTTAGTATTATTGCCCACCAGTATTCCATATCCGGTTAAGTTATCCAGAAATTTACGACCCGAACCAAAACTGAATTCCGAGCGAAGTTTAAAGAAATCGAAAGGTTTGCGGTAAATGTCTTCAAATGGATTACCATAATCAAACTGGATATTTAATAACATTTCTGTTGGTCCAGTGCCGAAAACTGTGCTATTTTCAGTATTTATTTTATGCACCCCCGAATATATGGTGATGTTAAGTGGTTCTTTTTGATATACTTCAGTAGTGGTATGCCTGAAACTTTTTCCTTGTAGCAGCCTGTTTAGCCCTCTCACAGGGTCAACCAGTCCTGCCGCAATTTCGCGGAATACCCGATTTGCTCCCCGGGCCCGGTCATCAAGAATATTTGAGCTAAGGCGATAAAACATCTCGCCCAGCAGGGCGCCGTTTAACGGCGTATTGATAACGTCATTGTACGACGGCCGGGTAGTTTCACCAAAATATTCCCACATCAGGCTGCCCCCGATAGCAAATGGGATTGACTGAAAATAGCCATATCCTTGTGACCGGGCCGCGTTGAAATACATCGAGCCTGTATATGGATGACCGAAAAAGTTAATGCCGAATCTATCAGAGTCCCATTCCCAGCCTTTGTTAATGTTAACATTCCATGTGGCAGGCCCAACATGCGAAAAATCTTCGCCTAGCGCTCTGTCAAGTCCGTTCGTAAATACGTTTATGCCAAGCACCTCAACCGCGGGCTTCCATAACGGGTACTTTTTATTATACCTGATGTCGTCGTTTAACAGGTCGCCGTATTTATTGAAAATAGTCGTATCAATCGGCACATTTTTTTTAGGCTCCCCATTTGTTGAGTCGGATAGCATTTGCGCCTTAACTTGTTTAATTTGTTTTAACTGTTGGTTGGGATCGCCTTTATTAGGTTTTATGGTATCAGGCGGTGTTACTTTTTGTGCTATAGTACTTATTGAAATAAGCAAAAACGCCAACAATAGGATGTATTTGGGCGATAATAAGCAGCATATATTATGCCTTCCTGAGGATTGGTAAGAAATATCCATAATATGTTGTGATTTATGAACACAACTGATATTATGTGAAAGTGTTTTAACTGTTAAGAAATTCTAAATTAAAATATGCTCCTGTTAGCCCCGCCGTCAACTTGTATGGTGGTGCCGCTGACATACGACGCTTGTTCGGATGCAAGGAATGCAACCACCGCCGCCAGTTCTTCCGGTTTACCTATGCGGCCCATCGGAATGTTTTTAGCTTTCTCTTTTAATCCTTCTTCCGGGTCGATACCTTGCGAAATAGTATGCTTTAACCGGTCTGTCAAAATCATTCCCGGCGCAACATTGTTCACAGTAATATTATAAGGGCCAAATTCATCAGCCATTAATTTAGCCATGCCGACAACGCCCATACGCATACTGGTTGAAAGCACCGAATTCCCCAGTACTGCCTTAACCGAGCCGCTAATGATATTGATGATACGCCCGCTGCCTGTTTTCTTCATATGTGGCAAGACCAGGCGGCTGGTGCGGGCTACGCTCATCAAATTAAGGTCGAATGCTTTTTGCCACGCCTCATCGTCAAAATTCTCAAACTTATTAAATGGCGGACCGCCTGCATTGTTTACCAATATATCTATCTGCCCAAATTTATCGGAGACTTGCTGAATAAGATCTTGTATCGATTCTTTATCCGAAACATCAACTGTTATAGCAGTAACCTCATTGCCGGTTTGATCACTTATTTCAACAGCGGTTTTGTTTAACTCATCAGCACTGCGCGAAGCAATAATAACTTTGGCGCCCTCGTTTGATAATGATGTGGCGATAGCTTTACCCAAGCCTTTGCTTGCTGCCAGGACAATAGCAATTTTATTGGTAAGATGTAAATTCATAGATAAGTTGCTTAGTTGAATTAGTTAACGTATATCGATTGGGTCCAATCTTTCAAAGATAGCATTTGCAATTATTAACATAATCAACAAGTCAGCTCAATCAACCTGTTCAACTGGCTTTGCCCTTTTCTCCATGCTCAGCAAAAACGCCGGTAATAAAGTAAGGTTACTGATCATTGAGACCAATAATGTAATAGAAATTAATATCCCTATGGCTTGCGTTCCGCCAAAAGTTGATGCTGCGAATATGCCGAAGCCAAAGAACAATATGGTAGCGATGTAGATCATGCTGATACCGGTTTCCCTGATTGTCTCCGACACAATGGTGGAAATACTTTTTTTAGTATGCCTAAGCTCGTGGCGGTATCTCGTTATAAAATAAATGGTTTGGTCGGATGAAATGCCCATCGCAATACTGAATATCAAAATGCTGGATGGCTTTAAAGGGATACCGAAAAAACCCATTAAACCCGCGGTGATAACAAGCGGTATCAGGTTAGGCAATAGAGAAATGGCTATCATTTTCACTCCTCTGAAAAGCACCCACATTACGCCCGCTATCAGGAAAATGGCCCATGCCAGGCTTTCATATAGGTTTATAACCATATAATTGGCGCCTTTTATAAAAATAATGCTTGAGCCGGTTAGCTCCACATGATATTTCTTTGGGTTAAATATCGAATCGATGTGCGGCTGTAATTCACTCAGAACAACATTCATTTTTTTTGAGCCAATGTCGACCATTTCGAACGTGACACGGGTATACCGGCGCGTGCTGTCGAGGTAACTTTTCAGCATATCTGTACTTTTGCCGGAATTGCCCGCGTAACTTAAAATAAAGCCTTGCTCCAGACCATCGGGCAGGCGGTAATATTCCGGCTTGCCGCCATAAAAGGATTGCGTTAAAAACTTCAACCCTTGTGTTAATGATAAAGAGCGGCTGAACTCAGGACGCGATGATATCAATTTCTCAAGTTTTTCCACCTTATGGATAAGGGCGTTATTCATTACCCCGTTTTTTCGCCTGGTGTCTATACTCACTTCCAGTGGCAAAACTCCGTTAAAATTACTTTCAAAAAAACGTAAGTCTTCCAGCGTGTTATTGGTTTTGGGCAAATCGTCTACCACGTAGCTGTTAACATTTATAAGCGATATTCCATACACGCACACAATTACCAGCAATACGGTAGCGATATAAATACTCCGGCGGTGGTTATGGACTGTATAGTCCAATCTTTTTAACAGCGACTGCATTACCCTGCGGTCTTTAATCTTGCTTTGGCGCTCTTTGGGCTTAGGCAGGTAGCTGAATATGATGGGTATAAGGATAATGCTTAACACATAAGTTAACATTATACTGGTTGATGCGACCATGCCAAATTGCACCAGCAACTCGCTGTTGGTAAAACACAGTACAGCAAAGCCTATCGCTGTAGTAACATTGGCAACAAACGTGGTAAGGCCTGCTTTTTGTATAGCAATGCGCATTGCTTCCATTTTATCCCCGCTAATGCTGTACTCGTAGTAATATTTATTGAGAATAAAAACGCTGTTAGGTACACCGATAATCACCACAAGCGACGGCATTATCCCTGTTAAAATAGTGATTTCGTAATGCATTAACACCAGGGTGCCCAAACTGCACATTACGCCTATTAAAACCACCAATGTTGGAAAAAAAACTGCATAAACCGAACGGAATACCAGCGTGAGGATACTTAGCGTAATAAATAACGAAAGACCAAGGAAAAGCACAAATTCGTTCTTGATCAAGTCGCCTACAACGGTACGTATAAGCGGCAGACCAGAATAGTGAATCTGGATGTGGTGCTTCTGCTCAAATTGCCTGCCTTCTTTTTGTATCTCGTTCAGGATGGGGACACGCTTGGGGGTATTGATGATCTTGCCGTCAAAGCTCACCGCCATAAGCGTCGACTGTCCGTCATTGCTTAAAACCAATCCCTTATAAAATGGCAATGATAAGAATTTTTGCTTAACGCTATCTGCTTGTTTGGTAGTGGTGAGCAGGTTAGGTGCAAGGGGTTTAAGTACATACCTGTGCTGCAGCGTATCCTTTACTATATCATAAACATTCGTAACAGATATAACGCCGCTAACCCCTTTTATGGCTTTAATGTGATTGGCGATTGCATGCCAGTCATTATAAACATCTTTATCAAATATTTTAGGAGATTTAAAACCGAATACCATGGTATTGGCATCCTGCCCGAAAAGCTTTTTGAATTGACCATATCTGATGTATGCAGAATCGGTTACCGGCAATACCTTGCCACCGTTAAAAGTTATGCGCACTTTGCTGGCCTGGTAACCCATAAATATGCTGGCCAATACAACCGCTAAAAGCACACTCAAACGGTTTTTTAAAATAAAATCAGCAAGCTTTTTCCAAATCATCTAAATTAGTCAATAGGTCAAGGCGGTAAAACTACGAGATTATGTGCAGATTTGTAACAGCGATTTAAAGATGTGAGAATTGGATGATTTCCGATATTCGTTATTGGCTATTTGAACGAAAAATCAATAAAGAGGCATTTGCGCATGGCGGTTTAGCCGGTTATTAAATCACTCCAGGCCCTTCTCTGTCGCTTCTGAATTACAACATTTTTATATAAAACTGGAAACATATTGATGAAAAAAGTTATACGCAGTTTTGGATATGCTTTTAAAGGATTAGCTTATGCTACCGCCAGTCAGCTTAACTTCCGTATTCACCTTTCAGCAACGGCTATAGTTTTGCCGTTGGGGTATTTCATGCGAATCAGCAAAAGCGAATGGCAATGGATAATGTTATGTGTCACCATTGTACTCGTTACCGAAATATTCAATACCATGATAGAGACACTGGTCGACCTGGTATCGCCGGGGTATAACGAGAAAGCGGGCCATGTAAAGGACATGGCCGCCGGGGCTGTTGTGATTGCCGCTATATTTTCCTTTATAACCGCTATTATCATTTTCCTGCCTAAAATATTGTTACTGTTTAACCATGCTGCATAAAACACGCGGTATAGTATTTAAAACCACCGATTACGGAGAAAGCAGCGTAGTGGTGCAGGTTTTTACTGAAAAATTCGGATTGCAATCGTACATCGTCAACGGCGCGAAAAAGCCAAAAGCCAAAATAAGCCGGAATATGCTGCAGCCGCTGCATTTGCTTGACATGGTAGTTTACCACAAAGAGGGGGGTAATGTTCAGCGTATAAAGGAACTTAAGAATTCTCCAGTGCTTCAGTCAATCCCGTATGACGTAATAAAAAGCAGTGTTGCCATGTTTTTGAATGAGGTGCTTTACAAGGCAGTAAGACAGCAGTCGGCAGACGAAAATATGTTTGATTTTATTTTTAGTGCGATTCAATGGCTCGACCATCAAACAACCGATTTCAACAACTTCCATTTGCTGTTTTTGTTAAAACTAAGTCGTTATCTTGGATTTTACCCGGATCGTCACCTGGCAGAGCAGACCGATTATTTTGATTTGAAGAACGGTGTATTCAGCCGCTACAAGCCTGACAGTGCCCTTTATTTATCGCCGCCACATACACAAAGCTTCAGACTTTTGCTTCAAAGCAATTTTGAAACCATAGCAGGCATTAAACTAAGCAACGATGAGCGACGATATCTGATAGGCAAGTTGCTTGATTATTTCGCGCTGCATATAGAAGGGTTTGGCAACATAAAATCGCATGAGGTATTGGAGGATGTGCTGAGCTGATGTACGATTTTAGCATTACGAATTACGATTTTGAAACAGCCCAATCGTAATTCGTAAATCCCTAATATTTAACGGTTGAGCCATCACGAATCTCGTCTGATGCATTTTTTACTACCTGGTCGCCGGGTTTAATATTGCCGTAAACTTCAACCTGGCCGTTGGCCTCAAGTCCTTTTTTAACATCAACCCATTCGGCTTTATGGTTCACTACTTTCACCACGAATACTTTTTCTGTTGAGGTAGCCACGGCAGTTTTCGGCAGGATAATCGTGCTATCCCGTGACGGCAACGGTACGTTTACCTCTGCAAACATGTGGGGAAGCAGCTTTTTGTCCTTGTTATAAACATCCATCTCCAGCCGCTCCGAACGCAGCTTTTCATCAAGAGCGCCCGCCAAACGCTGTATCCTGGCTGTAAACTTTTGGTTTGACAATGCCTGCACAGAAAAGGTAACTTCGTCCTTATTTGTGAGGCCGCCGGTATAACGTTCGGGCACTGAAACCACCAGTCGCAAACGTTGTTGGTCTTGTAAAACAAAGAGTGGATCGGTACCCTTGCCGCCGGGACCAACGTATGCGCCTAAATTGGCGTTGCGTGCGGTTATTATACCATCAAAAGGTGCCCGTATTTCAAGATAGCTAACATTGGCTGCCACTTCTTTATAGGCCGATTTGGCGGCTTCCACATTTGCCAGATCAGCATTTTTCTTTGCTTCGGCCTGCTCCAGATCGTTTTGCGATATCGTCCCCGGGGTTTTACTGGTATTCATTAAACGGTCGTAAGTAGCTTTGCTTGCAAAGTAAATAGCCTGCTGCTGCTGAATACGTGATTGGGCTCCAGCCAGCTGTGAGTTTATCTCAGGTGCTTCCAACGTGGCCAGCAATTGCCCCTGGCGTACCTCGGAGCCAACATCAACCAAAAGTTTCTTAACATAGCTGTTTACCTTTGCGTATAAGTCTACCTGCTGATAGGGAATCAGTTCACCAGGCACGGCTATAGCAGAGCTAAGCTTTCCTTTTTGTACCGGTACCAATTGAACGGTTGGTGTTTCCACTGCATCTTCTTCGGCAATTGTTTTCGCCTGTTCTTCCTGTTGTTTTTTGTCAGGACCGCACGAGGTTAAAAAAATGGTCGCTATAAAAAACAACAAAAGGGTTAATCTTGATCTATTTTGTAACATGTTCATGATGGTGCAAAGGGACATAAAATTTACTTTCTTTATCTTCAGGGTCTAACGAAACCGAATCGGTGGAGGCCTTGCCCTGTACCCAGGCAAATACCAGCGGCAAAACCAGCAAAGCAGCAAAGGTTGAAGCCAGCAAGCCGCCAATAACCGCACGGCCAAGCGGCGAAGTTTGGTCGCCGCCCTCGCCAAGGCCGGATGCCATCGGGATCATACCTACAACCATGGCCAGGCTTGTCATTAATATCGGGCGAAGGCGAAGTGCGGCGGCCTCGCGGGCAGATTTTAGCGCATCGCCGTTGTGTTTGCGTAACTCTTCAGCATTGGTGATCAACAGCACTGCATTGGATATGGATACCCCTACAGACATAATCATCCCCATATATGATTGCAGGTTAAGCGTTGCACCGGTAAGTTTTACCAATAATAACGAGCCAAACAGCACCGCAGGAACAGTTGATAACACTACAAGCGACATTTTGAATGACTGAAAATTAGCCGCCAGCATTAAAAAGATAACTATTACTGCAACAAGCAAACCCGTCTGCAAGCTGTCGAGGGTTTCAGTAAGTGTTTTAGTTAACCCGCGAAGTTCGATGGTTAATCCGCGTGGGGGCTTACCCAGCGATTTGATGGCGTCATTTACATCATTAGTGGCAGTGCCAAGATCCGTCTTATGAATGTTTGCCGTCACCGACAAGGTTGGCACTGCCCCTATATTGTCGTTTTCGCCGTACGTTGTATCCTGCCTTATTGCAGCAACATCGCCGAGCGCCGGCCGTGATTGTCCGCTTAAAACCGGTATCTGCCTGATATCGTCAAGGCTCGCCATTTTATACTCAGGTACCTGCACTTGTACAAGGTAGCTTAAACCAGCTTTTTCATCAATCCAGTTATTTTTCTCGGTAAAGCGGGATGAAGATGTCGAGGCTGTAAGGGTGCGGGATATATCATTTATGCTGACTCCCAATTCGGCTGCCCTCACACGGTCAATATCGACACTGATTGCCGGGTATTTGTAAGATTGTGCAATTTGGACGTCACGCAAATAGTTAATCTGTTGCAGCCTTTTTACCACTTTCCCGGCATATTCAACATTCTGTTTTTTGTTTTTTCCGGTTACAGCTATCTCTATGGGTGTTGTTGAACCCTGGCTTAATATTTTATCAGTAAGCTCAATTGGCTCGAATGAAATCCTTATATCCGGCAATTCCCTTTTCATCTCATGCCTGAAACGTTCTTTCAGGTCATCCAGCGGCTCTTTATAACCCTCAACCATGGCCACCTGCATTACTGCTTCCTGAGGTCCTGCCATAAACATGTAAATCGGATTTGTTGAGAACGATGAAGGGTGAGTGCCGACGATTGTTGAAGTAATTTCTATATTTTGCTTTCCTGCAAGATGCTGCAATATTTTCAATGCTTTCAGTGTACTTGCCTCGGTACGTTCTAACCGGGTACCGTCAGCACCGCGCAGCCTTACCTGGAAAGCCCCTGAATTAACCTTCGGTAACACATCGTGACCGATTAAATTAAACAGCAGGAACGCCAGGGCAAAAGCGGTTATCACATAACCGGCAACGATCAGCCTGCGTTTCGGCATCATCCTGTCGATAAAATTCAGATACTTCAGTCTGAATTTATCAAAGCGTGTAAGCTTGTGGCCGTTGCCTTTTGTTGCAACCCTTATGGCCAGTTCCTTTTGTTCCCACGGCTCACCTTCATCTTCCAGCGCAAATCCATCAGCATGGCTTTTGTCTTCGTGTTCGTTCTTCATTATCCAGTTGGCCATAATTGGCACAAAGGTTTGAGCCAGCAGATAGGATACGATCATCGAGAAACCTATAGCCAATGAAAGCGGCAAAAACAAAGCACCGGGTATGCCGCCCATGGTGAAAGCAGGCGCAAATACAGCCAGGATACAGAACAGAATAAGTAGCTTTGGGAAGGCAATTTCCTTACAGGCGTCCCATACAGCCAGAGCCTTGGGCTTTCCCATATCAAAATGCTGGTGAATATTTTCTATAGTTACTGTAGATTCATCAACCAAAATACCGATAGCCAGCGAAAGGCCGCTAAGCGTCATGATATTAATAGTTTGATGGAACAGGTACAAGAAGAATATGCCTGAAATAACGCAGGTTGGGATAGTAAGGATAACTATTAGCGCGCCCCGTTTATCGCCTAAAAATAATAATACCATTAGTCCGGTAAGTACGGCGCCAATAGCGCCCTCTTCGGCCAAACTTTTTACAGCGTTAATTACATATACCGACTGGTCGAAAACAAAGCTCAGTTTAACATCGGGTGGCAGCAAGGCCTGGAAACGGGGGATGGCTTTCTTTAAATTTTGCACCACATCCCATGTAGACGCCGAAGCAGCTTTGGTAATCGGCAGGTAAACCGAGCGTTTACCATTTATCAAAGCATAGCCGTTGGTAATGTCGGCGCCATCTTCAACAGTAGCTACATCGCGAAGAAACACAGTTTGTATACCGTTTTTAAACAAAGGGATATTGCCAAAATCCGGTACTTTTTTAATGGTTGTGTTGGCCGGCGTAAGGTAATTATAGTCCCCGATACGTACATTACCAGCGGGTGAATTTTGGTTATTATCCCGTAGCGCCTGTACGATCTGATCCGGTGTCAGGTTGTGTGCGCGTAACAGCTCCGGATCAGCTTTTATGACGATGGTACGCTGGTTACCGCCAAACGGGGCCGGCGCTATCAGACCGGGTACTGTTGTAAACGAAGAGCGAACATATACGAGCGCATAATCAAGCAGTTCGTTGTTGCTTCGGGTGGGGCTGCTTAAAACCAACTGTCCCACAGGCAGTGTCGACGCGTCAAATCTTAAAATAAATGGCGGCTGCGAACCCTGTGGGAACCCCGCCTGTGCACGATTGGTATAACTTGTTACCTCAGCCGCCGCCTGCGCCATATTGGTGCCTTCGTAAAAAGTTACTTTTATCAGGGTAAGTCCCTGTATGTTTTTGGTTTCGATACTCTTTACACCAGACACAAACAATAACAGGTTTACGTATTGTTTACCAAAATAAGCCTCCATTTGGTTTGGCGTAAAACCGCCATAAGGATGCGACACATAAATGACCGGCAAATCCAAATCGGGAAAAATATCGATTTTAATATTACGGACAGCATTTATACCGAAAAAAAACAACCCGGCCACAATCACCAGTATGGTAATCGGCTTTTGCAGCGCGCCTTTAATCATTCCCATTGTTTATTTGCCTGTTAAAAGTTATTTATAAATATCCCGAAATCGCCCGTGGCAGCAGCTTTATATAATACAGCCTGCCAAACATTATTATGCGCTATGTAATTATCAATTTCAGCACGGTTAAGCACATATAAAGCCTGTGTAAGGTCAACGATGGTTGCAAGCCCGTTTTTATAAAGCGTAGTCTTCTGCAGATAAGCGTCCGACGCGGCTTTAACTTCCTGCGGCACCTCATGATAGTTTTTCAGCGCGTTGGCTATGCGGGTTTCAGCGAGCGCCTGCTGGTTTTGCAACTGCTGATTCACCAGGTCGTATTCGTTTTTAAATTGTGCCGATGTGAATTTCTGTGACCTCACCTGGTAGCGCACCCGAAACGGATTAGTGATATTCCATATCAGACCAACCCCTACAAGGTAATTGTACCTTGTAGGCTGCACGCCTGAGCCATAACTGGCATTATAATCGGCGGGGTTAGTTGCATAATCATATTTAAAACCCGAGCCCCTGCCCTGAAAAGTGCTGAAAAAGCTAAAGGTGGGATAGCTGAATGTGCCGTAATATCTGGCAAGCTCATCGCTCACACCAATGCGGCTCTGGTATAATTTTAATAATGGATGATTTTCGATGCCTACCTGTGCCTGTGGATCGGCATTAGCCGGCGCTTTGGTAACAAAAGCGCTGTCGAGTACAAATTCCTGCGGGGTAATACCCATATATTGTGCCAAAAGAGCGCTCTGTTCTGCAACGGTTTGTTGTGTGTTGGTCAATGCAATTCGGGCGTTCGATACTTCGGCGTTTGCCTGCGCCGAATCTACCCCAGGGTTTAGGCCGCTTTTTACCCGGGCTACAATTACTTTCTGCAAATCCAGAGACCGGCGCAGATTGTCTTGCTGCGCTTTGCTTAATTCTTGTGCGGCAAGCAAATTCAAGTATGTGCTTGCAACCCGTATTTCGTGCTGAAATTGTTCCTGCACCAGATCAGCTGAGTCGCGGCTTACCGCCCAGCGCTGAACTTTCACCTTTTCGCGCGCACGGCCGAAAGAAAATAAATCCCAGCTAACATTTGCAAGATAAAGTGAACCAAAAGCAGCTTTCCAGTTTTGATCAGGCAGTGCAGGCCCCGAGGATGCTACGCTAAAACCGCGGTAACCATACAGCGGACCATTTTGCCCGTTGACTGTACCATAAACCTGTTGTGCCGAAAGATTGACATCCGGTAATTGTTCTGTCCTTGTTTCCGTAAGTAACGCTTTTGTAGCATTCAACTGGTTTGCTTTTGCTTTTATTGAATTATAATTAGCTAATGCAATTTGCTCCGCGTCTTTAATTGAGAGTACTTTTTGAGCCTGTACTTTGGTGATGATTAAAACACTTAAAAAACCTAAGAAGCAATGTTTTAACGAGGTTTTTAACATACGTGTATTTTTTACACCGCAAAAGTATAAATCGGTGATATATGAAAAAAATGAATTAATTTTGTGAGAATCATTAATAAAATTAATAAATGAATATCGCCCTCCATCATTTCAGGCTTATTGACACAATTTCAAAAGACGGAACACTTACAAAAGCGGCTCAAACTCTGCATTTAACGCAGTCTGCATTAAGCCATCAGTTAAAGGAACTGGAGCGCGAACTGGAGGTAGAGATATTTAGCCGGCAGGGTAAAAGGTTACATTTAACTGACCAGGGTCACAGGTTTCTACGGAGTTCTGAGAAAATATTGGCAGAAATAAAATCGCTTGAGGAAGATATTAATAATTATAAAAACGGCAAAACTGGTAATTTAACTATCAGCATGCAATGTTATACCGCCTATCATTGGCTGCCCGGCATCATCAAATACTATAAAAAGCAATGGCCGGATATCAATATCCAGATTTTAAGCGATGCCACCCGCCGGCCGCTGGAATACCTGATGAACGGCGATCTGGACATAGGTATAATTCGTACACAAATGGTGAACACCAAAATCCGGTATGAACCTATTTTTGAAGACCACCTGACCGCTGTAATAAGTAAAGAGCACCCGTTGGCGCAGAAAGACATTATAGAAATTGCTGATTTTCAAGGGCAGGAACTGATATTGCCGTTGTATGACCCTTCTTACCAGGATACGCCTGTGATAGAGTCGCTTATACAAACGCAGCATGTCAAGCCGAAAACATTGCACCGTATCCATTACACCGATGCTACCATCGAGATGGTGAATGCGGGTTTGGGCATTACGGTTATGGCGGACTGGATTGTTGAACCCTACCTTGCCGGGCGTAATATTGTTGTGAAACCGCTGCATCATAGTGTAGCCAAACGCGCCTGGTTTGCAGCTACCTGCAAACAAACACCAGCCATACAAAATTTTTTGGAATGCCTGAAACTCTATTTCTCGGGTGCGGATATGAATGTTGATGAAACAGAGAAAAAAATAATTGTAAATGAGCATGTGGTGAAGAAGCGCGCTGGCGTGATAGTCGCTAACCCTGTAGTCAACAGACTACAGGACATCAGGAACTATCAGTATTAGCGGCCGGAATCTGAGAGGGTTAAGTGCTTTAATGAACTATACAATGCTAAAATAAAGTCGTCAGGAAACACTTTGGGTTAGTTATTTACCTGCTAAATTGATGAAAAAACTTCTGGTTATAATTTTCTTCTACACAAACTCTCTTTTCGCTCAAGCCATACTTAAACCTTTCCCTCAGCATGTGAAGTATTTTCCCGGGGCCATTAAGCCTAACCATGTTACACAAATCCGTTTGGACGATGCTGTAAAAACTTTTTACAACCAATGGAAAACGCGCTTTATAAAACAAGTGCCTGGTACTAATGAAGATTTTATTTGGTTTGAAAATAAAGGCAGGAAGCAATGTGTGTCTGAAGGTCAGGGATACGGAATGATCATTATGGCGCTGATGGCTGGTTTCGATGCATCGGCAAAAGATATTTATGATAACCTTTTTCGTTATGCCAGGGCCCATCCGTCAGGAAAAAGCAAATACCTGATGGCCTGGGCACAATATGCTAATAATAAAAGCACAGATAATACTTCCGCCAGCGACGGTGACCTTGATATTGCCTACTCGCTTTTGTTGGCAGACAAGCAATGGGGCAGCAAAGGTAAAATAAATTACCAGGCAGAAGCAAAGGCGACGATTAATGCCATTATGCAACACGAGATCAATCATCAAACATGGACGGTTTTGTTAAGCGACGGTATCGAGCGGGAAAGCAGGGACTATTTTACCACCCGCTCATCAGATTTTATGCCTGCGCATTTTAAGGCGTTCAGGCGGGCAACCGATGATGCCCGGTGGGATAAGGTTATAAATACCGGCTATAAACTCTTTATCACTATGCAGGATAAATATAGCCCGGATGCCGGATTAATCCCCGACTTCATTGTCAACATCAATAAAAAGCCAAAACCTGCGCAGCCAAACTTCCTGGAATCGCCGTACGACGGCCAATATAATTATAATGCCTGCCGGGTTCCGTGGCGTATAACCGCCGATTACCTGATGACCGGTGATGAACGTTCAAAACATATCGCCGGTAAAATTAACCGGTGGGTGATGGAGACAACCAATAATGATACCTATAACCTTTCCGCTGGTTATACTCTTGCCGGAAACGATATCAAACACCGTTATTTCGAAGCATTGAGTTTTATTGCGCCCTTTGGTGTTTCGGCTACGATTGAAGGGAAGAACCAGGCCTGGCTTAACAAGTTATGGAATTACCTTAACGGTTTTAAATTAAAGGATTACGATTATTATGACAACACCATTAAATTGCTTGATATGATAATTATTTCGGGAAACTACTGGCGTGTAAAGTAAAATCACATTTCCAAACCTCAGATCCCCTGATCGTATTTTCACAAATTACAATCCGCAGATCACTTCTGCCTGAACCACACCTGCACCGGCGCACCGTTAAAATCAAAGTTTTCTCTCAGCTTGTTTTCAATGAAACGATAGTAAGGCTCCTTGATATACTGCGGAAGATTGCAGAAAAAGGCAAACATTGGCGATGTGCCGGCTATTTGTGTAATGTATTTTATCTTCACATACTTGCCCTTGATTGACGGGGGAGGGTAGGCCTCAATAATAGGCAGCATTACTTCGTTAAGCTTGGATGTCGGGATTTTTCTTATCTTATTTTGATAAACCTGGTTCGCGGTTTCGATAACCTTTAACACCCTTTGTTTTTCTGTTACGGAAGTAAACACAATCGGCACATCGGTAAACGGTGCTATTTTATCACGTATCTGCTCCTCGAAAACTTTAATGGTCTTGCTATTCTTTTCGATGAGGTCCCATTTGTTTACCACTATTACTACGCCTTTTTTGTTTTTCTCCGCAAGGTGGAAAATATTGATATCCTGCGATTCAAACCCTTCAACAGCATCAATCATCAGTATAACTACGTCGGCTTCTTCCAATGCTTTGATGGTGCGCATTACCGAATAAAATTCAATATTCTCCTTCACCTTAGTTTTCTTGCGAAGACCCGCAGTGTCAATCAGCATAAAATTATGACCGTACTGATTATAATGAATGTGTATCGAATCACGAGTTGTGCCGGCGATAGGGGTTACTATATTGCGCTCTTTTCCTATAAGGGAATTAATGATAGATGATTTGCCCACGTTTGGCCGGCCAACGATTGCATATTTTGGTAATGTGTTTTCTTCCAGCGGTTCATTGTCAAAATGTTTTACTACTTCATCCAGCAACTCGCCGGTTCCGGAACCAGTCATTGAAGAAATATTGTAAAGCTCGCCCAAACCAAGACTGTAAAAAACCATCGAGTCCGAAAGCAGGTCTGTATTGTCAAGCTTATTTACTACCACAAATACCGGCTTATTACTTCTCCGGAGCAGGGTGGCTATTTCATCGTCAAGGTCGGTAATTCCGGTAGTAACGTCAACCATAAATAAAATTACGGTAGCTTCCTCGATGGCTATCACCACTTGTTCGCGGATAGCGGCCTCAAACAAATCTGTAGAATTTGCCACGTAACCGCCGGTGTCTATAACCGTAAACTGGTGGCCAACCCATTCCGAAACGCCATAATGCCGGTCACGGGTAACACCACTAAAATCGTCCACAATAGCTTTACGGCTTTCGGTTAAACGGTTATATAAAGTTGATTTGCCTACATTGGGGCGGCCTACTATGGCTACTATATTGCTCATCTTGGTTTACAATTTTAGATTTGCGAAATATGATTTCTATAATTCGCATTAAGGGATATTTCGATTTACAAATTTGACCAGAAAAATCATAATTCGTAAACCCAGTTATTCATACCCAAATTTCTTCAGGTAATTTTTCTTACTGCGCCAGTCGGGGATAACTTTTACAAACATCTCGAGGAATATTTTACGCTGAAAAAAATCCTCCATATCGCGGCGGGCGTATGTACCTACAATTTTCAGCATTTCTCCGCCTTTCCCGATAATGATGTTCTTCTGAGAATCGCGCTCCACGATTATTTCGGCGCTGATCCTGTAAAGTTTTTCTCCTTCTACAAATGAGGTAACGACCACTTCAACGCTGTATGGGATTTCCTTTTTGTATTGTTTTAAAATCTGCGCACGGATCATTTCCGACGCAAAAAAACGGTCGTTTCGGTCGGTCAGCGCATCTTTTTCGTAGTAAGCCGGATGTTCAGGCAGGTTATCAACCACAAAGTTCATTACGGCCTGTATGTTATAATTTTTTAATGCCGATATAGCAAAAATAGCTTTAGGGCGTAGCTTTTCTTCCCAGAAAGCCAGTTTAGCTTTTACCGTTTCCTCGTCGCTTTGGTCAACTTTATTCACAAGCACCGCAATTGGCGCCAGCGATCCTTCCAGTTTTTTTAACACATCGGTCTCGTCAAACTCCTCGTAAATATCAGTCACAAGCAAAATAAGGTCAGCATCCACAATGGATCCGTCAACCTGGTGCATCATGCTTTCGTGCAGGGCGTAGTGCGGCTTGATAACTCCGGGCGTATCCGAAAATACAATCTGGTAGTCTGTGTCGTTCACTATACCAAGTATACGGTGCCTGGTTGTCTGCGCTTTAGGGGTAATTATCGACATATTCTCGCCCACCAGCGCGTTCATTAAGGTCGACTTACCTGCGTTGGGCTTACCAATTATACTTACGAAACCTGCCTTATGGGCCATAAAATTTTTTTAAATATTATTTGGACTGCAAAGAAACGAATTATATCTTTGCAGTCCCAATTAAAAATAAGGATTTCACCGATTTGGGAAATAAAACGGTGTGATCAAAACAAAATAGAGTGCGGGATGGAGCAGTTGGTAGCTCGTCGGGCTCATAACCCGAAGGTCGTAGGTTCGAGTCCTGCTCCCGCTACCTGAAATAAGGCAGTTACGATAAAAAGTGGCTGCCTTTCTTTTTTCTTTCAATGTATTTTTACCTGGGCGCGGGATCCAAGATGGTGGTATAAGCTAAAAATGCATCCCGACGAGAATACGAACTTGCCGATGGAATTTTAATGCGTTGTTGAAACAAGCTAACCTTAAGCTTTGAATTAATATCGTAAACAAATTTGAAAATCAGGTCAATTACACTTGATAACCTCTGATAATCACCAACTCTAATCAGCTAATCTTTATTTCCAAGCCACAGCAGTGCATCCAGGATCATCTTTGCCTCCGTTTTATTAGCGAAGGTGTAAGATAGGGTTTTATCGGTATTGTCGTATTTATGCTCATAGTCCATATCATTATGGCCTATGTTCATGTATATCATGCGGTATTTGATGTTGGTCCATAATACGGGATAAAAGCCGCTGTGCCATATTTCGGATTGCTTCGGGCCTGTACCGAGGGGAAAACTGGCCGAATCTATTGAGGCCAATATCCTTATATCGGCGTTTTGGCGCAGGTCGTATTGCCAGCGGTACCACTCGTTTGGCGAGGTGCTGAAAGTTTTGGGCAGATATTTCATGGCGGGGAAGTTGGTGTCAATATCTAAAACTGCAGGCGAAGGCCGCCAGATATTGCTTACATACTGACCGGAGCCCAGAAACTCTTTATGATACCAATCCCAGTCCTGGTTATATTTTGATGGTGTTAAAGCAAAGGCAGAAAAATGAAAACCCATCCATGCGCCGCCGCCCTTCATGTATTTTTCAAAAGCCTCGCGCTGTGCAGGGGCTTCGGGCCGGGTATCTAAAAACAGCACCACTTGATAATTTTTAAGGAAACCTGCGTTAAGATTATCCCAGTTTTTGGTGGAATCGTACACAAAATTGTATTCTGTTGCCATTTTTGCAAACCAGGGGTTGGCCTCGTGCACAAAGCTGATGTGCGCTTTGTCTTCCTGCGCCGTATAAAAGGCAATTACCTTAAATTTAGGCTGAGCGCGCTGTGCTTTTACCTGGCAAAATGTAAGGAGAATAAAAGCGCATAAAATCGCTGTAATCTTATCGTAACGAATTAACGAAAACATATGTTGTTAACAATTAGTGACGCTAAAATTAGCAACAAAAACGCACGAAACAGGTGCATGAGTGGCATGTAGAAGCTTTGTAGTGGCTCATAACGGATTTTTTAGTTAAAAGGCTTGTTTTTAAAAATATCAATGCATATCTTTAATAAAGCTAACCGCAAACCTAAAATCCACGTTGCCATAATGTTTAAATCAACCCAACTCAGCTGTTTATTGCTAATTGCCGTATTGCTGCCAGCTGTAACATCGGCGCAGCTAACTATAAAGGGCCGGGTTTTGAACCAGGCTGATACTAAGCCTGTAGCACATGCCAGCGTATTTTTAAGTAATGCGGCTGTAGGTAATCAAACGACCGGGGACGGCACATTTTTGCTGAGCAACGTAAAGCCGGGGAAATATGACCTGGTAGTGTCGATAATTGGTTTCGACGTTTATAAACAGGCCATAACCGTCGAAAATTCCAATATTATCCTGCCAGATATTCGGATCTTCCCTAAAACCATTGCTTTATCTGAGGTTAAGATTAAACCTAAAGATGACCCTAACCGAGGGTATTATTATGAAATATTTAAAAAGGAATTCCTGGGTGAATCAGACTTGGCAAAAGAATGTAAGATATTAAACCCTGAGGTGCTGGACTTTAAATACGACGATGACAAAAAAATATTAATTGCATCATCTGCCGATTTTTTGGTGATTGAAAATGCCGGACTGGGTTATCGGCTAAAATACCTGCTCACCAATTTTACCAAAAATAATAACGATGAATATCAGCAAACGTTACATTACGAAGGCTCATCGTTTTTTGAAAACCTGCAAGGTACTGCGACACAGGAGCGTGCATGGGAAAATCGCAGGCTCGAAGCCTATGAGGGGTCGCCCAAACATTTTTTGCGCGCAGCACTGGCCAACCGGCTTGATGAGGAAGGTTTTAGGGTTTTTCAATATGCTATCCGTCAAAATCCAGAGCGTCCGCCGGAGGAATTGATAACCTCTAAAATAAACTATTATAGGCATGCCGGCAGCAGTGCGAAAAGAAGCAAAGATTCACTATCGTTTTGGAAGAAGAAGCAAAAGTTAAAGAAATACCTGACCAGTCTGCAGCATTATCCGCTAAACAGTGCCGACCTTGTAAAGCTGACGGACAAATACGGGGTATATGCCCTGGGTTGTGATAACGATGGACTGCATATTACTTACAACCAAAACCGCCGGTTTTCATCTGCAACAGCAATTGAAAATCTGAATAGCCGCTACAACAAAGACGTAACGTTGCTTACTTTCAACGAGCCGTTTGGATATTTTGATGAAAATGGGGTGTATACCAACCCTAATGCCATACAATACACCGGAGCGTGGGCCAAAAAACGTATGGCGGATTTATTGCCGACAGATTATGCACCTCCTGCTGGCGCGGTGATGCTGTCTGCAGGTATCGATACGTTGACAGGTCCACAGGAAAAACTGGAGGATTACATAAGATTGCATCCTGCAGAACAGGCCTATCTGCATTTTGATAAACCATACTATGCCGCCGGCGATACCATCTATTTTAAGGCGTACGTAACTATGAATGAACGCCATTGGCCTACTCAGCTGAGCGGTGTGTTGCATGTTGATCTTATCAACACAAAAAACAAAATCGATCAATCGCTGCTGCTGAAGATCAGCGACGGTGTTTGCTGGGGCGATTTTGCGCTACCCGATTCGCTGCCCAAAGGCGAATACCGCGTTCGGGCCTACACTAACCTGATGCGTAACACTGATAGCACCAGATTTTTTAGCCGCACGTTCCCTTTGGTTTCCCCGCTAGCTGATAAGGTGCCGGAAAGCGGCGGCGGCCAACCGGCGGCCAATAAACCCGACGTTCAGTTATTGCCCGAAGGCGGACACCTGGTAGCCGGGCTAAAAACAAGGGTTGCCTTTAAAGCGATCGGCCCGGACGGTTTAGGAATGACCGTTAAAGGAGCCGTGACCGATAGTACCGGCAAAATAATAACGACCTTTGCCTCGGCGCATTTGGGCATGGGTTTTTTTGAAATATCACCAGAGGCTGGTAAAGTTTATAAGGCTAACTTAACTTTTGCAAATGGTTATCAAAACACCATTGATCTGCCCTCCGCAGCGCAAAGCGGTATAACGCTGGCAGTTGATAATGACTCGCTGCAAAAAACATCAATCATAATTAAAGCCAATACAGAATACCTGGCACAAAATAAAAATAAAGAATATAAAGTGCTGGTTTATTCGGGTGGAATTATAACTACTGTAAACACTAAACTGGATAGCGCAATCATAAGATTAGATATTGCCAAACGGCGCCTTAGAACGGGCGTAAATACGGCCACGTTATTCTCGCCGGAAAGCGAACCGCTGGCCGAGCGCCTGTTTTTTATACAGAACTATGACAAGCTGAACCTTGACATCAAAAGTGATAAAAATGCATACGCCCCGCGCGAAAAGGTAAGTATCAGCTTAAATGCAAAAAATAGGGCAGATTCTGTAGTCGCCGGTCATTTTTCAGTATCAGTAACGGACGAGAGCAAAGTACCTGTTGATGAGAATAAAGAAAGCTCTATATTAAGCAGCCTGCTGTTAACGGATGATTTAAAGGGGACAGTTGAACAGCCCGGCTATTACTTTAACAACATCAGCGATACTACCCTGAAAAACCTGGACCTGGTGATGCTGACACATGGCTACCGCAACTTTGAATGGCGGGAAGTGTTAAAAGGGGACGACCAACCGTTAAAATATCAGGCCGAAAGAAATCTGGAGATAAGCGGTGTGGCTAAATCGCTTGGTGGAAGGCCATTGGCAAACGCAAGTGTGTCGTTGATTGCTACAGGTGGCGGCGGAGTGCTAAGCGAGCAAGCTGATGAAACGGGTCACTTCAAATTTACAAATCTTGATTTTGCTGATTCTACACGTTTTATATTGCAGGCAGCAAAGGCAGATGGCGGTAATAAAACACAATTGATTTACCAGCCGCCTTTAGCCCCGGGTTTACTAACAGGCATAAAGGGTAGCATCAACGTGAACCATGAACTTAAAACTTACCTTCAAAATGCTAAAGCGCAGCAAAACGAATACGCAAAATATGGCACTCCAAAAGGTATATTACTACAGGAAGTAAAAATAAAGGCGCTAAAGGAAAAGAATAATTATCGGTCATCGGTTTTGGGTGGCCCCGGAATTGCCGACCAGGTGGTGCACATGGATGATATTAAAACTGGGGGCACGCTATCTGATAAACTAAACGGCATACTTAGACGAGTTATTTTTGTGAATAATGGTGGCAGAGCGACAGCCGTTTTAGATGCCGGAGGAGCCCTTTCGGCTAACGGTAATGAAAAGGGCATGGTAGTTTTTGTTGATGGCGTGCAAATGCAGCGGCCATTTGATGTTAATAGTTTAGGTAATGATGTTGAGACGGTTGAAATTTTAAAATATGCAAATGCCGCAATATATGGCGTAGACGGCGGGCAGGGAGTGTTAGTTTTTACCACCAGGATAGGTAAGCCCAGAGATCTGAAAGACATTCCATCGTTTGGGATTTTACCGATAACACCCAGGGGATTCTATAAGGCCCGCACATTTTATTCCCCGCGGTACCCGGCCAATGAAACAAATTTGAAGAAGAGAGATTTAAGGTCTACCATCTATTGGAACCCCGAATTGCTTACCGATAAAGCAGGCAATGCATCGATAGATTTTTATAATGCCGATGGCCCGGGAACATACCGCGTTGTGATTGAAGGGATTGACAGCAACGGAAACCTTGGACGGAAGGTTTACAGGTACACAGTACAGTAGTTTAAGTCTTTAGCTTATATCGTGATGATAGGTTGCGACTAATCACTCAAGACTGAGGACTGACCCTGGCAACTATCCGATTGATGATCAGTAATGCGGCATATAATATAGGCGAGATCAGCAGCTCGTGCATGGTTTTGGCCACGTTCCGGATGGATGCTGATGCAGGGCCGAGCGTCCAGTCGTATATCCCAACAAGTAGCAGCATCACCACAACCACGAAATAAATAAAGTTCCAGACAGAACTTAGCCATTTTACATCGTACTTTTTAAAAGCATAATAGCCGATGCCGTAAACTATAATGATTGAAATCAGCCTGCTGATGTGCCTCACTTTGCGGGGTATGTCGTTAAAATAGCTTACATACACAAATAGCATATAATAAAGTGTGTAAACTAAAACGATGGCAATAAAACCGAGTATAATGTAATTACGCTTTTTGCCCGGCATGTTTTACATTGATTTTGTTAGCGAAGGCAAGCCACATGGCTATGATTGTAGCATAAACCACCAGTTCGAACAGGTAATGATGGATAAAGTCTGCATGCTGCGGGTAATATCTCAACGCATAAACCACGCCGATACAGCGCAACACATTTACCACAAAAATCACAGCAAGGCCGCCCAAAGCATACGCCCATTTACGTTTTGTGGCTGCAGGGATACAGATAATAAACCCAACATACAAAACTATTAGCTCAAGCGCGTTACAACTGTCGTAAACGCCGGCTACCTTATACCCGTTAAAATATATAGATTGCTGCATTACGCTACGGGAACTGGCATCGATATCAAGCTCGCGGCCTAATTCTTCTTTGGCGATGTAGTCATTCGGATGGGTTACTTTGTTTAAACCCCAAACCGTTAGCCTGCCTACGGTGTTGGTAAGCGGCCGGTCTAAAATTCGTGCAGGAAACAGGAAGCCGAGGTAGAGCAATTTCCAAACTACCAGCATGATCACTCCCTTTGCCAGAAACTGTTTAACTGCCGCGGGGATCTGTTGCCATTTGGTTAAATAGGTGCTTGTAGTCATTTATTTATATCTATTCTGCGGGCTTAAACCTAAAAACCCGCCAGATATGTACTTAACGGGTTTGGTTAACCTAAGGTTACAATAATTAATAAAAAATATACTTAGTTTTTCTCGAATTTTATTCTGTCAGTAATGACTTTAGCGCCGAGCGCAGCACCAAATATTACGAGGGCCCACACATAATCATTTACCGGGAGGTTGGTGCTGCCCGAATTGCCACTGCCCGAGGTGCTGCCGGTTGCTTGTTTATCATCATCATTCCAACCGTGCCATTTATCACTGGCGCCGCTATATAAGCTGCCATCGCCGTGCCCGTGGTGGTCTGCGGCTTTAACGCGCTGGCAAACGATAAATAGGGCTGTAGTTAAAACGACAATAAACACAAGTTTCAATGTTTTCATGAGCTGCTGTAATTTAGTTAAATACGGCACAAAAAAACCGTCAAGTAATGCTTAACGGTTTTTCAGAAACAAAGGTTACAATAAATGTTACATACACAAATTAAGCTTTCTGAGTTGCTGTTTCGGTGTTTTTATACATAATTGCTTTGGTACCAACAATTGCCCCTGCTGCAACCAGCATCCAAAGGCCGCCGTTAACTGGCAGGCTTGTACCCCCGCTGCTTGTGCCGGATGCACCGGTAGAGCCTGTGCTGCCGCTGCCCGAACTGCTGCCCGTTCCTGAACCGCTTCCACCAAACCAACTGCTCCACCAGTCGCTTAAACCATCCCACAGGCTTGTTGACTGCGCTGTGGTTTGTGATGTACCTGCTGCCTTTACAGGGGCATTGGCCAACAGGGCAACTATGGTCACCAGTCCTGCTAACAATAGTTTTGATTTTTTCATCCTCACTTTGTCTTTTATTAAGTAATTTGTTTATAGTTTTTATTTTTTATTGTTTGAGGATAAAATAAAAAACCCGTTAAGCGATTTTAACGGGTTTTATTAATCAAAAGTTACAATTAATGAGAATAAATAGAAAATATATCAATCCGGTAATTATATTTTTTGTGTCGCCAGCCGTTTGCTGGCTTTCATTATTACGGTGCAGCCCACAACAGTGCCTGCTGCAACTAAAAACCAAACGTTATTATTAATTGGCAAACTGGTGCTGCCGCTTGAGCTGCTGCCGGAGCCCGAAGTGCTGCCAGAGCCGCTACCCGAACCAGAACCACCGCCAAAAATGCTATTCCACCAATCACTTAAGCCATCCCAAATGCTGCTGCTTTGTGTAGTTGTAGTAGTAGTGGCATGAGCCGGCGTGTAAGCCAGGAATGACAGCGCGAAGAAAATGCCTGCAATTAATAATTTTGATTTTTTCATGTGTGTTTTAGTTTTAGCCCGTTATATTTTTAAGTTATTTTTTTTCTTATCTCTATAAAGAATTGCTGCATGATTGCCTTGCATATTGTTCAAATCTTATACCGATATATCTATGAGACATTAAAAAAGGAATATTTAAGCGTAGTTTACTATTCTTTTAGTCTTTTTTATTAGAAGTTAAATATTTTTTTCACAACGGTTAATTTGGAAATAATTCCCGGAGTGGGATTATAATTCCCCAACTGTTTCAATTAACGGGATATGGCTTCTTGCCGGTCTATTGAGTTACGGGCTGTACTCAATGGCTACTTTTCACGTACCAGTTTCTGCGAAAGTCTGAGGGGTTTTCGCCGGTGATTTGTTTAAATAGCTTGTTAAAATAGGAAATACTTTCAAACCCTACGGCGTAGCATGTTTCGCTTACATTATGGTTTTGCATCAGCAGGTTTTTAGCCCTTTCTATGCGGTATTGATTTACAAATTCGGTAAAAGTAATGTTAGTCTGTCGTTTAAAATAACGACAAAAGGCCGGTGTGGTTAAATTCACCTTATGTGCAACCAGGTTAACATCTGGTTTTTTATGAAAATTGGCATCGATATATTCATAAATCGCGCCCATCCGTATTTTATCCTTTAAAATGAAATCTCTGCTTGTAAGATCACTGTTCAGTCGCTCGGTTTCGGTTGAGCCCGCAAGCAGCTGTAAGATATTTATTAGTTCTAAAAGTTGTGCCAGCGAATCCAGGTCGGCCAGTTGCTTCAATTTTTCTGACACCATTTGTTTTGTTTCGCCGCTAAACGCAATCCCGTATTCTGCTGTTTTAAAAAGTTGTTTGATCAATGAAAGCTCAGGCGCCAGAGCAAGCGCCGTCCCCAGGAAATCAGTACGAAGCTGGATCACGATCTGGTGGTAGTCGCTCCTAAGACGGTAATCAAAATTAAGATGCGGCAAATTGCCGCCTATGAACACTAAATCACTTTGGGTATAGGTAGATATATGTGCGCCTACATGTCGTATTCCTGCATCAGCCTCTACATATACCAGCTCAAACTCAGGATGGTAATGCCATAAAAAGGTATTGCGCAGCCTGGGTGAAAATAACTTGAAAGATTTCCCTGGCTCAAATTCTACCTTTTCTAACTGAATTTCATTCATATTGCCATTATTTAGCATGTCAAATTTATTAAAAATGTTAATAGAGAGCAAATAGTGGATAATGGATAGATGGAAACAGCGGCTAAACCGGTCTACTTTTGATGTATTAAACCAAACTAATTATGCAGACCGAAACAATGGCCATGAATGCTCATAAGGAGATACCGGGTAACCCTTCGACAGCAAAATCAAGCCAGATAAAATTAAACGACCGCAGTAACGGCGAGCCCTTGCGTATATTAAGCGAAGACGACTGGACCTTTTGGGAGACTAATGGTTATGTCGTGATTAAAAATGCTGTTCCTAAAGAACAGGTGAAGAGACTGGCTGATTATTTATGGGAATATGAAGGCAAGGACCCCAACGACATAGAAACCTGGTATAAAAAGCCTAATGCGCAGATGCAGATGAAGGAATTAAACAATACTGGTATGGTGGAGATTTATAACCATCAGTACCTATGGGATAACCGCCAGTTCCCGAAAGTGCATGCTGCCTTTGCCGATATATGGGGAACAGAAAAGCTTTGGGTGACCATTGATCGTGCCAATCTGAATTTTCCGCTGCGTCCTGGTTTTGAGTATAAGGGATTTATCCACTGGGATTATGACCCGGAAACCAGGCCTCAAAATGTGCAGGGTGTACTGGCGTTGGCTGACCAGACCGACGAAAACATGGGCGGCTTTCAATGCATACCTGAACTGTACCGCAACTATGATACCTGGAAACTGACCCAGCCCGAAGATCGTGACCACTATAAGCCCGATACCACCGGGTTTGAAACGGTAAAAGTAAAAATGGAAGCAGGCGACCTGCTGATATTTAACAGTCTGCAGCCGCATGGCATACGGCCGAATATTAGCGGCAATAAAGTACGGATAGCGCAATATATTGCCATGATGCCCGCCCAGGAGGAAAATGAAGAGCTGCGCCAATGGCGCATTAATAGCTGGCAAAACCGCGATGCTATGGAAGGGTATGCCTTCCCTGGAGATCCTTTGAAACGCGAAAAGCAAAATCCAGTGGCAAAGTTGAGTGAATTAGGCGAAAAGTTATTGGGGTTGAGAAAGTGGTAGGTTATTAAATAACCAGAAACGAGGTTTTAGAAACACCTGTATGGCTGGTGGGTGTTGCGCAGGCAAACGACATGAGCAAGACGTGGTTTATATGTTGAATACGAATGGTTTTTTTTACAATAAGTTAATAACTTATTTCGTCGCTATAATTAAATTCTTTTTCTTAGGATTGGAATAAATGTTTTTACATTTACCTTATAGTTAACCACTTGGCGTTACTAAAAAACGCCAACCTAAACCGTTTAGCAATATTTTTAAACCTTTTAATCACAACGTTAATGAAACATTCAACCAGAACAATTACTGTAGTATTAATTTTATGCGGCGTAATTTGGGCATGCCACAATACAGCGCCATCCGCATCTACTTCAGCAACCGCATCACCAAGTGTCGACAAGGTCAGATTACCGTCTGATGCACTTGATTCATGTACTGTTACCCAGGCTACATTTAATTCGTGGTTTGTGAGTGGGACAGCGTCACCGAACGGGGCAGTAAACCCGGCAAATAGTGTTACTTTTCCGCATGTTAACAATTGCAGCTTTTATCAATGGTCGCACAATGCGTTTTTATGGCTTACATCGCCAAATAACAAACGATATGGCAGCGGCAATATCGTGCTGGAGACACCACTATTTTATGACGTATTACCTGCCGACTCAACCGGAAAACGCAAACTGCAGCAACATTCGGGAACCTTACCGCTTCGTATGGCGAGCCATATTACTAAAGACGGCCCTGACCATCTGCCTATAATAATTGATGCCAAAGGCAAAATGCACGAGGTTGAGCAGGCAAGGCCTTCGCCAAGGTTAAAGGCCATGGTTGCCAGCGGTGCGGGTAACCAGGTTGAGGTTGACCACGTAACAGCCGATGCAAAAGGGATATTTACATTTTTTGATAAGGCCGGGAAAGTTATTGACCATCCGAAAGCTGTAGTTCAGCACAAAGCAGCACATTTGGATATTGTACAGAAATTTACCGCCGCAAACGGGAAGTCGGTATTCCTTAATGCGCAGGGAAACCAGGTACAAACGGAAGCCGGGCAGGCTACAGGAGATGTGTTAATGACCAGAAATGGCGGCTTAGTATACTATTTAACAATGGTGAACGATGTATATGCCTGGTTTTTTACAGGGGTGAATGCCGGGAAACTTAATGGCAATCAATTCCCTACCACCCAGGGCGCATTGGACAGTATAATTACTTATGCCAAAGCTAACAACGCAACGCTTCCTGATTCAACCGCATTAGCTATGGAGCTGAAAACATCATGGGTTGAGGCCAGCACATTGCCCAATCCTGACGATTACATAACCGTTATGGCGGTAATCCCTACTTATAATAAATCGGATTCTACTAAATGGATACCTAACGGCGAAAAAACCGTTAAGATGGCGATGGTAGGTATGCACATAGTAGGCAGTTTAGCCGGTCACCCCGAAATGGCGTGGGCGACTTTTGAACAACAAAGCAATACGCCGAATGCTGAATATCAATATGTGGACAATAACCATAAAGTAAAGACTGTGCCGCGTGATACCGGCAATGGCTGGCTGTTTAATGCCAATGCAGCCGATACAGCAGTCAATATATCACATATGACCAATCTCAATCCTTCACCGCTGAATGGAACATCAGATACCATACGCGCACAGCAAGGATATGCGATATCGCCAAGTAATACCCTGGCAGTTTTACCGTGGGGCAGTGCCAAAGATTCGGTAACCAACCAGGAGGATCAAAGCTCGGCAGCATCAAACAGCGAGATCATCTCCATCAATTACACCATACAGAAAATGCTGGGTAATGATGTGAGGGCAAAATACCTGCAGGTGGGGGCAACGTGGACGATGGGCGGCGCAGCGCCCAATGGTGGTGTGTATGGTGTTGATGGTACTGCACCGGGTGTGTCAATAGGTACAAGTGTATTGGCCAATACTACCATGGAGACCTATTTTCAGCAACCCATCTATTCATGTTTTACCTGTCATCATTCACGAACTACGCCATCACTAAATCCATCCGATCTGAGCCATATTTATGGCGAACTGGAACCACTGACAGCTATGCACGAAGAATTGAAAAAGAAGAAGAAATAACTACTGACTGACCCGATAATAATTCAGCACCGGCAATTGCACCGGTGCTTTTTTGTGGGTTGGATAGGTGGTGATTTCTTATCGTTATTCAGTCCTCAGACTTTTAACCGGCTTAGCTATAGCTGCCTTAATAGCCTGGAAGCTAATGGTTACCAGCGCTATGATAATTGCAAGCACGCCTGCCAGTGGGAATACCCACCATTTGATATGGATTTGATAGGCAAAATTGTGCAGCCAGTTGTTCATGGCATACCAGCCAACCGGGGCGGCAATTAACAGCGAAATGATTACCAGTTTTAAAAAGTCTTTCGATAGCAAGCCAACCACATTGATGACGGATGCGCCCAAAACCTTGCGGATTCCGATCTCTTTTACGCGCTGCTGTGCCGCAAATGTAGCCAGCGCAAACAGCCCAAGGCTTGCAATAAAAATGCCGAGTATAACCAGGCTGATAAATACTTTCTGGAAACGGGCGTCGGACTGATAGAGTTTTGCAAATGTTTCATCCATAAAAGTGTATTGGAATGGTTTATCGGGATATAGCTCGTTCCATTTGGCCTTCAGTAGTTTAATGGTTCCTGATATATTATCGCCCGATAATTTTAAAGTGAAGCTTTGTTCATGGCGGGGGGAGTGAATAAACGCAAACGGCTTTATTTTGTTCCGCATAGATGTGAAATGGAAATCCTTAACCACGCCAACAACCTTAACATAATGCATTGTATCTTTATTATTACCCCAGTATATTTCCTTGCCTATGACCGGTTTTTGTATAGCAAGGTCTTTTACAGCAGTCTCATTCAGCACAATGCCACCGATAATTTGTTCCGGTTTTCCGGGAACACCATTGCTTAGCGTATCAGATAAAATGCTGTCGGAAAAGCCGCGGCCTTCTTTTATCTCAATGCCCATAACTTTAAAATAGCCGACTCCTGCACTCAGGTAATTAACCAGTTGTTTGTTTTCAGATCCTTTTACGTTAAGCGAGCTGGTTGAATTTACATCGCCAATCATATCCTGCGAGAAGGCTATCTTTTTTACCCCCTTTACTTTTGATATTTCGTTAAAATAGGATTGTTTGTTGGGTAATCTAAGGCTTTTATTGATCACGAGCACTTTGTCGGTAGTAAGCCCCAATTTTGCAGAGCGGATAAATTGCATTTGCTGTGATATAACTATGGCCCCGATAATAAGAACGATGGAAATGGTGAATTGAACTACAACAAGCGTTTTTCGAAGGTTTAACGCGCCCTTTTCGCTGGATTTAAACCCCTTCAATACCATTACGGGCTTGAAGGATGCCATGTACAAAGCGGGGAACACTCCTGCAATTATGCCAAGCAACAATGTGGCCCCAAGCGCATATATTAAAAACGAAGTACTGCTGGTCAGGCTAAGTTGTTTGCCGGTCACCTCATTAACCATGGGCAAAATAAGTTGTGCTATACATAACGCGCATGCCAGCGCCATCAAGCTAATTAAAACCGATTCAGTGAGCAACTGGCTTACAATCGATTTTTTTAACCCGCCGATAACCTTACGAACACCAATTTCCTTAGCTCTGGCCGAAGCAGTCGCAGTGGTTAAATTGATGTAGTTGATAGATGCTATCAGTACGATGAATACAGCAATGAGCGTAAAAATATATACATACAGAATATCGCTGTTCGATTCCAGTTCCCATTTCAGGCTCGATTTAAGATGAATATCAGTTACCGGCTGTACCCAAAATGTGCTTTTAGTCTGGTTATGATTGTTTTCATCATAAATGGTCTGGATTTTATGCCCAAAGTTTGCCGTGTTTATTGGCGCCCTTGTTTTTAGATAAGTGTAATAATTATACTGTCCCCATACATCGTCGATATTTCCCAATGCTTTAAATGAAGCCAGGAAATCAAAATGGAAGTGCGAATTGGCGGGTACATCCTTTATCACGGCAGATACTTTCATGTCACCGAATCCGTCTACGGTAAGCGTCTTATTGATGGGGTCGTCAGCCCCAAAATATTTTCTGGCGGTTGATGCTGTAATTACGATAGATTTTACATCTGCAAGCGCAGTTTTGGCATTTCCTTTTACAAATTCCTGGGTAAATATATCAAAGAAGCTGCTGTCGGCCAGGTATAGCCTTTCTTCCTGCATTTTCTTTTCACCGTACTTTACTAAATAAATATGCCCCCAATTCGGATATACACGTGTTGTGGTCAGCACTTCGGGTATTTGTTTTTGCAGCGCAGGGGCCAGGGCTGCAGGGCTGGTTGCGTCGGGCAGACGAGTGCCGTCGTAATTCACAAAATCATGAACTACGCGATAGATATTGGCAGCATTTGCGTTGTACCGGTCGTAGCTCAATTCATCTTTCACAAACAAAACTATCAACAGCGTGCATGCCATCCCGATAGCCAGACCCAGTACATTAATAACTGTATAAATCTTATTCCGGCCGATACTTCTGGAAGCGCTTTTGAGATAATGGAATATCATAACATCATGGTTAAAATTCACAAAGGATATTGACTGGAGTAATGAAAATTTGTGCCAAAGTTTTATGTTGCTGATTGTTAGTGTTTTGTGATTATTTTTAATAGTACGGCGTTCGTTTTTGTTACGGTTTGATGTGCGGTAGCGGACGGTAACAGCCGTATATTTGTTTGTAATAGATCCGTTGGGTGGTTTGTCGAATCCCTGAAAAGTATAAGACTTCCATAGAAATATATAAACCTGCCCACGACATTACCTGCAATTTTGCTTTAGAAAAACAAATAGATAAAGCAATGAAAAAGACAGTGTTTATAACAGGAGCTTCATCCGGTTTTGGAAGAGAAACTGTTAAATTATTTCATCAAAAAGGCTGGAATGTGATCGCCACTATGCGGTCGCCTGAGAACGAAACGGAATTGTTTGAATTGAACGACGTTCTGGTCGGCCGGTTGGATGTAACAGACAAAGATAGCATAAAAAGTGCCGTAGAGCAGGGCATGGCAAAGTTCGGCCGTATAGATGTACTGGTGAACAACGCGGGGTACGGGGCATTAGGTGCGATGGAAGCAGCCACCGAAGAGCAGGTGAAACAGCAATTTGATGTTAATTTCTTTGGGCTGATAGCTGTTACCAAAGCCGTATTGCCGGTAATGCGGCAGCAAAAATCGGGCGTCATCATCAATGTTTCGTCTGTAGGCGGCAGGGTTACATTTCCATTTGCTTCGCTGTACCATGCGTCCAAATTTGCCGTTGAAGGACTGACAGAGTCTATGCAATATGAACTCAATCCGCTGGGTATACGCATGAAGATAGTTGAACCCGGCGGGTATAAAACGGAATTTTCGGGTCGCTCGATGACACTTATCGGCGCCGACGGGCCTGAAGTTTACAAAGAAGTTTTTAACAAATTTATTGCCATGCTGGAACATTGGCCTATGTCGGAAAATATTGGCGAAGTAGCCGACGTTATTTACGGAGCCGCTACTGATGGCACAGAGACCTTAAGATACCCGGTAGGCCCCGATGCCCTGCAACTGGTAGAAGCCCGACGACAGATGGACGACGTAGAATTTAAAAAAATGATGACTGCTCAAACAGCTCTGTGATAATAGGACTCTGCCTGGAATTTCAGGCAGAGTCCTGTTATTTTGTTAATTTTATATCCACTGAAAATATGCCTGAAAAATATATCGATTTACAGACTATTGCCGATCTGCATAAACTGGTGCAATATGCACCGCCTAAACACCCGCTGGTGAGCTTAATCGACCATGAAGATTTCTACAGGAAGCGCCCCAAAGATGATGGCTTTTTCCGTTTTGGCTTTTATACCATATCATGCAAGAAATTTGATGGGTTGTTAAAATATGGAAAAGCATATTATGATTTTACCGAAGGTTCGCTCATGTTTACCGCGCCGGGTCAGGTTATCGCCCCCGGGCCGGAAGTTAAGGTAGAGGAGGGCTGGGCATTATTTTTTCATCCGGACCTTATCCATGGTACCAGCCTTGGCAAAAAGATATATCAATATTCTTTTTTTAACTACGAGACTAATGAAGCGCTCCATATTTCGGAAGAAGAAAAACAGACTATTAAAGACTGTGTAGCAAAGATTGAAAAAGAGTACTCGCAAAATATCGACAAGCACACTCAGGGCCTTATTGTAAGTAATATAGAACTTTTGCTAAACTATTGCAATCGTTTTTACGACCGGCAATTTTATACAAGAGCAAAGGTAAATTCGGACGTCGTGCAGCAGTTCGAGATACTGTTAAAGGATTATTTTTCGCAGAGTACCCTGATAGAAGCAGGCCTCCCGAACGTTAAATATTTCGCATCCCGGCTCAGTTTGTCTCCTAATTATCTATCTGACCTTTTGAATAAATTTACCGGAAAAACCACGCAGGAGCATATTCATTTGGAAATGGTTGATAAAGCAAAGTCCTTGTTATGGAGCACCGGCTATTCTATCAGCGAGATTGCCTATGGACTTGGATTTGAGCACCCTTCGCATTTTACCAAAATATTCAAGACAAAGACAGGAAAGTCACCCAGTGAATACCGGCATTTGAACTGAACTCCTGAGCGGATCAGCAAGTTCAAAGTAATCCAAAAGCCCTTCGGGCAGAATCAGACGGCCAAGAGTTTCGCAGGCAGTTGACAAGCGTTGGCGTATTTGTATTTCCTGTAAAGCAAATAATTTTTATCCTTTCCCACAATTATTCTGCTTGACCCTTTGGTTGCCTGCAAAATTTGCAAACATTTGCACGCACTTTGAAAAGACAGGAAATTTAGGGGCAACAAAAAACCCCTTAGATTATCTCTAAGAGGTCTTTGTTTTGTGGGAGCTACTGGGTTCGAACCAGTGACCCTCTGCTTGTAAGGCAGATGCTCTGAACCAGCTGAGCTAAGCTCCCTTTGTTTTGGGACTGCAAATATAGACGCTCAAAGTTATTCTTCAAAAAAATATTTCACTTTTTTTTAATGTGGATTTTTGAAGGCTTGTAAGTGGGTTATTAACAATTGTTTACCGTTACAGAAAAATTGAAAAAAGTTTTTTGAAGCAATGAAAAGGCGAAAAAAGGCGGGTTTTACATAGCTACTTCCCGTTCGCCGCGCGGATCGTCGGGTAAAATTTCCATTTCGGGTGCATTAATGTAGTCGGCGTACCATTGTATAGCGCTAACAACGTCAAGGGCATCTTCGGCCGCAATGTTGATCGTTTCAAATGCGTACAGCTTCCCCTGTGCGTAACCATATAACTGAATTTCGTTGCTGTCGGGATTGAAGGATTCTTTATTGAGGCAAAATACCCTGATCTTCAAACGGGTATCGCGTGAGTGGATAACATCCCTGCACGGATTTTTTGGGTCGGTGGCGAGCAGATAAACATTGTAATCCATGTAAGTATAACAACAATAAGAGGTTATAGTTTACAGGTTGTAGTTTTTACCGTTATATGTTGATAAATTCTTTATTGTTAATTATCTAAACTTATGCCTGGAATGAGAAAAAATATTCCGGCGTGGCGGGTAATGAATTCCCCAATTCTATTGCTTTTTACGAAAATCAAAATCTTTTTGAACTTATAAAGCAAATAAATAAACTGGCACTACTTTTGAACATATTTAAATGCCCTTCCAAAAGGGTTGTTTTTCATAGGTAGATGTAGGGCCGTAAAACTGCGAGAGTTTTTCGGCCTTTTTTATTTTCCAATGTTAGTACTGCCTTCCGCAAAAAATAATTCGGAGCCGGACAATAAACTAAACGTTATTTTTTCAAAGCTTCCCTGCCAAAACGGATCAGTTCGCTGGCATTAATAAAACCAACAGTTCCTAAAACAGGTTTGCCTTTCGGGTCAAAAATTATCAATGTAGGGTAGGCGCGCAATTGCCATTTTTGTGCGAGCTCGGGCCCGCGTCCTTTTTCCATATCGATGGCCACATTCACAAAATTTGCGTTATAAAATGCCGCAGCTTTAGTATCCGTAAAAGTTCTGGCTTTGAGCATTTTGCAGGGGCCGCACCAGGTGGCGTATGCATCTACGAAAATATATTTGTTTTGTTTAGCAGCTTGTTTAAGGGCTTCGTCCCACGAGTCTTCTATAAAAACAATGCCGGTTGCCGCTTTCTCAGTCACCGAAACGGAATGATAGTGTTTAGGACTGATGAATGCCAGCGTGGCCGTTAATAAAATCAGATTGGCATATTTATACATGCCGGAGTTGAAAATTCTTTTCATAATTAATCAGGGTGTAAAAATAACGCCTGCACATTGAAATTAGTACAAGCGTTATTTTTAATGTTATGCAACTGGGTTTTTATTCATGATGGGGCGGGCGTTGCCTCTGCTGTTGCTGTTGTCGCTGTTGAGCTTGCTGGGCACGTTGTTGCGCCTGTTGTTGGGCTCTTTGCTGCGCTTGCTGAGCACGTTGTTGCGCTCTTTGCTGTGCTTGTTGTTCACGTTGTTGCGCCTGTTGTTGAGCTCTTTGCTGTGCTTGCTGAGCACGTTGTTGCGCTTGTTGTTGTGCTCTTTGCTGCGCTTGTTGTTGTGCTCTTTGCTGCGCTTGCTGAGCACGTTGCTGCGCCTGTTGTTGGGCTCTTTGCTGTGCTTGCTGAGCACGTTGTTGTGCCTGTTGTTGTGCCCTTTGCCGAGCTTGCTGTTCGTGCTGCTGGGCTTGCTGTTCACGCTGTTTCGCCTGCTGTTGCGTCCTTTGCCGTACTTGTTGTTCGCGTTCTAACGTTTGTTGTTGAGCCTTTTGCGCGGCTTGTTGCTGATTTTTCTGCTGTTCCTGCTGGCGACGCTGTTCTGCCTGCTGCTGGCGTTGCTGTGCTGGTTGAACTGCTGGCCGGCCCTGTTGGCGTCTTTGTTCAATCTGCTGTTGGCGCTGCTGTGCTTGTTGCTGACTTTTTTGTTGCTCTTGCTGACGCCTTTGTTCTGCCTGCGGCTGGCTTCTTTGCACTGCCTCCTGCTGCCTTGGCTGTACCGGGTTTGGCCTGGCGGCTGGCTGTGCAGGACGGTTTGCTGCCGGGTTAATGTGCACAACTTTAGCGTCAGGTCTTGCGGCCCTGGCAGTTTGGGCCAGTCTTTGTGCATTAGCGCGGTTATAAGCCGGACCATGGCCACCGGTACGGGCGATAGCCTGGGTAGGATGTTGTTGGCGGTAGGCATTAGCATCAATTACACGGGACGGACGTGCATTGGCTGTTTTGTTCACAGCCGGGCGATAAATATTTATAGTATTATTTCGCACCCTTGCAGTACCCGGTCTGCTGTCATTATTTATCCTGTAAACGGGTACATTTCTACGGGTGGCGCGCTGGATGTCTTCGCGACGCGGCCCGGCAATGTAAGTGCGGTTATTATTAACGTAGGTGTTGTTGATAATGGTGGTATTACGAATAATGGTAACCGACCTGCTCCGCGGAACATAATAATTGTAAATAACGGGGCTGTTAATATAAGCCTGCGGAGCGCACACCCAGTAATTATCAGGCACACGATAGCTGTTGCCTATTGAAATACTTATACTTATGCCGGGGAGTAACGGAGCCCATCCGTAATATCCGCCGCCATGTCTCCAGCTAACCCAGGCAGGAGCCCACTCATGGCCCGGAACCCATTCCCAGCCATAATAGTTATCATAACGCCAGCGGCCGTAGTGGAAGGTTGCCCATCCCCATGGATAATCCGATACCCAGGTATTGCCGTAATCCGTATAAACCCAGTGTCCCCGGGTAGCATAAGGCCTGAAGCCGTCCTCAGCGTCAGGTATCCATACGTTGCCATATTGCGGGTCGCTAACCCAGGTGCCGTAAGGGTCAAGGTCGTCATAAAACTGCTGGTCCGAAATGTAATCCTCCTCCTGTGCCTTGGTATATTGGGGCGCCGCAAACATCAGCGACAAGGCTAACAAGCCCGCTCCCCATATTTTATTTAGTCCTTTCATGATTTTCTTTTTTCTCGATAGCGGATCGTGTTTTTTCAATAAATTGGCCGGGTTATAGCAATTACACATTCCGCAAAAAATTAATTAACTCAATCATCCAGCTCAATCTGATACCTTAGTATGACTGCCTCAGAGTCAAAAGGTAAAGTCTGTTATTGGTAACATTTTAATATTCTTTTCTACAACTACTTTTTAATTAAATAGTTTTGCAGAACATTTTAATGATGATTACATGGTTAATATTCCAAGGCTCGATTTAGATTCATATATAAGCGGAGACGTTGCCCGGCGCAGGCAATTTTCTGAAGATATAGGCAAGGCGTTTAATGATACAGGTTTTGTTACGATAACTAATCACGGGCTTGACAAGCAGTTGATTGATAAGCTTTATGAAGACGTAAAAGCACTTTTTTCATTACCGGATGAAGTAAAGCAAAAGTATGAGATCCCCGGCCTGGCAGGACAACGTGGTTACACCGGTAAACAAAAGGAAACCGCCAAGGGCTTTACAGCCCCCGACCTTAAAGAGTTTTGGCAGATAGGCCAAACCATTACCGACGGCGATCCGATAAAAGAAGAATATCCGGATAATATTATGGTGGATGAATTGCCATCATTTAACGAGACAACCCTGCGGGTTTACCGCAAACTGGAATGGATAGGCACTCATTTATTAAGAGCTATTGCGGTTTACCTGGACTTGCCTGAGAATTATTTTGATGATAAAGTGCATAACGGCAACTCTATATTGCGCACGCTGCATTATTTTCCGATAACTAACCCTGACGCGCTTCCGGAAGATGCAGTCCGCGCAGGAGCGCATGAAGATATCAACCTGATAACTTTATTGATAGGCGCCAGTGCAGACGGTCTGGAACTCCTTACCCGTGAAAATACCTGGTTCCCGGTTAAAGCTTATGGCGAGGATCTTGTGGTAAATGTGGGCGATATGCTGCAGCGCTTAACCAATAATAAGCTAAAATCGACGACACACCGCGTGGTGAATCCGCCGCGAGAGCTCATGGGAAATTCAAGATATTCAGTTCCGTTCTTTTTGCATCCGAAGGTTAATATGGATTTAACCTGCCTGCCACAATGTATTGACGAAAATCACCCAAAACAATACGAAGACATTACAGCAGGCGAATACCTTGATGAAAGATTAAGGGAAATAGGCCTGAAAAAATGAGACTTGGTGAATAGAGATTAGTCGATTAGGGATTGTTTTACTAACTGGTATAAAACTATTTTCTAATCAACTAATCTCGGATTAACTAGTCAACTAATCTCTAATCCCCAATCACTATATTTGCTTCATGGAACAAAATCTATTTGTTTACAATACTTTATCCCGTAAAAAAGAAAAATTCGAGCCGCTTAATCCGCCGCATGTAGGCATGTACGTTTGCGGGCCTACTGTTTACAGCGATGCGCACATGGGGAATACCCGTACCTATATTTCTTTCGACCTGATCTTCCGTTATTTAAGCCATATTGGTTACAAAGTGCGTTATGTGCGTAATATTACCGACGCAGGCCATCTAGAAGGCGACGCGGGAGATGAGGGTGAGGATAAAATCGCTAAAAAAGCAAAGCTCGCACAATTGGAGCCAATGGAGATAGTACAAAAATATACCGTTGGTTTTCATGAAGTGATGCAGATATTCAATACGCTGCCGCCAAGTATCGAGCCAACTGCAACCGGGCACATCATTGAGCAAATCGAGATGGTGAAGGAGATATTGGCAAAAGGCTATGCTTATGAAGTTGACGGCTCGATATATTTCGACGTTGAAAAATATAACCAAACTCAAGACTACACGATATTAACCGGGCGCAATCTGGATGACTTGTTGGTGAATACCCGTACCCTCGGCGGACAGGACGACAAACACGGCAAATTAGATTTTGCCCTTTGGATAAAAGCCAAGCCGGAGCACCTGATGAAATGGCCGTCGCCCTGGGGAATCGGCTTTCCCGGCTGGCACCTGGAGTGCTCGGCCATGAGCAGTAAATACCTGGGCCACCAATTTGATATACATGGCGGCGGGCTTGACCTGGCGCCGACGCACCATACTAATGAAATTGCCCAGAACGTTGCGGCGTGCGGTAAAAATCCGGCCAAATACTGGCTGCATACCAATATGCTGACTGTGAACGGGCAGAAAATGTCAAAATCGCTGGGAAACAGCTTTTTACCACACGAGTTGATTTCAGGTAATAATAAAATCCTCAGCAAGGGTTATAGCCCGATGACAGTACGCTTTTTTATGCTGCAGGCCCATTACCGCAGCACGCTGGATTTTGGCAATGAGGCCATGGAAGCATCAGAAAAAGGCTTTAAGCGCCTGATGAATGCTTTTAGTTTACTTGAAGGGCTAAAGCCATCGGGCAGCAATGAAATTGAAATACAGCCTTTGATCGACCGCTGCTACGCGGCCATGAATGATGACTTCAACAGCCCCGTGCTTATTGCTGAACTCTTTGAGGGAACACGCATCATTAATTCTGTTCATGATGGCAAGATGAAAATCAATGCTGAAAACCTGCAGTTATTAAAAACTATGATGAACACCTTTGTGCTGGATATTTTAGGCTTGAAAAGTGAGCAGGCTGCAAATGATGATCTGCCTAAAATAATGGATATGATAATTGCGTTAAGGAACGAAGCGAAAGTAAATCATGATTACGCTACATCAGATAAAATACGAAACGGTTTACAGCAAATAGGCTTCAAGTTAAACGACAGCAAGGAAGGAACTAACTGGAGTAAAATTTAATTAAACAATTCGCGTTAAAAGTTCTTTATATGGGGAATTAACTAAATTGTCATTCTTAATTACTATATCCCCCGATAAATTATTATTAATTTGCCCGGCATTATCCAATGAAAAAAATGAAGAAAATAATATTGTTCGCCTTTATACTATCCGGAATTACCAAGTTTTCAGTTGCTCAAACGGCCGATGCACCTCCCGCTGACGTTCAAAAAGTTATTGACGCGGAAAGCAATTTTAATAAGCTTGTTGAGCGCAAAGGCATAAAAGGTGGCTTTTTAGCCGTTGCCGACCCGGAAGGAATAGTGTTTAAACCAGACGCTGTTAACATTACCGAGTTTTACAACAACATCGATAAACAGTCTGGGTCGCTTAAATGGAAGCCTAACTTTGCGCGTATATCTGCCAATGGCGACCTTGCCTTTACAGCAGGCCCCTATACCTATCAAAATGGCAAAAGCGATGACGATAAAGTGTATGGCGACTATGTGTCGTTGTGGCGTAACAATGGCGAAGGCCAGCTGAAATTGCTGATTGACCTGGGAATTCAGCATCCCGAACCGGATAAAGAAATAAATACTGATTTTCGCAACCCTGAACCAGAGAAAAAAGTTGCGCCAAGCAAAGATCCTTTCGGCCCCAAGAAAATTATTCTGGCAACGGACGAATTGTTTAATCACTCATTAACTATATCGACCCTTGGTACTTACAAAGAATTTTTAAGCCCCGAGGGCCATTTTTACTTTCCTGGCTTTGAGCCGATGACGGGCCAGGACCAGGTAATGAAGTTTGTTGACAATGAAGGCATTACCATTAATGCCAAAACGGTGAATGCAGGCAGGTCAACCAGCAACGACCTTGCCTATACTTATGGCAAAGCCCGCATCAGGAAAGGCAGCATAGTAAGCAACTACAACTACGTGCGTATATGGGAACTTGATAAAAACCATAAATGGAATATTTTATTAGAGGCGTTCTCTGCTATCGAAAATGAATAGCAGCTTAGAAATGAAATGAGACTGGAGCCGGATTATTCCGGCTTTTCATTTCGCTAACAATTAGTTACCAATAGTTAATTGTAACAAGTGTGTTACTTTATTCTAAAATGAAGAAATAATCAGAGGCGTTTGAAACATCGGCTCTATGCAACCGTAAAAAGGTTTGATTAATAATTTGAGTATGGCCGATCTGAACAAATTCCAGCGATCAAAGGAAAGAATGGTTGAAATACTCAATTATTTAACTAAGACAGGCAAGAACGATCAGCAAGATGATACCTACGTGCTCACGCTTGAGCAGTCCATCCAAATAATCGACAGTAAAATCGAAGAGCTAAGACAAAGCGAAATAACTGAAAAGAACTAACGCAGTTTTTACCGGCTTGATCTTACCTTATAAAGACATTCTGGCATCCCGCCAAATGTTAAATCCCTTCTGAATTTTGTTAAAGTATGTTAACAGGTGTTAAAATTCAACGCCTGTAAAAAAATATCGCAGAAATTAGGGTTCTGATTGAATGATGACAAATTAAATTAACTCATTCAATTTAATCTAACTCAATCAACCCAAATTTGAAACTACCTCTACACACCTCCGTTATGCGTTACAAAAAGATCAACAACTTGTTAGGCTGGCTTTGCTTTACAATCGCATCCACAACCTATGTTCTGACACTTGAGCCATCCGTAAGTTTTTGGGATTGCGGTGAATTCATTTCGTGTGCTTATCGCCTGCAGGTTTCACACCAACCGGGGTATCCATTGTTTGCCATGTTGGGCAAAGCTTTTTCGCTGCTATCTTTTGGCAACAATGCTAAGGTGCCGTACTTTACTAACTTGATGTCGGCGTTAGCTAGCGGCGCTACTATCATGTTCTTGTTCTGGACGATAACAGCCCTTGCAAAAAAAATGTTGAAGGGTAGGGGCAGGGAAGGCGAATCGGTTATATACCTGATTATGGGGTCGGGCCTTGTAGGGGCACTGGCTTTCACCTTTACTGATACGTTTTGGTTTTCGGCTGTTGAGACCATCGTATTTGCACTATCGTCGCTCTGCACGGCCGTGGTTTTCTGGGCGATATTAAAGTGGGACGCTCAAGCCGACGAGCCGGGCGCTGATAAATGGATCGTTTTTATTGCCTATGTGGTGGGGCTCTCTATTGGGATACACCTGCTTAATTTGCTTACAATTCCGGCTATAGCAATGGTATATTTCTTTCGCAGATATCACAATATTACGGTGTGGAGGGGGATAATTGCCTTTCTGATCAGTATCGCTATACTGGCGTTCGTTCAATTTGGTATCAGAGGATATACAGTCCATTTTGCGGCTATGTTCGATCTGTTTTTTGTGAACAGTGCGGGCCTGGGTTTTGGAAGCGGAGCAGCTATATTTTTAGTGCTGCTGACAGGTGTTATAACCGGCGGGATATGGTATAGCATCCGCAAACGTAAGCCAATGCTTAATTTGGCTTTGTTATGTATTGCTTTTATTTATTTTGGCTACGGTTCATTCTTCTATATTCCTATTCGGGCGTCAGCTAATACTGACTTGAATAACTCGCATCCGGATAATGCATTTACGCTTTATGGCTATTTAAACCGTATTCAGTATGGGGATGTTCCTTTACTTTCGGGGCCTTACTTTGATGCCAAAGTAACTGATGTTAAAGAGGGCGGTACGATTTACCAAAGAGGAAAAACCAGATATGAAAGTGCCGGGAAAAAGATAGACTACGTATACGACCATACTACTTTTTTGCCAAGAATGTGGAGTACGGATTCAGACCCTTATTATGCGCAGAATGTGCAGTTTTACAAGCAGTGGCTAAACATGGCCGACGATCAGTCGCCAACATTTGCTGATAATCTGAAATGGATGTTTAGCTGGCAAATGTACCAGATGTACGCACGTTACTTCCTTTGGAATTTTGTAGGCCGGTATAATGAATTTGACGGGCAACAGAGCAGTGCAAATATTAACGGGAACTGGACGAGTGGCATACTTGATGGCGGCAAACATCTGCCAAAATCAGTTACGGGCGGAACTAATTATATGCCTTTATATGCCTTGCCATTTATATTGGGCTTGCTGGGAGCATTTTATCATTTTAAAACCAAAAGGAGGGATGCCCTGGTAATTGCATTGCTTTTTTTCTTCACCGGTATAGCCATCGTGCTCTATGTTAACCAGGATTCTATACAGCCGCGCGAACGGGATTATTCATATGTTGGCTCGTTTTACGCGTTCGCCATATGGATAGGTCTGGGCTTCGTTGCTGTTGCTGAATTTGCACGAAGAAAACTGAACGCAAAGATTGCGGCAGTCGGCTCATTTGCAGTATGTATGCTCGCGGTTCCAGCCTTGCTGGCCGTTAAAGAATGGAAAGGTCACGACCGTTCAACTAAAACTATCCCGCATGATATGGCTTACAACTATCTTATGTCGTGCCCTAAAAATGCAATATTATTTACCTACGGCGATAATGATACCTACTCCTTATGGTACGACCAGGAAGTGGAAGGCATCCGCCCGGATGTGCGCATAGTTTGTTTAAGCCTTTTCAGCGGCGATTGGTACATACGCCAGATGCAGAAAAAGATGAACCAATCTGCTCCTTTGCCTATCACTATGCCTTTTGATAAATATAAATCGGGTACGCGCGATGTTATTTATTATAACGATGCCAAAATAGCCGGCGCTGTAGAAATGAAAGATGTGTTCGATTTTATCACCTCGGATGATCAGCGCGCTAAGGTAGCCTATCAAAGTGGTGAAATGGCGAACTACCTGCCTGCTAAAAACTTTAAAATAACTGTAAATGCTGACGACCTGGTTAAAAAAGGCGTGATTACTCCAGACCAAAAAAGTAAGGTTGCCGATACGATGGAATGGAAGATATCACAAAATTATTTAACTAAAGATCACCTGGCGATGATTGATATCCTCGCCCACAACAACTGGGACCGACCGATATGCTTCACTGCAACGATGGGCCCTGAAAGCATGTTTGGCCTGCAGCCTTACTTATACAAGGAAGGTTTTGTATATCACCTGATACCTTTTAAAACTGACAAATATTACGCAGGTAATGAAGGGGCTAAGACCAACAGCCTGGTAATGTACGACAATGTTGTAAACAAGTTTAAGTTCGGTAACTATAAAAAGGCTAAATATTTGGATGATGTGTCATTGACGCAATTTTACCAAACCATTGAACGCACTTTCAACGACCTGGCTAATGGTTTGATGAAAGACGGACGTAACGATTTGGCTTTGAAAGCTATTCATAAATTTGATGAGCAAATGCCGGACATAAACCCGGACATTGATTCTGCCGTTCATAAATTTTTTATAGCGCAAACTGCGTATTCTCTTGGTGATAAAGAATTGGCTACGCGATACGTAAAAGGCGTGAACAATTTTATAAAAGACCAGCTAGATTATAATTACCAATTGCTTACTGACAACAATGCCGGGCTTGATGTGCGCACTGTTCAGTTGGGCGTACAGGTGTTAAACAGTATGGCGGACACTGTAAGGAATAACGACCAACCGGAGCTTAGCAAAAATATAAAGGCAGAGTTGACTGATTATGAAAATAAGTTTGCTGCGCTGATAAGGTAATCTTCATAAAACTTACTCTCAAAAACCTTGCGAAGTCATTAGCTTCGTAAGGTTAATTATTCACTGACATTAATTCCGTAAAAGCTACAAGCGCGTATTGAGCCTTTAGTCTTTTTATGCGACAGGAAATTATCAAAAATTTATTTTATATAAAGTTCACTTTTGATCTCAGATATTTTCATGCCGATTTCATGAGTATATTATTACTTTGTATTTAAATCACAATTGTTCAGCCTGTACGCCTGTCATGAAAAACCTGCTCCTGCTTTTAGCCTTGTTATGTTTCCCGTTATTTTTAATCGCGCAAAATTTAAATGGTTCGTTTAAAATTGATATAGACGGCGGATACGTAAAGCCAACAGAAGGCTATGGTGTCACCCCCGGGGTTGTCTTAACGCTGGAACCGCGTGTTTATATATCGGATTATTTTACCGCCGGGCTTAGGCTGGAGGGGGCTCTTATTGGCTACCGGCCCGAATATGAGGATGAATACTTTTCCTATTTCGGCTCTACCACCCTAACAGGTGAGTATTACTTTGGTAAAGGAAAAAACAGGCCGTTCATGGGGTTTGGCGGCGGGCTGTACGCCCGCCATTTCATTCTGGAGGATTACTCCGGCGAGTCTCTTTATACATCAGATTATGGACGGATAAAGCTTGGCTTTTTCGGCAGGGCAGGAGTGGAACTAGGGCATATAAGATTTGCCGGCTCATACAACGTCATTGGCGCAAATTTTAGTTACGCGGCTTTTACCATTGGGTATGTTATCGGGGAATAGGCCGACCGGTTATCGTTTTCAATTATATTCTCCGGATTTAAGGCAACTGGCATATAAATGGCTACGTACTAAATTACAAATAAACAAATATGCCCTTTATAGCTTCAGCAGCAAAAATCGACTTTCCATATAAAACAGCACAAGAAACAGCAAAACAGCAGGCGCTAGAGATGTTTTCGGAAAACTTTCCCGAGGCTAACCGGCTTATTTTTGCTTTTGATAATACCGAAATTAAGTACCGCAACTTTTGTAAACCGCTTAGTTTTTACTCCACACCGAATACTTTTGAGGAACGCAACAAGGAATATATACAGCTGTCCCTGGATTATTCAGTACAGGCAGCACAAGATTGCATAACAAAATCCGGCGTTGATAAGGATGACATTACTGACCTTGTATTTGTGTCGACAACTGGTTTGGCTACGCCAAGTATCGACGGCTTAATTATTAACAAAATGCGGCTAAACCCGCATGTAAACCGCTCCCCGCTATGGGGGCTTGGCTGTGGAGGAGGCGTTTCGGGTATGGCTAAAGCTAATACAATTGCCATTGCAAACCCCGACGCCATAGTGTTGTTGGTTTGCGTAGAGCTTTGCTCGCTTACACTAATTAGAAGCGATTACAGTAAGAGCAATTTTATTGGGTCTAGCTTATTTTCTGACGGAATTGCTGCCTGCATTATAAAAGGTGATAATCATGCAAGCGATAAGCAGGTAAAATATGTAGCTTCATCAAGCAAATTGTATTACGATTCACTCGATGTGATGGGCTGGGATTTCCAGGATAGTGGTTTTAAAGTTTTGTTTTCCAAGGATATTCCTGCTTTTATTCATGAGCATATCCGTGATGATATAGACGAGTTTTTGGCAAAGCACGAGCTTAAAATCAGCAATATTAATAACTTTATCTTTCATCCCGGCGGCAAAAAGGTGCTTGATGCTTATGAGGCTACCCTCGGAGTACGGGGCGATTTTTTAAAAATCACGCGTGAGGTGATGAACGATTACGGCAACATGTCGAGCGCCACAGTGCTGTACGTATTGGAAAAATTTATGCGCGAGGGTTTCCAGCCCGGTTATGGCCTGATGCTCTCAATGGGCCCGGGTTTTTCAAGCGAGATGGTTCTATTAAGAGTGAACTGAGAAGGTAAAGGATAAAGCTAAAAGGCGAAAGGCGTCTTTATCCTTAACCATCAGAATCATTTATCTTTCGCCGTTAATCTTTTACCGACAAGATGTACTTCACCATCTTTATATCCTTTCTGATCCTGCAACGGTTATCGGAATTACTGATTGCCCGGCGGAATGAAAAATGGTTGTTGTCGCAGGGGGCAGTTCAATACGGGCAGCGCCATTATCCTTTCATGATTGCATTGCATACGCTTTTTATCGTCTCATTAATAGCAGAGTATAATTTTGAGGGTAGTACTTCAATCAGCTGGTTCTTCCTTGCGATTTTTTTGGCGGTACTGCTTTTTAAATTCTGGGCGCTGTCATCTCTCGGCAAATATTGGAATACCAAAATCTATCGCATTCCAGGTGTTTATCCGGTAAAACGAGGGCCATATAAATTCCTGAAGCACCCGAACTATATGGAGGTGGTTTGCGAAATAGCGTTTATCCCTCTCGTTTTCCATCTGTATTACACCGCTATTGCTTTTACAATATTGAATGCCGTCATGTTGTCAATCCGGATAACAGTCGAAAACCGGGTATGGGCGGACTAAATACTATTTATTCTTTTTTAGGATAAGGAATGTCTGACAGCAATAGAGACTATCCTTACGTTGAGGTTTGTCGATAACTATTAGTTCTCTGCCGGTCTGCAATAGTTTGTAGCCCATATTTTTTGGCCTAGGGGTGTCATAGGACAACAAGAGCGTGTCTCCTTTTTTGGTATAAGTCCCCGTAAACCACTCATTATAGCCGAAAACAGCAGTTGAGTTCATTTCAAATGTCTTATTGGTCCTGAATTTAATAATGTTTTGGCTCTGCGTACCTTCATTTCGAGCGACAATTATGGCGTCGCTTTCAAATGTTTCGGAGCTGGGTACGATACAACAAAGGGTAAGGGTTAGTGTGTAGATAAAAGCCGGCAGGTGCGTTTTTAAATTATGTTGTTTCCTCTTTTTAATGCTGCGCCTGATACTCCTGGCGAACGAAACTGCTAATACAAGAAAAATAATCAGCATAAACGCCATCCAAAGAAGATAATTAATCCCTTTGAAAAAGACATCTATATTATGCCTGAAGATAACAAGTAAAAAGAATACGCTGCAAAGCACTATTGCAGTTCGCAGCTTCCTATCGGTAGATTTTTCTTCCATGGCTAGTTTCTATAGGTGTCAGTTATGGATTTCTGCTCTCTCTATTGTCTTCCGGAACCCGTCCGTGCCACCAGGTAGCCAGCGACGAACCGCTAACGTTCATTATCGGTCCGAATATAGCCGGTGCCAGGCCTATGGTTGCCACACCGCCCATTAGCAGGGCAAGTCCCGAGGCAAGGCCGCTGTTTTGCATGCCAACTTCCAATGAAATAGTACGGCAATCCTTTTCTTTAAACCCTAAAAGCCTGCTGAACCAATAGCCCAGCGTATAACCGGTGAGGTTATGAATCAGGATAGCCAGTACCAGCAATCCGCCAACTTTTAACAGGTTATCCCTGCCTGCCGAGGTAATAACTAATATTATCAAGCCGATTGTTATCATTGATAGCAGGGGCATCAGCTTGTCAAGCCATCTAATCTTGCCCCGTAAAAGCGAGTTAAACAATAGCCCTGCAACTATCGGAATGATCACCACTTGTGTAGTATCCCAGGCCATACTCCAGAAATGGACCTCCACAAATTTACCGGCCAGCAAGCGCATCAATAACGGAGTTAATAATGGCGACAGAAGATTTGAAATAGCGGTAACCGAAATGGATAAGGCCAGGTTTGCCCGGCCAAGATAGGCCATTACATTTGAGGCCAGCCCACTGGGGCAACAGCCCACCAATATTATGCCGGCGGCAATTTCTTTTGGGAAGTTAAAAATACTTGCCAGCCCAAAACCGACCAGTGGCATAACTGTATAGTGGCAAACAACACCTACTAAAATGGCCTTTGGCATTTTCATAACGGTCGCCAGCTCTTTCAGGCTAAGTTCGCTGCCCATACCGAACATGATAACCTGCAGGAAAGGAAGTATAAGCGCGGAGAGTTTAAAGCTGCCCCAATGCTGAAAATATTGCGGGTAATACATGCCGGTACTCACTACGGCAAATATCATCAGGGTAAACGAAAAGCTTTTTAAATCCTGAGAGTTTTGGAAGGCAATAGCCAGCATTGCGAAAAACACGGCCAGCGCGATGCCCGCAAAGCTTGTATAACCCCAAACGCTTAGTAAAATGTATGCAATCAGGAACACTGCCGCGGCTATCAGGCTTTTGGTCAACATACTTCGCTATACTTTTTCTATAAACTAGAATTATAATTTATCAATCACTGCAGAATGCCAGCCGATTATCGCTGCTCATCATACACCCCAAACTCGGCTATCGAAGGTTGGCGATCTGATTTTTCGATCCAAATCCTCACTTTACTGCCCCAAACCCTGTTAAAACGGTTAACCTTAACGCGTTTGCTATTTTCACCGTCAAACAATGGCTTCCAGACGCTGTTTTCGTAATATTCAAGTTTGTATTTGCTAATATTGGCCTTATCTTCAGCAATACTGATGGTATTAAACGCCCGGTCACGGTCGAAGTCAATTTCGTACCATGGGTGCTCAACAGTTTTATTTGATACCCACGAGGTAGTGAAATCGTCATCATTAGCCAAATCCATAATATTATCATCATCTCCCCAGCTTGAACTAGCGGGCTGATGTTTAGCGATATTTGAGGCAATAATTGGTGCGTCCAGTTCGGGTAGTTTATTAACCGGACCCTCATTTTTCCAAAGCTGCCCGATTTGTTTAAGTGCAGCTATTGCATTGTCGTCAATTAAGCCGTCGCGGTTTGGCGCAACGTTTAAAATGAAATTGCAGTCAACTTTATTTAACGGGATCAGTGTTTCGTTAACCAGTTTAACAGGGTCTTTAACAGGCTCGGTCGGAAAAGTGGTTTTCCAGAACCAGGCTTTGTTGATCGGCAGACATGCAAGGGCTGGCATCCGGTTGCTTTCCTTTGATACGCGCTGACCGGCGCCCATCTCGTAGGTTTTAATGTCGCTGTAATACAAGCCTTCGGCAGGGTACTTAGCACCGTTTAAGTCCATTAGTACGCAATTGGGTTGCAGCGATTTTACTAATTTGTAAATGTCTTCAAACGGAATATCGTCATACGAAATCCGGGACCATGGCGCATCCCAACCATCGATAATCAGTGCCGAAATTTCTCCATAATTGCTTAGCAGCTCGGTTATTTGCGCCTTAACCATCTCGATATGTTTGCGATTTATCATATTAGGCCGAAGGCGATGGTGAGTATCCAGAATAGAATAATAGAGCATAACTTTCAGTCCGGCCTTCCTGAATGCATTGGTATATTCCCTAACCACATCGCGTTTTAGCGGACTGTTCATTACGTTATAATCGGTAGTTTTAGTGTCCCATATGCAAAATCCGCTGTGGTGCTTCGTAGTCAAACATCCGTAGCTCATATTGGCCGATTTGGCCGCTTTTGCCCACTGGTCACAATTTAATTTTGTAGGGTTGAATATTGAAGCCGGTGCATCTGGGTCGGGCCAGTCCTGATCCATATAAGTGGGGATGTTAAAATGAATGAACATCCCGAAGCGCAGGTCAACAAATTGCTGTTGCAGTTCTGCAAGAGGTATACTGGTCTTTTTGAAGTCGTTTTGGGCTTTAGCGCCTAATGTTAAAGATGCTGAAAAAATAAATAGACAGATAAGTAGCTTTTTGTTCATGCTCAAAGCTATAAAATTTACTAAACGTGCATGTTAAACTAAATAACATTTATGTTTAAGATTTTTCGCCTCAAAGTAGTATTATTGCATTACAACCTAATTAACTGAGATGGGAAATTTTGTTACAAAATTTAATATAAAACTGCTGGTTATTCATTTCGTAGCTTTTTGGCTTTTTATATTCGGTTTTCAGACACTTGCCTATTTGTATGATTTTAATTTCCTGATTTTCCTTCCGGTCGAAGCCAGGCTTAACGATGTTGCGAGAACCAATTTTGACATGAAAGTTGTTGCCCAGGCAGCACTTGTTGGCGCCATAGTCGCATACATTATCTCATGGCGCATATCACTCAGGCGTAACTGGTATTGGCTAAACTCTACAGTAATATTTGTGCTGATTTATGTTCTGAAGCTTTATAATCTTTTAGGGTGGAGTAAGTTGCAAAAGGCATTTTTGTTGCCCGGCGATATTTTCAGGTTAAACACGCGCACTTATTATATAACCAACGGCTGCATAATGTTAGCCATTGGTTGTTACCTGCTTTTCTCGAAACGGATTCAGCGGTTTATTGATGGAAAAAGGGTTGTTGCAACCGGGAAACCGGAAGTGGTCAGGTCAGCAAAGTCAAATTAGTCTTTTCCGCCGGATTCGATAAAGCCATATTTTCTTTGGTTGACGCTGGTGTGTAATTATCCATTCCAAACTTTATTCTGCATAACTTTGCCAAACGTCATTAAAACCCTATTTTTGCCCGCTTAAAATCATTAATACAAACCTTCAAACGTTAAGCCGGCATCTAAGTTTTCCGGACTCGTCAGGGTTCATGCAGCAATCATGTTCAACGCAAACACCATTACCCGTTTTCAGCAATTAGAAACGCCTTTTTACTATTACCATCTGGATGTACTACGCCGCACCCTGGAAGCTTGTAAAGCAGCATCCTCCAAATATGGATTTCATGTCCATTATGCCATGAAGGCTAATTTTAACCCGAAGGTTTTGGAAATGATAAAAGATTACGGTTTCGGCGCCGATTGTGTGAGCGGTAACGAGGTAAAGGCAGCTATCGATTGTGGTTTTGGCAGGGAGAACGTTGTTTTTGCAGGGGTGGGAAAATCGGACAAGGAGATAAATCTCGCACTGGACGCAGATATTTTCTGTTTCAATGTAGAGTCTGTACAAGAATTGCTGGTGATTGATGAGCTGGCACGGGCAAAAAATAAAATTGCTAAGATAGCCATCCGTATCAACCCGAATGTTGACGCCAATACGCACCATTTTATCACTACGGGACTTGATGAAAATAAATTTGGTGTAAATATCTGGCAATTGCAGGATGTGGCCGATACGCTTCGAAGGTGCCCAAATCTTGAATTCCTGGGCATCCACTTTCATATCGGTTCGCAAATTACCGACCTGGAGGTCTACAGAACCCTTTGTACACGTATTAACGAGATGCAGGATTGGTTTGAAGGTCAGGGTTTCCCGGTGAAAGTGCTGAATACCGGCGGGGGCCTTGGCATAAATTACTATAATCCAGATAACGACATTAGCGATTTTGAAGGCTATTTTAATGTTTTTAAGCAATTTTTGAACGTTAAGCCTGGTCAGGAAGTTCATTTTGAATTGGGCCGGGCGCTGGTAGGACATTGCGCATCCCTGATATCGCGTGTGCTGTATGTGAAAAACGGCCAGAAGAAAAACTTCCTGGTTTTAGACGCTGGTATGACCGAATTGATCCGTCCTATGCTTTACCAGGCTTATCATCGAATTGAGAATATCAGTCGTAAGTCTGAACTTGGGGTTTCCGGTTCCAAAATTGACGAACAACCGACTCAAGACTTGCTAAAATACGATGTGGTAGGCCCTATCTGCGAGAGCACAGACTGCTTCCAAAAAGATGTCGAGCTGCCTGAATCATTCCGCGGTGATTTGATAGCTATACGCACTGCCGGAGCCTATGGTGAAGTAATGGCCTCATCATATAATTTAAGGGATAGGGTAGGGAGCGTTTATTCCGAAGATTAGTTATCGTTAAAAATGAAAAAGGCAATTGTTGTTGGCGCATCGTCAGGTATTGGCCACCAGCTTGCCGTATTGCTGGCAGCAAATAATTATAAGGTCGGTATCACGGGCAGACGGGACCAGTTGCTATTGAATCTACAATCGACCAATCCTGCACATTTTATCGTTTCTGTTTTTGATGCAACTGATGTTGCTGGTATTCCGCAATATCTTAATCAACTTACAAAAGAACTCGGCGGCCTTGATTTACTGGTATTAAGTTCAGGCACTGGTAAAATTAACGAGGTACTCGATGGCCGGATTGAGCAGGATACCAATGCTTTAAATGTTGCCGGCTTTACGGAGATTGCCGATTGGGCGTTTAAGTTTTTCCAGGAGCAGGCGTTTGGACATTTTGTTGGTATTACATCAATTGCCGGCCTCCGGGGCAGCGGGCAGGCGCCTGCTTATTTTGCATCAAAGGCTTATCAGATTAGCTACCTGGAGGGGTTGAGGCAAAAAGCCAAACATACAAAGCTCCCGATTTATATAACCGATATCCGCCCTGGTTTTGTAGATACAGCAATGGCCGGAGGCGAAAACTTATTTTGGGTTGCACCGGTTGAAAAGGCGGCGGCTCAAATCTATAAAGCCATAGAAGATAAGAAAAATGTGGCGTACGTAACCCGGCGCTGGCGGTTAATAGGTTTCCTGTTTTGGATTTTGCCCGGGTTTATCCATAAACGGCTGTAAGATCAATGCGGTCGCCTTATCTCATTATAATGCTTTTCCAGTTTTTTTAACATCGCAACTTGCCCGGGCCGGGGGTTTATAAATATCCGCACGTGTCTTATCATCGCGTAAGCCTCTTCATAGCTAAGCCCGGTTTTTATCAAATAAGCTATCGCCATCGTCGGCCCGCGCCCCAGCCCCTGGCGGCAGTGTACGTACACTTTGCCATTATTTTTTATCTCCCTGTCTATAAAATCAGCGCCTTTAATTAGTACTTCAAGTGGTGGGGGTGTGTTGTCTGCCGTCGGCAGGTGCAGGTATTTAATACCTTCGTGTGGTGCGTTGCCATAGTCATTGTGCATACGCATGTTCACAATAGCCGTAATGCCAAGATCTTTTAGCTTTTTCAGGCCCATTAGATTATACTGGCTGCCTAAAAATAAGTTTTGGTTAATCTGCGAGCGATTTAAACGTGGCACACCCTTAATGATACGGTGGGCATTGTCATACATATAATCCAAAACCAATCCTGCACCTTTAGCTATGCCTGTTAATTTCTTAAACATGTTATAAATCAATTCAACCTTTGTTTGCTTTGGTTATATAATCCATAGCTTCCCGGAAGGTAGCCACCCAGATGTCCTTTTTGTTTTTGGCCAGGTATTCCAGCAATTCCTTATGTGCTTCGGAAGAAGTGGTGATGTAATCGCCGCCGATGCCGTGGAACATAAATATGCCCATTCCGCCCTTTTGAACGGTGTTTTTAACAAAAGCTATCAATTTTTCGGCCGGAGTTTGCTCTTCAAGGCCATAGGAAGGGACCAGCAACGGGTCAAGCTTTTTAAAATCGGTAACAATGGCATCGGCATCACCGCCAATGCGTGCATACTTAATAATCCCAGCTTTTCTAAGCGAGTCTACATAGCTTTTGCCGCCTACCTCGGTCTCTGTGCATGGATAAGCATAGGTTCGAACAGATTTACCATCCACGGCGAACAAAAAGTTATTCTGCATGTCTATCTCCCTAAGGATGCCATATATTGTGTAATGTCCGGAATCGTTTGCCGGGTTATCTGGCATCGTTGCGCTCAGGCAGGGGTGATACAAAGTGTGGTTTCCCAATTCGTGACCCTTGCGGCTTACGGCTCGCCATTGTGGTGTGGCATCACGATTTAAACCTGTTAAAAAGAATGTACCTTTTAGTCTCAGTTTATTCAGTTCAGGAATGGCATTTTTTAACTGAGAATCAAGCGCGTCATCGTAGGTAAGCACAATAACTGCTTTTTTATGATTAGGCCAGGTAATTTGTTGCTGCGGAACGACCTGCGCAAATGGTGTATTCCCGGTTAATACTATCGCCATCAGTGTGGCAAAAAAGCGCCAAAAACTTATATTTCTCATAAAATTCATACAGAGGTTAAAGCAAATACGGGCGCCTGCTGAAATTACATGCCTGTGCCAATAACCGTAATAATTAATTGTTGAATTTAAGAAATTCCAAGAAAAACATCCAGTAAATTGGGTTGAGATGTTGAAAGGATTATTGGAGAATTACAATATTTAATGTCATCCGGAAAGATATTTTCCTTACATGTTACCGAACCTCCGCACGGCCTGCGCCTACCGTATCGCGATAAACCTGGGGCGATACATCCGCATTAAGTTTAAAAAACCGGCTGAAATAATATTCATCATTGTAGCCAAGTTCGAATGCTATCTCTTTTACGGGTTTATTGGTTAAATACAATTCCCGCTTGGCCTCAATTACAATACGCTCGGCTATCATATCCGTCAGCGTGCGGTTAAAATGCTGTTTAGTCATTTTTGCCAGTGCCTTGGCCGAAATATTCAGCATATCCGCATAATCGCTCGCCGAATGTTTGACTTTGTAATGAGTTTCAATAGCATCTTTCAGATTTTGCAGGATAAAAGGCTCCTTGCGCGAAAGCAGTACTTTACCGGTTGCGGGCTGTTGTTCTGTTTTAAGCCGCACCGCTGTTATCAAAAATATCTTGAGGTATGATATCAGCAGTTCATATTGTGCAACGGCTTCTCTCCGCATTTCGGCCGATATTTGCTCAATTACCATTTTAAAAACTTCCGCCGACGGTTCATCAACCGTCACAAAAGGCGGCTCATAAATGTTATTGAACAACACGCCATGACAAGCAACTTCTTTGTCGTGCTTATGGATGCAAAAGAAGTCCGGATGAAAATTCAAGGTAAAACCTTCGATCTCCGAATCAGCAATCAGCATAAAAGGCTGATAGATGGCGAAAGCAAATAGCGAACCTGCCTCAAAGTCGTACTCGGCAAAATTTGACCGCATCTTACCGCTGCCTTTCGTTATCCATATAATGGTGTAAAAATTATGGCGCTGCAAGTGGCAAAAATGGCTGTTATCATTAAATGAAAACAGCCTGAAGGCCAGGTTGCCAGTCTGCGGGTTAACCAATGTAAAATTGCGCTGGGAATTTAACATATTACAAATACCGGTCAGATTCGTTAATAGCCAAATCGTTAATGCTGGCAAATCTTTTACGCATTAGTCCATTCTCATCAAATTCCCAAAGCTCGTTGCCATAGCTGCGGTACCACTGACCTGCCGCATCGTGCCATTCGTATTCAAACCTAACTGCCATGCGGTTTTCTTTAAAGCCCCAAAGCTCCTTTTTTAGCTTATAATCCAGTTCTTTCTCCCATTTGCTTTTTAAAAACTGCTTTACCTGTTCGCGGCCGTTTATAAATTCGGTACGGTTACGCCATTCAGTGTCCTCGGTATAAGCAAGGCATACTTTTTCTGGGTCTTTGGTATTCCAGGCATCTTCTGCAGCTTGTACTTTTTGCAGGGCGGTCTCCATATTAAACGGAGGCAGGGGGTATCTTTTTTCTTGCATGCTGATATTTCATAAAATTAGTAAAAACCGCAAAGCTAAGAACTAGCTTAGCTCTTGCGGTTATAGCCAGATCCCGGCAGTAATATTACACCAATTGTCCGGCGCGGACAACAGGAAAATCAATAGCAGTGTCTGCGGCGTTATTAAAATAATTGGTCAGCACGTTTAAACCCACATGACCGATAATCTCGGCTATCTCTCCCTCTGTCAGTCCGGCGGCTTTTACTGATTCCACATCGGCATCGTTTACCCTGCCTTTTTTCTCCAGCAATACATTCGCAAACTTTAAAATGGCGGCAGTTTTTTCATCAGCCGCATTGCCGTTACGTGCGTTTTGTAAAGTGTTTGTATCAATATGCACCAGCTTTTCGCCGATATATGAATGGGCCGATAAGCAGTAATCACAACTGTTGGTTTCGCCAATGGTAAGGGCCAGCAGTTCGCCTCTTTTACCGCCCAATTTTCCATGGCTTAGTGCTGCGTTTAAATTTAAGTATCCTTCAAGCAAGGCAGGCGAATGCCCCATGGTGCGCATCATGTTTGGCACTACGCCAAGTTTGCTTTGTATTCCATCAAATAATTCTTTGGTTTTGCCAGTGGCTTCTTCCGGGTTAATTGCTGTTAAGCGTGTCATTTTCTTTGTAATTTGTTTTGTCGTTATTGACAATACAAATGTGCAACCGCTGCCGTTGCTGCAAAATGGATGATGTACGCTTGTTGATGGACAATTTTTCCCTCAGCGCCCAATGAACTTTTTGTAACGCTCAACCGCTCTATCCACAGCTTTATTGTGCGCGGGGTTTAGTTTACCGAAAATGTTTAAGTCAACCTCAAGTGCTTTTCCTTTCAAAGTGCGCCGCCATGTTCCGGCAACTTTGCCATCAATCAAAACAGCTGGCGCAAAAATTATGTACTTTGTTTGCTCTTTATATTTTTTATTGATAGCTACATTCCGGTCGCTGTAGGCTACTGCAAATTCATCATAAGCAGGCAACAGGTAGGCTAGGGGCGCCCTGCCGATTGTTTGCTGCCGGTCTTTATTCACCCAGTAGCGGACGCCGTTTAAGATAACTTCGGTTAATCGGTCCCGATTCGCTTCTATCCCCGCTTTTGCGTCTGTTACAGTAAGGCCACTCCACCATGTAAAATCCTGCACAGTTGCAGGACCCCGGCTTATAAAATAGCGTTTAACCAGTTCTTTAACTGCGTCATTGTGCGGGAGACTGGGATATTGCGGTACACGGTCGTCGAAAAGGGCGTAAGTAAACTGGTTGCCCTGCCTGCCGCCACTGCAAATAACTTTATCAAGTTCGGCCTGCATCAGTATGTGCGAGAAACGCTCCTCGTTAATGTCAATCCCCGCTTTATGCAGTACGGCAGCCATATCCGTACGACTAAGCTGCCGATTGCCATCCAGTTCTTTTGCAAGGGCATCATTGCTAATTTTAAAGATGCGGCTATCCAATTTTAGCTGCCGGTGGCGCCCCGCCGCCTGCCGGGCGATGCGCGGTGCGGAAAGTTCAATCATCCACCGGGCATCAGCAGGTGTCACAAAATGCCAGGTCGGCCGCAATACATGGGTACGAATGATACTGCCATCCGTCAAAGCTTTGTCGATAGCAGAATCCTTACTTTTTTGCAGCCGCATGCCCACTGCCCATTTTGCACCTGCATAGTCCTGAGCCTGTACGGCGCCCAGATAATTTATAATTTCGGCGGCCTTATTAAATCGTTGCGATGCTAAATGCTGATTGAAAAGACGTAAACGGGAGATATCAGTCGATTTCATATTTGAAGGTATTGCAGAGGATTGACAACTGCATGTCAGCAGATGTTTTAATTTATCCGATACCCGCCTTCAGGACTTTACTGACCTCTACGATTTCCTGACTTCAGGGACTTCAGCCTGCTCAATGTTTCCTGCGAAATACCCAGATAATCAGCCACGATTTTATTAGGCAGCCGTTGCACGATGATGGGGTTTTGTTTCAGTAAGATATCGTACCGCTCTCGTGCATCCATGGTTATCAGGCTTTCAATCCGTTCAATGGCATCAATGTATGCGCGTTCCAGGTTAAGGCGGGTCATCGTTTCCCAACCGGGCATTTCGTCTATAAGCCGCTGATAGTCGTTATAGCCAATAACCAACATTTCAGAGGGTTCGACACACTGAATGGATGCCTTTGATGGCTGTTTCAAAACAAAGCTCGGAAAAGCGGTGCCCATTTGCCCTTCAAACATTAAAAAACGGGTGGCTTCCTGTCCGTCATCGTCAATCAATAAAATACGCAGGCAACCCTTAGCAATAAAATACATATACTGGCTTATTTTTCCTTTTTCCAACAAAATTTCGTTGCGCCTGGCCGTCAGCGGTTTATAAAAACCGGCGATAGTCGCCCATTGCTCATCAGTTACACTGAGGTTTACCGATAGCGCTTTCCTTAACTCGTCATATCTATTCACGTTACAAAAACCTTATAATGTAATAGCTTTATAAATATATACCTTTGAGATTCCTAAAATAAAACAAGATGGCTCAAAAAGTAGTAACCGTAAATATTAATGTTTACGAACAATCCACCACCAACCGGCACTCTGCTTACGACATCAGCTACGTAAACAGGTACCTTGAAGAAGGCTGGACGATCAAACAAACCCTGCACAGCCCGGCCGTTGCCTCAAACTGGATAAACATTACGTTTATTCTGGAAAAGTAAGAGAGAAAAATTCATGCAGATGTTACATAGTGTGTGGCAAAATAACAGGATTAGTTTGTAATTTCATCCGCATATCCATTATTATAAACCTCGCTATATGAAGACCTGTTTATCACTGCTTGCAGCCCTGCTGTTTTCGGTTGCATGTTTTGCACAAGAGTTACCTGCCCGCTGGGATGAGCTTGTTGCCACTGATTTTCCTAAGGCACTCGAAAAGTCGTCCAGAACCTGTATTCTGCCCATAGGGATATTAGAAAAGCACGGACCGCATTCGCCGATAGGCACCGATTTAATCCACGTGCGTGAATGGGCTGCCCGGGCGGTAAGATCAGAGTATGCGGTGGTATTTCCTGATTATTTTTACGGACAAATAAATGAGGCCCGTCATCAGCCCGGCACGTTTGCCCTGCCAAGTAAGGTCATTTACGAACTGCTGGAAGAAACCTGCGACGAAATAGCCCGGAATGGATTTGATAAAATCGTGATACTTAACGGTCATGGCGGTAACCCGGAGTTTTTGCGTTTCTTTATGCAATCGCTGTTGAACAAGCGCCATAATTATGCGGTTTACCTGTATACAGGCGGCGGGCGGGATGCTGATTATGCTAAACAGTACCATGCAATGCATAAATCGCCTATGGCTAATGATCAGCACGCTGGTGAAGATGAAACCTCGGTGTTAATGTATTATCGCCCCGATTTGATGCGTATGGACCGAGCGGCCAGCCAAAGCGGCGCTGACCAAAAGCGCAGCGACCTCCCGGGCTTATATACGCCTATCTGGTGGTATTCATCATATCCCAACCACTACGCAGGAGAAGGGGATAAGGCAACGGCCGAATTTGGCAAGTTCATCACCGATCACGAAATAGCATCTTTCATAAAAGCACTACAGGAAGTTAAGGCCGATACCAAAACCCTTCAGCTGCAAAATGAATTTTACGATAAAGTTGATAAACTGAATAAATAAAAAAGCAACAAAATATCGTACGTCATGCCGTTTAGCGACGGGCATAGCCCAGCGCTGGCAGATCGGCGCCTTTCAGGGCTATTGCACATTGAGGGCAATGTTTCTCGCCATGTAAGGGCAAATTCCCTCAGCGTAGGGCATCGGCTGCGTCGCCACGACAGATTTTTACAACAAATATCAGGGCAGATTGTCGAAGTCTATAACAGGTGCTTTGCCTTTCGGAGTTCTTTCCAATATGAGGCCGCGCCTGGTATAATTATTAAAAAAGCCGCAGTTTTTCAGGAAAAAAGAGCTGCCTTCTACACCTCCTGCATAATCCATCCGGTAACCTTTTTGCGCCGTTGCATCATTGGTAAATTTGGCTTTAGTGATTTCTGTCCATTGGCCTTTATCATCGGCCACCCAGCCGTTGCTGAACATTACCCGTCGTGTTACTGTTCCTTCCTCAGGCTCAAAATTTTCGAGGAATGAGTGCAGACCAACCAGGTAAGTATGCGTTTGCGGCCTGTTGAAACTGGCTAATAGTTCCCATTTGCCAAGTTCGGGCGCGTAGAACCATGCGGTAAAAGCAGTGTGGTTTTTATCTTCCGGTTTGGCGTGTATCAAAAACCGGTAGGTGTTTCCTGCTTTCCAGTTATAGTTCATGTAACTCTGCCCGCCGGAACCTTCATTGCCAAATTCACCTGTGTGCACATTTGCGCCTTTTTTCAGCATTACAATTTTTTGGCTGTCAGGAATTGCCTTAGGATCATCGGTGCTAAACGGGCTCCAAACTGAAAACAGAATGTGCCGCTCCGTAGGAGAGTTAACCTGCATGCCGAAATAACCTACATTAAACCCATCTGCCATAAAATAGGAGCCAATCACATCATTTCCAACCGGTACCGTTACTTCATTGTAAAACCATTCGGCGTTAACTTTGGGGGCGTCATAGGCCAGGTGCACCGATGGCCCCCGGCGGCCCCAATGAAAGTAATTACCATTGTTATCCGGCACATAAGCCGTTTTATTGTTAATTGCGGCGCCTGATAGTTTAATCGCGCTCACCTCGGCAAACTGCCTGCCGGTTTTATTAATACCGCTTAGTGTTACAGCAACGTAACCTGTGTCTTTCGCTAACCATTCACCCGCATAATAATCCTTAAGATCACTGCCGGCAACACTTACCTGGCTGGTGCTTTTTAAAGCAGATACGGCTATTTTGCTGTTGCCATCCGTCTTAAGATTCAACCAAAGCTTAAAATAGCCGGTCCGTTGCAGGCGAAAATAAAAGACAAACTTAGTAGTACTTTTTGTCCATCCTACAATACCGTTATTGGTTACGGTTCCGCCGCTTGTATCACTCCCTACCCGCCATGAATTGCCACCTGCAGGAAGGGTAATAACGGTATCGGTTGCGCTGATAATTGTTTTTTTGAAATGATGACCGTTTGCTACTGCTGCAGAAGCAGATATAGCGGTTAGGAATAATACGGCCGTAGCCAATTTATTTATCTTCATTATTTCGGATACATTGTATGTCATTGTAGAAACGCGATGCTTCCGTCTCCCACAGGACAGATGTCAAACATATTTTCGTTCTGGTACGTATTGCAAACGAATTACCTTTCGCTTTTTTTTTGACACGAAGCATCGCGTCTTTACGTTTCACCTGCATGATTTGTGTGTAAATAGATTCTATTTACCTTCTTTTATAATTAATAACCACCCCTTGCCTTTTTCCACTTTTATATCCTGCCCATCTTTAAACTGGGCGGCGGGCTGGAAATTCTTAATTGCAGGTGCTGTTATAGCTGCTGCAGCCGGGTTTATACCTAATGCCTTCCAGTTTATTTTAAGCTTTACGTTTACATCATCATTCGCCCAACTGGCTATTGATACTAATACCTTATGTTCTTTTTTGTAGATGGTGGCCAGCACTTCCTGATTGTTGGTTTTTATTGGGTTGTTTTCTACCCAATAGCCAATCATTTTTGTGCCCTGCATGCCGAATTGATCCCAAACTTTCCATATCGGGCGTGGGTCGGCATTGTCGCTCCACGGCATGCGGTTGGTCATGCCATAAATCATGCCACGCCATGGATTGCCACCACCTTGCAGCATTTCCCCCATCAGGCCAAACGGGATGCCTGATACCTCGGTCAGGAAGAAATCAGGCGAATTTTTCTCATAATCAAAATATTCACCAAACCAAAGCCTGTTCAGGTAGGGGAAATGTTCCATATACAGGTTAGCGCTGTTGTTAAAGCCGTCGCTTTTATTGTATTGATTAGCCGAGTGAAGGTCGATAATACCCGGATGTCCGTCTTTGGTCAGCACACGTTTAATGCGTTTCATGGTGATGCGGTCGAATGCAACGTCATCCAGGTAAATACCGTCGATACCCACGTTTTGTACCAGCCAGTTCATGCCTTCTACGTAATAGTTATGCCAGCGGCTCATTCCACTGTTTATTAATGCAGCATCCTTATATGCAGGCACATACCAGGCAGCGATGTAATCATCCACTACATGCTCCTGCAGCCACGAATAGCCGCCGCCCTTGCCCGGTGAATAAATTTCATGACCAAGGCTACGCATCGGAAAAGTTTCATAAGCACTATTTGATAGCTCGCGCACGGTGTTATATATCTTAACTTTCAGCCCTAACCGGTGAGCGGAATCGATATAACTTTTCATTTGCTTCCAGCGGATAAACGGGTAGTTGATGTACGGATTTATCGGCGTGCCGTGGTGAATGTTAACCACAGTTGCCCCGGTTTCTTTGATACTATCCAAATCACTGTATTTATGATAAAACCTGGTGGCCCATTGAAAATCAGTATTAATAGGGTGGAAAGGTGTGATCAGTAAAGTAAAATTATAATACAACACATCGCCTTTTTTCATATTACGCGCACCGCTGTAGTTATTTACTAACACCTGGCTGCCTGTCTCGCTTATGTTTATGCCTCCTTTATTATCATTGCCCCATGATGTCGGCAGGAGTAAGGGCTTTTGCAGATAAAAATTCGTATTCAGCGGACGCACATAGTTTTCATCGCGAAGAGAGTATTGCAAACCGGCGTTTACATCGCCCAGCCAGGCGCCATCCTGGTTTTTGTGGGCTACGTCCCATTTCCATTCATACTTTTCCGGCCTGCGCTCGCCTTTAAGGTTCAGGCCGATGATGTATTTAGATGCCTCTTTATTGAAAGGTATTTCCATACGGATGTCCTTTAGAACTACGTCCTTCAGGGCGGTTAACTTAACCGTGTACATGGCAAATCCGTCAAATTCAACATTGCCGGTCACATCCATTTTCAGGTTGGCAGATATATTGGTGGCTGTCCAGCCAACGGTTCCGGCTTGTTTGGTTGTAAATTTTACACCTTTGGCCTGCCAGGTTTCCGGGCCATTTTCATTTTCTGCCACCAGCTTTATCGACGACGCAATAACTTCTTTTGCCTTTGCCGATATCGACGTCATTTCAGGCGTAAAGAAAGTTTCAATCTTTGCCGGGAAGCCGGTTTTACCGAGCACGAGCTTGCGACCGAGCAAACTGATGCTATTCTGGTTTACGACCAGCGACGTATAAGGCTTAATGACATCATTTTTTTGCGCCAATGTAGAATTTAACCAGGTAAGCCGCGTTTCTTTCCAAGGCTCATTTATGTTGCCGTTGGCCGCAACTTTTGCATCTACCTTAATACTGATGCCAATTTTAGTGTTTTCTGCATTTTTTGCGGTCACAGTAGCATAACCCTCATAAGTACCGGCAGCGATTCCTGCAGGAATATTTACCAGGCACCACATTGCCTGCACATCGCCTTTAGCGATGTCGACGGTTTTGTTGAACGACTTACCCCGGTAATCGACGCCGCTGTTATTTATACATGAAATCAGTTTTGATGAGATAACACTGCCGGCCTTGCCTTTCAAGTCTGAAAATATAATTTTTACGCCTGACAAATCTTTAGCGACGGGATAAATGCCCAATTGATATGAATAGTTTTCACCGCGTTTAGCCTCGCCGCTGAACATACCCTTAACGCCTTTTTCTATCCAGCGTTGGGGCAGGTCGTGTTTCATTTTTATAATGTGCAACCTGTCCTCCGGAAATACCAGGTAACTCTTCCCTGCATTTTGTTGGATTAAGTTCTTTGTCTCTGTTTCCGTGGCGATCACCTCCATCGGGTAAAAACTGTTTAAGGCGTTAAGCGATTGAATACTTTCAACTTTAGCACCCTCAATATTCTTGGCAGCCGCTATCGATTGCAGCCAGGCATTATCTGCCGTTTGGGCAGCAGGGATATACTTCGCATTAGGATAGTTTGATTTCCGGTTGATAGAATAAGGCATATAATATACAAAGTATTTATTATGCCCGGCAACAGGCTCAAAATAAAGCACGCACGCTTCGCGGTTCATAGCTGCTACTGAAACATTCATCAAGCGTTTATTGGTGGCAGAATCAACCATAAATAGTTGTTTGTTTTCTGGTTTCAGGTCCTCCCTGCGCCAATTGATCATGGCCTTTGCAACGGAAGTATTTGCATTCTGCAATGTAAGCGCCACGCGGTGATTGCCTAAAGAATCGGCATCCCAATCGTTATTTTTTGAAATGTAAGGGATTTGCTGTGCAGCAGCAGCTTTAACAGCAAAAGACAACATTGCCAGGTAAAAGATTTTCTTCATGAGAGTCAGTGTATTATCGGAATGCTAAATTAGCATAATGCCACCGACTTAGTGTTGCCAGCGCAAACGATTGCGCAGAGAAAAATTTGCCATTTATACACAGGTAAGCGTTCTGCGTAATCAAGGCATGCTATTTATTTCAGAATCACTTTTGTAGCCCCATATCCAAATTTCTCTTTGCGGGCATCCATAAATGTTTGCACTTTTTGGTGGCGGCCCAGTTGTTTATGAAGTTCATGGCGCAAAATACCGTTGCCTGCCCCGTGAATAAATGTTATTTCGGGCAGTTGGTGGACAATAGCTGCGTCAAGCATCTTATGAAAATAATCCAGCTGGATTTTAAGAATTTCGCCGCTATTGAGAAATTGATAATCGTTACGGATCTTTTCAATATGAAGGTCGACTTCGCTTTTCGGCTTTTCGACCACCGCCTTCTCTTCGGGCGATTGATAAAAGCTCTCCTTCAGCTTTTGCGCGTCAATTACCAGTTCGGGCTCATCTAACCTGAAAAGCCACCCTTGCTGGTTTAATAGCGGTATTGTCTTTTTCGAACCTGAAAAATCTTTCGCTTTAAACTTTTCATTAATTATCAATGGGGCAGGGGGCTGCACATTTTGTTTGGTATAATATAGTATATGAAAGCTGAGGGATGGCCAAAGCTGCAAATCCGCCAACTGGGCTGAATAAACTTTAGCAGCAGTATTGGCTGCAAGTGTTCCGCTAAATTCGCCTTTGTATACCTGTTGTTTTTCAGCGGTCAGGGATGCAAGCAGTTGAAAGGATGTTTCGTTAATCAAATAGAAATGTACCACTGAATTCGCCTTTGAGTCGTTAACCGCTCCAAGAAAAACACCATTGGTTTTAAATTCGCCGGCCTGCACAGGTTGGTCAATAGCGGTATCGTCCTTTTTGTTGCCTGGCGCTTCGTAACCATGCACTGTGGTAACTTTACTCGCCAGTACAGGTATTTCAAAATCATCCTCGCCGGTAACGCCTATCATCTGGTCGTCGATAATACGGGTTACAAAGCCCTCCATCTTTTCATCAACAAACCGCACAAAATCGCCTAACTTATACTTCATTTTCTTATGATTTCACAGACTTAAAAATTGGTTCCACAGACAGAAGGTAATTTAAAGATTATACAGATTGAATTAACTTGAGTTTGCCGATTCAGTTAATTGAATAAACTGCAGCCATCTCTGTATCGGTGGAATGCCAAAAATAAAAAAACCACCCGCCCTAAGGCAGATGGTTAGAAATTAGTTATTTAATACCCCTATTAAAATAACTGGGTGCAAATTAAATAAATATTTGCCGGACTACAAATAGTAAGTTAATTTTTTTTCGCAAACAGTTGTAATTATTCCATCCCGGCAGCGTCTTATGGGTATATCGTCTTAAGATAGGTGTTATTGACATATCGTGTCAGCCTAAAACAATTTACTTTTTGCAAAAAAAATTACTAAGAATGTTTAAATCAATTATTGCAGCTGCTATTTGCAGCATGGTTTTGTTCCAGGCCCGGGCGCAAGACCTTTACATGCCGCGCGACGTTCAGCAAGCCTATAAAAAAGGCACCCGATCGATGGATGGTAAACCCGGAAAAAACTACTGGCAAAACCATGGCCGGTACACCATATCAGTTACCGCGCTACCTCCGGACAGAACAATAAAAGGCGTTGAGCAGATAGTATATTTTAACAACAGCCCCGATACGATAAAGGCGCCGAACATGAAGCTGATATTGAACATACACCGCCCCGGAGTGGCGCGGTTTAGTACAGCAAACCCTGACTATTTAACCACCGGTGTGCAAATCGATTCGTTTACGGCAAACGGCACAAATATTCCCTGGAATAATGAGCGGGCTGTAAATACTAACCAGCGCTTTAAACTACCCAAACCCTTAGCGCCGCATGATTCAGTAAAGCTCGACATCACCTGGCATTATACTATATCAAAAGAAAGCGGCCGTGAAGGTATGATTGACTCAACCAGCTATTACCTTGCTTATTTTTATCCGCGTGTTGCGGTGTTTGATGACTATAATGGCTGGGATATGCTGCCATTTTTAGATGCACAGGAGTTTTATAACGATTTTAATGACTACAAGCTTAGCGTAACTGTGCCTAAAAACTACCTGGTATGGGCTACAGGCACCTTGCAAAACGCTGCCCAGGTTTTACAACCTGAGTATGCAAAAAGATTAGAACAATCATTCACCAGCGATTCGACCATACATGTGGCTACAAAAGAAGACCTGGCGAAGAAACAGATTACGGCCCAAAACGAAACCAACACCTGGGTATGGACAGCTACTAACATCAGCGACGTAGCCGTAGGCATAAGCGACCATTATGACTGGGATGCTGCCAGCGCCATTGTTGATAGTAAAACCGGCAGACGGGCAAGCATGCAGGCTGCTTTTTTAGACAGTGCTACTGATTTTCATCATTCGGTACAATTTGGCCGCCATTCATTAACGTGGCTGTCAAATAACTGGCCGGGCGTACCTTATCCTTTCCCGAAAATGACGGCCTTCCAGGGTTTTGCCGATATGGAATACCCGATGATGGTAAACGACAGCCACCAGGATGATTTACATTTTGCCCAATTTGTACAGGATCATGAGATAGCGCACACCTTTTTCCCTTTTTACATGGGGATTAATGAAAGCCGATATTCATTTATGGATGAAGGCTGGGCTACCACCTTCGAGCGCCTGATCGGCACAGCAGAGGTTGGCAAAGAAGCAGCCGACAAGTTATACAAAGCTTTCCGTATAGAAGGCTATATCAATGACCCTTCACAGGCTGAGGATCTGCCTATTATAGTACCTACGAGCGAGGTAAGGCAGGGTTTTGGCAATAATGCTTATGGCAAGCCGTCGCTAAGCTACTTTGCCCTTAAGGATATGCTTGGCGATGACCTGTTTAAAAAAGCACTGCATACATATATGGACAACTGGCATGGCAAGCACCCTATTCCATGGGACTACTTTAACTCGATGAACAGCGGCTCGGGTAAAAACCTGAACTGGTTCTTCAACAACTGGTTCTTTACCACCAATTATATAGATATAGCTGTACAAAAGCTTACTAAAACGAATGGAGGTTATGCGATGGATGTGAAAAATATAGGCGGCTTTGCAATACCTTTTGACATCAATGTGACCTATACCGACGGCACTACTGCAACTTTTCACCAAACGCCTGAAGTTTGGCATAAGAACGAAAAGCTAGCCAGCATCAATCTTAAAGCCGGCAAAACCATCAAGTCGGCGGTGCTTGACGGCGGTATTTTTATGGATGCTGATGAAAGCAACAATAGATGGGACGGCACTAACTCCGCTGTCAAAGCCCGGTAAAAGTAAACCACTGTACGTTCTATAAATGAGAAAACCCGGCGATCAAACCGGGTTTTTCTATTTTAGATAAATTTAATTTTAAGAATTCTGAACAGAGTGGTTCAGATCGTTAATGTCGCTTTTTGCCTTTGCTTTGGCCCCTTCAAATTTGCTCTGGGCCTGATCCTTAAGGTCTTCAGCTTTTTCCCTGGCAGTAGCAACTGCGGCGTCCCTGTAGTCAGCGGCGGTTTCGGCAGCCCCGGCAAACTTTGAGCGTGCTTTGCCATAAAGGTTATTTCCATATTCGCGAATGCTGCTTCCGGCGGTTTGGGCCTTGTCCTTAGCATCCTCTATTAAATCATTTATGTAGTCGGCGATGTCCTCCCTGGTTTTTTCGCCTTTTTCGGGGGCTAACAATAATCCTAAAGCCGCCCCGGCTGCTGCCCCTATCAGTAGTGCAGCTATAACTCTTGTCTGGTCTTTCATATATTTGTATTTAGATGGATTCAATAGTACAATAACGATGCCGGATTTTTGTTTGTAAAAAAATTAAAAAAGCTCCATAATGTCAATCTAACACAACAAGCAAACGGTTTATTACAGTACGTCAATTAAAATTAAGATTTTCTGCATAAGAAAAAACGAGGCTGTATCATAAATCGTGATACGGCCTTTTTTTTGGTGCGCCCGGCAGGGCGCATTTACTTGGCGGTGCAAGTCCGCTATGGGCCCGTTAAGGGGAACCATTAGCCGA
>NZ_JAUMKC010000021.1 GCF_030519355.1 Mucilaginibacter sp. L3T2-6
CGCCGTATACGGAACCGTACGTACGGTGGTGTGAGAGAGCGGTGAAACGAATAAAAGTTTCGCCCTCTACTCGATATAAACCTTTTTTTCGGCTTCAGACTTTCAGTACTTGATTGAATTGTTGCTATTTCTCCATCTGCTCGATCACTTCCTGCGTTACACCCGTGAAGGAGAAACCTCCATCGTGAAAGAGGTTCTGCATAGTAACCATTTTGGTCAAATCGCTAAACATGCTTACACAATAATCTGCGCATTGGTCAGCGTCAGCATTGCCAAGCGGGCTCATTTTTTCAGCATAATTGATAAAGCCATCGAAACCCTTTACGCCCGAACCAGCAGTAGTGCGGGTTGGCGATTGTGATATGGTGTTGATGCGCACATGTTTCTTTTTACCGTAGTAATAGCCGAAACTACGGGCTATACTTTCCAGGTATGCTTTATTGTCGGCCATATCGTTATAGTCAGGAAATACGCGTTGAGCGGCGATATAAGTTAGTGCCAATACCGATCCCCATTCGTTTATAGCATCCATTTTCATTGCGGTAGACAGAACCCTGTGGAGGCTCAGGGCCGATATGTCAAATCCTTTGTGGGTGAAATCATAATTATTTTCAGGATAGGGGATGCCTTTGCGTACATTCACGCTCATGCCAATAGAGTGCAGTATAAAATCGACACCACCGCCAAAATGCTCCTGTGTTTTGGTAAACAGGTTAACCAGATCATCATTGCTGGTAACATCGGCGCCTATAACGGGGGCTTTACATTCTTCAGCCAGTTTATTTAATTCGCCCATGCGCAAAGCGATGGGGGCATTGCTCAGAACAATTTCAGCGCCTTCCTGTACAGCGCGTTGTGCCACTTTCCAGGCTATAGATTGCTCGTTGAGCGCGCCAAAAATTATCCCTTTTTTACCTTTTAATAAGTTGTAAGCCATGTGTTCAGTTTAATTATGATAAGGGCAAAGGTATGTATTTATTGTTTACAATAAAATTGACGGACGCCGGATGTTTAACCACCGAGTACCAGGAAAGGGGCGAACAATGCAAAGAAAATATTTTACTGATTCGCCCCATAGTCCGGATTTTTTATTCCGGACCAAAGATTTTATCGATGATCCTGTAGCATTTTAAGCATCCCCGTATCTAACCATCAAAATAAGCGAATTTTACCTTTTATGGTGTTCGAGGAGATTTATAAACATTACTGGAACAAAGTTTACCGTATTTGCATGGGCTATGTAAATGATGCCGATTTGGCTAAGGATATGGCCCAGGAAACGTTCATCAACATCTGGAAGCAATTGCCCAACTTCAGGAATGAATCAGCAGTCGGTACCTGGATTTACCGCATTGCGGCCAATAACTGTCTGCGGCAGATTGAAAGGCTGAGCCGTATGCCTAAGTCTGATTTCCCTGAACACGTTGAGGATGTTGTGGGGCCCGATAAGGAAGGCCAAACCAAATTCCTTTACAAATGCATTGCTGAATTGCCGGAGACGGACCGCATCATCATATCACTGGAACTGGAAGACGTTAAGCAAGCCGAAATTGCCAAAATAACCGGCCTGTCGGAAAGTAATGTTCGTGTTAAGATTTTCAGAATAAAAGAAAAGCTCACTCAAAAATTTAAAGATTATGAGCACTGAGATAGATTTTAAATCGCTTTGGGGCCGCGAGAAAGCCAGCGCCCCTGATGTTAGCGAAATACTTGCCAAAGCCAACCGGCTCAACTATTGCTCGCGAAGGAAGATATGGATGTGCAATATTGTGCTGTCCCTTACAATTATAGTGCTTGCAATGATATGGTGGCATCTTCACCCCCGCCTGATCACCACCAAAATTGGTCTTACTTTGATGATCTGCGCTATGGTTATTTTCATTATAACTACTAACCAGTTATCTCCTTTACTTGCTAAAGCCGACATGCAAACGGATACGAATACTTTTTTATTGCAGATGATACGTATTAAGCATAAGCAAGAATTCATTAATAAAACCATAACAACCATTTACTTTTTAATGCTGTGTGTCGGTCTGGGGCTTTATTTTATAGAATATATAAGTCGTGGGAATTGGGTTTTCCAGTTATGTGTGTATGGTATTACACTTACGTTTCTGGCTATAAATTGGTTCTACATTAATGCCCGAAGCGTACGAAAACAGCGCAAAGCGATTAACGAAATTATTGTAAAATTGGAAGAAGTAAACAGGCAAATGGGGAGTGGAACCTAAATAAAAGGTTTTCAATCTGTTAACCCAACAATTCCCTGGCGTTTTGCAGCGCACTTTCACCCGGGTTATCACCGCTTAACATTTTGGCGATTTCTAAAACACGTTCATCTTTTGTTAACTGCCGTATGCGGGTGTAGGTGGTGGCGCTTTCGTTATCCTTGTAAACAAAATAATGGCTTCGGCCTTTTGTGGCGATTTGTGGCAGGTGGGTTATGGTGATCACCTGTAAATTGTCCGCCAGCTTTTCCATTATCTGACCAACTTTATTGGCTACCTCGCCAGATACACCTGTGTCAATTTCATCAAAAATTATGGTAGGTAGGGCCGTATTTTGAGCAATAAGTGATTTGATACTCAGCATCAGCCGCGATAGCTCCCCGCCAGACGCTACTTTGCTCATCTCGGCCAACGCATGACCTTTATTGGCGGTAAACAAGAATTTTACCAGGTCAATTCCGTCCGGCCCTAAACCATTAGACGAAGTTAATTCAATCTTTAAATTGGAATTTCCCATTCCCATTTCGGCAAGGATTTCTGAAACCTGCTTTTCGATGGATGGGATGGCTTTTATCCTATTAGCGGATAACCCGGCAGCTAATTTCCCGAGGTCCTTTTTATCAACCTCAAGTTGTTTTGATAGTTTTTCTATGGCCTCATCGCCGAATACGGCCTGTTGTATTTTATCAGACAAGTCGCTTTGCAAGGCTAAGAGTTCGGCATTGGTGCTTACGCGATGTTTCTTTTGCAGCAGGTAGATCAGGCTTAAACGGGTGTTGACTTCTTCTGCCCGCGCTTCATCGGTTTGGGTACGCTGTTCTATATTTTCTATTTCGGCAGCGATATCTTTTAGTTCGATCACAGCGCTGTTTAAACGCTGATGCAGCTCGGCAATTTGCGGGTTGAATTTTTCGAGCGAAGATAATTGATGACCGGCCTCGCGTAATTGTATGATGGCCGATGTTTCGCCGTCTTCCATCAGGTAAAAGGCGCCAAGCAAGTTACGCTTTATTTCGCCGGCATTGTTTAATGAATAAAGCTCCTGTTCCAAAAGTTCCTGCTCATCCGCAGATAGTGCTGCTTTTTCCAACTCGTCAAACTGGAACTGGTAATAATCCAGATCGGCTTTGGCCTTATCACTCTGTTCAATTAATTGTTGCAACATTGCCGCCGACTTTTTATAAGCGCGAAATTTTGAGCGATAATCATTCAGCAAGTCATCATGTTTTGCCACGGCATCCACTACGAGTAATTGAAATTCCGGGTCGTTAATTTCAAGCGTGGCATATTGTGAGTGGATATCTATCAGCCGTTCACCCAATGCCTTTAACGAATTAAGGTTTACAGGCGTATCATTCACAAAGGCTCTCGACTTACCATCAGCAGATATTTCGCGGCGAAGCACGGTTTCAGCCTCGTAATCCAGGTCATTATCCTCAAAAAACTGCTTTAAATGAAATGCGCCAATGGTGAAGGTGCCTTCGATTACACATTTTTTCTGTTGATTGAAAAAATAACGGCTCTCGGCCCGCTGCCCGAGGATCAGCGACAGGGCGCCTAAAATGATAGACTTTCCTGCACCCGTTTCGCCGGTGAGTATATTTAAACCGCTATTGAAGCTGATCTCCAGATTATCAATTAACGCGTAATTACTGATACTAAGCTTTTGAAGCATAAAAGAGCCTGCTGTTTTAAAAGCCCCTAAATTACTGATTAGTTAATAAAGTTGATGGGGCGATAGGTTGATTTAAATCAGCTTAACCCTACCAACTTAATCCAACTTAGTCAACCTGATCAACTTAAGGTAATAAAAAAAAGTCCCCTGCATTTTACCGCAAGGGACGCATAAACTTAACTCAAATTTGATGCTTATTGGCTAGAGGACTAGTTATTTTTGGTCTTCTGATTTTTCAGCCTTTTCAGCCTTTTCAGCTTTCTCCGGTTTATCCTCATCATTATCAAACTCGCGCCAGTTGTAATGCCTTGGGTGCGCTTTTTTATATTCTGCTAACCGCCTTTTAAAATCAGGTGTCTGCATATAGGCATGCATTTTTGCAGAGGCTTCATGTAACGCAGTTTTTTCCTTCTCTATTTCGGGATTATGACTAAGGCTGCGCATTTTTTCGCTTAAGGCATGCATTTCCGCTTTTTGTTGATCGGCTTGCGGATTATGATAAGCTTTTCTTAAGCTATCACCAAGGCTGCGCAGCAACTCGCGTTGCTTTTCATGCTCCGGCGAACGGAAGTGTTCTCTCATTTTTGCGCCGGTAGCTTTTATTTCTGATTGAGCCTGGTGTATGTCGCCGGGAATATTTTTTTGCAATTCAGCCTCGTAAGCACGGTATTTTTCATCATCTTTATCAGAATAAGGGCGGTCATGCGGAACACCATATTTGTTTTCTAAAGCCTCATTCATCTTCCTGAACTCAGGGCTATTATAATATACATCCAGTTTTTTGCCCAGCGTTTCCATTTTCTGCTGCATTTCCCTGGTTTCGGAGGTCTCGCCCCAGTTTTTCTCAAAGTCCTGGCTGGCTTTTTCCATTTTGGCCTGCAGCTCTTTCAATTCAGGCTTGTCATAAAAGGCCTGCATTTCTTTGCCTTTTGCTTCCAGTTCTTCCTGTACTTTTTTAAACTCACCGCTTTCATAGTACTTGCTGATGGCGTTTCCATGTTTTTCAACCTCTTTACTCAGCCTGTCCAATTCAGGATCATGGAAATTCCAGTCATCGTCCCGGTCGTCTGAATAAGCGTAGATGTTATCGCCGCTTTTTTCTTTCATCTTTGTTTTGACGGTCGATTTAATAGCGGCCTTTTTTACTTTGGAGGCCTTTTTGCCGGTATCAGCCAGTATATGGTCGATTATCGGGGTAATTGATTTTACCGAGATCCTGCCTTCCGCCACTTCCGGCTTCAGGAGGGCCATGGCGCCTGCTGTCACAGTTAATATCAGCGTGGCCAGTAAAGTAGGGCGCAGGCTGGGCATTTGCTTTTTAGTTTTCATGATTCGTTCAATTCTGTTTAATAATTGGTACTTTTTGCCTGTGGCGGCCAGCGCTAGCTTCCAGTCGTTTTGGCGTGTTTGCTCCAGCTTAAATAAAGCCTTTGCGTATATGATAGGCTCTGCGGTTGCCTTTACAACAAGGTCGTCGCAGCAGTTCTCACGTTCTTCGTTTATAATTTTATTGATCAGTTGGGCGCAGGGGTTAAAGAACAGCAGGATTGCGATAACCTGCTGCGCCATGTTCACCAGGTAATCGTTTCGCTTGATGTGCGCCAATTCATGAAGCAATATGGCTTCAATTTCTTCCTGAGACAAGAAGGTGGCCAGGTTGAACGGCAATAAAATAACCGGCTTCAGATAGCCCATCATACAGGGAACATCGACCAGGTTGCTCATGCCGGCTTTTACCATCTTGCCAATATTCAACGCCTGGCTGAATCTATCCACAGTCTGTTGTATGGCGCCGTCAATAACCAGGCTGCTTTTAATGGTGTTTATTTTATTGCGCGATACCACCAGCCGGCAGGTATTGAAAATCAGCCCGGCTATGTACAACGCCGCTATATATGGCAAGTAGGCTTCGATGTTATAATAATATCTTAGAGTTTGGCCGTTAAGCTTTGCGATACCTTCGGGTAACTCTGCTAACACAGGCATGACCGATAGCTTCGACGGCGTTACAGCCAGCCAATTGTAGATATTTATTTCGTTCATCAATGTATAGCCGAACCACCCGGTTATCGCCAATAAACTGCCAACCGCCAGCAGGTACTTTTTCGAGGCCGATAATTGTCCGCTGAACATCAACACCAGCTTTAATAAAAAATATATTACCAGGCCCTGCCACAATGAGTGGATAATGGTGATGCCTAAAACCTGACTGATGTTATATAACAGATTCTGCATAGCAATTTAAGCTTTCTATCGATTCCGGCTAATTATTTTGGTCCACTGTATCTTTTTCGGGAACATACATTTTAGTTCCCCCTACAGTATCTCTCAACTTCCATCGCTTGTGGTAATACTTGCCACCTTTCCGGTATTCTTTCATCTTTTCCTTCCACTCAGGGCTGTTGAACTGTTTGCCTATATCCTCCATTTGCTTTTTCCACTCAGGGCTGTTGAACTGTTTGCCCATATCTTCCATCTGCTTTTTCCACTCGGGGCTGTTGAACTGTTTGCCCATGTCCTCCATTTGCTTTTTCCACTCAGGGCTGCTGAACTGTTTGCCCATGTCCTCCATTTGCTTTTTCCATTCGGGGCTGTTGAAGTGCTTTTGCATGCCTTCCATTTGCTTTTTCCACTCGGGGCTGTTGAACTGTTTGCCCATGTCTTCCATATGCTTCTTCCATTCGGGGCTATTAAACTGTTTTTGCATAGCCATCATTTGGTTTTTCCATGCCTGGCTGTTAAACTGCTTCCGGATGTTTTCCATCTGCTGTTTCCATTGTGGGCTTCGGAAAAATCTCTTTGCCGAGTCTGAAAGATATTCGTCGTCCCAATAATTTTCAGTAAGGTCCTGGTCTTTTTCTGATTTCAGTTTCTCAGCTTTCAGTTTTTGACTTTTAGTTTTGCTGATGGCTTTGCCCTTGTGTTTTCTTTTTGTGGTGTCCTGGCTGTAGCTATAAGTGGAATCGGTATTGCTGATCAACGCGGCTACACTGTTTGCCGTGTGCTTAATGTTAGCCAAAGCTGTTTTGGGGTTAAACCATGCGATACAGCTTAACGAGCCTGTTAATAAAAACAGGGCTACTATAAAGTGGCGTACACTGCCAATATGCTTTTTAGTTTTCATGATTCTTTCAATTCGGTTTAATAAGTGGAACTTTTTACCGGTTGCGGCAAGGGCGAGCTGGAAGTTGCTTCTGCGGGCCTCTTCAAGCTTTATCAAAGCCTGGGCGTATACAAGTGGCTCGCCGGTCTCTTCAACTACCAGGTCATCGCAGCCGTTCTCGCGCTCCTGATTTATAATCCTGTTAATTAATTGGGTAAAAGGGTTAAAGAACAACAATACCGTTATAACCTGCTGCAGCAAATTCATCAGATAGTCGTTGCGCTTTATATGTGAAAGCTCGTGTAATATGATTGCTTCAACTTCTTCGGCCGACAGGTTGGTACATATCGATACCGGTAATAATATCAGCGGTTTAAAGTATCCGATCATGCAAGGTACATCAATCAGCTCGCTAAATTTTACGCCGATTTGCCTGCCGATGTTTAATTTCCTGGCAGCAGTGTTTATGTATTGTTGTAATTGCACTGCAGGCAGGCCGGTAGATTTAACCTGGCGAAGCTTACCCCATTCCATTACCAGGCGGGCAATGTTTATGGTAAAGCCGGTGAAGTAAACAGCGCAGATATAAGGTAAATAAACCTGTAGTTTGGCATACCAAATGGTTTGATAGTGTGTGGTGGCAGGCAACGCCAGGTATGGAAGCAACGACGGGTGCTGGTGCGGCTTTAAGGTTACCCAGCTGTAATCCTTTATCTCGGCAAATAAAGTGTAGATAAAACACGCAGTAATGGCTAACGATGCTGCAACTGCCCAATTGTATTTTTTAACCGCAGTAAGCGATGAACTGGCAGCAAATACTATTCTTAGTGCAATGTAAACCAGCAATCCCTGCCATAGCGAGTGGATGATGGTGATGCCTAAAATCTGGCTGATGTTATATAGTAGGGTTTCCATGTTGGTATTTTTAGTCCGAAAGCCGGAAAGACTGTTCTATATTTTATAATGAATTTTTCTCCGATATCAACCTAATCTCTGATTAACTGGCCTCTAATCACTTCCCCTCAAATTGTTTCAAATAATCCTTAATAGCATCTATCTCATCCTTTGAGGCGCGGTGATGGCCTAAAGCTTGTATCACCAGATCAGAAGTCGATCCTTTAAACACCGTCGATATTATTTTATCGATTGCGGTTTGCTGTGCCTGTTCGCGTGTTACCAGCGCTTTGTACAAGTGGGTTTTTGAAGTCGTATCACGCTCAACCATTCCTTTGTCGTGCATTATTTGCATCAGCTTTAAGGTAGTGGTGTAGCCGGCGTCTTTATTTTTAGACAATTCCTCATGCACGTCGCGCACGGTACACTGGCCGTTTTTCCAAATCACCTGTAAAATTTCAAGCTCGCTTTCTGTTGGTTTAATTTCCATTTTATCCTTTATACTGTACTTATACGAATTTCTTCGTACAAAGATGTACGATGATTTTCGTATTTGCAAATATTTTATGAACTTTTTTAAATAAGACGCGGAGGGTATGGGAAGTGTGACAAAAAATAAGGTGAAAAAGGTTAAAACCGAAGAGCAAGAGGCTAAAAATTGGCTTATTGAAGAATGGAAAAGCTTTTCAACGTTAACCTTTCGCCTTTTACCTCACTTATTGCTTTTGCATGTTCTGGTATTTCAAACCGTTAGCCGGGTCGGCCTGGTTGAGGATATTCATAGCTTGTACACGCTCTTGCGGGTCAGCTTTGCTCAAAATCGAGACCAGCTCGTCACTTTTTGCAGTGAAGAATACCAACGGGAACATAGCGCCAAGTCGTTGCCTGTCCACCTGGCTCAATTCGGGCAGGATGGCTGAGATAGCCTTACGGCCTTTGTTTACATTATCTGACATTAAATCGAGACCATTCCGGTGATAGTCGTAAACAAATTCACGCAGTGGCTGGTACAATTTATTATTCAGGTTTTCAGCCAGCCAGTAGCGGTTATTATTGCTATCGAAGGCTTTCCAACCCTTGCTTGATGAGGTTTGTGCATTGGTTACTACATTTTGTGCCGCTGTAAAGTAGGGGGTGCCGCCGAGCTTAGAAAAGCTATCATAATCCATACCGACTATAACATATGCATAAAAAGCCATCAGCGAGGTTAAGTTGCTTTGAAAGTTTTGGTCGGTATAGTCTAAAGTCTGACCTTCAGTGTAAGTAAAGTCGATGTCTTTATCATTGATGTTGAGCAGGGTTGAACTGTAGGTTGATCCAAATACAGGCCTTGAGCTTTGTACCTGTAATTCGCCGTTAAAGCCGCTGCTGCCATCCCAGGCCGTAATATTCAGAATAAAATTACAGTCGATGCGTTCCTGCGGCAATATGGGATCCGCACTCCATTTGCGTCCGTTCAGGAAATCCTTCATCGCTGTTTCAAGAGTTTGAAAGATTCGCTTGTTAGTGGATTGTACTTTTGGCGATACAATCTGTACACGTGCATTCAAATCCTGCGAAAAAGCGTTAATGCTCAAACATGCCAACAGAATGTAAATGCAGAATATTTTCATTTTTTTATAAGTTCGATAATTTTCGTGCAGATGTCGCGCGCCACTTCAGTTTTTGATTTTAAGGTGTAGGCTGTTTTTTGCAAATTCTTATCAATGATGGTTATTTTATTTGTGTCGGCTTTAAAACCGGCTCCTTCGTCTTTCAGCGAATTTAACACAATAAAATCGAGATTCTTCCGCTGTAGCTTATCAATCGCATTTAATTCCTCATCGTTTGTTTCAAGCGCAAAGCCTATCAATATTTGCCCGTCTTGCTTTTGCTTGCCCAATTCACTTAAAATATCTGTTGTTTTCTTTAAGCCGATACTGAAATCGTCATCTTTCTTTTTAATTTTTTGCTCAGCAACGGTAACCGGGGTGTAGTCTGCTACAGCCGCACTCATCACGCATATATCCGACTCTTTAAAATATTGCAGGCAGGCTTCCAGCATTTCAGCAGCTGAGGTGACATTAATGCGGGTAACAGATTTCTGCTGACTAAGTTGCGCAGTCGGGCCGGCTACTAAAGTTACATCTGCACCCAACGCAGCCATTTCATCAGCAATAGCAAAGCCCATCTTGCCGGATGAATGGTTTCCTATAAAGCGCACCGGGTCTATGGCCTCATAAGTCGGTCCCGCAGTAACCAGGGCTTTCTTGTTAGCTAAGGGAAGTTTTTTTTTAATGCCGGCAATTATAAAAGCCTCAATTTCTTCCGGCTCGGCCATGCGCCCTTCGCCATGCAGGCCGCTGGCTAATTCGCCTGTGTTGGGCGGAATCAGGATATTTCCGAACGATTGGACCTTACTGATATTTTCCCGGGTGGCGGAATGTCTCCACATATCCAAATCCATCGCCGGGGCAAAATATACAGGGCATTTTGCCGAAAGATAAACCGCCATCAGTAAGTTGTCGCAGAGACCGTTGGCCATTTTGGCAAGTGTATTCGCACTGGCTGGGGCAATCAGCATTAAATCGGCCCAAAGGCCCAGCTCGACATGATTATTCCATTCACCAGTTTCCGGAATAAAGTAATCAACTAAAACCGGGTTTTTTGATAATGTAGAAAGCGTAAGCGGCGTTATAAAACTTGTGGCATCAGGCGTCATCACTACCTTAACATTTGCTCCGCCTTTAACCAGCAGCCTAACCAATGTTGCCGATTTATAAGCCGCAATACTTCCGCAAATGCCTAAAATAATATTCATAACGCCGGGCCCCAATAACCCCTTAAAGGGGGAACAAAATTTAGATTAAGAAAAAGTAAAAATAACAAAAAAACTCCCGGAGGGAGTTTTTTATGATACATTTCAGCCTTCAATCCCCCTTAGGGAATATTACTTACTGCTGTTCTTTAGCCGGATTACGATAGTAAACCTTGCCATCTAAAAATTCCTGGATAGCCACCAGGGATGGTTTTGGGAGCTTCTCGTAATATTTAGATATCTCAATTTGCTCACGGTTTTCAAAAACTTCTTCCAGATTATCGTTTGATGAGGCAAATTCAGAAAGCTTTTGATGCAATTCTTCCTTTATGTTGTTCGAAATCTGGTTAGCTCTTTTTGACATAATCACCAGCGACTCATAGATGTTCTCGGTTTTTACATCTAACTCACGCAAATCGCGGGTTACTGTGCTGCTTGCCACGGCAGGCTTATTACTGTTGTTAGTCATATCTTTAATTTGGAATTTTTTTATCGCCGTTGTTCTTTTCAGACGGCGGTTGTGTTTTTACTGAATCTTTTTTTGACAGTTTCTTTGCCAGGTTAGGATTGATACTTGCTTCGGCTAAAAGACGCTTGGTTTTTTCCATATCTTCCTTTGCATCTTTTTTGTATTGAGCAACATCTTTTAAGTATTTACTGGTCGGAAACTTATCGGTAAACTGATCCGCAAGGGTTATAGTTTGCCCGAAACGGTCTTCCTGAAAGTATTCGTTGCTATGTTTTGCATACTGATATTGCGCTTCTACGGTAAGATATTCAATTTCCTCGCCATATTTTGTATCCGGATAGTCCCTTAACGTTGACCCGAACGCAATTACAGCGGCCTGATAATCGCCGATAGTTAAATATAATTTTGCATTTTCAAAAGCCTTGGTTTCCAGTTTATCGCGTAGCGTTTGTATCAGTTTACCCGCTTCGGCAACGCGATCGCTTTTGGGATAAAGGTTGATAAACAGCTGCAATCCATCAATCGCTTTAGTAGTGTTAGTCTGGTCGAGCGAATAAATCGGAGAATCAAGATACAGGCAGTAAGCATACATAAAACGACACTCCTCGGCCCTAGGGCTGGATGGATAGGTGTCTGCAAAATTTTTGAAGTGATAACCAGCTGCGGTATAATCTTTTAGCTTATAGTTAGCATAAGCGTTATAGTAAAACAAGTCTTCGGCGCCCTCGTGTCCACGGTAACGTACAACCAGGTCGTCAAACAGCCCTAATGCCTTGGTGTACTCCCTTTTATTGTAAAGCTTAATGGCCTCGGAATATTTCTTAGCATTATCATTACTGGCTTTCAGCTTTTCGTATTTGCTTTTGCAGCCGCCCAGTACAATTAATAACGCAGCAAATACACCCGCCAGTAACCGTAGTTGTTTTTTAAACATTTTGCAAAGATAGTTAATATTATAAATCAGTCAATTATTTATTTAAAGGCTAATATATAACGGTTATTTGGCCCCGCTGATATGTGCGGGCGTTATTTAACATCTTTTAACAGGGAAGTACATAGCTCATGCTTCACGAATGAAAGGCTATAGTAAAAAATTGAATGGTCCATAATTCATTTGCTGAAACGCTACGGCTTATGAACTATGGACCATTGCCAATTAACTGATATTAACCCTCTTTTTGTAAGAAAGGATAGCGATAATCCTTAGGCGGATCGAAGGTTTCTTTGATGGTACGTGGTGATACCCAGCGCAGCAGGTTAATCATCGAACCGGCTTTATCATCGGTGCCCGAACCGCGTGCTCCGCCAAATGGCTGCTGACCAACCACGGCACCGGTTGGCTTGTCATTGATATAGAAATTGCCGGCCGCGTTGCGCAAACGATGTGTTGCTTTCGCGATGGCATATCTGTCTTGCGAAATGATCGAACCCGTTAAAGCGTAAATAGATGTTTTATCAACCACATCCAGTATTTCGTCGAATTGATGATCCTCGTATACGTAAACTGACAGTACAGGGCCGAATAATTCTTCACACATGGTTACATAGTATGGATCGTCCACGCGGATAACGGTTGGTTCGATAAACCAGCCTTTGGTTTTATCGTAATTGCCGCCGGCAACAATTTCGGTTTTGTTATCATTTTTTGCAGCGTCAATGTATTTGGCAAGTTTGTCAAATGATGCTTCGGTTATAACGGCGTTGATAAAGTTCTCAAAATCCTCAACCGGCCCCATTTTAAAAGAGGCTATATCGCGTTGCATATTTGCTTTTACCGCGGGCCACAGCGATTTAGGGATATAAGCTCTGGAAGCGGCTGAACATTTTTGCCCCTGGTATTCAAAGGCGCCGCGCACTAAAGCCGTGCTAACTACATCAGCGTCAGCACTTGGGTGGGCAAGAACAAAGTCCTTACCGCCAGTTTCGCCAACTATACGCGGGTAACTTTTGTATTTGTGGATATTGTTGCCAATAGTTTGCCAGATATTCTGGAAAACGCCGGTTGAACCGGTGAAGTGAATGCCCGCAAAATCGGGATGGCTGAAGATCACATTGCCGGCAATTGGGCCGTCAACATAAATCAAGTTGATCACACCTGCAGGTACGCCCGCTTCTGTAAACACTTGCATCAGCACATTTGCAGCATAAATTTGGGTATATGCCGGTTTCCAAACCACCACGTTCCCCATCATAGCAGCCGAAGTGGGCAGGTTGCCTGCAATAGCCGTAAAATTGAATGGGGTTAAAGCAAAAACAAAGCCTTCAAGCGGGCGCTGTTCAACACGGTTCCAAACGCCCTTACCCGAGATGGGAGGCTGTTGCTTATAGATCTCGGTCATATATTCTACGTTAAAACGCAGAAAATCTACTATTTCGCAGGCTGAATCAATCTCGGCCTGGTAGGCATTTTTCGACTGTCCCAGCATAGTGGCCGCATTTATTTTTGCGCGATACGGGCCGGCAAGCAATTCGGCTGCTTTTAAAAATATTGAAGCACGGTGTTCCCATGGAAGTTCTTCCCAATCAGCCTTTGCGGCTAAAGCAGCATCAATAGCAGCCGTTACATGCCCGGCGTCACCTTCGGAGAAAGTGGCCAGCACATGCTGGTGGTCATGTGGGGGGCGAATTTCTTTTTTATTATTGGTGCGGACTTCTTTGCCGCCGATATACATAGGTATATCAATTTTTTGGGAGCGTGCCTCTTCTAAAGCAGCTTTAAGCGTTGCCCTCTCTGCGCTGCCCGGGCCATAATTCAATACCGGCTCGTTCTGCGGCGCAGGAACGTTGAAAAATCCTTTAAGCATAAAATTGTCAGTTACTGAGCGGCAAAGATAAGGATTTTGACAGGGATAATATTTGATGCAATGTCAAAAATGCATCTGTCAGCTTTGGATAAAATTCAATTGGCAAAGCAATAAATAATGCAACGTCTTCAACAATCTGACATGAATTTTTTAATAACTTGGCTTCAAATATAATTACCATGAAATTAAACCTAAAACTCATTTTTCTGGGTGCTTTAACATTTTGTACCGTAAGTACTTATGCGCAGCTTACACCCGCTCCCAGTTCTACGCAAAGCATTACACAGGAGTTCGGTCTGGGCAAAATCAACCTGACATATTCACGCCCGGATGTTAAAGGCCGAAAGATATTTGGCAATGTTGAACCTTACGGAAAAGTATGGCGCACCGGTGCAAACTCGGCAACTGTAATTAAATTCAGCGATGATGTAACTATGGAGGGCCATAAAGTAATGGCGGGCGAATACGGTTTATTCAGTATCCCAGGTGAAAAGGAATGGACTATCATCCTGAGCAAAAACTCAAAACAATGGGGCGCCTATACTTATAAGGATGCAGACGATTACCTGCGCTTTGTTATAAAACCCATCAAACTGAATGAAAAGATAGAAACGCTGACCATGCAGTTTGCCAACGTATTCCCAACTACTTCCGAGTTACATATCATGTGGGAACATACGGCGCTGGTAATCCACATGACTACTGACATTGATGCCAGGGTAATGGCCCGTATAGACTCTGCGATGAAGACTGATAAAAAACCTTACTACGATGCAGTGGTCTACTATTATAACAATAATAAAGATATGAAAAAAGCCTTACCGTGGGCTGAGGAAATGGCCACGCTCCCAGGCTTACCATCCTATGTTGCCAATTTATGGAAAGCCCGCGTGTTACTACGAACAGGCGACAAAGCTGGTGCAGCCAAAGTTGCCGCCGAAGGCGTTGAAGCTGCTAAAAAAGGGAATAATGATGAATACGTCCGGCTGAATAGCGAGGCTCTTGCGCAGGCTAAAAAGTAATTAATAAATATGTATGAATTATAAGGGGCAGTCTTTTACGACAGTCCCTTTACTGCAGTTTTATTGTATAAAGCGTGTTCACAAATAAATAAGTTAAGAGTGCAGAAGAGGTGTAATTTTAAAGCACCGCAGGCAAACGGCCTTTACAGATTGCCCTAATCAAAATGAACCGAAATGACCGGACTTTTTTTACAAAACGCTCAAGAGCACCGGTTCTGAATTATTTTACAGCCTGCCCTATAATAATATACCTGTTTCTGGGCGGAATAAAGTATTCAAGAGTCTTATCAATTTTGCCCAGAAAGTTTCGCTGCCATTCGTTGCGGCCAAAGCAACCCAGAAAACCTGTTGTAGTATATTTAACGCTTGAGAAGGATGAAAATATACTATCTACTTCATTCATTTTTAAATAATTCCAGCCCCGGGTTCCGAATTTCTTTCTAAAAAATTTATGCATAAAGGTTGATTCAAGATTCTCGGCGAAAAGTAACCTCCCGTTCGGCTTTAAAGCCTTATAAACCTGTTCGATGATACGCTTTTTGTTTTGCTGGTTTGCGAAGCTGATCCCGCCCATGATCGATTTAAAGATGATAATGTCAAAGCTGTTTTCGAAAGGAATATTGGTGGCGTCAATACTGCCATAGGTAATTCTCGAACCGCAATCATACGCTTTATGAATATCATATGCGGCTTGTTCAGGGCCATTCAGATCAGTGCAATATACATTATTGCCTTTTAGCGCCAGCCACAGTGACAATCCCCCTTTACTCGCGCCCAGTTCCAGGCAATTGAACTCTTTATTTGAAACCGGACAATGCTCTTCCCAAAATTTGAGCGCTCTCGACCAATTTTCAACATCCCAGGCAATTACTGTTTTATTAGTAGGTGTTTTCATGTCTCCCCGATTACCTCGAATGTACTATAATAGCTTAATTTTACAAGATAAAATGGCGATCAATGTGATTTACAAAAAGTGTATAATGTGTGTAGTTGCGGTTAGGTGATGGATAAAAATGATTAGCATTGCCGGTAAACAAAAACGACGTCTCGCTAAAATAAACTGCCCCCAAATAGTGTCTAACTTTTTGGGGGCGGTGTAGATCGCGGAGCGGGCACTTTTTATTTGGGACGATCGTTTTTTGGATAACCTTCTTCGTCAAGGTCCTGGCGGTCATCTTCGGGGGTATGGCTTAACGCCTTGTCGGCGGCATCAAGCTCAACTATGTGGCCGCTGTCAATATGCATACCTAACTTATCCACGTCAGTTTCCAATGATTCATTGGGAATATATTCTTCGCCGGCGTCGTAAGGATTAGCTTCATCGTAAGTAGAATTGAAATCCTCACCGTTTTTTACAGAAGTATTATAAGGGTCCTCGTGCTGATAATCCGGGTCATCGCTTTTTACGTCGTATTCAAAGCTGTCGTCGTCGGCATTATATTTAAGGTCTTCCTTATCAATGGTTTCGCCGAGCTGGTCTTTTAAGGTGCGGTCCCTGTCCTCGCCTTCACTATCAAAAACGGGGTCAAATGGTTTATTATTCATAGGTTTTGAGTTTAATTGTATAAAAGTTTTAAGTGTTAAAACCGGTACCGTTTTAACTACTCCAACATTTACAACTGCCTAATAAGTAATTTGTTTTCTGTAAGATGTAAGAGCCGAGCCAATAGCAAATTTTACGCCAAGAGTAAATTGGGTGTAAACGTCCTTTTTGCCACCGGCTACAAAACCGTCCAAATCATCACCCAATATATAATTGTAACCGTAGCCGAGGTCTATCTTTGCGCTCGGCTGCGAATACCGGTTAAATAATTTGATTTCATAACCAATGCGCAAGGGTATAAAAGGCTCTTTGCTTTTGTCATCGCCGCCGGTATAAAAATCTGCTATTTGTTGCGAATTACGGCTTACCTGTGTGATGTGGTTCCGGACGAAGCCTAATCCGGCAGATACGTACAGATTTTTAAGCGCATTTTGAAGAGGGCTGCGCGAATAATCCATTATTTCGCCCAACTGCAGTTGCCCGCGGAAAATAAAAGCTGCGAAATCATTATTAAAATACCGCCCCGATTTAGTCAATACCGAGTCGCCACCGCGCAGCTTGCCCAATTGAGTTTCGAATACAAAATTTACGAAAGGCGTAGCGTTGTAAGTAAAGTTAAAATGGATAGATTGGGTGGTGGTAACTGTTTCCGCATCGCCATAAACCTTATCAAAGCCAACTGCAGTACCAATATCATATTGTGCATAATTGTAGCCATTTTGCGCCCTGGCCATAAATGCGGAACAAACTAACAGAATTATGGGTAGAGTTTTAAGTAGATGTTTTGTCATAAAATTATAACTACGCTTTGGTAACGTACTAACCGCCGGTTTAATTATATTTTATAAAAATAGTATCTAGGTTTATAAAAACAGCATGGAGGGTAAAGAAAAGTTGAATAGTTGATTAAGTGTTGATATTGCCTGAATGTTGCAAAGTTAAAATGTTGTCTATTTATTTTCGACCAGGGTTAGTTAATACAGAGTTTGGAACAGGGGTAATCGGCCGCGCTTTGCACGTGCCTGACAATATGTTTAAGCCTTTCTGACTTTGCCGACTTTCCGGATGTTCGGACTTTTTTGAACCATTTTTATATATTTGGCACCACTAAAAACGTATCAAACATGTCGAAAATTAAAGTAGCCAATCCCGTAGTCGAGCTGGACGGCGATGAAATGACCCGCATTATATGGAAATTTATCAAGGATAAGCTGATTATTCCTTACCTGGACCTTGATATTAAATACTACGACCTTGGTTTGGAGTATCGTGACGAAACCAACGACCAGGTAACGATTGATGCTGCTAATGCCATTAAGCAATATGGTGTTGGCATCAAATGCGCCACCATTACGCCTGACGAAGCCCGTGTGAAGGAGTTTAATTTAAAACAAATGTGGAAATCACCGAATGGTACGATCCGTAATATTCTGGACGGTACTGTTTTTCGCGAGCCGATAGTTATGGCTAACGTTCCGCGTTTGGTGCCAAACTGGACTGCTCCGATATGCATTGGCCGTCACGCATTTGGCGACCAATACCGTGCCACCGACTTCCTAACTAAAGGCAAAGGCAAACTAACGATTACATTCACGCCGGAAGATGGTGGAGAGGTACAGTCGTTCGATGTGTTTAATTTTAAAGGTGATGGGGTTGCTTTAGCAATGTACAACACCGACGAATCGATAAAAGGATTTGCCCGTGCATGCTTTAACCAGGCTTTGCTGAAAAAATGGCCTTTATATCTTTCTACAAAAAATACGATCCTTAAAAAATACGATGGCAGGTTTAAAGATATCTTCCAGGAGATATATGAAAACGAATTCAAACTTGAATTTGAAGCTAACCAACTTACTTACGAGCATCGTTTGATTGACGACATGGTTGCCTCTGCATTGAAATGGCACGGTAACTTTGTTTGGGCTTGTAAAAATTATGATGGCGACGTGCAGTCTGACACAGTTGCACAGGGCTTTGGCTCATTAGGCTTAATGACCTCGACACTGGTTACTCCGGATGGAACGGTTATGGAAGCGGAAGCAGCCCACGGTACTGTAACCCGCCACTACCGCGAGCACCAGGCCGGTAAGCCTACCTCAACCAACCCAATCGCGTCCATATTTGCATGGACCCGTGGTTTGGAATTCCGTGGCATGCTGGACAAAAACGAAGAGCTTATTAACTTCTGCAAGACCTTGGAACAGGTTTGTATCGAAACCGTTGAGAGCGGTAAGATGACCAAGGATTTGGCTATCACCATAAAACCTAAAGTTGAGCACGGCAAAGATTTCTTGTACACTGAAGAATTCCTCGCTGCAATTGACGAGAACCTTAAAGCGAAATTGGGTAAGTAATCACTCGCCGGGACACAATATTTTGTGCCTTGGCTGAATAAATTAAAGTCTGCATAGCAATGTGCGGACTTTTTTGTTGCCATAATTTGTGTAACCTGTTTGCTTTTGTAATGGTCATAGCGACTAAACTATGCAGATAAACATAACTTTTCGCTATTGCCTGGCTTTCATGGCGTTCGTTTTTGTATTCGGTCAGCTACACGAGGTGGCGCATTTAACAGCGGCGTTCGTGGTATGTGGCTATCCGGGCAGCCAGGCCGATTTTAATTTGTGGACATTGTGCGGCGACTGCCAGGTTAACCCTAATGGCTATATCGCAACCATATTCGGTCCTGTTTTTAGTTATCTGATGATGTGGACAGGATATTTTCTACTGCGCTCTTGGAATAAAAAATACTGGGGCGTTGCATTTGTCCTGATACTCGGAAACCTCCCTTTCGCCCGGATTTTTACTGCAGGTATGGGCGGCGGTGATGAAACTACGGTTTTAAAAACTCTCTTCAGCGCCGAGCCGGTTTGGCTTATTAAAATTATTGGTTTTTTGATAGTAGCCGGCCTGGCCTTCCCGCCAATTTTCATGGCTTATAAGCGGTTGCACTACAAACGCAAACTGCTCCTTATCATTACCTTTTGTGTTGCGCCAATGCTGATCATGATGCCTTATGAATTCATTTTGCTCGGAAAGGTGCTGAAATCCGGGTTTATGGCAGATCAGCATTTTTTAGGCATCGCCGATTTTATTTACCTGCATACCCTATTGATGGCTATGATTGTTTTAATTTTTAGAAAAACATTATTTGCCTTCTCAAAGTAATAACTTTGGCGTTTTAAACATTTACTTATGTCAGCATTATATCCTTTAAAATTCAAAACCATTTTTAAAGACAAAATCTGGGGCGGCCAGAAAATCAAGACTTACCTGCATAAAGATTTTGGTTCATTACCAAACTGCGGTGAAACCTGGGAAATATCAGGCGTTAAATCGGATGTTTCGGTGGTTAACGGAGGGGCGTTGGATGGCGAATCGCTGGCTGACTTACTGGAACGTTTTAAAGGTGAACTGGTAGGGGAGAAAGTGTATGCCCATTTTGGAAATGTCTTCCCGTTGCTTGTAAAGTTTATAGATGCCAATGACGATTTATCGATACAGGTTCATCCCAATGATGAACTGGCTAAAAAACGACATAACTCTTTCGGCAAGACCGAAATGTGGTATGTTATAGAATCGGACCCCGGCTCAACCTTAATATCTGGCTTTAACAAGGAAACAAACGAGCAGGAGTACCTCGACAAGCTGAATAGCGGGCATATCATGGATATTCTAAATCGCGAAGATGCTAACGCGGGTGATGTTTTCTTTTTGCCGGCCGGTCGCGTACATACTATCGGTAAAGGCTTACTGATTGCCGAAATTCAGCAAACATCAGACATAACCTACCGCATTTACGATTTTGACCGTGTGGATGACAAAGGCCATAAACGCGAACTGCATACCGAAGAAGCGCTGGCAGCCATAGACTATAAGCACTACCCTGAGTATAAAACCAAATATCAACCTGAAAAGGATGAGACTGTTCAACTGGTAAGCTGCCCATATTTTACTACCAGCATACTTGACTTCGATAAATCTACCAGCAAGGATTACAGCGATCTTGATTCATTTATAATTTATGTATGCTTTGAAGGGGGATTTACACTGAAAGCTAATGGCGAAGAATATCCTGTGAAAGTGGGAGATTGTATTTTGCTGCCAAAGGTAATTGAGAAAGTGGAGTTAGTAACCAGCAATGGGTTTAAGATTTTGGAGAGTTACATAAAGTAAAAGAGATCAGAAGCCCGAGGTCAGAGATCAGGAAAGAGAACACAAATTGGATTAATTATTTTTCTGCTTGTTTTCTCAAATAAGCGGTATAGCCGTTAATCATCCTCATTATTTCGTCGCAGTCTTTTTGTAACTGTTCTGAGTTTTCTTTGCTGATGAACTTATTATCCTCAGCAATTATGAGATGATCCATAGTCTCAGAAGCCGAACCGCGAGCGGTGACCAAGAATTTTGAGGCATCAATATAATGAAATCTCCCGTGTCCTTCAGCAATATTGTTACCTATCGAGCGAGACGACCGGATTATTTGATCCGTTAAGCGATATTTTTCCTCAGCCGGAAATGACTTAACCAATTCGGTGATACTATTTCGTAATGTCCTGGATTTTTTCCAAACTTCTAAATCGGTAAAGGCTGCCATAGGATGGTAAATTCGCTAATATAAGGAAAAGTTTTTAAACCGGTCTCTGGCCTCTGACCTCTTTAAACTAAACCAATCTTATCGTAAACTTCGTCCCCACATTCACGGTACTATCAACCTTGATGGTGCCGCCCATTGATTCAATCTGGTTGCGGGTAATAAACAGGCCTATACCTTTGGCGTCTGAATTTTGGTGGAAGGTTTTATACATGCCGAATAGCTTATCGCCATAACGCTCCATATCAATACCAACGCCGTTATCTTCAAACAACATGTAAACATGGTTATTATCTCTTAACGTGCGGCATGTAATAACCGGCGGCCGGTCAGGATGGCGATACTTAAGCGCGTTGGTGAGCAGGTTTTGAAATATGCTTTCCAGGTAAGCGGGTATATATTCAATTACCGGGCATTGATTAAAGTCATATTCTACCCTGGCATTAGTTGAATCGATATTGCTTTGTAAAGCCGAAACGACTGTCTTAAACACGCCTTCAAATTCCAGTGTTTTACGCTCTTTATCTGTCTCGGTGTGAATCATCACGATTTCGTTCAGATGCTCAACGGTGGTAGCTAAGCTGCTACTGATAGATTTGATGTGAGCGAACACCTCGGCCCTGTCTTCTGCCGACTCGCTTTCTTCATGCAGGTTAACCATAAATTGAAGGTTACCAGAATGGGAGCGAAGGTTATGCGAAACGATGTAAGCAAAATTCTGGAGGCGTTTGTTTTGGTCGTTAAGCGAGTTGATTGAGGATTGCAGTGCCAGCCCCTTCTTTTTAATGCTATCTATGTCCTGCAGTATGCCGCGTATTTTAACACACTTGCCGTAGTCATCAATAATCGGCAAGCCTTTAGTGCGCACCCATATTAAGTTGCCTCTGGCAGAACGGAAAAGCAATTCCAAATCATAGGGCTTGCAAAACTTTATAGCATTATCAATCGCATCATTTATCAGCGGACGATACTGCGGCTCAAAATAACCCACCGCATCTTCGATACTTAGCTTGTACTGGTCGTTTAATTCATAAATATCGTAGGCTTCTTTAGACAGCCACAGGTTCATGGTTGGCACATCTATCTCGAAACCGCTGATTTTAGCTATCGTTCCGGTCTCAGCAAACAGAAAATCATTTTGTGCCGAACGAAGACTTAATATCTTGGATTTGTTAATATTAACGAGCGAACCAGTGAACTTTGCTATACCGTTATCTTCCCACTTCCTGGTAACGCTTTCGAACCACTGATAGCCGGAAGATTTGGTTAAAAGCCTGATTTGAACTGTGTTGGTTTGATCGGCAGAGCGGGTGTGGATAGCTTTTAAAAATATAGGCTTATCATGATGATATAGCAGTTCATCAAGAAAAAAGTTGTAGGAACACTCAATCTCTCCCGGCGCATATCCTAAAATAGCGTAGAAACCGGCAGACCATTTAACGTTTTTTGTGCTAACGTTATATTCCCAGATACCCGCATTTAATTGATCAATTATTTGAGCAAGATGGGACGCATCGTCAGAATAAAAGTTGTTCCCCTCAATAATGCTCATAGTAATATCCAGCTCATATGTTTAATCAACAGCCAACAGGATTACCAATAGAAAAATTTATGCCAAAAACACAAGCGGCCGAATTGGTAAGCCAACCTTATACGAAAGCCGCTTGAAAATGGTTGGCAATTATATGTAAATTGAAAGGATGAGTGATAATTTTTGACGCTAAAAGCCTGAAAATTAATTAATAATTATCAGTTATTTGCCTGAGAGTTCATTTAGCGCATCGGTCGCAATCCACCTGGCACTTTTGGTATTTTGGGCTAAAATCCGACGCGCAGTATCCATGGCTTCGGTACGCAGATCTGCATTTCGTTTGCCGATTTGACGCAGCGCCCAGTTGACAGCTTTCTTCACAAAATTCCGGCCGTCCCAGGCCTCGCTTTCTATAATAGCGAAAAATGGCCTAAAAACTTCGTTTGGAGCCTTTTTATCATGCACAGCCAATTCTGCCATTAACACAAACCCTGCCCGTTTTACAAATTCATTTTCGCTCCTGGAATATTGCCGGGCCTTGTCAATGGCGAACGGCGTCTTATCGAGCAGGTTGCCGCAGACCTGGTCGCATACATCCCAGGAATAGAAATCATGCACCCAACTGTCGGCTTGCGCCTCAGTTAATTGCTTTGGGTCGGCAATCATAGAAGCAAGCAGCCGCGCTTCATGAATTTTAGTTTTCCACAAGTCAAGCGCAAGGGAATGATCGGATTTTATCAGCTTCGCTATCTTCCTCAATTCGGGGAGGCGGATACCCAATGCAAATTCATCAACTATACCAAAACGCTTCATTCCTGCTTTGTATTTCTCGTTGGATTTTTCCTTCAGGATGTCGATGATTTCGTCTGCCGTGGTCATAAAAAAGGCCGGACTATTGCCCGGCCTAAAAATAATTAAAATCCAAGATCTTTACAGGTTTCCCCTTATCTCCTGCTCCCGCTCAATTGCTTCAAACAGAGCTTTAAAATTTCCGGCGCCGAAAGATTTAGCGCCTTTACGTTGTATAATTTCGAAGAATAAAGTTGGTCTATCTTCAACAGGTTTGGTAAATATCTGCAACAGGTATCCCTCATCATCGCGATCAACCAATATGCCGAGTTTAGCCAGCGGTTCCAGATCTTCATCAATATGGCCCACGCGGTCTATAAGCTCATCATAATAGGTAGTTGGTACACTTAGAAATTCAATGCCCCGGCTTTGCAGGGTGGTAACGGTATTTACAATATCGTTGGTAGCCAGCGCCAGGTGCTGTACGCCTTCGCCTTCATAAAACTCAAGGTACTCCTCAATCTGTGATTTCTTTTTGCCTTCAGCCGGCTCATTTATCGGGAATTTAACAAAACCATTGCCATTGCTCATTACTTTGCTCATAAGCGCAGAGTATTCGGTCGAGATCATCTTGTCGTCGAAGGTTAATATGTTACGGAAACCCATAATGTCCTCATAAAAATTAACCCACTCGTTCATTTTGTGCCAGCCCACATTACCTACACAATGATCTATATGCAGTAGACCAGTCGGTGTTGGATGATAACCGGTATCAACTTTTTGATAGTTGGGTAAAAAGGCTCCCCGGTAGTTTTTTCGTTCAATAAACAGGTGAACAGTTTCGCCGTAAAGCTTGATTCCGCTTGTACGTACTTCGCCAAATTCGTCGGTCAGGGTTTGAGGTTGCTGATAAGGCTCCGCGCCGCGTTTGGTGGTTTGATAAAAGGCATCGTAAGCATCATCAACCGATAAAGCCAGCACCTTTACGCCATCACCGTGTTTTTTCACGTGTTCGGCTATCGGGTGGTCAGAATGCAGTGGCGTGGTTAGCACGAGGCGGATTTTGCCCTGCTGCAATACGTACGAAGCGCGGTCACGCACCCCTGTTTCAGGACCGGCATAGGCCAGGTCCTGGAAGCCGAACGCGGTTTTATAATAATAAGCTGCCTGCTTGGCATTGCCCACATAAAATTCAACATAATCGGTACCGTTAAGCGGTAAAAAATCAGTTGTTTTTTGTTCTTTATCTAAGGTTAGTGTTTCCATTTTTACGTTGTTTGAAAGTTGGAAAAGTTGGAATGTTGTAATGTTCTGTCGGGTTGATGACGATGCAGGTAACTTTTCAACCTTACAACGTTTCAACCTCTCAACAATTAACTAATCCAGCTTTTATAATAATTTTCGTCCTCAATTTTAATTGCATCTTCGGTAAGCATCAGCGGCCTGAAGGGGTCTATCATCACGGCCAGCTCGTCGGTAGCTTCTTTGCCGATGGATTTTTCAACAGCGCCGGGATGCGGCCCGTGCGGGATGCCGCCGGGATGCAGGGTTATTTGTCCTTTTACCACACTTTTACGGCTCATGAAATCGCCATCGACATAATAGAGCACTTCATCACTGTCGACATTGCTATGGTTGTATGGCGCAGGTATCGACAGCGGATGGTAATCATATTTGCGCGGAACAAAAGAGCAGATCACAAAATTGTGCCCTTCAAAGGTCTGGTGCACCGGCGGCGGCTGGTGCAGCCGGCCAGTTATCGGCTCAAAATCATGAATTGAAAATGCCCATGGATAATGGAAGCCATCCCAGCCGATAAAGTCGAAAGGGTGGGTGCCGTAGATGTATGGATAAATCAGTCCCTGCTTTTTAATCAGGATCTTAAAATCCCCTTTTTCATCATGGGTTTCCAAACCGGCAGGGCGCTTTATGTCACGCTCGCAGTATGGCGCCTGCTCAGTCAGCTGACCATAGGCGTTGGTATAGCGTTTAGGTATCCGTATCGGGCTGAAGCTTTCTACAATGAACAAACGGTTATCCGGCGAATCAAACTCCATTTGATAGATAGTGCCGCGCGGGATCACCAGGTAATCGCCATAAGCGAACCTGATATTACCATAGCCGGTTTTCAGCTTCCCCGAGCCTTCATGAACGAATACAATTTCATCAGCCTGGCTGTTTTTATAGAAATAATCCGTCATAGACTTGCGTGGCGCGGCCAGCGAGATATGAAGGTCGCTATTAACCAGAACGGGTTTCCGGCTTTTCAGATAATCGTCTTCCGGGCCGGTTTTAAAACCAATCAGGCTGGTATGCTTCAGGTGCCTTTCGCGGGCGATTTTCGGCTCAACACTGTACGGCTCCCCCAATTCTTTTACCAGGGTGGGAGGATAAGTATGGTAAACCAGTGAATAAAGGCTGCTAAAGCCTTCGGTCGATACCAGCTCTTCTGCATAAAGCGTACCATCCGGCTTGCGGAATTGCGTGTGCCGCTTCGGCGGGATGGCTCCTAAGGTATGATAAACAGGCATTGTTTTTATATTGAAAAGTTTGAATGTTGCAAAGTTGGAATGTTACCAGCCTGCAGCACATAATCGGTTTAAATAAAAACGTTTGGAAGTATATATAGTTTTAAAGCTTGGTTGATAATCAAAACATTACAACCTTCCAACTTTAAAACCTTATAACAAGTTAGTATTGCGCCAGTACGATTTTAGCGAGCACAGCATCCCTGAAAGAAGAAGCATCACTCATTGAAGTGAGGCCCAGGGAAAATAGAAAATGCCTTTGTATGCTCATAATTTGGATATACAAAGTTAGGGGATTTTTTTTGAAAGATGCAAGCAGTTGGAATACGTTGTAAAAGTTGCAGTAGTTGCAAAGGTTTTGGTGTGGTTACTATTTCAACTTACTACAACCACTGCAACTTTTACAACCTAATTCCTTAGCTTTGGCGCAACCACCAATTTGTAAAATCTATGAAATTAGTTTCGTATAAAACCGAAGACCGCGAACACCTTGGCGTTTTTATAAAGGGACATATCTATAACCTCAATTCGTGCGATAAACTTATACCCGATAACATGAACGAATTTTTATGGGGAGGGGATGAGTTGATGGAGCGCGCACAGAAGGTAAACGCTGCCATTAGTTCCGGCGAATTGGAGGCTAAAGAAGAACTGTTTTTCGAAATGCTGGCGCCCGTTCCTCATCCAACTTCCTGCCGGGATGGCTATGCTTTCAGGCAACATGTCGAGTCGGCAAGGCGGAATCGTGGCGTAGGGATGATAGCTGAATTTGACCAATACCCAATATTTTATTTTACTAACCACAACGCTATTCAAGGGATTGGTGAAATTGAGTGCATGCCAGACCATTTTGAAAAACTCGATTTTGAGCTTGAGGTTGCTGTGGTGCTTAACAAAAAGGCGCGCAACATTAAAGCCGCCGAGGCCGACAGTCTTATTGCGGGCTATATGATCATGAACGATATGAGTGCCCGGACGCTGCAAATGGAAGAGATGCTGCTGAACCTTGGCCCGGCAAAAGGGAAGGATTTTTGTACGGTTATTGGTCCATGGCTGGTGACACCTGACGAACTGGAGCAGTACAAAGTTGATGCTAAGCCGGGCCATACGGGTAATGCTTATAACCTGGAGATGAAATGCATTGTAAATGGAAAGCAGGTATCATTAGGCAACATGGCGGATATGGACTGGACATTTGCTGAAATCATTGAACGCTGTGCTTACGGTTGTGACGTATTGCCTGGCGACGTGATCGGCTCAGGGACAGTAGGGACAGGCTGCTTTTTGGAGCTTAACGGCACAGGACTACTGCATGACCCTAACTATCAGACCCAATGGCTTCAGCCCGGAGACCTGGTGGAAATGGAAATTACAGGTTTAGGCGTACTGTCAAATGTTATCGAAAAGGCCGATTCGGATTTTTCAATACTTAAACTAAAGAAAAAATAACCTTCCACTTTACAAAGTTCTAATTTTTCAAAAAGGATGCTCACACTGAAGACGTCGGAACTATCGCCTGTTGAGGTACAAAGTGTATTGAATTGCGCGGTGGCGCCGCGGCCTATATGCTTTGCCTCTACCGTCGATAGAGAAGGCAACGTTAATTTGAGCCCCTTCAGCTACTTTAACGTTTTCAGTGTAAATCCGCCAATTTGCGTGTTCTCTCCATCGCGCCGGGTTCGGGATAATACTACCAAGCATACCCTGGAAAACATTCGTGAAGTGCCCGAATGTGTGATCAACATCGTTAATTACAATATGGTGCATCAGGCTTCGCTTGCAAGTGTGGAATATCCAAAAGGCACTAACGAATTTATAAAAGCAGGGTTTACCATGCTGCCGTCAGAGATGGTCAAACCACCAAGGGTTGCCGAATCGCCGGTACAACTGGAATGTTTAGTAAAACATATTACACCATTAGGAGATGGCGCCGGTGCAGGTAACCTGGTGGTTGCAGAAGTTAAGCTGATACACGTCAGCGAGTCGGTTTTGGGCGATAATGGCAAAATAGACCAGCGTAAGATGGACCACGTGGCCCGCCTGGGCGGTGATTGGTATTGCCGCGTTACAAATGATAACCTTTTTGAGGTAACCAAGCCGGTGAGAAGTATAGGCATCGGCGTAGATGCTATTCCATTTGCGATCCGCAATTCAAAAGTACTTACGGGCAATAACCTTGGCCAGTTGGGTAATGTTGAGGCTTTACCCTCATTGGAGCAAATTGCAGGTTACAGATCATCTTGGGAGATACAAGAGCTACTTAATGCAGATGATGCGGAAATGCAAATTCACTTAAAAGCTAAAAAACTGCTGGATGAATGCAAGGTGATGGAGGCGTGGATGGTATTGCTTGCAAAAAAATAAAAAGTTTTTCATTGCGGGGAACGAAGCAACCTCGTCGCAATGTATCGCGAACTATACATAGAGGTCATAGCATAACGGGGGTTGATTCGCCGTTACTCGCTAGCAAAGGCAAGTTTATTAGAATATCTCGAATTGCGCTAACCTTTCTCTCAACGCTTCTGCCCCAATAAAATGCACACAATGTATCCCTAATTTTTCAGCGGCTAAAATATTGCGGTAATTATCGTCAATAAACAAGGCTTCATCTGCTTTTACCTGGTAACGGTCCAAAAGCAATTGGTAAAACTCCGGCGCGGGTTTGCGCATTTTTTCCGCGCCTGATACAACAACTCCGTCAAACCAATGCAAAAATTCAAACCGATCTAAAGCAACCGGGAATGTCTCTGCCGACCAATTAGTCAACGCGTATATTTTGTGTTTGCCGCCTTCTTTCAGTTCTTTAAATACCTCAACAGTATCGTGGAATGCCTCACCCAGCATTTCATCCCAGCGGCCATAAAAGGCACGAATATTAGCTTCATGCTCCGGAAATTGTTTAACCAATAGTTCGGTACCCTCTGCCAATGGCCGGCCGGCATCCTGTTCCTCGTTCCAGTCCGGGGTGCAAACGGTTGCCAGGAAATTTTTCATTTCTTCTTCATCGCTGAAGAGGGTGCGGTACAAATAATGAGGGTTCCAGTCGATCAAAACTGCGCCGAGGTCGAAGATAATGGTGTTAATCATGGAGGTAAAAGTAGGAAATAAACATTATTTGGCTTGCCAAAGAATATTCACTGCCGACAGGACTTCATCCTCCAGCCTCAAGTCATTATTAACGGTAAAGCCATTTTTAAGATAGAAATTTATTGGCGATGGATAGGGCCTGCCATCTGGCTTTACATCGTTATTGTGGTCTATGGCCCAGGCAAATAATTGCGGGCCTTCCTTTTTTAGCTCGTTCAGTAAAATAGTTCCATAACCTTTTCCATGATAAGCGCCATGCAGCATTATAAAAAAGCTGCGGACTGGCCCTGCGGTAAAAGTAGCAGCCCAACCGGCTGTATTTTCATTATCTAAAAGAAAATAGTATTTAGGCTCCAACAACGTGGCTAAAAATTCTTCAAAATCTGCCAGTGCAGCCATCTGGAGCCTTACGGGGTATTCTGTGTTCCAGATTTTTAGCGCAATCTCTTTTTGCTCGCCGGTTAAATATGTTTGGGTTGTTATTTTCACGGTTTAGCTTTTGGGTTCACTGGTCAGTTGTGCCTCCACAGCCGACGGCAGCATTTTGCCTTAAGTACGATGTTTAACTATGCGTTCTCCGCCAAATATTCCTTAAATCCATCAAAATCCTTGCCTAAACTTACAACCTGTTTTTGCTTGCTATGCAACCCTTTTACTTGTTCAGGAACATCAATCTTAGCTGCTATGCTTCCGGGAAAAACATCCGGAAATTTGCATGGGTGTGCGGTTGATAAAAATACACCGGCCGTATCGGCTTTAAAATTATCCTGCTGATAATCACGAAGGGCCTGCCAGGCTATAGCTGTATGAGGGCAGGCGACATAATTGTAATTATCGTTAATGAACTTTACCGCCTCCAATGTTTCTTCATCGTTATAGCGGTAACCGCTTACAAGGTTTTTCAATACATCGCTATCTTCTTTAAACAAATCTGCAATTCGCACCCAGTTGCTTGGATTCCCTACATCCATTGCATTGCTTAATGTGGCTACTGACGGCTTGGGGTGATAGATGCCAGATTTTAAATACTCAGGTACAGTATCGTTTGCGTTGGTAGCCGCTATAAAATGCTCTGCAGGCAAGCCCATTTTCCAGGCTAGTAAGCCTGCTCCCAAATTACCGAAATTGCCACTCGGCACCGAAAATACTACTTTGCTGATACCCTGTTTTAATAACTGAGCATAAGCGTTAAAGTAATAAAAGGTTTGTGGTATCAGTCGGGCAATGTTGATAGAATTAGCAGATGTCAGTCTGAACTTCTCATTCAAATCCTTATCGGTAAAGGCTTGTTTTACTAATGCCTGGCAATCATCAAAGGTACCGCCGACCTCAATAGCGCGAATATTTCGTCCGTTGGTGGTTAGTTGTAATTCCTGTATGCCGCTCACTTTTCCTTTAGGAAAAAGTATAGTAACGCGGGTATTGGGTACGCCTAAAAATCCCAAGGCCACAGCGCCGCCGGTATCACCGGAAGTGGCAACCAGTACATCCAGCTGTTTTTCACCTTCTTTCAAAAAGTAGCTCATCACCCGGCTCATAAACCGTGCGCCAAAATCCTTGAAAGCGAGGGATGGCCCGTGCCACAATTCCAGCACAAATACATTATCTTCTAATTTGACAACTGGCGCCAGGAAGTTGATTGCACCATGTATAATGTTTTGCAAATCACCATCCGGAATATCATCGCCAAGCAGATTTTTGGCTACATGAAAAGCGATTTCGGGCAAAGTGTACTGGTCGAGATTGTTGAGGAATTTATCATCCAGGCGGGGAATTGCAGCCGGCATGTAAAGGCCTTTGTCCTGCGGCATGCTGTTAAAAACTGCCTCTTTAAAAGATACGCGTGTGGCTGGGTTATTAGTGCTGTATAGTTGCATTGTTGACTTCGGATTTCGGAATTTCGATTTCGGATCTGTTTAATTATTTAAGTTTTCATTCGCACATCTGCAGGTTACACAACCGCAGATCACAAAACTCTTGGCCCATTATCATTGATGGTTGATACATAAGTATTACTGCCGATACTTAAAGCGGTTAAATGCTGCTGCAGTTTTTGGGTGATGCGATGCGCCGTATCCGCATCTTCTGTAAAAGCAAAAACAGATGGCCCGGAGCCTGATATGCCAAAGCTTATTGCGCCCGCTTCCATTGCCATATCGCGCATTTTGTAAAAATCAGGTATCAGCATAGAACGTACCGGCTCTACCAAAACATCTTTCATGCTGCGGCCAATCAGGTTAAGGTCGTTCATAAATAAACCGCTTACTAAACCTGCAATATTGCCCCATTGCGTAACCGCATCTTTCATCTGAATATTTTTGCGGATAATTTGCCGGGCCTCGCGGGTAGGGACGTCTACATCGGGGAAAACAATGGCACAATGCAGGTTTTCAGGATGCGGCAGCCGGATAACATCCAGCGGCTCATAGCTGCGTATCAGCACGAATCCACCGAATAAGGCGGGGGCAACATTATCCGCATGACCGTACCCGCAGGCCATTTCTTCGCCTTTCATTGCGAAAGGTAATAACCTGGCCGGATCGGCATCATCGCCTAACAGTGTTTTAATAGCAAACAATCCCGCTACCGTGCTGGCCGAACTTGACCCTAGCCCGCTGCCGATGGGCATCTTCTTATGCAGCTCGATATCAAGGCCAATCTCATTCCTGCCGATGCTGTTTAAATAATGCTGCACACTTACACTTACTGTGTTCTTTGCCGGGTCGAGCGGCAGGCGGCCGTTATCACCGGTAATTTTGCTGATAGTAATGCCCGGCTTGTTGGTCAGCCTCATAACTACCTCATCTCCCGGCTCGTTCACGGCAAATCCCAGCACATCAAAGCCGCATACTACGTTGGCGACGGTTGCCGGGGCGAAGACGGAAATAGCCGAAGCCTCCCGCCCCCCTAAAGGGGGAGTTTTAACGGCATTTAGAGCTTTTACTTCTTTTATATATTTTTCTTCCATTTTAACAGATTTAATTATTGAACATTCGTTCCCTTTAGGGGTCAGGAGGCTGCTACGTTGATAAGGTCTGCAAACACGCCCGCAGCGGTCACTTCAGCGCCTGCTCCAGGACCTTTCACTACTAATGGCCGTTCCTTATACCTGTCCGTGGTGAATGAAATGATATTATCGCTGCCGGATAGTGTATAAAACGGGTGACTTTCATCCACCATTTGAAGGGTAATAGCGGCCTTGCCGCCTTCCAGCTTGCCGATATAGCGTAATACTTTCCCGCTTGCTTCGGCTTTATTTTTTAAATCTGCAAAAAAAGCGTCTTCGGCTTTCAATGCGGCATAAAAATCATCTACAGACTGCGCTTCCAGGCATGCCTGGGGCAGTACACTCTCAATCTGTATATCTGTTTCTTCCATGGGGTAACCTGCATCCCGCGCCAGGATTAATATTTTGCGCATAAAATCTCTTCCGCTTAAATCATCACGCGGATCAGGTTCGGTGTAGCCTTTGTCCTGTGCCTCTTTTACCACATCATGAAAACTGGCGCCGCCTTTAAAATTATTAAAGATGAAAGAGATAGTACCTGATAATATGGCTTCAATTCTGGCTATCCTGTCGCCACTGTTCATCAGATTTTTTAACGTGCCGATGATGGGCAGCCCTGCGCCAACGTTGGTCTCATAAAAAAAGTCGACACCGTGCTGTTTAGCCGCGTCGTGAAAGGTTTTGTATTGTTGATACGACGCGGAGTTTCCGATTTTATTGCAAGTGATGACAGATATGTTCGATTTAAAAACTTCCTCATAAAACTTAACCGGGTTCGGACTTGCGGTATTATCTATAAACACGCAGTTAGGCAGGTTCATGCCTTTCATGCGCTCTACAAATGCTTCCAGGTCTGCGGTCTCCCCGTTCATTTGTAATTCTTGCTGCCAGTCGTCTAATGAAATACCATCGCCATTAAAAATCATTTTGCGGGTATTGGCTACTCCGGTAATTTTTACCTGGATGCCGTTATGCTCCTGCAGGTAATCGCTATGCGCGTTTAATTGCTTAAACAGAGTTTGCCCGATGTTGCCGGTCCCGAGGCAAAACGCATGCAGGGTTTTAGTGAGTTGGGTAAAAAATCCATCATGTACTGCATTCAATGCTTTTGCCAGATCATGTGCCGAAATAATAACCGAAATATTGTACTCTGATGAGCCTTGTGCAATTGCCCTTACATTTACACCGTTCCTGCCGAGTGCATGAAACAACTTGCCAGATACGCCGGGAGTTTGCTTCATGTTTTCGCCCACTATGGCGATAATTGCAAGATTTTGCTCAACAACTACTTCATCCAGCTTTTTAGCCATTAGTTCCAGTTCAAATTCCTGCTCGATCAGTTGTTTGGCTTTGGCGGTATCTTCCGGATTCACGGCGAAAGTTATGCTATGCTCTGATGACGATTGCGTAATTAAAATAATATTGATCTGTTCCCTGGCCAGCAATGAAAACAGTCTGCCGCTAAAGCCAGACTTACCCACCATACCGCTCCCTTCCAGGTTGAGAATGCTGATATTATTAATGGATGATATACCTTTTATCGGCAGCTTCGATGGTTTGCAGTCGTGGCGGATAACTGTACCCTCAAAATCCGGTTCAAACGTATTTTTAATAACGATGGGAATCTTTTTCAGAAACGCCGGTATCATAGTAGGCGGATAAATAACCTTCGCCCCGAAATAGGATAGCTCCATCGCCTCTGTATAAGTTAACTCCGGCAGAGAGAATGCTTTTTTCACCATGCGCGGGTCGGCGGTCATCATGCCATTTACATCAGTCCATATTTGTATTTCCTGTGCATTCAAAGCTGCGCCGAATATGGCCGCGGTATAATCGCTGCCACCACGGCCTAGGGTGGTTACCTGTCCGGCCTCGTTTGATGCAATAAAGCCGGTTACAAAAAGCACCTTATCGCGATGCTCCTGCTGGAAGTTGCGGATAAGCAATTCAGTCAGCTCCATATTCACCTTTGCATTGCCGAAGGCGCTGTCGGTTTTTATTAATTCAGATGCATCTGCGCAATGCGATTGCGGGATGTGCTGTGCGGCTATTTTGCAGATCATCAGAGTCGAGCAGCGTTCGCCAAAGCTTACAATTTGGTCGCGGGTTTTTGGCGTAAGTTCGCGCAGCGTCAAAACGCCCTGCAGCAGATCTTCCAGCTGGTTAAAATAGATTTTAAGCCTGGTAAAGGCAGGGTTCTGGTTTTGAACTGTAAGCAAACTTTTTACCACGGCAAAATGGCGGGTTTCCAGTTCATTTAATGAAACGGAATAGTCCACGCCGTTGGCAGCGCCTTCGGCCATTGAAAGCAGGAGGTTTGTCACTCCACTCATGGCCGACAATATAACTACCGGCCGCTCGCCGTTTGCCACTTCTGTTTTCAGAATGTTTAGTAAGGTCTGGATGCTTTGTACAGAACCCACTGAAGTGCCGCCAAATTTTAAAATCTTCATCGAATAAGCTATTAAAAACAAAGCGCCTTCCCCGTTTTGGAGGAAGGCGCCTGTTTGGTTTTTATCTTCGTTTACACCATACGACTATCTTCCTCCGGTTTTTACGCCGGTGGTTGTTGTAGTTGTTGATGTAATTATTGTAATCATATAATGTCTGTAAAGGAAGTAGATATTTTTTAAAGATGCAATAGTATTTTGTTTTTTATGAAAATTGAAATAAATGCAGCTATTTAATCAGCGTATTTGCGATTATGTTAAAGATTGACAGGGTTTTGTAGAGACACAATTCTTGTGTCTTTTGCATGCGTTTTATTAGGTCATTCCCGAATAAATCCATTCGGTAAATAAAAGTATATATTTGATACTATGAAAAATAGGTTATCGAAGTCAGATAAAGAAGCAGAACAACCCATAAAAGATATGGAACGTCAGATTATCGAAGAAGTTCAGATTTTGAACAAGTTTGATTGTAATGCAGAACTTATCGAAGAATTTGAAGTAGCTTCATCGACCGATTTAAACAAAAGTTCGGAACAATAACGCAATAATTCAATAATAATTCTCCGGCTTAAACCTCTTCGCCAGTAATCCGGTAGCTTTGCTCAAGTCAATTTCAGCCACAAACACCCCCGGTTCGCCGTAAACCGCATGTGCAACACATTTTCCATCAGGTGCGATTAATGCGCTCGCTGAATCGGGAAATAATGAGGCGTAATTTGAGCTGGCAAAGTAGATGGTGTTTTCGAGCGCGCGCATCATCATGGCCTTTTCATAGTACGGGTTATCTTTATGGCCCCATTCGGTCAGCTGTGGACCGTCAATATTGCTGCCGGCGCAATGCGGGTGAAATACTATTTGTGCTCCGTTTCTGGCAGACCATCTAACCGATTCCGGGTAACGGAAGCCTTCGTGGCAAATAGTAATACCTATTTTTACACCATCCAAATCAAAAACCCGGCGTGCGATACCTGCCGACCAAATGTTGTCTTCAGTTGGGTCGAGTTGATTTTTAGACTGATAGCCCAGTATTTTCCCGGTGCGCGAAATTACCTGGGCGATATTAAAATACTTGCCATCCTCATACCAATCCATAGGTAAAATAATGGCAACGTTGTTTCCGGCGGCTATCGCACAAGCTTTATCAAGCGCAGCCTGCATCTTTCCGGGCGTGCTTTGCTCAACCTTGCATTCTTCCAGCGGATAGCCGGGGATAAACGATTCCGGGAAGCATATCACATCGGCACCCTTTGCAGATGCCTCTTTGGTTAGTTTTTCGAGCCAGTACAGGCCATCATTGATGGATTTGGGAAATGGGGGAGATGCAACGGCTACTTTCATAAGGAAGCTGAACGGATGCTAACAAATTTAATACCTTTGCCTGATAATGCAGGGATTAATTACAAAATCGACGGGAAGCTGGTACCAGGTGCAAACGCCGGGCGGGCAGGTTATTGATTGCCGCATAAAAGGTAAATTCCGTATTAAAGGAATCGTTACTACCAATCCGTTAGCCGTAGGAGATATCGTTGATTTTGAAATGGAGCCGGATAGCGAGAATGGCGTTATAACTACCCTGCATCCGCGCAAAAATTATATTATCCGCAAATCGGTTAACCTGTCCAAGCAGGGGCAGATCATCGCTGCTAACCTGGATCAGGCGATGCTGGTGGTAACATTAGCCTCGCCGCGTACATCCTTGGGGTTTATTGACAGGTTCCTGGTAACAGCCGAGGCTTACGATATTCCTGCAATGCTGATCTTCAATAAGCTCGACTTATTCAGCGATGAAGGACTTGAAGTATTGGCTGATTATAAAGCCATCTACGAAAATATAGGCTATCCGTGTTACGAAGTATCAGCCCTAAAGGGAACTAATATCGAACAGGTACAAGCATTGCTGCAGCATAAGGTTACACTGTTTTCCGGCCATTCCGGCGTAGGTAAATCAAGCCTGATCAATGCTTTATTACCTGACCTGGGCCTGCGTACCCATCAAATATCCGACTGGAGCGATAAAGGCATGCATACTACTACTTTTGCTGAGATGTACGAACTGCCGCAGGGCGGTTACATTATCGATACCCCGGGCATCCGCGAGCTTGGCGTTATTGATATAGAAAAACAAGAGTTAAGCCATTTCTTCCCCGAAATGCGCGAGCGCATGCACGATTGCCGCTTTAACAATTGCCGCCATATAAACGAACCCGGCTGTGCCGTGCTGGCTGCACTTGAAGAAGGCGAGATCGAGCTGTCGCGGTATGAAAGCTATCTGAGTATTTATAATGGGAATGATACCAGGGCTTGATGAATAGATCAATCACCCAAAGCCGTTTTAAAGTCTTCCAGCAGATCATCTAAATCCTCGATACCTACCGATAGCCTGATCAACGAATCATCAATCCCCATCTCCGCGCGTTTGGCAGCGCCCAGTTCATTAAAGATGGTGTGAGCGACAGGTATTGCCAGTGTGCGGGTATCGCCAAGGTTGCTCGATTTGATGACAAGTTTCAGTTTATTTAAAAAGCCAAACAGGTCGATGCTATTATCAAGTTCAAAACTCATCAGTGCACCGTATTTGGTAAATAGCTCACCGGCAAGTCCATGCTGCGGGTGCGATTTCAAACCGGGGTAGTAAACTTTCTTAATTAGCGGGTGCGATTCAAAGAATGTAGCCAGTGCTAAGGCATTGGTACAAGCACGCTCCATACGCAAGGCCAACGTTTCTGACCCTACCGATAAAACATGTGCCGCTTCGGGCGATAGGGTACCCCCCGCATCGCGCAAACCCTTTTTGCGAATTTGCGTCATGCCTAAAACCTCAGGCTTAACCTGGGTTTTAAAGGTTGGGAATATGTTGGGGAAGTTGCTCCAATCATATAAACCTGTATCGGTAACACTGCCGCCTAACGCATTGCCATGACCGCCGATATATTTGGTGAGCGCATTTATCACCAGGCTTGCCTTTACATTAACCGGTTTAAACAGGTAGGGCGAGGTCATGGTGTTATCAACCACATAAATAATGCCTTTTTCCTGGCACAGGTCGCCTATTTTTGCAAGGTCGGCAATCTGGGTTCCCGGGTTGGCTATGGTTTCCACAAAGATCATCCGGGTGTTTTCCTTAACTCCGGCTGTTATATTATCGATAGAAGTTGCATCGGTGAAAGTAATGTCCAGCCCCAGATCAATAAACGACTGAAACACGCTGCGGGTGTTACCGAACAAATACGAACTTGCCAGTACGTGGTCACCATGCTTCATTAACGACAATATAGTGGCTGATATAGCTGCCATACCTGTAGAAAAGCAAATAGAGGCCATGCCGTTTTCCATCTGCGTTACCTTATGCTCCAACGCCGAAACCGTGGGATTCCCCTGGCGCGAATAAGCATAGCCTTTCTTTTTATTTTGAAAGATATCAACCAAATCCTGCACATCGTCGAACCCGTAAGTTACCGCGGTATGGATAGGTTTATGCAAAGCGCCGTGTTCGGGTTTGCCAAGGCGGTCAGAATGAAGTATGGTAGTTGTAAAACCTCTGTTGGTGCTCATAATAGTATTACAGTAATACGAATTGCGAAACTAATAAAATACGGAAGGAGTTTTAATTAAATCTGAAATTATTGCTCTGACGGCTTGATAGATTTACATTAAGTTGATTATGTTTGGGCTTTAACTAATTCAACCTATGAGGGCAGTTATCCAGCGTGTAACCGAAGCAAGTTGTACAGTCGACCATGTGATAACAGGAAAAATCGGCGCCGGGTATGTGGTTCTGCTTGGTATCGAGGATGCAGATACAGATGAAGATGTTCAATGGCTTGCCCAAAAAATCGTTAACCTGCGTGTGTTTGGTGATGAAAATGGGCTGATGAATAAAGCATTGGCTGATATTAACGGAGACATACTGCTTATTTCGCAGTTTACATTATTTGCTCAAACAAAAAAGGGAAACCGGCCGTCATTCATCCGCGCTGCAAAACCTGACAAGGCCATACCCATATATGAGCGTATGATACAGGTTATGACAGCCCTTACCGGAAAAAAAGTAGAAACCGGCATTTTCGGCGCCGATATGAAGATCAGGCTGCTTAATGATGGACCGGTGACAATTATAATGGATACGAAGGATAAAGATAATCACTAAGGGGCAGTAGCTGTGGTAAGTGCCAGTGACCGGCCTGTTACCGCAACTGCTGTTTATCACTGCTACTATTTTAACATGACTATTGAAGAAGCACAGCAATTGGTTGATAACTGGATAAAGACAACGGGAATCCGTTACTTTAATGAGCTTACCAATACAGCCATCCTGATGGAAGAGGTAGGAGAGGTGGCCCGCATTATGGCCCGGCAGTATGGCGAGCAGTCGTTTAAGAAATCTGATACGGAGGTTAACCTGGCAGACGAAATGGCCGATGTATTATTTGTGCTGATATGCCTGGCTAACCAAACAGGCATTAACCTAACCGATGCGCTGGAAAAAAACCTGCAAAAGAAAAGTATTCGGGACGCTGAACGGCACAAGAATAACGAGAAATTGAAATAATAATACAGAAGCTTATAGCAGGTTTTATATTAGCAATTTCACTAACTTTTCTCCTTCAAGCACCGGAATTGCCGTCGTCAAATCAACCTGAAGGCAAAACTCAATATCCTTTTCTATACCCAGTTTTTTAAGCCGTTCGCTGTGCGACGTTTTTTTGAGATAACCGTTAATGTCGTTCCTGCCGGCTTGAAATAAATCATTTGCCGCAATTGCAGGGTCGTCAAGCTTAAAATTACCATATTTTAATTGCTCCGTAACGGCGCCTGCAAAAAGGGTATCTTCCAGGTTGAAATTGTTTTTCCAGCCGGCGCATACCAGCAGGATATGATCATTTTGCGTTTTAAGCCAATCGCAAAGCGCGGTAAGGTTTAAAAATGAACCGATTACCACGCGCTTAGCCGTCCGTGATAAATGCAGCGCCTGTGTACCATTTGTGGTGGTAAGTACAACAGTTTTACCGGCTACCTTGTCCGCAGTATATGAAAAAGGCGAGTTACCAAAATCAAATCCTGTTACTACCTCGCCATTGCGCTCGGCCGCCAGCAGGTGACCATGCGTGCGGTAGGCTTCGCATTCTTCAATTTCAGCAACTGGAATTATAGCGTTTGCACCATTTTCAATACCGTAGCAAATAGAAGAAGTTGCGCGAAAAATATCGATGATAACTACAATGTAGTTTTCAACATTATATAAGGAAAGCAGGGAAGGAGTAAGGCAAACGTTAAGGTCATTAGTCATTAGTCATTAGTCATTAGTCATTAGTCATTAGTCATTTGTCATTAGTCATTTGTCATTAGTCATTAATGCCATTTGTCATTGGTCAGGTAGCTATTCGCTTTTACGAATGACTACCTGACCAGTGACTAATGATTATTTTATAAATGGCGGTTTTACAACTTGTGCCTTTACTTTATTATCGCGGATACTAATATATATTTCTGTGCCTTCTTTAGCATAAGCATTATCTACATAACCCATTCCGATAGCCTTTTGCAGCGATGGCGATTGTGTGCCTGAAGTTACACGGCCGATTTTGTTGCCATCTGCGTCTTCAATGTCATAATCATGGCGCGGGATGCCGCGGTCAATCATTTCAAAGCCTACCAGCTTGCGCTTAAGGCCGTCTGCTTTTTGTTGTTGCAGCGCGGCAGAATTGTTAAATTCTTTGCTGAATTTAGTTACCCAGCCTAAGCCGGCCTCAAGGGGCGAAGTAGTATCGTCAATGTCGTTTCCGTAAAGGCAGAAACCCATCTCCAGGCGCAGGGTATCGCGTGCGCCAAGCCCGATAGGTTTTATGCCAAAAGGCTTGCCGGCTTCAAAAACGGCGTTCCAGATATGTTCAGCATTCTCATTATCAAAATAGATCTCAAATCCGCCGGCGCCGGTATAACCTGTGGCTGAAACCAATACGTTACCGATACCTGCGAAAGTGCCTTTTTTAAAGGTATAATACTCCATCGAAGCCAGGTCGATAGCGGTAAGGCTCTGCAAAGCGGCTGCGGCTTTAGGCCCCTGGATTGCTAAAAGCGAAGTGCGGTCGGAGATATTTTTCATCTCGGCGCCCATGGTATTGAATTTTGAAATCCACTGCCAATCTTTTTCGATGTTTGATGCGTTAACTACCAGCATATAGGTTTTTTCGTCGATGCGATAGACCAGCAAGTCGTCGACTATACCGCCATCAAGATTAGGCAGGCAGGAGTATTGCACTTTACCGTCGTACAGTTTGGAAGCATCATTACTGGTAACCCGCTGGATCAAATCCAAAGCATGGTCGCCTTTAATGATGAATTCGCCCATGTGGCTCACGTCGAACACACCAACACCGGTGCGTACGGTTTCGTGTTCCGCATTAATGCCTGTATATTGCACGGGCATGTTATATCCGGCAAATGGCACCATTTTAGCGCCTTCTTTTATATGAACTTCGGTTAAAGCTGTATTTTTCATTTACAATTATTAAGCGGCAAAAATAATACGATTTAGGGATTTAAAGGATTTATTAGATTTTTTATTGAATCGCGCTGTCCTGATATTCTTCAAAGCTTAATAGTATCGTAAAACGACACCAGCATGTTGGTTACCTTCTCCAGGTTGTGTTGTTCTTCCATCAGCTTTCTTGCGTTTATACCTATATTTTTGCAAAAATCCTCGTCGGAAATACAAAGCTTAATGGCCTCATAAAACTCGTCGTAATTATTGGCAATAATGATATTTTCGTGGTTGGTGTAATTGATCCCCTCCGCTCCAAGCGATGTAGAAATGATACATTTCTGCATAGCCATGCCTTCTACAATTTTTACCCGCATGCCCCCGCCCGACATCAGGGGTACAATCATTATCGATTTGCTGTTTACAAATTCCAGCGCATCATCAACTTCCCCCTGTATAAATATCTTGCCCATTACGTCGTAGTCGTCAAAACGTTCGGGGATATCGTTGCCGGCCACATAAAACTTTACCCGCAGGTCGCCGTCGGTTAAATCCTTGTTAAAATTTTCAATAAACCACTCTATGCCTTCGCGATTGGGCAGCCAATCCAACGAGCCCAGGAAGAAAAGGCTGGGAAATTCGGTTTTGGTAAAGTCTGGTTTATAATGCTCCAGGTTCAGGCCAACCGGCAATTCTTCAATGGGGATGTTAATACCATATCCCAGCAATGTATTTCTGTCCTGGTTGGTAAATACGGCGATGCCATCAAAACTGTTCAGCTGCTGCAATTCATAGTTTTTAATACGCTTTGCATGCATTTTCAGATACGACTTTTTAAAGGGGTCGTTTTTTTGTTCCGACATTCGCTGCCATACCTGGTTCTCTATATTATGAGAACGATAGATGAGTTTTGCCTTTGATGCTTTGCGCACAGCGGGCAGGTAAAGCGACACATATAAGCCTTCAAACTGGATAATATCATAATCCTTATTCCTAAGTTCGCGTACCAGCAGCTTTTCAAATTCGGCGTCGTAATACTTATCAATGTTAAATGATGTTCTGCTGAAGAGATTTACCGCTACATCCAATACCGAAACATTGGTATCAATGTCATAAGCCCGGTAGTTTATTTTAGAGAGGAGGTAATTATCATCATCCGTGTGTTCATGATGGTTTTTACGTGCGTTAAGGGCGACTAATGAAACCTCGTGCCCCTGGTTTACGAGGCCGCGGATAGTATTGCAAACTACTATTGCATAGCCACCATTTTGCGGAAACGGAACGCGGTGGGTTAAAATTAGTATCCTCAACTGTTTGCAGGTTTTTTAACAAAAATATAAAAAATGACCAATCAGGGCCACTGATGATAGCATATAGTCAATTTTTTGCACTGAAATTACAAAAAATGGAAAAATAATCTTAAACCAAGCCTGCTGTGTGAGACGTTAAATCAAACCTCGCCGAATAATTCTAATTGAGGGTCTGTAACTCTAAACGTACGCCGGTGATACGGCGTATAACCTATTTTCATTACCGTTTCGCGATGTTTTACGGTGGGATAGCCTTTATTCTGGTGCCAGTCATATTCCGGGTGTTCTTCGGCTATTTTTTTCATGTAATCGTCGCGATAGGTCTTTGCAAGGATAGAAGCTGCTGCAATGCTGAAGTATTTCCCGTCTCCCTCAACTATACACTGGTGGGGCACCTTTTTATATTTATTGAACCGGTTACCGTCTATGATCAGGAATTCGGGAATGAGGTGCAGTTTTTCAATTGCCCGGTGCATTGCCAGAAAAGAGGCATTCAAGATGTTAATTTCATCTATTTCATTGTTATCAACTATGCCGACTGCGTGGGCAAGCGCCCGCTCCTCTATTTCCATGCGTAACTGGTACCTTATTTCTTCAGTAAGCTGCTTGGAGTCGTTTAATAAATCGTGCTCAAAATTATCAGGGAGTATAACAGCAGCCGCGAACACCGGTCCGGCAAGGCAGCCTCTCCCGGCCTCATCACAACCAGCCTCTAAAAACTCGAATTGATATCGTGATAACAGCATTTATTGTTGGAATGTTGTAAAGTTGTAACGTTGGAATGTTTATTTTCTTTTGTTAAGTTTTTGTGCTTTTCAATATAGTTTTTTTCTTAGCTGCCTCAAATTTTTTTAAATAATCTATCAGGCTTTTAGTTTTGCTTGAAAATTCGATACTTCTGGCATAAAGTTCCCGGCAAATATCGTCATCAATCTTGTTTGCTAAATTTAAAATTGAAAGTTTATTGCGGAATTCCCCGGATGACCCCTTAGCATAATTAAGAAAACGAATAAAATCCGGATTGTTATTATACTCAAAGCCCTCTGCAATATTGTCAGACATTGAGCAAGCTGCCCTTTTGATTGGGTCTTTCATCCCCCAGTCAGTTTTAATGGCTCCATGTCACACAATAAATAAACATCTACGGCTATAGAAACTGCTAATTTCCAAATCTCCAGGTCCTCAAATCGTTCAATTTTTGCCACGCGAATAAGTTGTTACCACTATCAAATCCATAAACTGTAACCCAGCTAATAACATTAAAACTTTTTAACCTTTCAACTTTACAACAAAGATCAAAATATTCTGAGCGTTAGCAGCGTCACGTCATCAATTGGCTTACCTTTTATAACAAGGTTAATGTGGTTCATCAGCAACTGGTTGAAATCATTTGGAGATAAGTGCCCGTTAGCTTTAATAAAATCCAGCAAACTTTCTTCAGTCCAGTTCTTGTTGGGGTGCTCGTGGTCCATCAAGCCGTCAGTGTAGTTTACAATCATAGTGCCGGGTTCAATGTCAACTTCACCCTGGTTAATGAAGGGCAGCTCATCAAACACGCCAATCATGGTAGTACCCAGCTTAAGAGAGATATTTTCGCCATTGAGTACCATCACCGTTGCATTGTGGCCGGCATTTATGTAGCTTAATTTATGTGTACGTTCGTTATATTTAGCAAGGAAAAGGGTGATAAACCGCTCGCCTTTGGTGTTATTAATAACAACTTTATTCAGGCGGTCAATGATGTTTGCCAAATCGTCTTCTACAGCTGCCCATGCATGCAAACTGGCCTGGAAATTAGCCATCAGCAGCGCCGCTGAAATACCTTTGCCCGACACATCTGCAATACACCATAAAAATTCATGCTCATTCAAACGTATAAAGTCGAAATAATCTCCGCCTATGTTTTGATGAGGGATATAGCGCGCGCTAACCTCAACACTTTTGTCTTTATAGGCTTTTAACGGAATAAGCATATTCTGCACCTCAACGGCAAGTTCCATCTCACGCTGAAAACGTTCTGATTGCAGCCTTTCGCGGAAAAGTTTTTTATTTTCAAGCGCTACTACAATAACGTTTATTACGGTCTGGATAAAATTAAGATCGTTGTTGAGCAATTCGCTTGAAGTATTGAAATCGCCGATCAGCGCGAAAGCCAAAGCTTTCTTTTTATGGTAAATAGGAATAAAGTAGTCATACTTTGCCAGCAGCGGATTTTCATTATTGGCAAGCGGGGTTGGCCATTTAAATTTCCCCAGTTTAAGGCAGGCTTTATGCAGCTCGGTAAGTGGCTCAATATCGCCACCATATTTGGATAACAGCACATAAGTGCCGTCTTTTTCTATTAAAAATCTAAGTTTACCAACCTGCAGATAGCTTTTTAGAATTACCTGCAGCATCTGCAGCAGGGTAGAGGTGGCTGTGTCCTTGTTAATGGCCTGCGTAACCTCAAGCAAAGCGTTTAATTCGGTTTGCCGTTTAAGCAGCAAGCGTATCAGTTCGTCTTCGGCTGAGAGTTCGTCAATATTATCCATCAGTTAATTGGGAAGGGCAGCCTAAAATAAAGATTATTTTTTTAAATGCGGGTACTTTGTGATTTTATATCAAAAGCATCTCTTAATCCTACCGTTACAAGGTTAAAGGCATAAACCAGCACCATTATAGCCAATCCCGGAATAATAGCCAGGTATGCCGAATCCATTACAATATATCCGTAATGCTCTTTAATCATACTGCCCCAGGTGGGCATAGGCGGCTGCGCACCAAACCCCAGGAAGCTTAATCCTGCTTCGAGCAATATGGCGGATGCAAAGTTGGATGATGCTAAAACCAGTATCGGGCCGATAATGTTTGGCAAAATATGCCTGGTGATAATACGTGCGTTGTTGAATCCCAGTGAGCGCGCTGCTTCTATGTATTCTACCTGTTTTAAACTTAAAACCTGTCCGCGTACCAGGCGTGCTACCTCAACCCACATAGACAGGCCTACGGCAATAAAAATTTGCCATAGCCCCTTGCCCAGCGCAAACGAAATGGCAATAACCAGGAGTAATGCAGGTAACGACCATAAAATATTCATCAGCCAGCTTAAGGCCGCATCAATCCATCCGCCAAAATAACCCGCAATAGCCCCTATGCTTACCCCCAGCAGCATGCTTATAATAACAGACATTAAACCTACCGATAAAGATATGCGCGTGCCCAGAATCAAACGGCTTAAAAGGTCGCGGCCGTAAATGTCAGTTCCGAACCAATACGTGCGCTGGATAATATCAGCTCCCCGGCCTCCCAAAGGGGGAGTAAATTTGTAAGCTTTCTTTTCCGGCTTATCCTCTGCCCCGATATACTCGTTTACATATATGGAGTCTTTTATTACGTGGTAGCCGGTAATGGGTATTTCCCTGTAAAAGGAAGGCTGACCGAAGAGCATTTTGTTAAAGAAATTAACTGTGTCGACCGGTTCCGTTTTGCGGAGACGAAGTATAGTGAATGAAGAGCCGGGCTTTTTCACGCTAAGCTGTATCGTCATGTTATTAGCAAGTGGGGTAGAATCGGGCATTATAAGATAACCTAGTACAGCTACCACAAGCATTAAAACAATCAGGGCCAGGCCTGCGACAGCGAGCTTATTGCGCTTAAATATTGTCCAGGTTCGTTTAGAGGGGCTGAGCTCGGTCAATTGTTTCTGTGAATACTTGGTTAAAGATAAGTTTTAATTGATCAAATTAATTGACAGAATAACCGATTGGGCCGGCCTTATTCAATATGTGACTTTAAGATGGCTGTTAACAAAAAGAGAGTTGTATATATGTTCAGGATATCGGTTCTTTTCCCAGTTCTGCAGAATTTAGCCGGCCTGAGTGCTTATTCAAAAAATCATTAATCTCATCTTCAGTCCCCAGAAATGGGCCCGAGGCCTCCATTTTAAGGCTGGCCATAGCAGCTGCAAATTCTCCTGCATGCTGAATATCATCCCCTTTAAGCCGGCGATAAAGATAGCCCGCCATATAGGTGTCGCCGCAGCCCGTTGCATCCACAACTTCCCGGGGGGCAAATGCCGGTATGACATAGCGTTTTCCGTCCTGAAAAATCTCCGAACCGTGGCTGCCGTTGGTTACTACAATTTCTTTTACACCCCATTCGGCTAATTGTTGCGCCCCCTGTTTAGTAGTTTCGCATCCAGTCAAGGCCTGCAATTCGGCAACATCGGCTTTCACAATCTCTGCGCAGGCAAGTGCTGCCTGTTTATCCGGCCAGCCCGTGGCATATACTTTTTGGTTTTCTACCCTGCGCAGGTAGCCCTGCACATCAATACTTACACGCCCCCTGGCTGCCAGCTCTGCTATCAGCTCAACATCCATATCGCCTGCCAGCAGCGGGCCTAAATGAAATAGCTGCGCATTTACATCAGAGAGCCCGCCTGGCTCAAACGGGTCGGCCGTATCCAAAACGTTTTGAGTGCGCTCATCCTGGTTTTCGCCATAAATATTTTCAAAAACAACAGTATGGGCGCTTGGCAGTACCTGCACGTTTATGTCTTTTTCTCGCAGGGCTGTCACATAGTGCATCTCGGCGGGGGCCAATGCTGTCACCAGCAAGTAATCAATATCCAGCTTGCTTACTGCGCACGAAAAATAATACGCCGTGCCACCAGGCATGTGTTTAGTAGCTTTGGTTGTAACTACCTTATCAGACGTGATATGACCTATACAACAGAGTTGGGACATAATTAAACATTAAAGTAATTCGCAAGATAGGAATTTATTTGATGTGCGGATGTGCAGATGATTGATGTGCGAATTTCTGATGCGGGGATGTGCAAATGGAAAAAACTATTTCCACAAACAAGATCAGTAAAAAAATGCTCCAATGGAATTACTTACTGCGGCACAAATAGTAGCCTGAGCATCGACAGGCGAGATGATAAAAAAATCCGGCCCCGCGATTGCAGAGCCGGACTAAAAATCTTTAGTTAAATCGTTTAGGCCTTTCGGGGCTTAATAGCTAAAAGTTTTGTTTTTTGCAGCAACCTCCAATATCTTGTCGGTTATGCTCATGCGATGGCTTTTTGCTTTTAGTTCGTCGGTGGATACACCATATTTTTTTGTCCAGTACTCATCTGCTGAATTTGCCTGGATCTGCGTTATTTCCCGGTTTTGATTTTGACTGTTGTTTTTCATAGCTCAATTGATTTTAGCGAACGGTTAATGGAATTAATTTACTTAAACATTTACTCTACGCTAAGATTGCAATTACGGACTTACAACCTTCTGACTTAAGCTGAAACTAATTTTTAATGCTTTTTTAACGATCGTTTAACACTAAGAACCAGCTCTGCTTTGTCAGTTAGCAGTGTTGTAAAGGTAAGGTTAACAGATTAACAGGAAATTACGGCTATGTTAAGTTAATGTTAATCAAATTCAGCGCGCCCCCTTCATTTTCGCGGGATGCCCGGCAAACCGGTTATTAAATTATATCCTTCTAACCAGCATATTAAAATCGACACCAACTACCGGGATTTTTTTCCAATGGCTGTCTTTATAAGTCCAGGTGCCTCCGTTTAATATAACTACGGGAAAATGATTGTCTCCGCCATAATCAGCCAGGCTCTCAATAGCGACTAATATGGCGCCTTTTGTCTGCAGATGGTAGGGTTCGAGATCGATATTTACACAGCTTTTCCCTTTTGGCGCTGCACCATAGATATCCTGCGTGAACAGCTTTTCCTGCGGACCATCATCATTGAACCTGTAAACATTCACTTTAAATCTAAGGCTATCACTGTTGCCGTTCTCCACATCGAAATGAAACTTCAGCAATTGTGCCGGCTTGTGCCCGATATTCATTTTAACACCTACCTGGTTGCCCTTTCGCAGGTCGAAGCTGCTGTTTGCCGAACCATCGCGGGGCTTATTGCCGATATGCCTGGTTTTATACTTGTTTTGCGCGATTACAGTAGTTGTGGTCAGCAAAAGTATTACTGCTGCACATTTTAGTTTAGAGGGTAAGGTCATCATCTTTATAGGGTTTTAAGGCAAGACGATATTCTTACAAAAATGGTTGCATTGTGTTACTTTTTCGCGCATTACTATTGATAAACTGCCTTGATTGAATTGAGATATATAGCAGAGAACCGGTGTTTTATGAAAAACGGTAATGCGTTTGCTGATGTTGCATGCCTTGTAACCAACAAACCGATAACGGCCATATTAGGCAATAGGGAGGAAATATAGATTTTTTGTTAAATATCTGTAAATCAATAGTTTATTGTAAATTAATAATGGTTGCAGGTTTGGCTCCAACGTTTCAGTCTAATTAATTTATTTTCAGTTAGTTACATCAAGGGTTTACATAAAAAACTGTAAAGTACCTGTAAACCATGGCCGGGTAAATCCTGCCGGGCAAACAGCCGGGTTGTAGCTGCCTTTTAATTGTGGCGACGCTGCAACGAATGTAATTATCCACAGCGAATTAAAAAATAAAAGCCCCGTGATTTCCCACGGAGCCTTATCGTAATTAAACAATTGTGTGCTATCTATTCACCGCCCGCATGATCATGTGCAGCTTCCTGCCTGAACAGCTTGGCGCTGAAGTAATCATTATTCATGCGGCTGATATTGGTCATTTTGATTTCCTTAGGACATTCGGCTTCGCAAGCGCCTGTATTGGTGCAATTGCCAAATCCTTCTTCATCCATTTGCGCTACCATAGCCTGCACACGGCTGTAACGCTCGGGCTGGCCCTGGGGCAACATACCCAACTGGGTAATTTTTGCAGAAACAAATAACATAGCGGATGCATTTTTACAAGCCGCTACGCAGGCGCCGCAACCTATACATGTAGCCGAGTTGAAGGCTTCATCGGCAATTACCTTTGGGATAGGGATAGCATTCGCATCGACAGTAACGCCGGTATTTACCGAGACGAAACCACCCGCCTGTTGTATCCTGTCGAACGCTGAACGGTCAACCGCCAGGTCCTTCACAACCGGGAATGCAGCGGCACGCCATGGCTCAATCACGATAGTTTCACCATCGTGAAATGAACGCATGTGCAACTGGCAGGTTGTAATTGCCTGCTTAGGCCCGTGCGGATGCCCGTTGATATAGAGCGAACACATTCCGCAGATACCCTCGCGGCAATCGTGATCAAAATGGATAGGCTCCTCGCCTTTATGGATAAGGCTCTCGTTTACCACGTCGAGCATTTCCAGGAATGACATGTCAGGCGAGATGCCTTCAGCCTTGTAAGTAACAAAAGCGCCCTTGGTCTGGGCATTTTTCTGCCTCCAGACTTTTAGCGTCAAATTCATATTTCCAGTACTCATATTATTAAGTCTTGAGCCCTAAGTTTAAAGTCCTGAGCCGGTAAGCGACTCAAGGCTTTAAACTTTAGACTTATTTATAACTACGTTGTGACGGATGAACAAATTCAAACTCGAGCATTTCTTTATGCATGTTTTCAGGCTGATTGTCACCGGTGTACTCCCATGCTGCAACAAACGAGAAATTATCATCGTCGCGAAGCGCTTCGCCTTCAGGAGTTTGCGATTCCAGGCGGAAGTGACCGCCGCATGATTCTTTGCGCTGCAGGGCATCGTCAACCATCAGTTCACCCAATTCCAGGAAGTCGGCTACGCGGCCGGCACGCTCAAGGGCAGGGTTAACTTCATCATTCTCGCCTACTACTTTGGCATTTTTCCAAAAGTCGGCCCTTAACTCGCGTATTAAACCTTTAGCTTTGATCAGGCCTTCTTCGGTGCGCGCCATTCCGCAATATTCCCACATAATGTGGCCCAGTTCACGGTGATATTCAACTACTGTTTTGTTGCCTTTTAGGGCAAGCAACTTATTTATCCGGGCGATAACCTCCTGTTTGGTTTGCTCAAATGCCGGGTGCTTAATATCCACCGGTTTTGGCCCTATTGATGCTAAGTAATCGCCCAATGTATATGGTATAACGAAATAGCCGTCGGCCAAGCCTTGCATCAGTGCAGATGCACCCAGGCGATTGGCGCCGTGATCGCTGAAGTTACATTCACCCAAAGCATACAGGCCGGGCACGTTGGTGCTCAGGTTATAATCTACCCAAAGACCGCCCATAGTGTAATGCACCGCGGGGTATATACGCATTGGCTGGGTGTATGGGTCTTCGTTAGTGATCTGGTAGTACATGTCAAACAGGTTACCATATTTTGCAGATACGGCGTCCTTGCCCAAACGGTTTATGGCGTCAGCAAAGTCAAGGAATACGGCTATGCCCGAACCGCCTACGCCCCTTCCGTCGTCAACCATTTCCTTGGCGTTACGCGAAGCCACGTCGCGTGGCACCAGGTTGCCGAATGACGGATATTTTCTTTCCAGGAAGTAATCCCTGTCTTCTTCTTTCACATCTGCAGCTTTAAGCTCTCCTTTGCGAAGGCGCTCGGCAACAGCCTGGGTTTTCGGAGCCCAGACACGTCCGTCATTACGCAGCGATTCCGACATCAGCGTCAGCTTCGACTGGTGGTCGCCGGTTACAGGGATACAGGTCGGGTGTATCTGTGTATAGCAGGGGTTTGCAAAGAATGCACCGCGTTTATGCGCGCGCCACGCAGCAGTTACGTTTGAGCCGATAGCATTGGTAGATAAGTAAAACACATTGCCGTATCCCCCGGTTGCCAGTAATACCGCGTGACCGCTGTGTGTCTCAATCGCGCCTGTAATCAGGTTACGGGTAACTATACCTTTGGCATGACCATCAATCATCACCACGTCCAGCATTTCGGTACGGGTGTACATTTTAACCTTGCCTAAATGTATCTGCCGGTTTAGCGCTGAATAAGCGCCCAGCAATAATTGCTGCCCGGTTTGGCCCCTGGCATAAAATGTACGCGATACCTGCGCACCACCAAATGACCGGTTATCAAGCAAGCCGCCGTATTCGCGGGCAAACGGAACGCCTTGTGCCACGCACTGATCGATGATATTCACCGACACCTCGGCCAAACGGTAAACGTTTCCTTCGCGGGCACGGTAGTCTCCGCCTTTAATAGTATCGTAAAACAGGCGGTAAACGCTGTCGCCATCATTCTGATAGTTTTTAGCGGCGTTTATACCACCCTGCGCGGCAATAGAGTGCGCACGGCGCGGGCTGTCCTGGAAACAAAACGCTTTTACGTTGTAGCCCAGCTCGGCCAGTGATGCCGCTGCTGCTCCCCCGGCCAAACCCGTACCTACAACAATCACGTCGTATTTACGCTTATTGGCGGGGTTAACCAGCTTTAAGTCGAATTTATGCTTGCTCCATTTTTCGGCTAATGGACCTTTTGGAATTTTAGCATCTAAAGTCATTTCTCTTTTATATTTAGTGAGTGGTTGATCAGGTTGAGTTGCTGACCAGGTTTCCCCGTTCAACTGCTCCTTAATCAACTAATCTAACTTAGTCAACTATTTACTTATAACATTTATATAATAGTACCAAATCGGCATCAGTGCAAATCCTACAGGGATTATTACAGCAAACAGCCAGGTACCTACAAATTCAACAATAGGCGTATACTTCCGGTGCGTCCATCCTAATGTGCGGAAAGCACTCTGAAAGCCGTGCAGCAGGTGGTAGGCTACCGCTATCATGGCTATCACATAGAATAAGTCATACACCGGGTTTTTAAAGCTCTCTGCTACCCGTGCATGCAAATCTTTCACTTTAATAACTTCAACGTTATTTTCTGTAGTTACCGATTTTTCAAAATCAGACGTTACCGGCGTGAACGCTTGTGAGGTGGTCTTATCAGTCGCTAAATCTGTACGGTATTCTTTATAAGGCACCTTGTTGCTGTATTTATAGGCAAACCAAAAATCACTCATGTGGATTACAATGAACAGCAGCAGGATTGAGCCCAGCAGCCCCATGTTTTTTGACGACCATGTAGCGGGCGACCTGTTTGGTGTTGCATAGCTTACAGGCCTTGCCTTGCGGTTTTTGATGGTTAAGACCAGGGCGTAGATAGCATGTATTACAATCGAGATGTAAAGGATATATGCTATCACCTCGATTGGCGGAAAATGCGTCAGGAAATTAGCATAAAGGTTGAAACCATAGCCATCGTCATTTCTGAACAGCAACAGGTTGCCGCCAAGGTGCACAATTAAAAACGTACACAAAAACAAGCCCGTTAAAGCCATTATCAGCTTTTTCCCTAACGACGAGTTAAAGGTTTGTTTAAATTCGCTCATTATATTGTCAGATTTATTTTCCGCAAAAGTATTTATTATATGCCAAAAGATATTAATGGATTCAGCTTATTGAGTATGAATTAGCTATTTAGAAACAATCTAAAAAGAGGCTGAAAGGATCACGAACCCGGACCTAAGCGCAATTGCTGACTTGTGATGATTAGTTTTATTTCTGTGCCTCTTTTTTATATCTTGGCGTTTGATTCTTAACTGTTAACCGATTCTAACCACACAAATGAAATTCCCTTATCTTATCGCAATAGCTGTTGTAATAGCCGGCTGCAAAAAACAAGCACAAATAGAATTTTCCGGGAGTGTACCCGGTTTAAAGAGCGGTGTGTTTACAATTAAAAACATGGCAGACAGCACTGTGTTTGGCGAAAATATTAAAGACGGGAAGTTTGCCATAGCGCAAAAGCGGCTTAACCACCCGGGCTTCTATAAAATGAGTATATCCGAAGATGGCAATAACGAGGATCGCGGCGAATTTGAAGTTTACCTGGATGGTGGCAAATACACTATAGGAGCCACCGCAAGTCAGCTATATAAATATCCCAAAATTACTTCTCCTTCAAAAGCCCAGGCAGAACTGTCGTCATTTTATACGATGGCTGATAGCCTTAGTGCAGGCGCACAACAACAGATATTAAAGATTAACAAAAAGCTTAAAGACGATTACGCCAAATTAACGCCCGACGCTTATAATAGCCTTTTGGCTAAGCTCGGGGAAAATGAAGCTAAGCTGCGAAATGCCAATGCTGTTGTTTTCGGGCAGTTTTTAAAACGATATCCGCAAAGTGAAATAGCCGCTCATATTTTTTCGAAGCTTGACTATGAGGGCGACCCGGCTACTTACTATGCGCTGTTTAAAACTCTTTCGCCTGCCGCACAACAAAGTGAAGACGGGCAGGAAATAGGGGATAAGCTAAGCCACATGGTAAAGCTGGTAGCCGGAAAAAAGGCGCCCGCACTGGAGGGTAACACGCCGGACGGAAAACCATTCGACCCTAAAAGCATCCATAAAAAGTTAATCGTCCTGGACTTTTGGAAGGCCGGTAATTCATTCAGCCGGACCAGCCACGACCAGATTAAAACGCTGCTGGAACAACCGGATGTTAAAAATAATGTAGCTTTTATCAGTGTATCACTCGATTCAAAACCGGATTGGTGGAAAACAGCCCTGAGAGACGATCAGTTAAACTGGATGCAAGTATCTGACCTTAAAGGCAACGACTCGCCCAATGCAGCGAATTATAATATAACCGAGATACCAAGCTATTACCTGCTCGACGGCAACTGGACGATCTTAGTCCCCCAAATAGGCTTGAAAAGTATTGGTTTCGAAGTTGGGGAATATTTGAAGAAGCACCCTTAATCAATCGTCAGCACTTTATCTTTTGCTATCGCGAATATCTTGTCGCTTTTACTGCTGCGTATGGCTACTTTCCCGGTAAATTTACCGAAGGAGGGCAGCACAACCTGCTTTTGCCCAAACGCAAAACATGGCAATGTAATGGACTGCCGCCCACGGCCGATCAATCTTACGCCGGGATGTATATGTCCGCAAAATACATAGCCTTCGGTATCTTTAAGTTTGCTGTCCGTTAATGGGTGGTGCAGCATCAGAAAAGGCCCGATAAGCAACTGCTCATGTAAGCTGATATTAAGCTGCAGGTAGTGACTGTCGTCTATAATATCGTGATTGCCGCGTATCAGTATAATTTCAAGCTTTGGAAACTGGCTGCGCCAAAGAATGAACCAGTCCCAGTCGGCATTCATGTCGCTGTGAAAAAAATCGCCGAGCAGAATTAACTTTTCCGGCTTATGCTCAAATATAAGATCAGACAGCACTGCCAGTTCGTTTTGTTCCATATCCCGCGGAACGGCTATGCCGGCCTTGCGAAAGTGGCCTACTTTGCCCAAATGCACATCGGCAGCAATAAGGGCGTTTTCCTGTTTCCAGTAGACGGCCCGCTGTGGCAACAATAAAAGGTCCTGATTTAGTAAATTGAAAGATTTCCCGCTCCCCATAATCATGGGGCAAAAATAGGAAACCGGATAAGAATTGCGAAGTTTTATAAACAGGGTAATTCTAATGCTTATCTTTGAGTGTGCTTGATTTTTTAAAATATATAATAAAATACTTTGATTCCCGGCAAATTCCTTATATGCTGTCAGGCAGTATGGCGATGAGTCTTTATATGGTTCCCCGCTCCACCAGGGATTTTGATTTTGTTGTTAACCTCCGTCCTGAAGACGTGGATGAGTTTGTTAACTATTTTCAAGCCGATTTCTATTGCAGTAAAGAAGCTATAATCGATGCTATTGAGCGGCAAAGCATGTTCAATATTATAGACCCTGTTTCAGGATTCAAGGCCGACTTTGTAATCCGGAAAAACAACGACTATAGGCTGGCTGAGTTTGAGCGGCGACAATTAGTAGATTTTGGAGATATGCAGATTTACGCTGTATCAAAAGAGGACCTGTTAATTTCAAAGCTCATATGGATACAGCAATTGCAATCCGCCATACAAATGGAAGATATAAAAAACCTTTCTTCATTACCCGACCTACAAAGGGAATATGTAAATTACTGGATAAATACTTTAAATTTGAAAACATTCAATTTAGTTATATAGTGGAGGATACACCAGAACATGTAAAAAAACTTCAGCTTGAAATCTGGTTGTCTAAACCGCCAGGGGAAAGATTAAAGCTGGCAATTCAATCAAATGAGGAGTTGCACGCCTTTTGGAATGCCGGCAAAAAAAATATCGGATCCAAAGCACAAAAGAATAAGTAAGGGCATATTCGCGATCAGCAACTTTAATTATTTTCAATGGGTTTAACTGCAGTTGACCAACTTCTCTTCGCAAAATTTACTACAGCCGCAAACCGAAACACTAGCCATCAATGAAGCCATTGATAAAGAAAAATCTCTCCTGTAATGAAAAATATCCAGTGAAGCATCTGCGTATGCTCCATTAATTATCTAATCTATTTGATCGCTGATTGATTGGCAAGTCAGTCAGGCATAAATACCATATTACTGGTGTATTTACTATAAATAGCCACAACCATTTTCGCTATTTTTCGTAAAATGCATAAAAGCTAATTTATAATTAATGTCTGTAAATCACGTCCGAAAAGGGATGCTGCGCTATGAGCGATTCGTGAAAACCCGCTGGGCCGATGACGTCAAGACCGATAAAGACGATATCAATAACTGGAAAGACCGGCTGTTTATACAATTCCTGATTTATTGTTTCCCGGTAAGCTTTATAGCCGCTGTACCCGGCATTTATATATCGTTTACTACGGGCCACCCGGTTGTCGGGATCATCGACACTTTCTGCATGGTGTTCCTGGCAGTAAGCACATTTGCCCGCCGACTGAAATTGCGAAGCAGAAAAGTTATTGTCATTTTTTTGTTTTACCTCCTGGCAGTTTTTTTGACGGCAAACCTCGGGTATATAGGCCCGGGGATATTTTACTTATTCGCCATTACAATTTTAACGGCACTTATATTTCCGGTAAAATTCAGCTATTGGTCAATAATCGCCAATACCTCAATACTCGCCGGCTTTGCTGCATTGATTTATCTGAAGCCTTTTAATTCAGCTATTGAAAATGACTATTCAGCCGGGCAATGGATTGCCTTCAGCTCGAATCTTGTTTTTCTAAGCATTGTGCTGGTTATGCTTATTCATAAAATGTTTAACGGCTTGCAATTGTCCATCACTAAAAAGGACCAGCTGAAACTCAGGTATAAAACCATTTTTGAAACCAGCCCGCAGCCCATGTGGCTTTTTGATGTGGAGTCGCTGAAATTTTTGGATGTTAACGAGGCTGCTATCGCACAATACGGCTACAGCAAAGAGGAATTTCTAAATATAACAATAAGAGAAATTCGTCCGGCGCAATATGTAAAGGGCATTGAGCAGGTGGTTCAGTTTCATAAGAATGAGCATAAATTCTATAACGACAATATCGTTCATTTAAAAAAGAACGGGCAGCAGATCAACGTAAAAATAGAAAGCAGCTTCCTGGAATTTAACGGTTACAAAGCCAAGCTTGTTTTAGCAACCGACATTACAGCGCAGGTAAGAAGCCGGGCGGAAATTCAGAAATCGAACGAAAAGGTTAAACAGTCGGAGTCAAATCTTCGCGCCATATTTGATAACACGAATGAAGGATTTGTATTATTGAACACTGACAATGATATTATCACATCAAATTCAAAAGCCAGGGAGTCGGTAATATTTAATAAGAATAAAATTGAGTTTGAAGCAGGCCGCAGTATTTTTGATTTTGTGGAGTCTGCGTTAAGGGCAGGATTTAAAGATTTGTTGCGCCGCGTACACAACGGCGAAACGATTGAATACGACCGCGATTTTTATGTAAACGGCGAGACCAAATGGATACATTTTGCGTTGACGCCGGTTTTTGAAGGCGGAATAATTGCAGGCGCCTGTATAACCGGGCGCGACATTACCGAGCACAAAAAGTATGTGCAAACAATTGAGATGCAAAACAAAACGCTCAGGGAAATATCCTGGATACAATCGCACCTGGTAAGGGCGCCATTAGCGCGCATTATGGGATTAATTACACTGCTGTCTGCCGAAACTAATGAGAAAGAGAAGGAAGAAATTATTAATTTGCTCCAGGTTTCGTCAGGTGAACTCGATGAAATTATAAAAGATATTACCCAAAAAACCACCATCACCAGTAAATCACTGGTTGAGGTATAACAAGAAAGCCCGGCAATTTCACCAGGCTCTCTTTTCTTATATAATCACTTAAATTTTCTGTTACTGCACTTCCACAGCAACTTTTAATCTTGAACCGTCAGGATAAACACCCGAGATCAACAGAATGCCATTCCGCGGGTTGCTCAATGCACGATCAAGGTCATCAACGCTATTGATGGTTTGACGGTTTACCTGGTTGATTACAGAACCCACAGGGATTTCGGTGTTGTCGAACAAGCCGCCTTCCCTAACCTGGGTAACTATTACGCCATTGTTAACATGGAACTTAGCTTTTTGCGATGCATTCAGCGGTACAAAGCTTGCACCTATCCTGTTGAACATTTCTTCAGACGATTTGGAAACAGCCATTTTTGGCGCGCCGGCATCAGCTTTCAGCGTAACTGTAAAGTTCTTTTCATCGCCGCCGCGTAAAACGGTCAGGTGAATTTTATCACCAGGGCCCATGCGGCCGACACGTTCCTGCAAGTCTGAAGACTCATAAACAGTATTGCCTTCAACTTTGGTAATAATGTCGCCTTCTTTCAGACCTGCCTGTTCGGCGCCGCTGCCCGGTACAACCTGGCTTACATATAAGCCGTAGGTTCTGTTAACTTTTAGTTCTTTGGCATTGTCCGGATTAAGTTCGGCAAAGCTTACGCCTACATAACCACGTTTTACAGCGCCGTATTTTTCAATATCATCTAATACTTTTTTCGCAAGGTTGATAGGGATAGCAAAACCATAACCTTCATACGAGCCGGTATGTGAAGCGATAGCAGAGTTAATACCGATCAATTCGCCGTTAGTATTTACCAATGCGCCACCGCTGTTACCAGGATTAATGGCTGCGTCTGTCTGAATAAACGACTCGATGGCCCGGTTAAGCTTAGGCTGGTTTGACTGGTACTGGGTACGGCCAAAAGGATTTTCATCCTCTTGATTCTCCGTTCCGATAATACCAATGCCACGGCCTTTTGCGCTCACGATACCGGCTGTAACGGTTGATGTAAGCTTAAAGGGGTTACCTACAGCCAACACCCATTCGCCAACTTTAACGGCATCAGAGTTACCGAGCTTAACTATTGGCAGGTCATGACCATTGATCTTGATGAGGGCAAGGTCGGTATTAGGGTCGGTACCTATTATTTTTGCCTGATAAGTACGATGGTCGTTAGTTACGATATCAATTTTATCAGCCTTCTCCACAACGTGGTTATTCGTAACGATATAGCCGTCAGGCGAAATAATTACGCCGGAACCCGAGGCCATTTGCGGGCCAGAAGGGCGTACGCGCTGACCGAACATATCGCCAAACCATTGCTGTAGCTGGCTTTGCTGGTCGTTACCCGTTTGATTGGAGTAAGTAGTGCGGATATAGACAACCGCAGGCGTTACCGCCGCCGCTGCCTGGGTAAGATCGACCTGCCCGGCCGATGACAAAGTGGTTGTGTTTGGGGTTGGGGTTAAATGATTACTTGTAGCGTAGTACACCTTTTGTTTATCCTCGAAGCTCATGTTGTCGGCATACTTGTTTTCAATAATCTTGTATGCTCCCAAAGCCATGGCCCCGCCAACAAAGGCAGTCAATAATGTTAAACCAAACTTTTTCATATTGTTTCTCACTTTTCTTTTATATTGTTTTACAAAACAAATTTAATACCATATAGACGTCATAACCTATATTAAGTTATGTGTATTTTTGTTAAATTTTGTTAAATCAATAAAACCAGGGAAAATTAGCTTAACCATTAACGAATGTATTGACATGCAAATGATTAAAAAAAGCGACAATCGTGCGCACATTTGCACACCTGCACATTCGTATATTAATTAATAGCCGTGAAAATACATTTCTATAAATACCAGGGCGCCGGGAACGACTTTATTTTAGTCGATAACCGCAATAATGCCGTCAATCACCATAATCCAGAATTAATTGCCAGGTTATGCGACCGGCGTTTCGGCATTGGCGGCGATGGGATGATGTTTCTGCAAAACATTGCCGGCTACGATTTCGAGATGGTTTATTACAACTCCGACGGCCAGCCAAGCAGCATGTGCGGTAACGGAGGACGCTGCATTGTAGCTTTTGCCAAACACCTTGGAGTTTTTGACAGTGAAACAAACTTTTTGGCAGTAGATGGCCCGCACTATGCCAAAATTTCAGCAGAAGGAGATTGGGTAAGCCTGCAGATGATTGATGTAGATACCGTCAATCGTGATCAGGACGCTTATGTGATCAATACTGGCTCACCGCATTACATCGCCTTTGCAGAAAACCTTAGAGACAAAAATGTTTACGAGGAAGGGTACGCCATCCGCAATAATGATACTTACCGCAAAGAGGGCATCAACATCAACTTTGTAGAACCAACAGCAGAAGGCTACTTTGTGCGCACATTTGAACGCGGCGTTGAAGACGAGACCTATGCATGCGGTACCGGCGTTACTGCAGTAGCGCTGGCTATGGCCAAACACAATAATCAGTCAGGCCACATCACTACGCCGGTAAAAGTACTGGGCGGAGACTTGAACATCCGCTTTGATTATGACGGCCTTAAGTTTACAAATATATTTTTAGAGGGACCTGCAAAAAAGGTGTTTGAAGGTGAAGTGGAGGTTTAGTCTAAAGACCATAGTCAATAGCCATAGAACGTTAATCATGCCAATGAGCTATCAACAGCGATCCATGGCGGATTTGTTAGCAACTATTTCGAAAAAAATATTTCTACTTCACCCAAATTCTGTTTACGTTTGAATTTTTTCTTGATGTAGCTTCTATAAATTTTTTTATCAGAAGTTATGTTACGTGTCGATAGCAGCAAGCCTTGCCAGATTATTTATGCCATTGCCAAACATGAATATTTATCGTACGTAATTGAACCCCACGTAGTTCAATTGAACCCCAATGGCGAATTTTCGCTTACCTACCAGCGCCTTTTTTCAAATACCGCTAAAGAGTTTGCCCACTATGCCGACGAGCTGGATATTAAACTAATTAAAGTACTTGAGGAAATGGAGCAGGGAAACCTGATTAAAAAGTTTTACAAAAAGCCTATCCGTCCGTTTGAGTTTTTTACCAAAGTATTTAACGACCAGCTTTTTGATATGCTGCGTCCGAAAATAGAAAAACGAATGGCCGAAGCGCTGGCGTTGCTGAAGGACAAACCCCTGTACCTGATGAGCAAAGAGGGCTATCCTGCCGAGCGCAAGCTGCAAATGGCTGCGGAGCCGGCTTCGGTACTGTTTCATTTCAGGCGCAATGAAGAGGAAATACGCTATTTCCCTACCATTAAATACCAGGGTATGCGTATTGAGTTTATGTTTAAAAATGCCGAGGTTGTCTGTAACCACCCGGCATGGATGCTGCTTGATGACACCCTTTACTATTTTGAGAAAGAGATTGAAGGTAAAAAGTTGGTGCCATTTTTAAACAAGCGGTATATAGCTATTCCCAAAACTTCCGAGCACTCGTATTTTGAAAAGTTTGTAGCGCCGCTTATCGAAAAACACCACGTGTATGCCGAAGGCTTTACCATCAACACTGAAAAATATGATGCCCGGCCGGTAATTAAACCGATTTACATAGAAGGCGGCACGTCGCAGATCCAGCTTTATTTTAAATATGCGGGTTACGTTTTCCCTTACGGTGATGAACGCCTGATTTCGGTGCGAATGGAAAAAAATGGCGATGATTATACTTTCCACCGTATCAAACGATCGGTTACGTGGGAGAAAAATAAGTTCGCGCAGCTGGAGGCGCTTGGATTGAAAACGGCATCTGCCATGTTTAAAAACCTGGAAGTAGCTGTTAACGACGATGAGGACAATAACTCATTTTCGGTGTTCGAATGGATTAACCAGCATTATGATAAGCTGGTAGCCGAAGATTTTGAAATTGAGCAACCGGATTCCCGCGATCAGAAACGCTATGTATTCGGCGCCAGCAAGATTGACCTTACTGTTTCGGAGAATAACGACTGGTTCGACATTGAGGCCATCGTATATTTCGGTTCCTATAGCATACCTTTTATCCAGCTAAAAAATCATATCCTTAACCGCAAGAAAGAATTTTTGCTGCCCTCGGGAGAGATTGCCATTATTCCTGAGAAATGGTTCTCCCAATACGGTAACCTGCTGCACTTTTCTGATGGTGATACCGCTATCAAATTGCGCAGACAGCACATCGGCCTGGTAAATGCCCTTGAGGAAGGCGAAATGGCCAGCGTTACGATGAACAGGAAGCTGCAGAAGCTGCTTGACTTTGACGAACTGGAGGATGTGGCTATGCCTCAAAATTTCGCGGGCGATTTGCGTCCTTACCAGAAAGCTGGCTATAACTGGTTTCACTTTTTAAAAGATTACCATTTTGGCGGCTGCCTGGCAGATGATATGGGCCTGGGTAAAACTATACAAACCCTGGCATTGCTGCAAAAGCATAAAGAAGATACGGAGGCCGCGGGTGGCAAAGCTACTTCGCTGGTGATTATGCCCACATCGCTTATCTATAACTGGCTTAACGAGGCTAAAAAGTTCAGTCCGCAATTAAGGCTGATGGTGCATACCGGTACATTTCGGTATAAGTCGCCGGAGGTGTTTGTCAATTATGATGTAGTAATAACCACTTATGGTATTATACGTATAGATATCGATCTGTTCAGTAACTACTTTTTCGATTATGTCATCCTGGATGAGAGCCAAAACATCAAAAACCCTTCCTCAAAATCGTTCCAGGCGGTACGGCAATTAAAATCACGTTTTAAGCTGATATTGAGCGGAACGCCGGTTGAAAACTCGGTAAATGATTTATGGACACAAATGTCGTTCATCAATCCGGGTTTGCTTGGTGCGCAGCAATTTTTCCTGAATGAGTTTGTAACGCCGATTGAAAAGAAAAAGGATGAAGATAAAGCCCGTAAGCTGCAGGCCCTGATCAAGCCATTTGTTTTACGCCGCACCAAGGAGCAGGTGGCAACCGAGCTGCCGCCTAAAACTGAAAATCTTTTCTATTGCCAGATGAGCGAAGAGCAGGCCGAGGTTTATGAAAACATCAAGTCTGAATATCGAAACGAGCTTTTAAAAAGCCTGGAAGAAGGTACCTTCGCCAAAACGCAGATTCACGTTTTGCAGGGTCTTATTAAACTAAGGCAGATTGCCAATCACCCGGTAATGATAGACGATGATTACGAGGGTGACTCTGGTAAATTTGAGAACGTAGTGCATACCCTTGCCAATGTGCTGGAGGGTAAACATAAAGTGCTCATCTTTTCTCAATTCGTAAAACAGCTGAATATTTACCGTCAATATTTCGACCGTGGAAAAATTACTTATGCCTATTTGGATGGCAGTACGCAAAATCGCGGCGATGTAGTGAAACAATTCCAGGAAGATGAAAAAACACGGGTATTCCTGATTTCGATAAAAGCAGGCGGGGTAGGTCTTAATCTTACTGAAGCAGATTATGTTTTTATCCTCGACCCATGGTGGAATCCTGCAGTCGAGCAACAGGCTATAGACCGTACCCACCGCATTGGCCAAACTAAAAACGTGTTTATTTACAAATTCATTACAAAAGATACCGTCGAAGAAAAAATTCTTGCCCTGCAACAGCGCAAGCTAAGTGTGGCCCGCTCGCTGATCACCACAGAGGAAAGCTTTATCAAATCGCTTTCGGTGGAGGATATTAAAGAGATTTTGGGGTGATGTTCCAAAACCTATACATCTTGAGGCTTAAACTTTTTATAAACCCGGAACTTCTGTTTTAACTCGAAATATTATCCAGGAAATTAAACAAGATAGACAGGTAAAAAATAATTGAGCCATGCAACCTGTCTCGTTCCGAATATTCGTACACCCTGTTACCATCGGGGAGCGTCTTTTTGTAATTTTTTAAATCCAGCCAATAAAAACCCCAAAAATTCCTCCTAAAACCGCAGCCAGGTAACCTATTATGATCCAGTTTGTCTGCGGTTTATCAGGCTGCTTTAATTGCTCAATCCTTTTTTCTTCAATCTCCTTTAATTGTTTATCGCTTAATTCTCTTCCCCGTTCAGCAAGCAACTTTCGGGCAAGCTGAACATCAAATACATTCCATTCATCGGCCTTAGCAATAACATCCATCAATTCTTCATTGGTAAAGGCTAACAGGTAATAGCCGGCATTCACCTCCTCAAGACTTTTTTCTATATCCCGTTTTAGTAAATCATTTATCTTTTCAAAATCTTCGGGCCTTACTTTTACTGCGTATTCTTTTGTGTCGGTATATGAAAACGCCGGGTTAAAAACCAAATCCTCTTCTTGTAAAAAATAAGCAACATTATTTTCATCCAGCAACTCAGCAAGATCGTTTGCCAACGCTATATCGTTAAATTTTTTATAGGTGATAAATTCAGGTTCCATGCTGTTGACATATAGTTATCACGCAATTTATAAATTAGTTCCATATCAAATACATTTTGAGCCTTGCGCAAACAAATTCACCCAACTTTGGTTTTTTGATACACTTATTTAACTGCTTATAAAACCAGCATAAAGACACAAAATAACTTTCAGACGTTTGACAATGGTAAAACCACAAAAACTATGGTCTATGGCCCATGGACTATGGACATATTTCCCTAACATTGCAAAAACATTCTGCCTTTGACTGCCCGCGGTAAAAAACTACTCTCTTATCTCCTCAAATTCGGTATCCTGGTACTTGCGGCGTGGTTTATCTATTACCGCATCTTAAAAAATCATGATAACATTGCCAATTTTGAGCGACTGGTTGCACATGTAACTTATAATAAAGTGCTTTTTACCATGATTGGCGTGGTGCTGTTAATGGTAGTTAACTGGGTATTGGAATCTTTAAAATGGTGGCATCTTACCCGAAGGCTTGCACCAATGCCGGTTTGGAAAGCCATTGAGGCGGTTTTCTGCGGACTCACCTGGGCCGTATTTACCCCAAACCGTATCGGCGAATATGGCGGTCGTGTAATGTTTTTACCTAACCGCAAGCGTATTCACGGGGTGTTTGCTATGGCAGTGGGGGCGTTCGGGCAAAACGTTATCACCAACGTTTTGGGGGCCGGTGCATCTATCTGGTTCCTCTATACATTTATACATCCGAAAGACTGGATCATGATAGGCTCAACATTAATAGCCGCCGGGTTTATGGCGATCATGCTAACGTTTTACTTTAATATCAGGTGGATGGTACGGCTGCTGAACCGTATAAAATTTCTGCATAAATATCACCGGTTCTTCGATATTATGGGCACCTACAAAACCAGGCAACTGCTTAAGATTATGTGGTTTTGCCTGGCGCGCTTTTGTACGTTTACCTTTCAATATTACCTGGTGATACACCTGCTTATCCCACAGATACCTTTATATGAGCTTTCGTTGATGATGTTTGTTTTCTTTTTTATTCAATCAGCCATACCTTCGCTTGATGTGGTGGACATCGGTGTGCGAAGCATCACTGCAGATAAGCTTTTCAGCTATGTCACAGATCAGCATCTGGCTATTATTGTGGCAGTTTCGATTATCTATATCACCAATATGATTATTCCTGCTGCTTTAGGTTCTATATTTGTTTTTAAACTGAAATTTTTTGACCGTAATTCTTAGTACTGTTTCACTCCTGCTAACCGGCTTGTTCATTTGCGTGTTAGCTTTTATTATTATCGGCTGGAATGCCATCAGGCGTCCGCGCATTAAATTTTCGGGTTTTACTACCAGGGTTACGGTAATGATTGCCGCGCGGAACGAAGAAGAAAGCATCCATTTAACCATCAATGATATACTGGCCCAGGATTACCCCAGGCATCTTACCGAAATAATAATTGTTGATGACCACTCTACTGACCGGACATCCGAAATAATAGCCGGTTATGCCGATCGCGGGGTTAAGCTTTTACAGCTGAACGAAGATAAGCCGCTAAATTCTTATAAAAAAAAGGCGATAGCGGAAGCCATAAAACTGTCAAACGGGGAACTGATGGTAGCCACCGATGCGGATTGCCGTATGGGGAGTAAATGGTTATCGTCTGTAGTGGGTTATTATGAGGAAGAACATCCGCTGATGATATCATCGCCGGTGAGTTATTTCGAAGAAAAATCGGTATTTGAGCGCATGCAGTCGCTGGAATTTCTTTCGCTTATTGCTACCGGAGCCGCGTTTATCGGGAATGGTCATGCGTCAACCTGTAACGGGGCGAACCTGGCTTACCGGAAAGATGTTTTTTACGAAGTGGGTGGCTTTAAGGGCATCGATGACCTGGCCTCTGGCGATGATGAGCTTTTATTGCAAAAGGTAGCGGCAAAGTATCCCGGCCGAATCGGTTTTTTAAAGTGGTACGACGCTATTGTGTACACGCATGCCAAGCATAACCTGCAAAGTTTTATGCAGCAGCGTCGTCGCTGGGCTTCTAAATCGGTAAAGTATAAGGATAAGAAGGTGGTAGCCCTGGTGATAGGTTTATGGCTGTTCAACTTGTCAGTATTAGTTAATTTATTACTTGGCATTTACGATATTCATTTTTTAAAAATTTCGGCGCTGCAATATCTGATAGTTATTTTGGCAGGCGTTGCCTTGCTGTTACCGGTAACTGTTTTTTTCAGGCGAAAACTATTGATGTGGGTACTGCCGATATTTATTCCGCTGTATTTCGTCTACTTTGTTTACATAGGTGTGTTAGGTAATAAAGGCAAGTATGTTTGGAAGGGAAGGCTGGTAAATTAAATGTTTTGGGTTAAAAAGAACCCGATAGTGATGTAACAATGCATCTCTCCTCAAAAAAGACAAATCCGCAAACAATAACTATTTAAAATACTTTTTTATTATCATATTTGAGTGATAACCATTACCGATTAACCGATAACTAAATACTACTTATGCAGGAATTAGACCCGGCCATTTTGCAAAAGGCCAACGCTTGGCTACAAGGCGGCTATGATGATGATATTAAGAAACAAATACAGTCGCTGCTGGATAATAAAGCTTACACCGAACTTACCGACTCTTTTTACCGCGACCTTGAATTTGGTACAGGCGGCTTGCGCGGCATAATGGGGCCGGGCACCAACCGCATGAATAAGTACACTATTGGCGCAGCGACACAGGGGTTAGCTAATTACCTGAAAAAAACTTATCCCGGCGAAAAAGTAAAGGTTGCTATAGCACATGACAGCCGTAACAATGCGGACTTCTTTTCTCGCATTACTGCGGAGGTGTTTTCAGCTAATGATATCCATGTTTATTTCTTCAAAGCTTTAAGGCCTACACCTGAGCTGTCGTTTGCGGTGCGTGTGCTGGGTTGCAAAAGCGGGGTAATGCTTACCGCGTCGCATAACCCAAAAGAATATAACGGTTATAAAGCTTATGGTGCAGACGGTGGCCAGTTTGTTGCTCCGCACGACAAGGCCGTTATGGATGAAGTAGCAGCTATTAAGAGTATCAACGATATTAAGTTCAATCGCGTTGACGCCAATATAGAAGAAATAGGAGAGGAGCTCGACGAGCAATATCTGAGCGCTATTGCCAAATTGTCCGTCTCGCCGGAAGCTATAAAAAGGCAAAAAGATTTAAAAATAGTTTATTCGCCGATCCACGGGACTGGTATCACGCTCGCACCGCAGGCTTTAAAGCGTTTCGGGTTTGAGAATGTGATATTGGTTGACGAGCAGATTACGCCTGACGGTAACTTTCCAACCGTTGTATACCCCAACCCTGAAGAAAAGGAAGCGTTGACCCTTGCCCTTAAAAAAGCCCAGGAAGTTGATGCTGACCTGGTACTGGCCACTGACCCTGACGCCGACCGCGTGGGCATAGCCGTTAAAAATACTGATAACGAGTTTATCCTGCTGAATGGTAACCAAACCGGCGCCATGCTGATTAACTACCTGCTGACCGCCTGGGAAGAGAAGGGCAAGCTAACCGGCAAGGAGTATATTGTAAAAACTATTGTTACCACCAACCTGATTGAGGAAATTGCCAAAGCCAAAAATGTTACTTATTACAACACGCTTACCGGCTTTAAATACATTGGCGAACTGATGACGCATTTTGAAGGCAAGCAAACCTTTATTGGCGGTGGTGAGGAAAGCTATGGCTACCTAATCGGAGAATTGGTACGCGACAAGGATGCCATTGTATCAAGTGCATTTATTGCAGAAATGACAGCTTACTACAAAGACAAAGGCAGCAGCCTGTTTGAGGCGCTGATAGATACTTACGTGCAATATGGCTTTTATAAAGAAAAGCTGATTTCGCTTACCAAAAAAGGAAAGACCGGTGCAGAGGAGATAAAGGAAATGATGGAGAAATTCCGCAGCAATCCACCTGTAAGTCTTGGCGGCTCAAAAGTGGCAACGCTAAAGGATTATGAAAAAGGAATAGAAACTGATTTACTGAATAACACCACCAAAAAAATCGAACTTCCAAAGAGTGACGTACTGCAATTTATTACAGAAGACGGCACCATCGTTTCAGCACGCCCCTCGGGTACCGAGCCTAAGATAAAATTCTATTGCAGTGTTAACACCAAATTAGCCAGTAAGGAGGCTTATGCCCAAACAGATAAACAGCTGGACGAAAAGGTGAATAACGTGATGAAGGATTTGGGGGTGTAAAGTAATTCTGAACCGGAATTGATAGAATTGAGTTATTAGCAGAATTTTAAATCATGCATGTCATGATAAATTCTTTAATTCTATCATTTCCGGTTCAGACAATTCTCATCTTTGTGCATGCCCTATTTTAAAAAGCTGCTTGATCTGCTAAAGATCGAGCGTGAGGAAGACCGCAATAATTACCTTAAACTTACTGAAAGCACTTCCATAGCCGACCGCCGTGCAAACGGACTTACGTGGTACCCGGTAGCTATCCGCGGTTCTGAGCCAGGTCGCGGAGACTATTTAACGGTTGAGGTAGAGCGTCCTTCCCACCAGGATGTTGCGCATCAATTCAGGTTTGGAGTGCCCGCCGCACTGTTTTCTAATCACGATCCCCAAAAAGACCGCGTGGAGGGAACTATTACTTATCAAAGCGGCAACCGTCTTAAAATTACTTTATTTACTGAAGAATTACCTGACTGGAGCCGCGATGGCAAGCTGGGCGTTGAGTTGCTGTTTGATAATAACAGCTACGACGAAATGCAGAACGCACTTAAACAGGCAACGGCCAGTAAGGAAAAGCCTGAAGGAACGCTGATCAGGATACTCACTGGCGAGGCATCGCCGCAATTTTTCTCTAAAATTACTTCACCTGCACTGCCGGGGCTGAATCAATCACAGCAAGCGGCGGTTCATCAAATACTTTCGGCGCAGGATTTGGCTATCGTTCACGGCCCGCCGGGCACGGGGAAGACGACAACGTTAGTACAAGCGATCAAGGCACTAGTCGCACAGGACAAGCAACAGGTATTGGTTGTCGCCCCAAGCAATACAGCCGTCGACTTATTGAGTGAAAAGCTGAGTAATGAGGGCTTGAACGTTTTGCGCATCGGTAACCCGGCAAGAGTATCGGAGAGGCTGATGTCGCTTACGCTGGATAGCAAAATGGCGGAGCACAGCTATGAGAAAGATGTAAAAAAACTGAAGAAGCAGGCATCGGAATACAAGAACATGGCACATAAATACAAGCGTAATTTCGGCAAGGCGGAGCGCGACCAGCGCAAAGCCTTGTTTGACGAAGCGCATAAAATAATGAGGGAGGTGGATAAAACCGAGCAATTCATTACCGATGACCTGGTTGCTAAAGCACAGGTAATTGCTGCGACGCTCATCGGCGCTAATCATTATACTGTCAGGGATGTAAAATTCAATACGGTGATTATCGACGAAGCCGGCCAGGCGCTCGAGCCCGCCTGCTGGATACCGATACTGAAAGCGCAAAAGCTCATCATGGCCGGCGACCACATGCAGTTGCCGCCAACCATCAAATCCAACGAAGCGGCAAGGGGAGGATTAAACGCAACCTTACTTGAAAAATGTGCCGCTCTTTATCCTGAAGCAGTCACTTTATTGGATGAACAATACCGTATGAATGAAACTATTATGGGCTTTTCGTCCAAGGAGTTTTATGATGGGCGATTGAAGGCGCATACATCCGTGGCAAATCAGCTATTATTTCCAGGTGATTTACCTTTTACTTTTATCGATACGGCGGGCTGTGGTTTTGATGAAAAACTGGAAGGAACCAGTTCAGTAAACCCTGAGGAAGCCGCATTTCTAGTAAAGCATTTAACGCAATTGGCAGATAAATTAGTTGGGAATACTTTTCCGGCCGTTGCCGTAATATCGCCCTACAAAGAACAGATCCGCATCCTGCAGGAGTTGGTTGCAGAATCTGAAACTTTAAAGTCGTTCGGCAACAAAATATCAGTCAATACCATCGACAGTTTCCAGGGGCAGGAGCGGGATGTGGTCTACATCAGCATGGTTCGCAGCAATACAGGCGGTGACATTGGTTTCCTTTCAGATATTCGCCGAATGAATGTAGCCATAACACGCGCCAAAAAAAAGTTGGTGATGATCGGCGATAGCTCAACCCTCTGTAATTTCCCGTTCTATGCTGATTTGATCAGGTATGCGGAAGAGGCCGGCGGGTATAAAAGCGCGTGGGAATTTATTTGATCATCACAAATTTCAGAATTTTTTTGCGACTGAATGATTGCAAATAAAACGCCTTGCAAACTAATAAAGCAACGGCTCCGGTAACATTAGTGTAACGTCAAAGCGATCAAGACGTCCTGTTGATTCCAACCTTAAAAAATAAGTGCTGCCTGGCACGATTAGTATCTACTAATAATATAGTTTAAAAAGCTTATTTTATATTTATTCATAAAGAATAATATCCGCTGATTAAAAACCTCACTCATAACACCGTAAGCAAAGAAGCCGGAACATACCTCGCGTATCTTCCGGCTACAATTAACTAATAACTGCCATATTATTATCGTTATTTTTTTGCTCTGATAATATAGGTAGTGTCCTTTTGAAACGGCGAAAGTATCCCTTTGTTGCAAATAATTTCTGTAAATAATTCGTTACAGTTAAAAAATATATTGTAAAGAACAAGTTACAGTCAAATATTTTACTTAGACGAAAAATGAACATACGTTTGTCCCCTTAAAAGGCGTTTATATGAAAACGCTAAGATTAACTATCAAACTTATCTATTTATTCATGAAAAAAATTCTACTTCTGAATTTGTGCTTACTCCTTTTAGCTGTCAACCAGCTATTTGCACAAACTCATACCGTTACCGGGAAGGTTACGGCTAAGGAGGACGGTTTACCGCTGCCAGGGGTATCGGTAACTGTAAAGGGGACCACTACCGGTACGCAAACCGACGTTAATGGTCATTATTCACTTAATGTGCCCAACAACGCACAGCTGTCATTTAGCTTTTTGGGCTATGCATCGCAATTGTTAACACCAAGCGGCGACAGACTGGACGTTGTGATGACTGCCACTGCGCAGCAACTGGGCGAGGTTGTAGTTACCGGCGCGTTGGGTTTGACCCGTACGCGTAACCAGCAAAGCTACGCAGCTCAGCAAGTTGCGGGTGATGAAGTAAGCAAACAGCGCTCAAACAACTTTATAGATGGATTATCGGGCAAGGTGGCCGGTTTGGAAATCCGCCAGAATAATACCCTTGGCGGTTCAACAAACGTGGTTTTACGCGGCACAAAATCAATCTATGGCAACAACCAGGCGCTTTTCGTTATCGATGGCGTGCCTATTGGTAATGAAAATACCAACGGCAGCAATCAGCAGTCCGGTGGCGGTGGTTATGATTACGGCAGCCCTGCATCAGATATCAACCCTGACGATATACAGGACGTTACGGTGTTAAAAGGGGCAGGAGCAACAGCGCTTTATGGTTCGCGGGGCAGCAACGGTGTAATCCTGATTACCACCAAACATCCTAAAAAAGGCCTTGGTATCACTATTAATTCAACGGTAAGCATGGGTGAGATCGATAAATCCACCTTCCCTAAATACCAGACACAGTATGGTGCAGGTTATGGCCCTGGTTTTTATAGCGCAGATATCTTTGGCAACCCTAATGCGAAAGTTGTACAAACCGACGCCGATGCTTCAAATGGTTCTAAATTCGATCCTAACCTGATGGTTTACCAGTGGGATGCTTTCGATCCAAGCTCGCCAAACTATGGTAAAGCTACGCCATGGGTGGCTGCTAAAAATGATCCAAGCACTTTTTTCAGAAAGCCGATATCTACTGACCAAAGTATCATGATTACCAATGGCGGCGAGAACGGTACTTTCAAGCTGGGCTACACTAAAAACATCGAAAACGGTGTAATCCCAAATAGCAAGCTGGATAAAAATCTGGTTGATTTTGCCGGAACCTACAACATCACCAAAAACCTGACTGCAGGCGCCAGCATCAATTATTACAATACCAACGGTACAGGCAGGGGCGGTACGGGGTATGACGGTTCAAACTCCGACAACCGTAACGTAATGTCGGGTTTCCGCCAGTGGTGGGAAACTAACGTAGATGTGCAGGAACTGAAACAGGCTTATGAGCGCACCAAATCGAACGTTACCTGGAATATGGCAGATCCAATCGATGGCAATACGTTCCCGGCATACTGGAATAACCCTTACTGGGTGGTTGACCATAACTACGAAACAGATAGCCGCAACAGGTACCTGGGTAATGTTAGCCTGAACTATAAACCTGTGCCATGGATCAACATTTTGGGCCGCGTTTCATTGGATACCTACTCTGAACTCCAGGAAGAGCGCTACGACGTCGGTAGCATCGGGTTACCTTATTATTCAAGGTTTAACCATAACTACTCCGAAACCAACTTCGATTTGTTGGCCAATATGGACAAAAACCTTAGCAATAGCTTTAACCTGAAAGCCTTACTGGGAACAAACATCAGGAAAAACAACGAGAACAGCATTTCAGCTAGCACCAACGGCGGTTTAATCATCCCAGGCTTGTACTCGCTGTCCAATACTTTAAATTCACCATTATCTCCTGTTGAAGCAGATTATAACAGGCAGATAAACGGCGTTTTTGCCGGTGCCACTCTCACTTGGAAAAACATGCTGACTTTGGATGCTACCATTAGAAGAGATCAGTCATCTACATTGCCGGAATCGAACAATGCGTACTATTACCCATCCGTATCAGCAGGCTTTGTTTTTTCAGAATTGCTTAAGCAATGGAAGTGGTTGTCATATGGTAAATTAAGAGCGAGCTATGCACAGGTTGGTAGTGATGCACCGATCTACAGTGTATTCGATACATACATCATAGTTCCTCCATTCGGTTCAAATCCACAGGCTGTGCTATCGGCCACCAAAAATAATGGTGACCTTAAGCCTGAACAGACAAAGAGCAAAGAAGTCGGCCTTGAATTATCATTCTTCAACAACCGTTTGGGATTTGACGGAAGCTATTATATAACTAACACATTTGATGAAATCATGCCGGTTAATGTATCAAATGCTACCGGTTATACTTATAAATATTTAAACGCGGGTAATATCCAGAATAAAGGTTTTGAGTTGTCGTTAAACGGAACGCCGATTAAAAGCCGCAATTTCAATTGGAAAATTAACGTAAACTTTACCCGCAACCGCAACAAAGTTACCGCACTGTACAAAGACGCCTCAGGACAGGAAGCACAGAACCTGCAACTGGCAGGCTTCCAGAACGGCGAAACGTTGAACGCTCCGCTGGGCGGCTCATTGGGTACCATCCGTGGAACCGATTTTATTTATACAAACGGTCAAAGAACGGTTGGTCCTGACGGCCAATACCTGATTTCGAATACATCGAACCAAAATATCGGTAACACTAATCCCGACTGGACAGGCGGTATCAATAACAGCTTCAGGTATAAAAACCTATCGCTGAGCTTCCTCATCGATATTCGTAAAGGTGGTTCGGTATTCTCAAATGACCTTGCTTATGGTTTAGCCGATGGTATTTATCCATTAACCGCTTATACCAACGATTTAGGCAACCCGGTTCGTAACACGCTGGCAAACGGCGGTGGCTTTATCCGTCCCGGCGTTACCGCCGATGGTAAACCTAATACCGTTCGTGTATCGGGTAATAACTATGGCGATTTTGGCGACGGTTCAGGATTACTGCCATTAAAAGAATTTGTTTACGATGCAGGTTTTATTAAGCTGCGCGAGGCAATTATAGGTTATGATTTGCCGGGCAGCGCTTTAAGCAAGCTTGGTCCCGTTAAAGGTGTTACCTTCCAGCTTATCGGCCGTAACTTATGGATGATCCATAAAAACCTTCCCTATGCCGATCCTGAAGACGGCCTGTCATCAGGTAACCTGCAGGGTGTCCAGGAGGGCGTTTATCCAACAGTTAGAACTATCGCATTCAACTTAAAACTTACCTTCTAATTTTAATTAGATATGAAAAAAACTACATTGATTTTTGCAGCGTTGCTGACATTGTCGGCCTGCAAAAAGGATCTAACGAGTTTAAACAAAGATCCCAAAAATCCGCCAGTGGTGCCATCATACGCGCTATTTACCGAAGCGGAAAGGTTATTGGCAAACACAATGACTACTCCAAGCGTAAATTCAAACATATTCCGCCTGATTGAGCAGCAGTGGACGGAAACGCAATACCTGAATGAAACACAATACCAGCTCACCTATCGTAAACAACCAGACGGATTATGGGCATCATTCTATTCAAGCGTTTTGATAAACTTCGAAAAATCTAAACAGGCCATGTCTATTGACGTGAAGGATGCGGCAACCCTCAAAAATGAGACCGCAATGGCTGATATCCTGCAGGTTTATACTTATTATTACCTGGTTACAACTTTTGGAAATATCCCTTACTCAGAAGCATTGGATATTAACAAACCGTTCCCAAAATATGATGATGCAAAAACCGTTTACAGCCAGTTGCTCACCCGTTTGGATGCTGATATTGCAGCATTGGATCCGGGTGCCGGTACCATCGGGTCTGCCGATATAATTTATGGCGGCGACATAGCCAAGTGGCAAAAGTTTGCAAATTCGTTTAAGCTGAAGATGGGTATTACGATAGCTGATTCGGACCCTGCCACCGCGCAGGCTACCGTCCAGTCGGCAGTGTCGGCAGGCGTATTTACCTCCAACGACGATAACGCACTGTTTCAGTATGTAGCAACACCTCCAAACACTAACCCGGTTTGGGTTAATCTGGTGCAGAGCGGCCGGCATGACTTTATAGCCACCAGCGAATTTATGAATATGCTGAATCCCGGCAAAGTTAATCAGGACCCAAGGTTGCCTTACTACTTTGCCCCAAGCCTGGCGCATGATCAGTATGTGGGCGCACCCAACGGATCAGGCAACGGAAGCCTTGCTTTTGCGCAATACTCATTGCCCGGCGGTCCGTTGTTAACACCGGGCGCGGAAGGCAGTCTTACCAATCCTGATTTTCCAGGCGATCTGCTCGATTATTCCGAGACGGAGTTTAATCTGGCTGAAGCCGTTGCACGCGGATTTGCCGGTGTAAGCGGTACTGTTGAATCGCATTACAATGCTGCCGTAACTGCTTCTGTTGAGTATTGGACCGGCGATGCCGCTGCAGCCGCAACATATCTAACCTTCGCGAATGTTAAATATGCCACAGCTTTAGGCGCTACCCCACTTCAGAAAATTGCAGGCCAGGAATACATTGCCCTTTACAACAGGGGATGGGATGCCTGGACAGTAAACCGCAGGCTCGACTATCCAAAACTGGTACCTCCGCCAAATGCATTCAGCGATTTCCCGGTTCGTTTTACTTATCCTATCAGCGAGCAAAACGTTAACCAGCCAAATTACGAGAAAGCAGCGGCTGCTATAGGTGGTGATAAAGTTACCACCAGGCTGTTTTTTGATACCAAGTAATATAATACACTCGCCAGGACTACTAAGTTTCTAAAGCTTCAAGTCTTACACCCCGGTTATGAAAGTGGCCGGGGTGTTTTATGTAAGAGCTTATCCACCTGGCTTTGCGTAGCAGGGAATTTTAACCCGGCGAAAGATTGTCCTGATCTGAGTGAACGTTTACTTGTCCGCCAATAATGTCGCTGAATAAACCTTTATCGCTCGTTCCTGCATTGAAATGACGAGACGGAAAAGGTTGGAAGAAAAAAAGCCTGCTCCCAAATTTGAAGCAGGCTTTATAAAGTTTAGTTAGTTTTGAAGTTACCTTCCGCCACTTGGGTTGCGGGGATCTGGTTTTCCCTTTAGCTGGTATTCTTTCGGAGGCTCGGCGCCCAAAAGGTTTTTTACAAAATAATCCCACCGGCGGCGCATCATATATAGCGAATATTGGCCATAGCCATGCGGCATGTTAGGGAATACTACCAGGTCATAATCTTTTCCTGCTTTTTCAAGCGCCTCAATAACCAGCATAGTATTGTATGGAGGTACGTTATCATCTAAAAGGCCATGAGCAAGCATCAGCTTTCCTTTTAAGTTTTTAGCGATGTTCTCGTTGCCCTGGGCTGGATAGTCAGAATTGGTTACCAGGCCGTTATAACGTTCGCCCCAATCATCTTCGTAGTTCAGGTTTTCGTGGTTGCCTGATTCTGATATGCCGACTTTAAAGAAATCCGGATAACGGAACATAGCGCATGCGGTAGCGAAACCACCGCCTGAGTGACCCCAGATACCTACGCGGGTAGTGTCCATATAAGGATATTTTGCGGCAAGCTGGCGGATTCCGGTGATCTGGTCGGGTAAGGTATTCTCGCCCATGTTGCCATAGCTCATATCATGATACCTTTTTGAGCGGTTAGGATTGCTGGTGCCTTCAATTTCGACCACAATAAAGCCGAGTTCAGCAAGCGCCTGCCCATCTCCGCGCGAGGCTGCAAAAGACCAGCTGCCTACACTGCCGCCCTGCGGACCAGGGTAGATATAATCGATAATCGGATATTTTTTGTTTGGGTCGAGTTTTGATGGGGTTATTAACAAACCGTAGATATCCGTTTTGCCATCATGCGCTTTAACCGAAAAAGTAGTCAATGGTTTCCAGCCGGTGGCTTGCAATCTTGAAATATCGGCCTTTTCTAAAGTAGCGATCATTTTGCCATTTAAATCGCGTAGTACAGTAACCGGCGGCACATCAGGTTTTGAATAGCTATCCACAAAATATTTTCCGTCTGGCGATAAGCTAACGCTGTGATTGCCTGCTTCCGGGGTAAGTGTGGCAAAATGCTTTCCATCAAAACCTACTTTACAAAGCTGTTGAAAATAAGGATTTTCAGCCTGCCGGCATGTTGTCGTAAAATACAGCATCCGGTTCTTTTCATCAACCTTTAGCAGGCGGCCAACTACAAAGTCGCCTTTGGTTATCTGGTTTTTTAGCTTACCGGTCGTAGCATCATATAAGTAAAGGTGTCCCCAGTTATCGCGTTCCGAGTACCATATAATTTCGTTGGATTTATCGAGGTAACGCCAGTTGATAGCGCCGCGACCTGACTCGAACTGGGTTGGCACAGTTTCTTCGAACACTTCCCGAACATCGCCGGTATTGCAGTCGGCTATGCGGAATTTCTCTATTTTATGATCGCGTGAGGTTGATACGAACGCAAGTTTGCTGTTGTCTGAGCTGAAATCAACATCGTCCATCTGGCCGCTGCTGGCAATATCGTCGCTCAGCGTAGCACGATGCGGGTCTGGCGCAACTTTAGTCATTACGACTTTCGGATTTTCCACATCAATAATACAGCGCTGTATCATAGGTATTTCGCCGCCCGGTAATGGGTATTTCCATTCTTTAAGGGTTGGCTTACCCACATTAGTAGTAACCAGGTACATGTCGCTCACTTTGCGCTGGTCATCTTTAAATGTTACAATCTTTTTTGAGTCAGCCGACCAAACCAGGATGGCATTATCGCTGTGTTTCCAGCCTGCGTTATCGGTTGCGTAGCCATAATCCTTTATACCATCGGTAGTAAGCTGTGTTTCCTTTTGTGTTTCCATATCGCGTACCCAAAGGTTCCAGTCGCGGATGAAGACGCCTTTTTTACCGTCGGGCGATATATTCAGTCCTCCAAAGCCACCGCGGCCTCCACGACCGCCGCGCCTGCCGCCGCCTCTCATTTCACCAGCCGGGGAACTGTCAGCAGTTATGGCATAAGAGCCGAGATCGGCTTTCCATCGTTTGCCATCAGCCGAAAATGTTATGGATTTACCATCCGGCGCAAAATTGATGCTGACAAAAGGCAACATAGATGCGGTATATTGCTTACCGGTAGCCGCGGATAACGACGCAGCCAGTTTTGCCTGGTCGAATGCAGCAGAGCGTGTGCCCTTTGCAGGGTTTACAATAATAAATTCGCTGCCATTAGCGGTAAGATTACGGTACCAGAACCGGCCGTCGGGCAACCAGTCGGGGCGAACGCTTGCGTTGTCTATCAAAGGTTCGGTGCCATAGCTTAAAAAGCTTTCAGCGCGCTCATAATCTTTAGCAGTTAAGGCCTGTCCCTGCTGGGCGTGAGCAGATAATACCAGCGCGCAAGGTATTACCGTGAGTAATAATTTGTTCATTTTGTTAAGTCGGTCAGTTATTAGCAAACCAAGCTACAGCAAATAAATAGATTTCACAAATTTGAGAGGTTGTGTAATATTATTGTGGCAGAAGAGGGGGATTGATAGTTTTGATACCGGCAAGCCGGCATGTTATTTTCTACCTTAGTTCAAACACATAGCTCCCCGCTTCAATATCAAGTCCTTTGACCGTATTTAACCATTTACCGTTTAAAATCGCTTGTTTTCCCGCCGGGAAATAAATCCGGGCTGCAGAATTTGCCGGTATCACCACTGAATATATTATCACACCATTAGTCCTTTTCCACGACGAAACAATTTTTCCATAGGGGCCGGTGTGCTCCGCTTCAAAATGGCCGAGTTTGTCTACAAAATTTGGAGTTAATATAACGCGTTTAAAGCCGGGTAGTTCAGGGTCGGGTTTTATGCCACCCAAGCCTTTGAAATACCAGGCGCCAATTTCGCCAAACATAATGTGGTTGAGCGATAAGGCATCGTCGGCATCGATATTCCAATTTTCGTATAACGTAGTTGCTCCTTTCTTTATCCACCATCCCCATGAAGGAAATGTTTCCTGTGAGGCTATAGCATAGGCGACATCGGCGTAGCCATTATCACTTAATGCACTCAATATAGCCTTGGTTCCTAAAATACCAACGTCCAGGTGATTATCGGCATGTTTAACTGCATCAGCCAGCGCGGAAGCGATTTTATGCTTCAAGGTATCAGGCGCTAGTCCCCAAAACAGTGGCACGCTTTGCTCAGTCTGGAAACCTTTGTCGTAAATGCCCGAAGCTTTGTCCAGGTATTTGGCGTTGAATGCGTTTTTTATCTTCAGGGCAAGTTGTTCATAATGCTTCTGATCGTCAGAGCGCTTAAATAATCTGGCCGCTTTAGCAAGAATGGTAACATCAGCGAAATAATAGGCGGTTGAAGTAAATTCAACAGGCGTAACCGATTTTACGGGTACCCAGTCGCCAAGGCCCCAGGTAGTCAGGCCGGTAGGGTAAAGCTCATCAATGTGGTCTGCATATTTCTTAATGGCCTCATAATTATCCGCGAGAGCTTTACTGTCTCCATAAAAAAGGTAAAGGTTCCAGGGAATAATGGCAACGGTGCTGGTCCAGTCTGGTCCGTTGCCCCATTCATAACCCCAGCCATTTGAGGGAATAATAGATGGCAAAACACCATTAGGCTGCTGCTCGTCACGATGATCTGCCATCCATTTTTCGTAAATGGTGATGCCATCGAAATTATACAATCCGGTTTCGCTGGCGATGTGGGCGTCGCCTGTCCAGCCGTTTTTTTCGCGTTGCGGGCAATCGGTAGGGTAACCAAAGAAGTTTGACAGATAAGAGGCGTTGGTAGCCTGCCATATTTTATCAAGCATAGTGCTTGACGACGTGATAGTGCCCACCTGCTCTACATCGCTATGCATAAAATAGCCGTAAAGACTTTCTTTTGCCAGCTCGATCGGCCTGTCACTGCTAACTTCAACATATTGAAAACCCTTGTAGTTAAAGCGCGGCATAAATGTTTCTTCGCCTTTGCCGCTTAAAATAAATATATCGGTTTGGAAAGGGTCTTTGTCATCGGTAGGGCGGTAGTGGATGTCGATGTTGGATTGATCTGCGTAGCCGTTTTTACCAAGTTTCTCGGCATGCTTCAGGCGGATAACCGTACCGGCTTCGCCTTTAACCGTTATGCTGCTCACGCCGGAAATGTTCCGGCCAATATCGAACAGGTATGTTTTGTCGTCCAGCTTTTTGATGCTCTGTGCCGGAATTTTTTCGATAGCCCGTATTGGCTGCATGGCCTGCGAAACGATGTTCATTGAAGGGGCCTGACGGGCGAATACCCCTTTCCATGCTGTATCGATGAAGTTTGGCGTGCTCCATCCGGGTTGCTCCAGGCGGGCATCGTAGTGTTCGGCGGTATAAATACTGTTGAAAATGATGGGACTATGCGAGGTTTTCCATGAAGTATTTGAGGTTACGGTTTCAACCGAGCCGTCATCATAAGTTATGCGCAGGTCGAGACAAAAGGCGGGCCGGTTGCGCCATGGCGCCTTATGGAAATACCATACTGCCGTGCTCTGGTGATTGTACCAGCCGTTGCCCAGCAAAACGCCAACCGCATTTTTACCGCTTTGCAGTTGTTTGGTAACATCATAAGTAACGTAGAGTGTCCGACGGTCAAAACGGGTATACATTGGGTCGAGACGATGGTCGCCTATCTTTTCGCCATTGATATATAGCTCGTATAAACCCGCCACTGCAATATATGCCCTCGCTGACACTACCTTTTTTGTTAAGCCGAATGTTTTACGGAAATAGGGAGCGGGCTTCATATCGGGGTCATGATTATCGCTTATCCAGGCGCCGTGCCAGTTTGTTTTCATTAAACCTGTTTCAAAAGCCGCGACAGGCGACACAACTGATTTTCCATTTTTATCCCACACCTGCACCCTCCAATAGTATTTGGTAAATGGTTGTAACGGTTTTCCATTGTATGTTATCCGGGAAGCATCGCTTGTAGTTTTCATCGATTGCCAGCTGTTAGTTATTCCTTTAGTTAACTTTATCGAATCGGTATTCACCGATAGCTGCCAGGCCGTTTGCCTCGCCCCCTGGCGACTATCGCTCATTGCCCATGTTAAGCGCGGATGCGGGGAATCAATACCCAGTGGATTATTAAGGTATTCGCATTTAAGGTTGATGACTTTTGCATTTTGCGCAGGAAGGGCGTTCGTAAATGCAGCTGTTAGGAAGAAGATAAAAAATATTCTGGTTGAAAGCAGTGACTTAAAAGCTGAAGAAATCATTTACAGGCAATCGATAGTTAAATTGGTAACACAAACTTAACCATTAAAACGGTATCCGGCATCCTGCACTATCTGTGGAAGATTATATAAAAATTGGTAAATGTGATTTATTAGAGCTGGTCTGAAAAAAGGTCTTCAAGGTCAATAACCAATCCGGGTAGAATAGGAGTAGTTACCTCATCGCCAATAAAACACGGCATGGCTTTCGCTTCCTTAAGAAATTATACAATTCATTAAAAATAGCTCCTGAAACTATCTGATGCACCGAACCAGGTGCAGGACTCATCTTAAAGATTTTACCTTTAATCAATTCCAGGCGTTCGTCGAACGTCCACTTTAAGTAGTCGGCGTAAGTATAGGTTTTGTTGAAGTCCAGATCTGATAGCTGCATAGATTCAACTCATTTATCACAATCTACAAATTTAAAATCAGCCCAATTCTTCGTCCTGCTGTTTCCTCACACCGCTTTTAACATAAGCAGATTATTATTACCTTAGTAGCTGTGGATAATTTCATCGTTTCGGCCCGTAAGTACCGCCCGGCTACTTTTGAAAGCGTTGTTGGACAGCAACATATCACCAACACGTTAAAAAACGCCATTAAAAATAATCAGCTGGCGCAGGCATTTTTGTTCTGCGGTCCGCGTGGTGTGGGCAAAACTACCTGTGCGCGTATCCTCGCAAAAACCATTAACTGCGAAAACTTACAACCAAATGGCGAGGCTTGCGGCGTATGTAATTCGTGCCAGTCGTTCCAAAATGGTAATTCATTCAATATCCACGAGCTTGATGCTGCATCCAATAACTCAGTCGACGACATCCGCAGTTTGATTGAGCAGGTGCGCATACCGCCACAGGCAGTGAGGTATAAAATATATATCATCGATGAGGTACACATGCTCTCGCAGGCAGCTTTTAACGCCTTCCTGAAAACGCTTGAGGAGCCGCCGCATTATGCCATATTTATATTAGCTACTACCGAGAAGCATAAGATATTACCAACTATACTTTCCCGCTGCCAGATATTCGATTTTAATCGTATTCGTGTAGAAGATATGGCTTCGCACCTGGCATCTATCGCTCAAAAAGAAAATATTGAATATGAGCCGGATGGCCTGCATGTTATCGCTCAAAAAGCCGATGGCGGGTTGCGTGATGCCCTTTCGATGTTCGACCAGATCGTTAGTTTTTCCGGTGGCGATGTTACTTACAGGGCAGTTATCGACAATCTGAATATCCTTGATTACGACTACTATTTCAATATAACCGACCGGCTGCTAAACCAGGATAATGCCCAAACGCTTTTATTGTTCGATGAGATATTGTCACGTGGATTTGATGGTGCGCATTTTATTTCGGGCCTGTCGGAACACTTTCGCAATTTGTTAGTAGGTAAAGACCAGGCTACGCTGAAGCTGCTGGAAGTAAGCGAAGGCATACGTAATAAGTATCTGCAGCAGGCGCAGTCTTCAAGTGTATCGTTCCTGATGTCGGCTCTGAACATAGCCAACCAGTGCGACCTGAACTATAAGCTGAGCAAGAACCAACGCTTACAGGTTGAACTGGCATTGCTGAAGATGTGTAATCTTCAATCGGTGTTCAATCTCGCGGTTACGCCGCTCGCTGCAATGCCCGCGCAAGAGGGGCAATTAAAAAAAAAACCTGATTCCGCAGCAATAACGCCCGAAAGGGAGCAGAAACAGGCTGCACAGCCACCTGCACCGGCCGTAGGCGCTGTCCAACCGTTGCGGCCTCCGGCGCCGGAAAAACCAGCTGCTGCCGTAATAAAGGAAGAGGTGGCGGCAGAAAAACCCAAAGTATTTATACCTAATTCAAGCCTGGCCTCTGCATCGGTTAAGATACCATCGTTAAGAGATGTAGGTAAAATGGTTGAAGCAGCCGCCGAAGAAGAAGACCCTTACATAAAAGGCGATGCCAAAGATGCTTTTACCGATGACCAGTTCTCGAAATGCTGGAGCGATTATGCGGCAAAGATTAAATCTGAAGGGAAGAAAAACGCGCTTACCATATTTATCTCCTATCCACCCAAAAAGCTGGGCGACAATGTGTATGAGGTTGTTTTAGAAAATAAAGTGCAGGAGAACCTTTTCCGTGAGGAGCGGCCCAACCTGCTCAATTACCTGCGGCTCACGCTGCGCAATTTCGATATTGAAGTGAATGCGCGTGTAGATGAGGTTGCCGTAGTAAAGCGGCCTTACACCGCTTCTGAAAAATTCCAATATATGGCGCAGAAGAACCCGGCGCTGGCCGAACTGAAGAATAAGTTTAACCTTGATTTTGACTGATGTCAAAAGCGCTGTTTTTCCCGGTTTTAAATAAATAGTCCGGCATCAAATTATTTCTAAAAAGTACAATTACCGACATTCCAAAAACTGTTATGTTAAAACGACCGTTGCTTTACCTCACCAGCGATAGCTCTGTCGTTTCTTCGCTATCAAACCCCGTAGTGTACCGGCGCGATTTTGTCAATTTCTGCCTTATGTCCGCCGAAAAGCGCGGTAGTATTTGTTTATTGTGATCATTTTACCTTGTAAAACTGACATTACTGATGCTAATACATTATTGTTTCCTTCTGCTCCTGCAATTAATTCAACTAAATTGTTAAATTCGTATTATCTATATAACCAATTTGTATAACCAAAATAATTTGTGATGAGCAATGTAATGCGCGAGATTACCCCGCTGACGCCCAGCGATTGCTTTACCATTTTTTCGAGAGTAAAAAGCAAGTTCGATTTTCCGCTCCATTATCACGACGAGTATGAATTGAACCTGATACTGAATGCCAAGGGTGCGAAACGCGTGGTTGGCGGAAATATTGAAGTAATTGAAGACCTTGAACTGGCCCTGATCGGTCCGAACCTTTATCACGCCTGGTTTACTCACCAGTGCCAAAGCGAGGCCATCACCGAGATAACCATACAGTTTCACAAAGACCTGTTTGATGAAAAGTTGCTGAAGCGCAATCAGCTAAGTTTTTTAAAAAGCATGCTGGAGCGTTCGCAGCGGGGTATTGCCTTTGCCCCGGAAACCGTAACCGCGCTAAAAGACCGGTTGCTGTCGCTGGATAAAAAAAACGGTTTTGATTCAGTACTGGAGTTGTTTTCTATCCTGCATGATCTTTCTATTTCCCGGAACATGAAGACCTTGTCAGATCCAAGCTTTACCAACGAAAAGTTTTATTACAATAGCCGTCGCATCGAGAAAGTATTTGAGCACATGAACCTTAATTATCATAAGCAGGTAACTCTTGCCGAAGTCGCACGCATCGCCAACATGCCCGAAGCATCCTTTAGCAGGTTTATCAAAAAGCGCACCGGTAAAACTTTCATCGATAGTTTAAACGAAATACGCCTGGGCCATGCCTCAAGGATGCTTATAGACTCAACCACCACCATTGCCGAAATAGCTTATAAATGCGGATTCAATAATATTTCCAACTTTAACAGGATATTTAAACGCAAAAAACTCTGTATTCCTAAAGAATTCCGCGAAACGTACACCGGAAACCGGGTGTTTATCTGATGTGCAGATTTCTAACGGAAAATTTGCAGGATTATGTTTTCGAGTTAAAAAATTTAATACATAAGGATAAAATAGTATTACAAAATAGCTATTGATAAATCTATTTTAGGCTAAACCAATTGAACATAATTTTCATCCGCACAACGCATACCCACCCATCTGTCTGTTAGCACAAAATGAAGCTTAATCCCATAGATATTGCCATAATAGCGGTTTACCTGCTGAGCACAATATTTATCGGGCTATGGTATCGCAAAAAGGCGCGCCAGAACAAGGAAAGTTATATGCTGGGCGGCAAATCGTTGCCGTGGTACAAGCTGGGGTTAAGTGATGCTTCGGATATGTTCGATATCAGCGGCACCATGTGGATGGTGAGCCTGTGCTTTGTGTACGGTATGAAGAGCATCTGGATACCTTGGCTGTGGCCGGTTTTTAACCAGGTTTTTTTGATGATGTACCTGTCACGGTGGTTAAGACGTTCCAATGCTGCTACGGGTGCGGAATGGCTCGCGTCACGCTTTGGGCAAAGAGGCCGGGGCGTAACTGCTTCGCAAATTGTGGTTATTTGCTTTGCTTTATTAAGCTGCCTGGCATTTATGGCCTACGGATTTATCGGTTTGGGTAAGTTTATCGAGATTTTTGTCCCCTGGGATATGATAAAAGGGTATATCCCTTTCAACGTCGCGCCTCAATATGTGCCGCATGTTTATGGCATCATCTTTACGCTGTTCGCCATGTTTTATTCCATACTGGGCGGCATGCACAGCATTGTAGTTGGCGATATGGTAAAATACGGGGTAATGACGGTTGCCTGTATATGGATAGGATTTATTGCTTCCGCGCAATTAGCCAATCACCATTTAAACGTCCCGCATGGCTGGTTCAGCCCTTTTTTCGGTTCGCATTTGGGATTAAACTGGTCAGGCATTATTACTGAGGTTAACGCCAAAATTAAAAGCGATGGATATTCGTTGTTTGGCTTATTTTTTATGATGATGACCTTTAAGGGCTTTTTTGCTGCTTTAGCCGGACCCGCGCCAAATTACGATATGCAGAAAATCCTTTCTACCCGCTCACCCGAGGAGGCCAGCAAAATGAGCGGTTTTGTAAACATCATTCTGCTGCCCATTCGCTACACGCTCATCATCAGCCTGACTATCCTGGGATTGATTTTTTATCACCAGATGAATTTAAACGATGGCAGCGGGACAATTGACTTCGAACGAATATTACCGGCGGTGATCAATAATTTTTTGCCTGTTGGATTAGTCGGATTGTTGCTGGCGGGATTGCTGGGGGCGTTTATGAGTACATTTAGCGGGACCATGAATGCGGCGCAGGCCTACATTGTAAATGATATCTATCTCAAATACATCCGCCCGGATGCATCGCCGCGAAAAATAATCACTATGAATTATGCCGTGGGCGTTACAGTGGTAGCGGTCGGCGTGATGCTTGGCTTTTTTGTGAAAGATATTAACAGTATGCTGCAATGGATAGTCTCGGCACTGTATGGAGGCTATATTGCCTCGAACGTGCTGAAATGGCATTGGTGGCGCTTTAATGCCAGCGGTTTTTTTTGGGGAATGCTTACCGGGATAGCCGCGGCGATGGTGTCATCCGTTGTAATACCGGATGGAGAGCTGTTGTACTGGTTCCCCGTTTTATTTGCGTTATCACTGGCTGGCTCTATCATTGGCGCCTGCGCAACATCGCCGACTGACATTGATGTTTTAAAATCATTTTACGCCAACGTGCGCCCATGGGGGTTCTGGGAACCGGTAAAACAAGCTGTGATGGACGATGATCCATCGTTTCAGCCGAACCGCAACTTTAAGCTTAATATGTTCAATGTGGTAATAGGCACTGCAGCCCAGTGTTGCCTTACTATTTTGCCGATGTACCTGGTGCTTGGGCAGCATTTGCCATTGCTGGCGACGGTGGGCATACTTGCGGTTACCATAGTGATACTAAAGAAAACCTGGTGGAATAAACTAAGTGAATATTGATTTGGAATATCATCGGTTTGATGATGATTGCACTGATGTTGAAAAAAGCTACTAAAGAAACAAAAACATGACTACCGACTTTGAGAAACGACTTAACCTGCTGGAAATTGAACACCTGCAGCTAATAAAGAAAACCAACAAAATTGCAGGCATCGGCAATGGCGTATTCGACAGGTATGTTAACCCGGTTTTAACGGCGGGTCATACTCCGCTTTTTTGGCGTTATGATTTGAACCCGGAAACCAATCCTCACCTGATGGAGCGCTTCGGTATCAATGCGGCTTTTAATGCAGGTGCAATAAAGCTGAATGACAAGTACTTATTGGTGGCACGCGTTGAGGGCGCAGACCGTAAATCATTCTTTGCAGTAGCAGAAAGTCCGGACGGTATCAGCAATTTTACTTTTTGGGACAAACCGGTAGCAATGCCCGAAACGGCCGAACCCGATACAAACGTTTACGATATGCGTTTAACCGCACACGAAGACGGCTGGATTTACGGCCTGTTCTGCACTGAGCGCCGCGACCCTGAAGCACCAGGCTACGATCAAAGCATGGCCATAGCCGCTTGTGGCATTGCCCGCACTAAAGACCTTGTAAAATGGTACCGCCTGCCGGATTTGATCACCAATTCTCCCCAGCAGCGCAATGTAGTGCTGCACCCGGAATTTGTTGATGGAAAATATGCGTTATACACCCGTCCGCAGGATGGCTTTATCAGTGCGGGTACAGGAGGTGGCATAGGCTTCGGTTTAAGCGATTCAATGGAAAATGCCCGGGTTGATGAAGAATTCATTATCGACAACAAAATCTATCATACCGTTTATGAAGCCAAAAACGGGCAGGGGCCTGCTCCAATCAAAACAGAAAAAGGCTGGCTGCATTTGGCGCATGGTGTTCGGAATACTGCCGCTGGTTTGCGCTATGTATTGTATATGTTTATGACTGATTTATATGATTTAACCAAAGTGCTGTGTAAGCCTGCAGGTTATTTGCTGGCGCCCGAGGGCGAAGAGCGCATTGGCGATGTATCCAACGTGGTTTTTTGCAATGGCTGGATTAAGGATGATGACGGCCGGGTGTTTATCTATTACGCATCTTCGGATACACGTATGCACGTCGCCACTACAACTGTTGATAAGCTTTTAGATTATGTAATGAACACACCGGCGGATGGGTTGCGCTCTGCCGCATCCGTGAGCACACTTTATGAATTGATTGAGAGGAATTTAAGAATAAGGGCGAAGGTGTAATCAAAAGCTTTAGTGAGTTTTGTGATTGCAAGCGCAGGGTGGCGCCTCGTCACTATACTTATCCGTCATGCAATTTATGACTTATCTGTCTGAATTTAGGGCGAGGGCGCTGCTTCGCACTTCGTCTCGCAATGAACAAATTTTATAAATCAGGAATCTTATGGAGTATCAACATCTGCACATATTTAAACAAGAGCTTACCAACGAGTTATCCTCCATACTCAACTGGTGGGCCACAAACGCTCCTGACGATATCAACGGCGGCTTTTACGGAAAAATAGATAACAATAACCAGGTTACCGGTGATGCTCCGAAAGGTTCCGTATTAAATGCCCGGATACTTTGGACGTTTTCCGCAGCTTACAATCATCAACCTGGATCGTTGTACCGGCAGATGGCAGACAGGGCCTATAAATATATTATCGATAACTTTATAGATAAATCATTTGGCGGTGTTTATTGGTCGGTTGACTATGAAGGACAGCCGCTGGATACCAAAAAACAGGTTTATGCTATGGCATTTACTATTTATGGCTTGAGCGAATATTATCGAGCAAGCAAAAATGACGAAGCCAGGCAAACAGCAATTGAACTTTTTAATTTACTTGCCGAAAAAGCATACGACCCGGTAAAGACCGGCTATTTCGAAGCATTTACCCAAGACTGGCAGCCCGTTGATGACCTGCGCCTGAGCGCGAAAGATGCGAACGAAAAGAAAACAATGAACACACACCTGCATGTGCTGGAGGGTTTCACTAACCTTTATCGCATCTGGCCTGATGGATTGTTAAGAAAGCACATCAGTATTCTGCTCAATAACTTCTTCGATTATTTTATTAATAAAGAAACCCATCATCTCAACCTGTTTTTTGACGAGCACTGGAATTCCAAAGGCGGGCTAATCTCCTACGGACATGATATCGAAGCTACCTGGCTTCTGCTGGAAGCGGCAGAAGTAATAGAATATAGTGAAGCTATCGAAAAAATAAAACGACTAATCCCAATAATGGCCCAGGCGACCACTGCCGCCCTGGATGATGACGGCGGTTTATGGTATGAGTATGAACCACAAGATCATCATCTTGTAAAGGAAAAACACTGGTGGGTACAGGCCGAGGCAATGGTGGGATTTTTTAATAGCTGGCAGGTAACCGGCGATACCAAGTATTTAAATATCGCGCTTAAAAGCTGGGGTTTTATAAAGAACGGCATCATTGATAAGCACAACGGCGAATGGTTCTGGGGTATTGGCGAAACCGGACGAATAATGAAAGACGAGGATAAGGCCGGGTTTTGGAAATGCCCCTACCATAACAGCAGGGCTTGTTTGGAATTGATTCGTAGAATTGACCACGGGAAATTATAAACTTGCGAAGTTTGGGAAACTTCGCAAGTTTGAAAGTTTAGATAATTATTTGCCTTCTTCAGGTTTTGCAGATCTAATATCCGCAGGTTTGGTTAATTCAGCCTCATTGCTCAACTGTAGTTTTTTGAACATTTCAGAGCCGATTAAGGCATCAATCATCCCGCCATTTCCGCCATCTTTTCCGCTTACCAGGATATCAGGTACCAATTTGATACCGTGTGCAGCTAAAGCTTCAGCTACACGGACTATCGCGTATTGCTCAGTACCCATAGCTTCCGTCTTCTGCTTGGTAACTTCAGCTTCAGAAAGACCTATCGCCTTTATCTTAGCAGCTTCAGCATTACCGTTCAGTTCGGTTGCATTCGCATCCGCTTTGGCGTTAATAGTTTTGGCCTCGGCATCTGCCTTAGCTATGGTGATCCTTACTTCAGCATCAGCTTTAGCGTTGATAGTTTTAGCCTCAGCCTCGCCTTTTGACATAGCAACCCTTGATGCGGCTGTCTGCGTGTTAATTTCTACCTGGCGGGTTGATTTAACAACCTCAGGCTGCATGTCGGCGCCCGCTTTGGCGCTCTCAAATTCCTTACGTTCTATCTGCGCATGGCGTTGTATCTCGTAAGTAACCTTTTCCTCTTCAGCCAGCTTACGGTCGGTAAGGGTTTTCATCAGCGCGGCTGGCGGCACAATGTCGCCTATCAGTGTATCTACGCCGATAACGTTATAGGTATTCAGCACATGGCTGATATGATCCTTTGCGTCATTCTGCCTTTGCACACGGTTGCCCAGGAAGCCGATAACGTCGCTTTTTTGTGCCGAGTTACGGAAGTAGTTGGCAATGGTTGGCTCCAGCACCTGCGAGATCAGGTTCTTCATCTTCCCGAAACGGGCGATAACCTTTGGCGCTTCGTTACGGGGAACGTGGATGATCTGCGACACGTCAAGATTAAAGGTAAAACCGTCGGATGAACGCACAGTAATAGTACACAGGTTTTTGTCCAGTTCGTGCGCTTCCGTGCGGCTATCGGCCCAGTTCAGCACGATATTGGTTGTTGGCACCACTTCCACCGCATGGGTATAAATGTTTACCGGGTGCTTACCAGGGTCAAGCGGTTCTTCCCAAACACCTTTTTCGCCCCGGTTGACTATGTTACCATGCTTAAAGTTTTCGCCGCTGGTGTCTTTACCTTCAGGGCCGACAAATGAGTTGACCACGCCTACATACCCAATAGGAATGTATAGCATATCTACCTCCTCAACCTTTACAAACCAGGGGTTAAGGTAATAGGTACCGGCCAATATAACATCTTCCTGCAAGCCCTTGCGGCCTCCTGCAGTGATGAACGCCATTGGGTCCTGGTAGTTTTTATGCCCGGCTACCGATTCTCCGGCTATCTCGCCTTTTTCAAGCGGCTCTCCATCCAGCGTGGTAACAATGCCAACTTTATTTTCGTGTATCTGTGTAACCGGCACGGCCACAACCTCGAACATAAAAGTATTTATACGGTAACTGCCCGGCGTTAAGAAAGCGGCCTGCGGACCTTTTTGGCCCTTGTTATCCAGGAATGCGATGGTATCCTGGAACTTATCGCAATCTACCGGCTTACCCAGCACACGGCCGGTGTCCATTGAGGCGCCGTCTTTAGCCTTTACCAGGCCCAGTTTGCCCTGCTCGATAATGGTAAACTGCTCCATGGTGATAGCATATTGCCATGGCCACATACCCCAATACAAACCGGGAGCGAGGGCTTTGGCCTGCATACCTGCCTCGCCATTGGTGGCGATAATGCGGCCGTCGGGCAGGCGTTTGCTGCCGGAGAGCGCATATTTTTTAACCACCAGGCCTATGCGGTCGTCGGGTACGATGATCATACCGAAGAATACGCGCAAAACAAATTTGTACATTACAAGAATAATTATGACGGGCAATACCCACCATAATGAAACAATCATTGGGTTCATTTTTTGAATTAAAATTTAGATTTTTAAAAAAACATGGCCCTTGAGGTGCGGGCTTTTACGAGAACTTTCAGCATTAACTTGCGTTCCTTAGCTGTTAAGTGATATTTAGAGTATACCAGTGGCGGGTTGTTACAAAAAATATGATATATTTTTAAATACCCCTGCAATTACCAGTACCCTTTAAGCGCACAGTCAAATAAATATTTTAACAATCCTAAACAATTATTGAAATGCGCAGGTTGATTTAATACATATCAATACACAAAGCCATGAAAACTCCCATCAAAAAAACTGGCGAAAAGAAAGAATCACTGACAAATGCCAGCCGCCGTAATGAACTCAAAACTGACTTACCTTTGAGCGAGAAAGACGAAGTGAAACAGGCAGAGGAAAAGATGCGCAAAAGGGCAGGGAAGGTTGATTAAAGTATTGGTTGATCATGCTGAAAGCTCATCTTTAAATACGATATTTTCAGGAATATATGGGTCTATCGGGCATATTTATCAGATGCGTTTATTCATCAACTCCTGGAAACAATCTATATACTGCCCTAAATGTAAACCGTCAACCAGGGCGTGATGTACATGGAGCGACATCGGCATGGTTCGTTTTCCCTCCATTTCTGTCATCTTACCGAAGGAAATGCTTGGCGCGCTGTCTTCGAATGAAAACATACGTGCGTGGGAGATAGAGGTGAAGTCAATCCATGGCAGCGAGGAAAACCTTATTAAATCCCATCGTGTGGCTTTATCTAAAGTGTTTGAATTCTGCACGCGCTCAACCTCCTGTTTGGCAGATTCAATAAAATCGTCAAAAGAATCCTTATAATAGATATATGAAAAGCCGAACGTACCATTACTGCGCGGAATGGTTGATGCCGCATGAATATGGTCATAAATAATCACATCTTCACCCTCAATTCTGTAGCGTAACGGCTCCACTATTTGGGCTGCCTTCAACGCTTTATAAAGAGTGTACAGGTAAAACGACACGCCTTTTTCTTTAGCGGCGTTATAGGCTGCTGTACAATCAACCCGTACGCAAACGCCGTAAAAGGGTTCGTTAAAGTTTTTAAAAAAATTGAAATGTTCTTTACGCGCCCAGGAGTTGATGTCGAGCTTGGTTTTCATGGGGGCAAAGTTAGGATAATTACGGGCGGGAAAAATTATCCTGGGGCAAGTCTAACTGATCGTTCGTAAAATTTTGTCATTGCGGGGAGGCGCGACGAAGCAACCTCGTTGCCTATGTATGTGCGACATGTATGACGACGAGGTTGCCGTGCTTCGCTCGCAATTGACAAATTATTACAGCGTGCAGGTATCAATCCAACTCTACCGTCACTACAGATTTTGCCGGCAGTACAACCACCAAATTATCGCCGTCCTTTTTTGCACCTTTAAAATCTTTAAGGCTTACGGTGTTTGGTTTATCAAAAGTATTGATATCGGTAATATTGGCTGACGTAAGTACTTGCCCGCTTACCTTGCTCCATTTAATATCTTTTAAGCTGATGCTGGTTTTGATGTCGTTATGCAAATCGAGATTGGCGAATGAGATATGCACTTTGCCGGCGGCATCCTGCGAGGCAGATACATTTACAGCCGGTATTTTTTTATCGCCGATTACATAATCAGGTGTAATTAACTGAACCGGCAGGTATTTGGCATCCTGGTGAACCTTGTACATATCGAAAACATGATAGGTAGGCGTAAGCAGCATTTTTTCTTTATCAGTTAAAATAAGCGACTGCAATACATTGATGGTTTGTGCCAGCGCGGCAGCCCTTACCCTGTCGCAGTGATTATTGAAAATATTCAGGTTGGTTGCAGCAATCAACGCATCGCGCATGCTGTTTTGCTGGTATAAAAAGCCCGGATTGGTGCCCGGCTCTACGTCGGTCCATACGCCCCATTCGTCAACCACCAGCGCCACATGCTTCTTGGGATCGTATTTATCCATAATGGCCGAGTGTTTGGTAACCAGTTCTTCCATTTTCAGGCATCTCATCATGGTCTCCATATACTCATCTTCCGTAAAGCTGGTTGCCGAGCCTTTATGGCCCCAGTTTCCGGTAGGAACGGTATAATAATGCAGCGATATGCCCCACATATCCCAATCCGGAATATTTTTCATGATAACCTCTGTCCAGTTATAATCGTCGGAATTAGGCCCGCTGGCTATCTTTTTAAGCGGTGCGCCCGGATAATTTTTTGCGAATGCGGCATAACGTTTGTACTGGTCGGAGTAAAATTCGGGGGTCATGTTGCCGCCGCAGCCCCAGCTTTCGTTGCCGATGCCCCAAAAAGTAACCTTGTATGGGTCGGGGTGGCCGTTTTTCTTGCGCAATTCGGCGATAGTGCTGCTGCTGTTGGAGTTGGTGTACTCAATCCATTTGCTCATTTCCTCAACAGTGCCACTGCCAACGTTGGCAGCTATGTAAGGTTCGGTGCCCAGCAGGCTGCACAGTTGCAGAAATTCATGCGTGCCAAAGCTGTTGTCTTCAGTAGTGCCGCCCCAGTTGGTATTTACCATTTTAGGACGCTGCTCACGCGGGCCGATACCATCGCGCCAGTGGTATTCATCTGCAAAGCAGCCCCCGGGCCAGCGCAGGCTCGGGATCTTTATTTTTTTAAGCGCATTGACAATATCCAGGCGAATGCGGTCCTGTTTTTCAACCGGCATATCTTTATCTACCCAAAACCCGCCATAAATACCATGACCCAAATGTTCGGCAAACTGGCCCTGGATAAATTTACTTACAATAAGCTTTGAATTGTTGCTAACAGCCAAACTTGCGGTTTCCTGCTGGCTATATGCCGCAAACGACGCACAGGCGAGAAGTAGGGTAAAGATTTTCTTCATGACATAATCGGTTTAATAATTGTAAAAATAACACTTAAAACAAATAAACGAAATTTTATTTAATACTTTAACTTAGTTGTCAATATGATGAAGATAAAATTACCGGTTATTTTTATTCCGGTTTCCCTGATTTTAAGCTGCAAACCATCGGTAAATTCTGGCGGTCTTTACGGCAAATGGGATTATTTTAAAATTGACCACCCCAACGGAGACCGCCCGGACATGGCGGCTGAAGAGCTGAAACAGCATCGTGCGTCGGTAGAGTTTTCGAAGGACAGCTCTTTTGTAATTTCATGGGATGGCAAGCCATTATCTCAGGGTAAGTTTATTGCCGATGGTGATAAAATTCAGCTGAATGAGAAATTACCGGACGGATCTGCGCGCAGCTATGCATTTTATATTACCAAAGCAAGTACTACGGAGATTACGTTTGAGACGAAGGGCAGCGAGAGTTCGAGGGTGACGGCGGTGAAAGAGTAGATGAAATTAATATTATCCAACCTGATTAACCAATTATAATATTGACGTGGAGGAAAACTATCAGAAATTATTAATAGAAATAAAACGGGAGTTTGAACTTCGTAAAATTCATGTAGCCCACGCTGTTAATCGTGAATTAGTTAAATTTTATTATACAGTTGGTGAAAAAATCATTGAACGTCAAAATCAATATGGCTGGGGAAAAGCGATAGTGCAACAGTTAGCAAAAGATTTACAAAACACGTTCCCCGGTAATAAAGGCTTTTCCGCAAGAAACCTTTGGGACATGCGTAGGTTATATGAACGATATTCTCCGCATGTAAATCTGCGACAGCTTGTCGCAGAAATTCCCTGGGGGCATCATTTACTGATACTTAATAAGATTGAGCAGATAGAAGAAGCGGAGTATTATATTAAACAAACATCGATAAATGGCTGGAGTAGAAATGTTTTACTAAATTTCATCAAAGCCGATACTTATAAAGCAAGTTTAGCAGCAGGCAAAACCCACAATTTTAAATCGGCACTTCCGGCACATCTAGCTGAGCAAGCCGAAGAGGCCATGAAAAGCGAATATAATCTCGAGTTTCTAGGTGTTAATGGCCCCGTTAAAGAAAAGGAACTAGAGAATAAAATGATCGAACATGTAAGAGATACGTTACTGATGATGGGTTACGGTTTTACTTATATGGGAAATCAATATAAAATTCGGTTAGGAGACAATGAATATTTTATAGACCTGTTATTTTATCATAGGTTTTTACAATGCATGATCGCCGTAGAATTGAAGGTTGGAAAATTTGAACCTTCACACGCCGCGCAGTTAAATTTTTATTTGGAAATTTTAGACAATAACGTTAAACAACCGAATGAAAATCCTTCAATTGGAATATTACTATGTGCGGAGAAAGATAATTTAGAAGTGGAGTATGCATTACGAATAGTTAATAAACCTATTGGGGTAGCTGAATATAATTTAACGAAGAAGATTCCTAAGGCCCTGGAAAAAGCATTACCAAAAGTTGATGAGCTTAGAGATTTGTTAAAGCAAAAGAATATTTAGTGTCTCGATATATTGTTATAAATAAATGGTGATAGTTGTCCCCAAAACTGCACTTGATAATAAAAAGCAGGATAAATGTTTGATAATAACACTTCAATAAGCACGCCCGAGGCAAGAGAAAAGCTTTTTATTACGCTATATAAAAGCACTTTTCCAGCTGTGGCCCGACACGTAAGCAAGATGGGGGGCACATTTGATGAAGCAAAGGATATTTTCCAGGATGCGCTGGTAATCTATTATGAAAAAGCCAAAGCGGGGGCGACCAGGCTGAACACGAACGAGAAAGCTTACCTGCTTGGCATAAGCAAACATTTGTGGCTGCACCGGTTTAAGGAAAATGCCCTACATGCTACATTGGATGGCGTCGACCTGACGGATGACGTGCCGGGAGATAACTATTCTGAATCGCGCCTGATGCACTTTTTGGAAACTGCCGGGGCAAAATGCATGCAGCTGCTCAGGTCCTTTTATTACGACCAAACGCCGCTTAGCGAGGCTGCCAAATTGTTTGGCTTCTCCGGCGTGCGATCAGCAACCGTACAGAAATATAAATGCCTGGAAAAGGTTAGGGAAAACATTAAACAAAAATTATTGACCTATGAGGACTTCCTTAACTGAAACAGAACAAATAGAGGCGCACCTGCTGAAGCAAACTTCGCCTGGAGATGCGCTGGTTTTCGAGGCGAGGTTATTACTTGATGATGAGCTGGCCGACAAGCTGTATTGGCAAAAGACCGCCTATGATATGGTTAAGCGTTATGGCCGAAAGCAATTAAGGCAGGAAATTGAAGCTGTTCATCAAACGTTATTTAACACCGCTAAACATAAAAGCTTTAGTGAGAGAATAATGCGAATCTTCCGCAAACGATAACCCAATAATCTTATGAATACCGATAAAAATGAATTCCGCAAATTCGCGGCGGGCCACTGCTATGTAAAAACCCAGCCGCTTGATAACTACATTTCTGCCGTCGAGAACAGTAGCGTACTTGTAGCCCAAACGCCTTATATTATGGAAGAGCGCGAGCTGCGCGTATCGCAAATGGATGTATTCTCGCGCCTGATGATGGACCGCATCATATTCCTTGGCAGCGCTGTTGATGATAATGTTGCTAACATCATACAAGCACAGCTATTGTTCCTCCAATCTATCGACGCAAAAAAAGATATACAGATGTATATTAACTCACCTGGCGGCTCGGTGTATGCCGGGTTTGGTATTTACGATACGATGCAGCTGATCGGCCCGGATGTGGCGACAATTTGTACTGGAATGGCCGCTTCTATGGCTTCGGTTTTGCTGTGTGCGGGTGCAGCGGGCAAACGGGCTGCCTTAACGCATTCGCGCATTATGATGCATCAACCTCTCGGCGGCGTACAAGGCCCGGCATCCGACATTGAAATAACTGCTAAACAAGTTTTAAAAGTGCAAAAGGAACTATACCAGATCTACGTAAAACACACCGGTCAGGAATATGACACTATCCATAAAGTGTCCGACCGCGACTTTTGGATGATCGCCTCGGAAGCGAAGGAGTTTGGAATAATTGACGAGGTATTGGGAAGTTAAGCCCCCTAACCCCCTAAAAGGGGAATTAATGAACTCCCGCACTATCGTCAGCTTTGGTGCCGGCAGGCTTAGTAATGTTTTTCCGGCCGGCTGTTAAGATAAGAAGGGCAAGCAGCGCGGCCGTGGCCATAAGGCCGGACATAGGGATGGTACTGTGGCTTTTATAAAGGCTTACCAATACAGATACCAGTGTACCCGCCGACATTTGCAGCGCCCCCATAAGCGAGGCCGCAGTGCCGGTATTTTTTGCGAACGGCGCCAGCGATAATGCCGAGGTGTTGGGATAGGTAATGCCTACCATGCACAGCAGCAAAAATACCATGATGATGGTTCCGTAAAGGCCAAGTACGTTAGCTGCTGAACCGGCTAAAAAAGAAAGCGTTACCACGGCCAATGCGGGCAGGCTGAATTTTACGATTTGCTCGCTCTGATACTTCCGGGTAAGTACCCCATTAAGCTGGCTCGAGCCAATGTATCCGGCAGCCAACAGTGCAAATATCCAGCCGTAAACCTGGCTTTTTACATGGTACAGTTCCATAAATACGATTGGCGATGAGGCCAGGTAGGTATACAAACAAGAAAATGCCGTGGCGCCGCACAAAGCGTAAGTATAAAATTGCGGCTGCTTCATTACCGACCAAAAACTATTGATAATCGGCAGGGGCTTTAGCGAATAGGATTTATCAGGCCGGTAATTTTCGGGCAAAAAGAAAATTACCATAAGCAGCATTAACACAGCTATACAGGTTAATATCAAAAATATAAACCGCCAGCCCCAGTAGGTGGTTACATAGCCGCCGATAGTTGGCGCCAGCATGGGCGAAACGCTTAATACCAATATCAGCAGTGCAAACACCCGTGCATTATCTTTCACCGGGAAAACATCGCGGACGGTAGTGATCGCGGCAACCGACGCTGCACAGCTACCCACTGCCTGAAAAAACCGGAGTACAATAAGTTGTTCGATAGACTGTACAAAAAAACAGCATATGGATGCCACGATATATAAGCCCAGGCCGAAGTATAATGGGTTTCTGCGCCCAAACCTGTCGAGCAGCGGCCCATATAAAAGCTGACCCACCGAAATACCAATAAAGTAACCCGACAGAGTGAGGGACACCTGTGCCGTGGTTGTATGCAGTGTTTTTGCAATGGCCGGGAAACCGGGCAAGTACATATCGATAGAAAAAGGCCCGAGGGCCGTAAGCGAGCCTAATATCAGTACGAGAAAGATGTAACGTTTGCGGGTCATGGCATTGCGAAAGTACAAAGTTTTTGTCGCGCAAAAATTTCAAATCCGAATAATGTTGCTACTTTAGTTGCATAAGCCGCAACTGCATTTTTAACGCTGTTGTAAACCTGCGAGAACCCATGATTTTACTTACTATTCTCTTCTGCATTATCCTGCTGGTTTTATTAGTTAGCTGGATAAAGGTAAACCCTTTCGTAGCTTTTCTTATCGTTTCAATTACAGCGGGGCTGTTGCTGGGTATCCCGCTTAATTCGGTTACCAAATCTGTACAGCGCGGATTGGGCGAAACGCTTGGCGCCATATCTGTTATTATATGCGTTGGCGCCATGATAGGCAAACTGGTAGCTGCCAGCGGTGCAGCCCAAAAAATTGCCGAAGTACTGGTGAATGGCTTCGGTGTAAAATACATACAATGGGCGTTGGTAGTTGCAGGTTTTATTATAGGTATACCATTGTTTTACGAAACAGGTTTCGTGTTAATGGTACCTCTCATATTTTCGGTTGTTTATAAATACAAGCTGCACCCGGTATTTATTGGCTTGCCTATGCTCGCGGCCTTATCGGTAACGCACGGTTTTTTACCGCCGCACCCGTCTCCATCTGCACTTGTTCTTAAGTTTAACGCTAATATGGGGACAACATTAATGTATGGTATTATACTGGCCATTCCTGCTATCACGCTGGCGGGTCCAGTTTTCGCCCGGACACTTAAAAAAATTGATTCACAGCCGCTAAAAACCTTTATGGCTGATGAAATTCCCGATGATAAGCTGCCCAGTGCATTTACCAGTTTTTTTACCGCACTATTACCGGTTATGCTGATAATGGGAACCACATTATATCTCAACATCGACCATAGCGAAAATACTATTCACAAACTTATTGCCTTCATTGGCGAAACGCCGATTGTAATGCTTACATCGCTTATTGTGGCAACATTTACGCTGGGGCTAAAACAAGGCAAAACCATGAAAGAGCTTGGCGGTATATACAGTCATGCCATAAAAGACGTGTCGCTTATTTTGCTGATAGTAGGCGGCTCCGGCGCGTTCAAGGCTGTGCTTACCGACAGCGGCGCGAATAATCAGATAGCCGACGTTTTAAAGAGTTTCCACATGCAGCCGCTGATCTTAGGCTGGTTGATTGCCGCTATTATTCGGATAAGCCTGGGTTCGGCCACAGTGGCAGGTTTAACTGCAGCAGGTATTGTTTCAACTATGGTGACGAAAGACCCGACAATTAACCCAAACCTGATGGTGCTTGCCGTAGGCGCGGGCAGCCTGGCCTGCTCACACCTTAATGACGGCGGCTTCTGGCTGTTTAAGGAATATTTTAACTTATCTATCAAAGATACCATCCGCTCCTGGACAATGATGGAGACTATGGTCTCGCTTATCGGCCTGGCAGGGGTTTTGGTGTTGAACCAAATTGTATAAGGAATAGAAAGTGGGGTTTCTCATATGCAGGAGGTGTTAAGGTAAGTTGAAGTTTTGATACCTGAAAATCATAAAAAATAACAGCACTATAAAGCTTCCTAAGGGTTTTGACCTTGGATGGTTGGAATGAATAGTTCGCGAAACCCCTCCATCCACCCTACGAAGTAAGGGAATTGCACGGGCCGCCGCTTTTTTCTACAGCCATAGCAATACATCTCCAGAGAAATCAATATGCTAAAAAGAACATTGCATATCAAATTCGGCCAACTGGCAGACCACTCGCTGGATTATATATGCGGCATCCTGCAGGACACGCGTACAACTACCATTCTATCACTTAAAAACTTGTCTGTACCTGAACTGGACTGGCAATACCAGGATGGCTGGAATACCATTGGCGCTTTGCTGGCTCACATTATAGCTATCGAGAACTATTTCAGGATAGAGTTTGTTGAAGGCAGAAAACTAACTGATGAGGAAAACGCTCAGTTGCTGCCGGCGCTTGATATGGGCATACACCTGCCCAAACTGATTAACAAACAGCCATTCGAAGTGTATATCAACCAACTTACCGAATCAAGGGAGCTAATGCTAAGCGCCCTGGCTAAACTTAATCACGAAGACTTTACCCGTCGTATAGAAGATTATGATGAAGAAACGGGCTGCAACCTTGCCTGGGTGTTATACCACATGGCCGAAGATGAGATCTATCACCGGGGGCAGATCAGCATAATAAGGAAACTGTATAAAATGCAGGCAGGTTAATTACTATGCCTCCGCCAATTGGGCCGAAGGTTTTATTTGCTCTTTGTTTTCTTCCTCAAAATATTTCTTTCTAACCACAGCAGAGGTCTTATGATCACCGGTATGGCTCCAGCCCGGAGGCATAACGATGTAAAGAAACTTGTTCACAATGCCGGGAGCTCTGTAAACGTCCTTTGCTAAAGCGACGATTTCTCCGAAATAAGCATCCAGAAAGCTATGTGGTTTCATCGGGCGGGTAATGCCGTATTCTATAGCGATACTTTTATCCTCGGGCTGATAGGTTTTAAATACTTTATCCCAAATGTTCAGCAGGTTGCAAAAGTTGGTATCCATATACAACGGATTTTTCGCATGATGTACCCTATGATGCGATGGGGTAAGCAGGATATTATTAAGAAAACCGAAGCGGCCATCCTTGTAAATATTTTCACCGATATGGATAAATCCGCCCCAGGTACCATCTACAAACATAATTACAAACAGCACTGCCGGGTTAACCCCAAGCAAAATACAGATGGTAGTACGGATAAAATCAGCATAAGGTCCTTCCAGGAAAAAGTGCGCGTAAGTTACCGAAAGGTTCATGTTTGCCGGCGCGTGGTGGGTAGAATGGAGACACCACAGGATACGTACTTTATGTGCCAGGTAATGATAAATAAAATGCGAAAATTCCCAGATGATATAGCTATAAATAAACCAATACCATGTAAAGTCGGTTTTCATGATGGCGAACCTGCCAAAATATTTGATGCAAAACACTACCAGCCCAATTGAAATAACGCGGCCAGCAAACGCATTTAAAACATAAGTGAAAAATGAAATTTTATAGTCGATAACCTTGAAGCGCTTAAAAAACGCTGCCCTGATGATCTCGAGAACGAGCACTACAGGTATAAAAGGAGCGAGGATCTGGGTTACGCCATGATAGGTTAACAAATCGGCGTAATTGCCAGATTTCAATATATCGTATAAACCACCGAAGCTAAAAAATCCGGTGATCTCATCCCATATTGTCTTTAAAAATTCCATTGTTCCGAATTTAATTATAGGCTAATGCAAGGTAGCAAATAAATGCTGAAATGTGAACCCCGGGTATAATATTATTGAAGCCGCTAAAGACTGTTATGAGTTATGAAGTAACCCGTTGCCATACCAAAGGATGTGATTGAAACGATTGTTTTGGGTGTTTGAAAAGCCTGCCAGACAGGTGTATGAACAGCGCCGGTAGCAAAATTTACAATTTATGGATGTAAATTTCAAACTGAAATATACTTTTTGCAGTAATTAAGCCTTAGGTTTGCACCCAAAATTGAAACATGGTTTCAACAGCTATGGAACGATGGTTGTTCGCCTGCAAACATGACAAGAAATAATGTTTTAACTTTGCCGGCGCCTGTTTGTTTTATTAGCAAAACTAATTGGTTATTAAAAAATGTATGTCAAAAGTAATTTGAATTAAGAAGTAGGGTATGGCGTTATTTTACATTTCTTAATTTAAGTTTAACCCTTGCATATTTTTGAATGGTTTAATTTACACTTACTTAATAATTTACCCGGTAATAGCTGTAATACTTTATTACATTTTGCCGGGGACTTCCAGGCTTTATAAAATTGATTGAAAATTCTTAAAGCCGGCCGTCATTTTTGATTACCAAACATCCTGCACGGTTGTTTGTAGTGTCAGTGAAAAAACGGTATTTATTACTATCGCAATTAATGGAGCAAGCCAACAGCACATCGCCCGCCGTAACAAAAAAACGCTCGAAGTTAAGCCGGAAACTTTCCGATTTCTTTAAAAGCGTCTACAATATCCATCTTTTTATCCTCCGTTTTTTTCGGGAGGCCTTTGTTGCGCCGTTTGAATTTAAGGAGATTGTAAGGCAATGTTACGAAGTTGGGGTGCGTTCGTTTACGCTGATAACGGTAACAGGTTTTATTGTCGGGTTTATATTTACCAAGCAATCCCGTCCGTCGCTGCTCGAATTTGGCGCACAATCATGGATACCCAAGTTGGTTTCCATAGCTATAATGCGCGCATTGGCCCCATTGGTTACCGCATTAATAGCCTCGGGGAAAGTTGGATCGAGCATCGGTGCTGAATTAAGCTCCATGCGGGTTACTGAGCAAATAGACGCGATGGAAGTATCCGGTACCAAGCCATTTAAATTTTTGGTTTGCACCAGGGTGCTGGCCACCACTATTACTATCCCTATTCTTGCTACCTATACAGGTTTTATCGCCCTTTTTGGCGGCTACCTGAATGTTGCGCAAAACGAAGGTACCAGCTGGAGTGCGTTTATGCAGGAGGTGTTTAAGCCGCTGGAGTTCCTGGATTTTACCGCATCGCTCATTAAATCTATAGTATTTGGCTTTACTATAGGTATTGTAGGTTGCTACCAGGGGTATTATTCAAATAAAGGAACTGAAGGCGTAGGCAAAGCTGCAAATGGCGCCGTAGTAACAGCCATGTTCCTGGTATTTATAGAAGAAGTAATAATAGTGCAGATAACCGGTAATTTCCGTTGATTTTTATGCAGAAACCCAAAGCACATATCGACTACAATAACCCGGTGATAAAAATACGCGGGGTAAAAAAAGCCTTTGAGGACTATGCCGTGTTGCGGGGTATCGACCTCGACCTTTTCCAGGGCGAAAACCTGGTGGTGCTGGGCCGCTCGGGCACCGGTAAATCGGTTTTGATAAAATTGGTTTCGGGTTTGTTAAAACCCGATGCCGGAACTATAAATGTACTGGGAAAAGAGGTTACTGAAATAAGCGATAAAGAGTTGCAGGAACTTCGTATCCGCATTGGTTTTTCATTTCAGAACAGTGCTTTGTATGATAGCATGACCGTGCGGAAGAATCTGGAATTTCCGTTAGTGCGCAACCGCAAAGGCATCACGAGGAAAGAAATAGATAAAGCTGTCCACGAGGTATTGGAGTCTGTTGGGCTGTTACAGGCCATTAACCAGATGCCGTCTGAACTGTCGGGCGGGCAGCGTAAACGTATAGGCATTGCACGCACGCTTATACTGAACCCCGAAATTATGCTGTATGACGAGCCTACAGCGGGCCTCGATCCGATTACCTGCACCGACATCAACGAGCTGATTAACCAGGTACAGCAGCAATATCATACCTCATCTATCATCATTACGCACGACCTTACCTGTGCAAAGGAAACGGGCGATCGGGTGGCAATGCTGCTCGACGGACAATTCAGGCGGGTAGGCACTTTCGATGAGGTGTTCGATACGAACGACGAACGGGTAAAACCATTTTACGACTACAACTTTATACAATAGATTTTACGCACATATCATGGCTGCAACAGAAAACAGAAGGGCAATAATAGTTGGGATATTTTTATCGCTGGGCCTCATTATATTTATGATCGGGGTATTTACCCTTGGTGGCGAACAGAAAAGTTTTGCCAGGAGCATAACCATAAGCGCCATATTTGATGATGTGGCCGGCTTAAAAAAAGGGAATGATGTTTGGTTCTCGGGCGTTAAAGTGGGTACCATAACCAACATTCATTTCGTTGGTACTTCGCAGGTTGATGTGCGGATGAAGATAGACCAAAATGTTCAGCAATATATCCACCGCAATGCAGGCGTTCGTATCGGGTCTGACGGGTTTATAGGCAACAAACTCATTGTAATAGATGGGGGTAACCCACAGGCGCCGCAAATTGAAAATGGAGCTGTTTTAGAGGCGGAAAAAATTACCTCGACTGACGATATTATGAAAACCCTGCAGAGCAACAATCAAAACCTGCTGGCCATCACCAGTGATTTTAAGCTGTTAAGCCATAAAATATTACAGGGTAAAGGTACCGTAGGCACCTTGCTGGCCGATAGCCTGATGGGAGAACAATTGCGCCGCTCCATGGCTAACCTGCAGGCGGCTACGTCAAGTGCGGCACATCTTGCGGTTCAGCTGGATGCATTCAGCCAGAAGATGAACACCAAAGGGGGCTTTGCTGATCAGGTGCTGACGGATACCGTGGTGTTCAACCGCATCAAGGCTTCGGTCATTCAATTACAGCAGGCCGCAGCAAGTGCATCAACCCTCACCGAAAACTTAAATAAAGCAAGCAGCCGCCTTAATGCCAAGGATAATGCAGTAGGCGTTTTGCTAAACGACCCCAAAGCTGCTGACCAGATCCGCAGTACGCTGAATTATCTGCAACAAAGCTCTATTAAACTAAATGATGACCTGGAGGCTGCTCAGCATAATTTCTTGTTAAAGGGCTTTTTTAAAAACAGGGCAAAGGCAAAAGCAGATAGCGCCAAAAGAAAGTGATTGGTTGTAACAATTGTAAATGTTGCGGTGATTTTAAAATCAGCTATTCAACAACATCTACAACCTTACAATTATTACAACTTTTTAAACCATCAGTTACTTTCCGGCTCTTTCCCAAATGGTACATTCCCGGCCTTCTTTTGTTCCGGAGTTAGCCTTTGCCAGTTTTGGTAACAGGCGCTCAGGTAGGGCACAAGTTCAAAACGCTTATCGGTATATTCTTTTACGTCGGGCGTATATAACAACAGGAAATCATCCATATCCGTACCTTTTAAAGGGACGTATTGACTGATGTTCGCCGGTGTAAACACAGCGCTGATATGTTCGCTTATCTCTCGTTCTTTTGCCGACATGGCAGCCTTTCGTTTCTGCTTTTCATCTTTCGACCAATAATGAAGCCTTATAGTAATGCCGCCGGTATAATTCATTTTGTTATCACGGGTGTAAACTACCGGCTGCCCATGAAATTGCGGGTCGTAATACTGAACTGCATTTGGATTTACCTTTGCACCCGAGCTTTCTGTAACATTTACCTGGTTCAGCATGGTACTTTTTGGCACCATAAATATTTCGCGTGAATGCATATCGGTTATCAGCACGGTATCCGGCAGGTAAGAAAATGAGTTGAAAACCAATAAGTCTCCGGGTTTGGCTACAATCGCAAACTGGCCTCGGTCGTCGGTTATGGTCTTAAGCTTGCTGCTTAAGTTTTCAATCCTTACCGAACGTAAGACTATACGTGTTTTGTCTTCCAATACCCGCCCGCTGAAAAGTGTCTGGCCACTGGCTGCCGCTATTCCCAAAAAACAAAAAAAAATACCTAATAGATTTTTTAGCATGTGTAAATATACCTTAAAGCTATATTTAACGGAAAGCAATAACATTATTTAACATTTGGGCAGTAGGCGCGTTTGCATTATCTTGCCGCCATGTTAAGGCAAGCTAAAGAAGAGCGCACATTAAAAGAGAACCTCATGCTGGCTTCATCTACCGCATTTGTGTCCGGCGTTACCAATATTGCTGGTATGATAGCCTTTTTGGCGTTTACCACCAATATAACCGGGCACGTAGCGAACCTGGCCAAACACATTGTGGAACAAAACTACCGCGAGATCATTGTATTCCTCATTTGGTTACTGCTGTTCTTTTTCGGAGCGTTCCTTTCGAGTTTTATAGTAAAATCCCTAAAACATACCAGCAATTACAAAGCGCACGCGGCGCCGGTTATCATCGAAATCGTGGTGTTATTATTTGTAGCCATCTACGGGCATCACTTTTATGATCAGACACAACTGGAGCGTGAAATAGTTATCGGCGCCATAATTTTTTCGATGGGCCTGCAAAACAGCCTGGTTTCCATCATATCCGGCGGACTTATCAAAACTTCGCACCTCACCGGTTTGTTTACCGACCTGGGCGGAGACATTGCCGAGTGGTTTCACCCTAAATCAGAAAAAACAACAATGGTTAAAAATAAAATATACATCAGGTTAACTATTTTGGGTTTTTATATCGGCGGAGCTGTACTGGGCGGACTTGCATTTGATATGATAGGTTTTACTATATTTTACTTTGTGCCGCTTATTCTGCTGACTATACTATATTATGATATTTCCGAAGTGGCGCTGCACAGGCTGGCAAAACTGTTTAATATGAACGGTTAGCCGCTGTTAACAGGATAATAAGACTGCCGGCAGCGGTTTGGATATAACTTTATACTTTTGCAATAACATTAACATCACCCATAAAACATTATGTGCCCAACAGAAGATAATTTTCAGCAAGCAACCGATGAGCTTTATCATAGCTTACTCGAAGGCAACAAGCAATTTGTTAAGGATACGTTAGACTCCGACCCTCAGTATTTCGAGAAACTGGCGGCAGGGCAATCTCCGCCGGTATTATGGATAGGTTGTGCAGACAGCCGCGTACCCGCAAACCAGATCACCAACATGCCCCCAGGCGAAATATTCGTGCATCGTAATATCGCCAACATGGTAGTACACTCAGACATGAATATGCTTTCGGTGCTTGACTATGCTGTTAACGTATTGAAGGTGAAACATGTGGTGGTGACCGGACATTATGGTTGCGGCGGCGTTTTAGCGGCAATGGGTAACCAACAGGTCGGCTTAATTGATAACTGGCTGCGCCATATAAAGGACGTTTACCGTTTGCACAAGGAGGAACTGGATTCCATTGACGATGCTACTGAGCGGGGGAACAGGTTTGTTGAATTGAATGTAATTGAAAGCGTTTATAATCTCTGCAAGACCTCGATTGTTCAAAATGCGTGGAAGAACGGGCAGAAGTTAGGCGTGCACGGTTGGGTTTACAGCCTGAAAACCGGCATAATAACTGACATGAAGGTGAGCGCCTACGATAACGAAAATATGGATACTGTATTTAAGCTTAAATAGCATGTGGATGATGGTTCATAGTTCATGGCGGATGCAATTTTTCGGCTATGAACTATGAACCATCAACTATGACCTTTTCATCGCGTTAAACTCCTTCGATTTTCCTTTCGGGATGGTGAGCGATTGCCATCCGTCAGTAGAAACCATTTTTGCAATATAAACGATCTGCCCTATGTGATAGGGGATATGGGCTAATTGCCGGTTGATCGCCTCGGCTACCGTATGTGCTTCGTTACGGATATATATGGTGCGTAACAGGTCGTCAGCAGTAAGCGGGTTAATGGCGTTGAATAAGCAATCCCAGCCTTCATCCCATAGCGCTGTTAATTCTTCTTTTGATACTGCGGTATCTTCAAACTCATCGTCGCGGTTACGGGATGACTTCTCGCCGTCGCTGGTTAAAAAATCTGTCCAGCGCGAAATAGAATTGCCTGCAATATGCTTTATAATAACGGCGATACTATTCGAGTCGTCATTGTAACTCCAATGCAGTTGTTCTTCACTAACTCTTTCAATAGCCTTGTCGCCAACAGATTTATAGTAACAGAATTGCTTTTTGATGCTTGCGAGATAGTTTTCGGCTAAACTTTCCATGCGATTGAATATAATCCTGTAAATATAAAGGCAATTTTTTAAGAAGGAGTAAACAGGTTACGCTTTAAACTTTAGCAGCAATTGCTGCCTCCTGATTATCTTCGCGACTGCCCACTCATTTTTTCTTCCTCATTTGCAAAGTGTTACAAGTACACAATTTATTATTTTTGATAATCGTTTGGATAAACTAAAAACCTGCGTATCTTTGCGGCCCGCTTGAGAAAAAGAGGGGGCGTTATTTGAAATTCAGCAACAGAAATTTAATCTGAAAAATAAGTGAAAATAACACTTGACAGAAATTAAAAGAAGTTGCATCTTTGCAGCCCGCAAACGAGGAGAGAAAAGTGATAAGGCGGGCGAAAAACGCAAATAAAAAATAAAAAATAAAATTTGCGAAATTGAAAAAAGGTTCGCACCTTTGCAGTCCCAAAACGAAGGGGCGCTGAAAAGCGAAAAATACTGAAAGCGATTTTCAGTATAAACATTGAAAAGTTAAGGCGATGTAAATCGCTAAAACATATAGCCGGACTGTGATAGAAAGGCGAATAAGTTCTTATAAGAAATAGATAATCATGTAGCGAAACGGTCGGGAGACTGTTAAGTTAAAAGGAAGTTCAACCGAGCCTGGTTGAATGGAAAGAGTCAAGAGAGTAGGATATTGTATAAAGATAATAATACAGATTCTA